>NZ_JBEXMW010000005.1:0-638084 GCF_040610775.1 Nonomuraea sp. NPDC003709 | reverse complement strand
CACCGTCGCGCTCACACCCTCGAGCTTGTTCAGCTTGCGCTCGATCCGGTTCGCGCAGGACGCGCAGGTCATGCCACCGATCGACAGCTCGACAGCCCTGCCTTCAGTCAGGGAAGACATCACATCTCCTTTCCTCGTGTCCTGCGATCAATGCGAGTCGTTGCCGTGAGAAGGGCTCGCGCTCGGCTCAGCCGTGGTTTTGGGCTGTCCGGTACCGGCCTGAGCGGTGAAGTCCGCGGTACGGACCTTGCCGTCATGCTGGAAATCCAGGAACAACCGGTAGTCACCGCCGCTGGGCACCTCGGCGTAGAAGGTGATCTCCGGCCCCGCCTTCACGCTCTCCTCCGGATGCACGTGCAGGTAGGCCAGATCACCGGCCCGCAACGCCACCAGATGTCCGTACGCCCCCAGATACGGCTGCAGGTCGGTCACCGGCTTACCGTCCTTGCTCACGCTCAGCGTCAGCTTGCTCGCCTGGCCTGGCACGAGATCACCCGCCAGGGAAACCGTGTAGCCGTCCACCTCAGCCGTACGAGCCACCGGGGCAAGAGGCTGCGGCTTGTAGTCACCCGCCACCAGCAGATCCGCACCCAGCGTCAAGCCACTCCCACCCGTGGGAGCGAAGTCGGCGAAAGCCCGATAAGCACCCGGGTCATCCAGCGTCAGCTTCACCGACCACACGCCGTCGGCGGCCATATCCGGATGCACATGCTGGAAGCTCGCCAGATCCCGCGACACCACGATGAAATGCAGCTTCTTGTCATGCTCGACCTGATAGTCAGTCACCGGCCTGCCGTCCGGACCCGTCACGGTGAAACGGAAATCCGTGGGTTCGCCGGGCTTGACGGCGGTCAACGGGTTGAGGGTGTAGCCACTCTCGGACACTTGGAGCCCCCCAGGGGTATCGCCCTTCGCTGTTGCGGTGGCCTCCGCATGACCGCCATGACTCTCAGCGGCGGGAGTCGAATGGGTCGCCCCGTGTTCCGGCTTCGCCGGGGCCGGGCCGACCTCCCCCACCGCGTTCCCGACGCCCAGGGCCCCGCCGAAGACGACGGCCAACCCCACGACGTAGGCACCCAGCTTCGTTGCCGCGTTCATGACCGACTCGCCACCTCGTAGCCCGCTTCCTCGACCGCGGCCACGATGTCCGCCGCCTCCACGGGGCTGTCACTCTCCACGGTCAGCAGGCCGCTCGCCAGGTCAACCTCCACCGAGGTAACCCCGGACACCTCACCGACCTCCTCCTTCACCGAACTCACGCAGTGCCCGCAGGTCATACCCGTGACGGTGTACGTAGCAGTAGCCATATCGATCAACCCTCTCCAGTGCTGTCTGTCAGGAACGAACGAGCCGCGCGATGGCGTCGGAAGCCTCTTTGACCTTCGCCTGAGCCTCCGGCCCGCCCTGAGCGGCGGCCTCGGCGACACAGTGCGCCAGGTGATCCTCCAGCAGGGAGATCGCGACCGACTGCAGAGCACTGGTGGCCGCCGACACCTGCGTCAGCACGTCGATGCAGTACTTGTCGTCCTCGACCATCCGCTGCAACCCCCGCACCTGACCCTCGATCCGGCGCAGCCGCCGCAACTGGTCCTGCTTGCTACCGCTGTATCCGACCATGTCTCCCCCTTCCGACTCCTTGAACGTACCATACCCCCCTACCGTATTCCAAGCCGAGCCTGAGCCCAGGCGGGCGACCAAGGTCAACCGCTGCCCCAACTATTAGTCGGCATAGTAGGTTTCCTGCCCACCCCATGCACGAGCGCTGATCGAAGAAGCCCAGGCGGGCACGTCATCGCAGCTCAATGCGAATTACGGTGTTTACACAATGGGGCTTGCATCTACGTAGCGGACCTATAGAGTCACGTGAAACGCACGCCCTCCCCGATGGGGTCACCCTGCACCTCATATACCCCCCGGAGGTTTTGTTGTACCACCGAACCACGGCTGCGCTGCTCTCCCTCGCGCTCCTCACGGCATGCGGATCCAGCACCGGCACGACACCCAGCGCCCCCGGCACCCGGCAGGCCAAGAGCATCACCATCGCCATCTCCTCTGACGAGGGCACGCTCACGCCGTTCACCAACCAGACCGGCTACCCGGGCAACAACCTGGTGAAGCTGCTCTTCGACACGCTGGTGATCGTGCGGGCCGACGGCGTCGCGCCGCTCCTGGCAAAAGAGATCAAGACCTCCGACAACAAGACGTTCACCCTGCCGCTCCGGCCGGGCGTCACCTGGCACGACGGCAAGCCGCTCACCTCGGACGACGTGGTGTTCAGCGTCGACTTCTACCGCAAGAACATGGAGGGCGACTCGTCGGTCGACGTCCGCCCGATCGCGAAGGTCAGCGCCAGTGGCGACGTCGTGACCATGACGCTCAAGGCGCCCGACCCCGAGTTTCCGCGCCGGATCCTGGCCGACATGGCGATCCTTCCCAAGCACCTGTGGGAGTCGGTGCAGAAGGTGAGCACGGCAGGGGTGGACAAAGCCGTCGGCAGCGGGCCGTACAAGCTGACCCAGTACGACAACGCCCGCGGCTACACCCTCACGGCCAACCCCGCCTATGCCCTGGGCAAGCCCAAAGTGGATTCGATCAAGGTGGCCGTGATCCCGGAGGAGTCCACCCAGTTCGCCGCCCTGCGCACCGGAGAGGTGCACATGTCCACGCGCATCGTGCCCCCGCAGCAGCTCGCGACGTTGGAAAGGCAGCCGGGCATCGGCGTGGTCAAGGGCACCGAGTTCGCCTCCACGCTGCTGGCGTTCAACACGACCAGACCGCCGTTCGACCGCCCCGAGGTACGCCGGGCTCTGGCCAAGGCCATCGACACGGCGGATCTGGTCAAGACGGCGCTGCTCGGCCAGGGCACCCCGGGCAACCCCGGCTTCATCCACGCGGAGTCGCCCATCAAGGGAGACCGGCTCCCGCCGATCTTCGACGCCGAGGCCGCCAAGCGGGAGCTCGACGCTCTCGGCGCCAAGCCGGGACCGGACGGGATCCGGGTGCTGGACGGCAAGCCCATGTCGTACGAGCTGCTGGTGCAGAGCGCCTCCACGGACCGGCTGCGTAGCGCCGAGCTGATCCGCGACATGCTCAAGAACGCAGGCGTCGCGGTGAAGGTCACCTCGCTCGACTCCGACTCCCTCGACGCCAAGGTCTGGCCCGACTACGACGTCCGGAAGGGCCGCAACTACGACATGTCCATGTGGGGCTGGTCCGCTCCCGTCATGCTCAGCAGCGGCACCATCGCCCAGCTCCTGGCCTCCGACCCGGACGACGGCAGCCTCAATGTCGTCGGCTTCAAGAGCCCGGCCGTCGACGAGACGATCGCCACCATGACCGCCGCACCCACCATGGAGGCCAGAACGGAGGCCGCCAAGAAGCTCCAGGCCCAGATAGCGGAGCAGCTGCCGTTCCTCACCCTGTACTACCGCAACGGCGCCTACGCCTTCCGTAAGGACGTCTACAGCAACTGGACCTGGCAGAACGGCTCCGGCGCGCTGAACAAGTTCTCCCTCGTCGACTACCGGCTCGGATGACGGCCGTCCAGGCCGTCCGCCGCGGCTACCCCCGCTACATCGCCGGCAGGCTGGCCGAATACCTGTCGGTGCTGCTGGTCGCGCTCACGCTCAACTTCGCGCTCCCCCGGGCGCTCCCGGGTGGCCCGCTCAAGCTGTTCGGCAGCCCGGAGGCGCTGGCCAGGCTGACCGCCGACGAGCGCGCGCAGATCGCCACGCAGTACGGCTTCGGCCGGCCGCTCCCCCAGCAGTTCCTCGACTACCTGACCGGCGTGTTCACCCTGGACCTCGGCACCTCGCTGTCGGATGGCCGTCCCGTCACCCAGGCGCTGGCGGACGCGCTGCCGTGGACGCTGCTCCTGGTGGGCACCAGCACTGCGGTGACCGCCGTCCTGGGGGTGACGCTGGGCGTCGCGGGCGCCCTGCGTCGCCGCCGGGGCAAGGGCTCCGGGCTGCTCGGCGCGGCCGTGGTCGCCGACTCGGTCCCGCAGTTCTGGCTGGGCATGCTGCTGATCGTCCTGTTCGGGGTGAAGCTCCAGCTGCTGCCCACCTACGGCGTGTCCGGGCCGGAAGGGGTGACGGTCGGCGGGGTCCTGCAGCACCTGGTCCTTCCGGTGACGACGCTGACCGTCACCGGCATGGGATATCTGTTCCTCTACACCCGCTCGTCCCTGCTCACCGTCCTGACCAGCGAGCCGGTGCAGCACGCCCACGCCCGCGGAGTGCCGTACGGCAGGCTCGTGCGCAGGCACGCCCTGCGCCCGGCGCTGCTGCCCGTGCACACGATCCTCATGCTGGAGATCGGCTTCCTGGCCGCCGGGGCCATCGTGGTCGAGACCGTCTTCGCCTATCCCGGGCTCGGGCGGCTCACCTTCGACGCGATCACCGCCCGCGACTACCCGCTCATGCAGGGGGCGTTCCTGGTGCTCACCGTCATGGTGGTGCTCATGAACGCGCTGGCCGACGCGACGTACCCGCTGCTGGATCCCCGTGCCAGAACCGGAGACCGGAGATGATGTTCCTCAAGGCGCCGCGCCGGAACCTGCTCGGCGCGCAAGGAGTGATCGGCGTCGGCGTCCTCGTCGCGATCGTCGCCATCGCGGCGTACGGAGCCGCCCTGCCCGACGGTGCGGGACGCGAGCGAGTGGCCGAGCCGTACGCACCGCCGCGGGCAGGCCTGCCGCTGGGTTCCGACGATCTCGGCCGGGACCTGCTCGACCAGCTCATCGTGGGCGCCGGCACGTCCCTGGGGCTGGCGTTCATCGTCGCCGTCTGCACCACGCTGCTGGCCGCGATCATCGGCGGCGCCGCCGGGATCGGCCCGCGCTGGTTGTCGGTCTCGCTGATGCGCGGCGCGGACGTCCTGCTGATCCTGCCCGAGCTGATCCTCTACATCCTGGCGGCCGCCTTCCTCGGCCAGTCCTTCGGCATACGGGCGGCGATCCTGGCGCTCATCCTGTGGCCGGTCCCCGCCCGCGTGCTCCGAGCCGGGGTGCTCACCGCCTGGTCCCGCGGCCATCTGGAGGTGTCGCGGGCCATGGGCGCACCGGCCTGGTGGCTGCTGGCCCGCCACGGCACGTACCTCATCGGGCCGCTGCTCATCCCGGTCTTCGTCCGCACCGCGAAGGTCGCCATCATCTACGACGCCACCCTGTCCTTCCTCGGCCTCGGCGACCCGACCTCGCCGAGCTGGGGCACCACGCTCTACTGGGTGCAGACCAACGGCGTCTTCCTGTCCGACGCCTGGCTGTGGTGGGCGCTGCCGCCCGGCGCCGCCATCACGCTCACAGTGCTCTCCCTCGCCCTGATCGGCGTCGCGGTGGAGGAACGGCTCAACCCTGCCCTGCGGGAGGCTGCCCGATGACCTTGAAAGTACGTGACCTGACCGTCCGGTACGGCGGCCTGGCCGCGGTCTCGCACGTCAACCTCGACATCGCCGACGGCGAGATCCTGGCGCTGGTCGGCGAGAGCGGCTGCGGCAAGACCTCGCTGGCCCGCACCCTGCTCGGCCTGCTCCCCTCCACATCGCAGGCCGGCGGATCCGCGTTGCTGGGCGAACACGAACTGGTCGGACGGACCGACTGGACAGGTGTGCGTGGCACCCGCGTCGCCACCGTGCCGCAGGGCGCGATGACCGGACTCAGCCCCGTGCATCGCATCGGTGCCCAGCTCGCCGAGATGCTCACCCTGCACGGCGGCACGGCCCAGCCCGCCGACCTGCTCGACCGCGTCGGGCTCCAGCGGACGATGCTCAGGTCATATCCGCACGAGCTGTCCGGCGGGCAACGCCAGCGGGTGGCCATCGCGCTCGCCCTGGCCGGCGAGCCGGACCTGCTGGTCGCGGACGAACCCACCACCGGGCTGGACGCCATCACCCAGCGGCAGGTCCTCGCCCTCCTGGCCGGGCTCCGCACCAGCATGCTGATCGTCTCGCACGACCTGGCCGGGCTGCTGCCGTACGCCGACCGCGTCGCCATCATGTACGCGGGCCGCCTCGCCGAAGTCCGCCCGGCTCGCGCGCTGTCCCCGGCCTCCGCCCACCCCTACACCGCAGGACTGCTCAGCGCGACCCCCGTCGCCGACCGCGAGGTCGCCTGGGGCAGCATCCCCGGATCCGCGCCCGCCCTCGGGCACGTCGCGGCCGGCTGCGCGTTCGCGGCCCGCTGCCCGCTCGCCGTCGACCGTTGCCGCGAGGAGACGCCGCCCTTGATCGCACGCGGAGAGGCGCAGGTCGCCTGCCACCGTCACGACGAGCCGGACCACCCCTCCTACCCGAACGTGCCCCGCGTCGACAGCCCGTCGGGGAGCACCGTGGTCAGCGCGTCAGGCATCCGGCACACCTACCGCGCCCGCTCACGTGTCGTGGACGCGCTGCGCGACGTCGACCTCGAGATCAGCGCGGGCGAGATCGTCGGCCTCGTGGGCGAGAGCGGATCGGGCAAGAGCACGCTCGCCCGGATTCTGCTCGGTCTCATCAAACCGACCGCCGGTCGCGTGACGCTCGAAGGCCGGGAGCTGACGGCGGGGCGTGCACTGCGCCGCCTGCGACGACGGATCGGCTTCGTCCACCAGGACCCCTACGACTCGCTCCATCCTGGCATGCGGGTGGCGGCGCTGGTGGCCGAGCCGCTGGCGGTGGCCGGAGTGCCCCGGGGCGAGCGGCTCGGCCACGTCCGGGAGTCGCTGACCGCCGCCGGGCTGCCGGACGATTCCGAGTTCCTCGCCCGTTTCCCCGGCCAGCTGTCCGGCGGCCAGCGCCAGCGGGTGTCCATCGCCCGAGCTCTCGCCGGCAGCCCCGCGCTGCTCATCGCGGACGAGGCCACCTCCATGCTGGACGTCTCCACCCGCGCGGGGATCGCCACCACGCTGCGATCCCTGGCCGTCGAACGCGGCCTGGCCGTCCTGCTCGTCACCCACGACCTGGGCGAGGCCGTCCAGTCGTGCGATCGCATCCTGGTCCTCCAGGCAGGCCGTGTCGTCGAGCACGGCCCGGCCGACGACCTGGCCCGATCCCCGTCCCACGCCTATACGACCCAGCTCCTCCAGGCTTCCACATGAGTTCACCGTGCAGTTCCCCGGGGCCGGCGACCGGGGCCTGGAGCGGTCGCCCGGCCCTGGAAACCATATACCCGTTATGGGTATCATCCTCTACTATGGCGATACGTAGTGCGGTTGTGCAGTGATGGATGTCTTTTCGCGGCTGGAGTCGTTCGGGGACCGCTTCCGGCTTGAACGTGGCCTGACGCCGCACGACGGCTGGATCGCATGCGACCGGCTGCTCGACTCCTCATCGGACGAACTCTCCCGTGTACTCGAAGCCGAGCGGGTGGCCAGCGGCCAGAAGTCGGATCACGCCACCGCACTGACCGTCATGGCCGTGTACGCGGGCACCGTGACCGCGTCCGCGCTGCTGGCTTGGGCGCTCGACCGGGTGGTCGTGGACATGCGACCGCACAACGTCGCCATCCGGCTCTCCGAGCACCACGGGTTCGAGGCGGTCGCGCTACGCGAGCCGAACGCCGTGGAGGCGCCCGTCGACACGCTTGTCTCCTGGGTGCTCGACGAGCATCTCCTCCCGCTCGCGCACGCCATGCGCACGCGCACCCGGGCGGGCCTACGCCAGCTCCATGGCGGAGTGGCGCACGGGTGCGCGGCGGCATTCTGCATCGCAAGCCGACTCGGCGGCGACGTCGATCGGCTGCACCGGGCCTACGAGGAGTTCCTCGCCGCCTCCACCGGCGGCCTGGAAAAGCTCGGCGAAGTGATCAGACTGCGAGAGGGCGATCGCGAAGGGCTGTTCTACCTGCGCAACACGTGCTGCCTCTACTACACCTCCGACGAAGCGGTGAAATGCTCCAGCTGCTGCCTGGACAGTGCCGAGGACCGCGTGACCGCCTACCGCCAGGTCCTCGCGAACGGAGTGCTCCCCCACTGAGCCGCACCGCTCGCCGCACAGCGCGCGACTCCGGGGTCCGGCCACCACCCCACTCCCCCAGCCTCCGCGGGCCAAGCGCCTGCTTGGCCCGCGGACCCATCATGGCTCCCCGGCGGCGCGGGACTCCACCTCCTGCCATCGGCAGATCTTCTTGGAGACCAGGCCGGCCCCGATGCGCTGGTAGAACCGCTGTGCCGCCACGTTGGTCTCGGCGACCTCCCAGCGGATCACCTTGCCGTCCGAAGCGGCGGAGACCGCCCGCATCAGCCGTTCCCCGACCCCGTGGCCGCGTTCTCCAGCGCGCACGTAGAGGTCGTCGAGCGCGAGATAGTCGCCGCCCGACCACAGGCTGACCCTCTCGAGCCAGGACACGTACCCGATCGCCCGTCCATCCCTCTCCGCGATCAAATAGGTGATCTCGGGACGCCGGAGCAGCTCTTCCATGCGATCTACGCTCACGGTGATCGCGGCCCCCTGATTCTGGTGTTCAGCGAGCTCACGCAGCAAGCCGTGAACGGTCGCCGCGTCGTCGGCCGTCGCGCGACGGATCGACACCATGGTGAATTCCCTTCTCAGCCGGTGGGCGGGATGTGGCGCAGCCGGAGGAGCGCGAGGATCGCCGCGCCGCCCGCGATGACCGCCGCGACGACGGCCGCCACGTTGAGCCCACTCGCGAAGGCCTCACGAGCGGGGGCGAGGACCTGCGCGGCGAGCTCGCCCGGCAACCCCCGTGCCGCCGAGACCGCGCCGTCGAGGCTGTCGCTGCCGGCCGCGACGGCTTCCGGCGGCAGGCCGCCGGGCAGTTCGCCACTGATCCGGCTACGGTAGACGGCGGCGCCGATGCTCCCGATGATGGCGATGCCGAGCGAGATGCCCAGGTCGCTGCAGGTTGTCGCGAGCCCGGAGGCCGCGCCCGCCTTCTGCGGCGGCACAGAGCCCACGACGAGGTTGGTGGTCAGCGCCATGGACGGCGCGACCGCCGGATAGAGCACCATGAAGCCCGCGACCAGCAGCGGCAGTCCGCCGACGGCGCCGACCTGGGTGAGCATCAGGTAGCCGATCACTTGTACGACCAGTCCGGCCGCGATGAGATACCCCGGGCGGACCCGCCGTACCAGGATCGGGGAGACCGTCGAGACCAGCACCAGCAGGGCCGCCCCCGGCAGCACCCACAGCCCCGCCTGCAGCGGGGAGAGCCCCTCCACCAGCTGCAGATACTGGGTGACCAGCAGGTACACGCCGCCGAGCGCGATCGCGGCCAGCAGGAAGACGCCCAGCGCACCGCTGACCGCGCGGTGGGCGAACAGCCGCACATCCAGCAGCGGCTCCGGCAGCCGCAGCTGGCGCAGCACGAACCACCCTCCGAACGCCAGCCCGACCACGATGCTCACCAGCGCCGTCGCGAGAGTGCCGGCCTTGCCCAGCTCCTTGACGCCGTAGACGACGGGCAGCAGTGTCGCCAGCGACAGCGCCACGCTGAACAGATCGGGCCGGCCCGCCGCCGGATTGCGGTTGTCGGGCAGCAGCAGGAGGGCGCCGATCGCCACCACCACCATGACCGGCACGGCCACCAGGAACGCCGCACGCCAGGAGTACGTCTCCAGCAGCGCCCCGCCGAGCACGGGGCCGAGGCCGGTGCCCACCGAGATGCCGCCCGACCACACGCCGACGGCGACTCCCCGCTGCCGCGCGTCGGCGAACGTGGCGAAGATCAGGCCCAGGGTGGCGGGCATCTGGGTGGCGGCCGCGACGCCCAGGACGGCTCGCCACAGGATCAGCAGAGCGGGGTCGGAGGTGTTCGCGGCGGCCAGCGAGACCAGGGCGAAGACGACCGCGCCGGCGATCAGCAATCGGCGATGACCGATCCTGTCGCCCAGCGTGCCCATGGTGACCAGCAGCCCGGCCATCAGGAACCCGTATATGTCGATGATCCACAAAGACTGGGTGCTGGTCGGCCGGAGCTCCGCGGCCAGCTGGGGAATGGCCAGGAACAGGATGGTGAGCATCATGAACAGCAACATGGCGGGCAGGACCAGCACCACCAGGCCGAGCCACTGCTTGAGACCGGCGCGCCGGTCGTCGTCGATATCCGCGGAAGACATGAACGTGTTCCTTCGGTGAATGTTCTGGGAGCGAGCCGTCCGGCCCGCTCCAGGGCCGACGATGGGCTTGCGGGCGCGGGCACTCGTGTGCCGCACCGGCCGACATCGTCATGACCCGCGAGGGAATTGACGCCCCCACGTTAGGAAGGCCCAGGTGGCCGCCGAATCAGTGAAATCGCCGGTCTCAGGCGGATCGCTCGGCGAGGACCAGCCGCATGAGCTCGGCCCGCGAGGTGATGCCGGCCTTCTGGAAGACCTTGCGCAGGTGGTAGTCCACGGTGCGTGGGCTGAGGAACAACTGCCCGGCGATCTCCCGGTTGGTCAGCCCCTCTCCGACGGCCAGCGTGATGCGCAGCTCCTGTGGGGTGAGCGTGCTCAGCGTGTCCGCCTCGGGCGCGCGGGTCCGGGCCGACTCCCCGGTGGCGCGCAGCTCGCCCAGCGCGCGCTCGGCCCAGGTGAGGGCGCCGATGCGGCGGAAGGTCTCCGCCGCGGCGCGCAGGTGTTCCTGAGCCTCGGAACGTCGCCGGTCACGCCGCAGTTGCTCGCCGAACAGCAGCTCCGTCCGGGCGTGCTCCAGCGGAGCGTCCGACCTGGCATGCAGCCGCAGGCTCTCGGCGTAGTGGGCATAGGCGCCGCCGTCGGTGCGGACCAGCGCCTGGCAGCGGGCCGCGAGCGCGCCCAGGTCCGGCGAGGCGATGCGTTCGGTCCACTGCGCGTAGCGGGCCGCGGCCGCGGCGGCCCGATCCCGCTCGCCGGCGCGGACCAGGGCCTCGACGAGGTCGGGGACGATGGCCATGACGAGATCCGGGGGCGCGTCGGCGTCCCAGGCACCGACCGCCCCGAAGTGCCGTACGGCCTCGCGATGCCTGCCGGCGACCAGCTCGATGAGCCCGAGCGCCCGCCTGGCGTAGAACATGGCGTCGGCCAGGTCGCGGTCGCTCGCCTCGGCCAGCACGCCGGAGGCCAGCTCACCGGCGTCAGCCCGGCCCCGGATGGCCGCGGACAGCGCGAGCAGCCCTCGGTTGCGGCATGCCGTGTTCGGCTGGCCGACCTCGGCGGCGAACTGGCAGCCCTCCTCGGCGTGGGCCTCGGCGAGCCCCAGCCTGCCGCGCGAGATCTCGTCAGCCGCCTGGTACTCGAGGTTCCACGCGAGCGCGCCGAGGGCGCCGCTGTTGCGTGCCAGTTGCCCGGCGTTGCGGAACAGGCGCCCGCTCAGCTCATGGTCGCCGAGCGCGCGGGTGATCGACCCGGCCAGGGTCATCGTGATCGGATCGGTGAGCGACTCGATCACCGCGCGGTCGCGTACGGCCGGTCCTGGATCGCGGCCTGTTCGTGCCCGGCCGGCGTTCCGAAGGAGCAGGAGCATCGCGTCCTCCGGGTCGTCCGAGTCGTCCGGGGCCGGCCCGATCTCGTCGAGCCAGCCGGCGAGGTCGGCCCAGGCCTGTGGCCGGTTGGCGCGGACACCGAGGTTGCCGTACATCGCGACGGTCGGGGCGAAGCGGCGCCGGTCGATCCGCAGGACGCGTGGGATCCAGGGCTTGATCAGGTCCATCGCGTCATCGGGCGAGCCGGCGAACTCGGCCACGATGGCTCGCATGACGGCCACGGAGATCCGGTCCGTCTCCTCCAGGGAGGGCTCGCGCTCGGCCTGATCCAGCAGCTCGGCAGCCGCGGCGGTGAACCCGCCCTGGGCGGCGGCGTGCGCGGCGGTCCACAGCCGCCGTCCCCTGCGCGGGCCGTCGACCGTGAGCTCGGCCGCCCGCGACAGCGAGGCCATGGCCGCGGCCGGGCCCCCGCGCAGGGCCGCCTGTTCGGCCGAGTGCTCGAGCTGGTCGGCGGCGTGCTCGTCGTGCCCGACGGCGGCCTGCCCGAGGTGCCAGGCATGGCGGTGCTGGTCGACCGGGGTGTCGAAGGCCGCGGCGAAGGCGCGGTGGATCGCGACGCGCCGGTTGCCCGTGGCGCTGTGGTAGACCGCTGATCGGATCAGCGGATGCCGGAACGCCAGCCGCGGCCCGTCGTAGGTCAGCAGCTCGTCGAGCTCGGCGCGGTGCAGCAGGTCGGCGGCGATCCCCATGGAGGTGGCCGCCTTCTCGATGGTCTCGACGCTGCCCGAGCCGTCGGCGGCGATCAGCTGGAGCAGCGGCAGTGATTCGACGTGCCGTGCCCGGATCCTGGCCAGGAACGACCGCTGCAGCCGGTCGGTCATGGCCGGCGGCTCCGGTGTCCCCTCCGGCGGGATCCTCCTTCCCGCAAGCTCGAGCAGGGCCAGCGGATTGCCCCCGGTGACGGCCAGCAGACGGTCCTGCTCACCCTCGCTGAGGCGCCGCCCGCCCGCGCGCCCGGCGAGCAGCGCCCTGCCCGCTTCGGGTTCGAGGCCCGCGAGCGGGATGCGGCGCAGGTCGGGCAGCTCGGTGCTGTGGCCCTCGTCGGCGCGCGCGGCCAGCGCCACCGCGATGGGCTCGTCGTCCAGCCGGCGGGCGACGAACGCCAGGGTCTTCAGCGTCGGCCGATCGGCCCAGTGCGCGTCGTCGACGACGCACAACACCGGCTTCTCCCCGGCCGCCAGGGACAGCAGCGACAGGGTCGACAGACCCACCAGGAACGGATCGGGTGGCGTGCCGTGCGCGCGCCCGAACAGGACGCGCAGAGCCTGCGCCTGCGGGTCCGGCAGCTCGTGGGCCCGCCCGAGCAGGGGGAGCAGGAGCTGGTGCAGCGTCGCGTACGCGAGATCGGCCTCCGGCTCGACGCCCACCGCGCGGAGCACCCGGAACCCCGCGGCCCGCTCCGTGGCGTGTGACAGCAGCGCGGTCTTCCCGATCCCCGGCTCGCCGTGGAGGATCGCTCCGCCGCCGCGTCCCTCGGCGGCGTGCCGCAGCAACGACTCAAGCAGTTCGCTCTCGTCGTCTCTCCCCAGCACACGCCGAGCATAGAAAGCACCGGCACCTGTGACAAAGCGAGCCCGCCGCTCAAGCCCGGCCACCGTGATCAGTTACCCGTGGTCAACACCATGCGGAAGCGGGCCCGGCCGGAGAGCATCTTCTGGAACGCCGCACCGGCCTCCTCCAGCGGGACCTCCTCGGTCCACGCCCGGACGCCGTTCCGGGCGGCGAACCTCATGGTGTCCTGGGTGTCGACCGCGATGCCGGAAGCGTGCCCGTGCACCCGTCTGGCCGCGTTCACGAGTTGCAGGGGCGTGATGTCCAGCCGCTCCGTGTCGACGCCGACGATGATGAGCTCGCCGCGGCGGCCCAGCCCGTCGATCGTCCCGGACATCGCCGCGGCGTTGGTCACCGTCGCCAGCACCACCTTGGCTCCCCCCTGGGCCTGCAGCGCGTCGGCCATGTTCTCGGCGGCGGTGTCGATGTAGTGGGCCGCGCCGAGCTTGTGGGCCAGCGACGCCTTCTCGGGGCCGCGGGCCATCGCGACGGTGTCGAAGCCCATCTTCGCGGCGAACTGGACACCCAGGTGCCCCAGGCCTCCCAGACCGAGGATCGCCACGGTGTCGCCGGAGCGCGCGGAGCTGCGCCGCAGCGCGTTGTACACGGTCACGCCGGCGCAGGCCAGGGGCGCGGCCTCCACCGCCGTGAGCTCGTCCGGGACCGCGGCCAGGGCGACGGCCGGCACCACGACGGAGTCGGCGAACCCGCCGGCGTACGCGACACCCGGCACCTGGAGCTCGGGGCAGAGGATGCCGTCGCCCTCCCTGCAGGCGTCGCAGTGGCCACAGCTGCCTCCGTACCAGCCGACCGCCACGCGATCACCGACGGACCAGCCGGCGACGTCGGCGCCGATCGTGTCGATGCGTCCCGCGATCTCGTGACCCGGCGTGACGGGGTACGTGGTGCCCGGGATGTGTCCGGCGATGATCAGCGCGTCGGAGTGGCACACCCCGCACGCCTCGACGGTGACCCGTACCTGGCCCGGGCCCGGCTCCTGGGTGTCCACCCGGACCAGAGACATGTCTCCGCCGGGCTCGGCGACCTGTACGGCACGGTGCGTGGCAGAAGAAGACATGCCGTCTCCTCTTCTTACGGAAGCAGCGGCCCCGCGGCGAGGCCCTCTCCCGCGCCCCCTTTCCTGTCCACCGGCCGTCGAACCTGGTCAGAGCGGGTTTGCCAGGCTTTGAGGACGAGGAGGGGGCCGTCGTGTACGGTGAAGGCCCAGCGGTCCGGAGCGGCCGTGACGCGCTGGTAGCCGTTCTGGCGAGACTGCGCAGGTTTTGCATGGTCCGCGGTGGCGGGCCTCCTCCATGGAAGGGTTCGCGTACGGGTCCCCAGGGTGACGATCCCGGCTGGACGGATTGTCGATCATTGACCGCTCTCCTCACGATCCGTCCAGACGGATGCTGATATTTCGGGAATGTGGGCCACCATGACGGGCGTGAATCTCAACGGCCGCAAATTCGTGATGGTGAGCTCGACCGCGAGCGCAGTCGACCCGGACAGCCCGACGGAGTTCCTGTACCAGGAGTCCGACGGGGTGGTGTGGGGCAGCTACTCCGGCGACACCGTGACCCACGGGCGTTTCGTGGGCATGCGTGACGACGCCCAGGTGGCGATCTCGTACGCGCACGCGCTGAAGGCCGGCGGGAAGGCGGGCGGCCAGAGCAGCAGCCGCATCGAGAAGGGGGACGACGGGCTGCTGCGCCTGGTGGAGGAGTTCAGCTTCGACGGGGACGACACGGTGCACGTGAGCGTGTGCAGGGAGGTCGGCTGATCACTCAGTCGTCCTTGCGGAGGGCGGCGCGGCCCTCGGCGGCGCCGACGAAGCGCATCTTGCCGAGCGGCACGCCGCCCTGCGCCCCCTCCTGGACGGGCCGCCGCGCCGGACGGCCCCGGTCGCGATCACGGTCTCGGTCGCTGGGCAGCACGTACGGCCGCTTCAGCACCTCGTCCAGGATGAACACGGTCTCCGTCGCCTTGACCGCCGGGATGTTGGCCAGCCGGTCGGTCACCATGGTGTGCACGGCGGCCACGTCGGACACGCGCACCTGGATCATGGCGTCGTGCTGCCCGGTGGTGATCGCGCAGTACTCCACCTCCGGCATCCGGGCCAGCTCGGCCCTGAACTGCTTCCACATCTGCTGGCGTACGGTCACGAAGATCAGGGCAGTGATGCCGAGCCCGGCCCGCACGTGGTCGATCTCGGCGGTGAAACGCTTGATCGCGCCGTCGGCGCGCAGCGCCTCGAAGCGCGTGTAGGCGTTCGCGCGGGAGATGCCCACCCGTTCGGCCAGCGCGGCCACCGAGATCCTGCCGTTCTCGCGCAGGACCTCGAGGATCTTCATGTGGATGTCGTCAAGCTCGAGACCGATGCCGATCCGTCCAGGCTGACCGCCGCCGCCGACACCATTTCTGGAAATTTCACTCATCATTACCTCACTGACCTTTATATACGTCTCACCGACCGCACAGTGCCTGGACGTTCTGCCGCACAATCCTCGACATCTTCCTGCCGAACGTCCAAATCTTGGAGGACCCATCATGGCGACCCGCTCGCAGACGGCGGCTGTGCTGCTCGCCGGTGCACTCGCCCTGGCCGCCTGCGGTAGCGGCGGCGGCTCCCAGACTCCCGCCGCGTCCGGCGGTGGGGGCAAGACCCTCGTCATCGACACGTCCTTCGACCTCAAGACGGCCGACCCGGGCCGCACGTACGAGCCGACGGGCCTGATCGTCGGCAAGGCCGTCTACGAGACGCTGCTGACGTTCGACGGCGCCGACGTGACCAAGCCGGTGCCCGCGCTCGCGGAGTCGTACGAGCTGAGCAAGGACGGCAAGATCCTGACGCTCAAGCTGAAGAAGGGCGCCACGTTCGCGGACGGGTCGCCGTTGACCGCGGACGACGTGGTGTTCTCGCTGACGCGCGTGCGGGACATGAAGGGCACGCCGTCGTTCCTGCTGGACGGTGTCGAGGTCGCCAAGACCGACGACTCGACGATCACGCTGACGTCCAAGGCGGCCAACCCGGCGCTGCCGTACATCCTGCCGAACCCGGCCCTCGGCATCCTCAACAGCAAGGTCGCCAAGGAGCACGGCGCCACCACGGACGCCCAGGACAAGGCCGAGCAGTACCTGAACTCGGCCTCGGCGGGCTCCGGCCCGTACCAGATCGAGTCGTTCAACGTGAGCAGCCAGGTCACGCTCAAGGCGAACCCCAAGTACTACGGCACCAAGCCCGCCTACGACAAGGTCGTCATCCGCAACGTCGAGGCCGCCACGCAGAAGCTGAACGTCCAGCGCGGCGACAGCCAGATCGCCCTCAACCTGTCCGGCGACCAGGTCACCGGCATGCCCGCGACCCTGCAGGTCAAGAAGACCGCCTCGGCGAACGTCATCTTCCTGCTGGCCAACCAGGACTCCGCGATCAGCAAGACGACGACGAACCCCAAGTTCGTCGAGGCGGTCCGCAAGGGCGTCGACTACGCGGGGCTGCTGGAGCTGGCCGGCGAGGGCTCGGCGCAGGCGCCGGGCATCATCCCGTCGCAGCTGCTCGGCGCGCTGCCCGCCGACCAGGCGGCCAAGCGGGACGTCGAGGGCGCCAAGGCGGCGCTGGCCGCCAGCGGCGTGTCGAACCCGACCGTCAAGCTGGAGTACCCGAGCGAGCTGACCGTCAACGGCCTGTCCTTCCAGCCGCTGGCCGAGCGCATCCAGGCCAACCTCAAGGAGGTCGGCATCACGGTCGACCTGCAGCCCGCGCCGGTCACCACGGCCCTGGACAACTACCGCAACGGCAAGGAGGAGATGGGCCTGTGGTACTGGGGCCCGGACTACCCCGACCCGAGCGACTACCTGGCGTTCCTGCCGGGCAAGACGGTGGGTCTGCGGGCCGGCTGGAAGGCGGGGGCGGCCAAGGAGATCGAGGCCACCGGTGACAAGGCCGCCACGGCGATCGGCGACGACGCCCGCAAGGCCGCCTACGTGGACGTGCAGACCAAGCTGAACGCCTCCGGCCCGTTCGTCCCGCTGATCCAGCCCAGCCAGAACATCGTGACGGCGGCGTCGGTGACCGGCCTCGAGTACCACCCGGTGTGGACGGTGGACGTGGCCGACCTCGGCGTGAAGTAAGGGAGCCTCGCAGGTGTCCGACATCCCGGGCGAACCCCGCCGGAGCCGAGCGAGACGGGCCCATCCGCTCGTCCGCTTCCTGATCCGGCGCATCCTGCTCGCGGTCCTGATGGCCTGGGGCATCACGCTCGTCACGTTCGTCCTGACGAACCTGGTGCCCGGCGACCCCGTGGCCGCGAACCTCGGCCAGCGGGCGCTGGGCGATCCGGCGATCGTGGCCCAGTGGCGGGCCGAGCACGGCCTGGACAAGCCGCTCTGGGAGCAGTACGTGCTGCACCTCCAGGGCGTGCTCCACGGCGACCTGGGCAGCAGCCAGCAGAGTCACCGGCCGGTCAGCCAGGACCTGGCCGAGTTCGTCCCGGCGACGCTGGAGCTGGCCGGGGCGGCGATCCTGGTGTCGCTGGTGCTGGGCGTGGCGTTCGGCGTGATCGCCGCGCTGCGCCGGGACCGGCTGTCGGACCACGCGCTGCGCGTGCTGAGCCTCATCGGCATCTCGGTCCCGACGTTCTGGCTGGCGCTGGTGGCGTTCTACGTGTTCTTCTACCGGCTGCAGCTCACCCCGGGCAGCGGCCGGGTGGACGCGGCGCTCAACGGCGCGGTCCCGGCCGTGACCGGGCTGCAGACCGTGGACGCGCTGGTGGCGGGCCGGTGGGACGTGTTCTCCTCCGCGGTCGGGCACCTCGTGACGCCCGCGCTGGTGCTGGCGCTCTACACGATCGGCCTGCTCACCCGCTTCACGCGCTCGGCGGTGCTGGAGGTGCTGGGGCAGGACTACGTGCGCGCCGCCAGGGCCAAGGGCCTGCCCGGCCGGGTGATCCTCTTCCGGTACGTGCTGCGTTCGGCCCTGGTGCCCATCATCACCGTGGCGGGCCTGGCGTTCGGCAGCCTGCTGTCCGGCACCGTGCTGGTCGAGGCGATCTTCGCCTGGCCCGGCGTCGGGCAGTACGCGTACAAGAGCGCCACCACCCTCGACCTGCCCGCCGTCATGGGCGTCGGCCTGGTCGTCGGCGTCGTCTACCTGGTCATCAACCTGATCGTGGACGTCCTGTACGGCGTCATCGATCCCCGAGTGAGGCTGCAATGAGACGGCGGGACCCTCTGGCCCGCAGGGGCCTGCTTGCCCGGCTGCCCGAGGCGTGGCGGCAGCCGCTGGCCGTGGTCGGCGCCGTGCTGGCGGTGGCCTGGCTGGTCATCGCGCTGGCCGCCCCCATGCTGGCGCCGCACGACCCCCTCGCCCAGGACCTGCCGCGGCTCGCGCCGCCGGGGCCCGGGCACTGGTTCGGCACCGACCAGCTCGGCCGCGACATCCTGAGCCGCGTCATGTACGGGGCCCGGGTGTCGATCCCGCTGACGTTGCTGCTGGTCGTGCTGTCGGTGCTGATCGGCGGGCTGCTCGGCGCCTGCGCCGGGTACTTCGGCCGGTGGGTCGACGAGACGATCATGCGGCTGGCGGACCTGGTGTTCGCGTTCCCGACCGTGATCCTGGCCATGGTGGTGGCCGCCGCGCTGGGCGCCAGCCTGACGAACGCGGTGCTGGCCGTGCTGGTCGTGGCCTGGCCCGCGTACGCCCGCGTCACCCGGGGGCTGGTGCTGGGGGTGCGCGAGCGGGAGTTCGTGCTGAGCGGGCGGCTGCTGGGCTTCTCGGTGTGGCGGTCGCTGCGCGTGGACGTGCTGCCGAACGTGACCGGCCCCATCCTCGTGCTCGCCACGCTGGACATCGGCACCGCGCTGCTGCTGCTGTCCGGGCTGTCGTTCCTGGGCCTCGGGGCCAAGCCGCCGTCCCCCGAGTGGGGGGCGATGGTGGCCTCGGGCGTGGAGGTGTTCGACAGCTGGTGGGTGGCGACGTTCCCGGGGCTGGCGATCCTTACGGTGGTGCTGGCGTTCAACTTCCTCGGCGACACCCTGCGGGACGCGCTCGACCCCCGTACGGCCCGCGCGATCAAGGAGCGTGCGCTGTGACGACGTTGGACATCACCGACCTGAAGATGTCGATCGGCGGCAAGGAGATCCTGCGCGGCGTCGATCTCGCGCTGGAGCCCGGCCGGGTACACGGGCTGGCCGGGGAGAGCGGCTCGGGCAAGACGATGACGGGCCTGGCCGTGCTCGGGCTGCTGCCGCACGGCGCCCGCGTGACGGGCGCGATCCGGCTCGGCGAGCGCGACCTGCTCACCCTGCCGCCCAAGGAGCTGAACCGGGTGCGCGGCGGCGAGGTCGCCATGGTGTTCCAGGATCCGGCGACCAGCCTGCACCCCATGCTGACCATCGGCAAGCAGCTCACCGAGCACATGCGCCACCACCTGAGGCTGGACAAGCGTGAGGCGCGGGCCCGGGCGGTGGAGCTGCTGGGCAAGGTACGCATCCCGGGCGCCGAGGAGGCGTACGGGCGCTATCCGCACCAGTTCTCCGGCGGGATGCGCCAGCGCATCGCCATCGCCATCGCGCTGGCCTGCTCCCCCAAGGTGCTGATCGCCGACGAGCCGACCACCGCGCTCGACGTGACCGTGCAGGCCGGCGTGCTGCGGCTGCTGCGCGGGCTCTGCGACGAGCTGGGGCTGGCGGTGCTGCTGGTCACCCACGACCTCGGGGTGATGTCCGCGGTGGCGGACGAGGTGAGCGTGATGAAGGACGGCCTCGTCGTGGAGTCGGGGCCGCGCGGGCGGGTGCTGCGGGAGCCCGAGCACGCCTACACGCGTTCCCTGCTGGAGTCCCTACCCGACGCGGAGGCGCAATGACTCTGTTGGCCATCGACGACCTGGTCGTCGAGCACCGCTCCCCCGGGCGTCCCGCCGTGCGGGCCGTGGCGGGGGCCAGCCTGGCGGTCAACCCCGGCGAGGTCGTCGGGCTGGTCGGCGAGTCCGGGTGCGGCAAGTCGACGCTGGCCCGCGCCGTCTGCGGGCTGAACCCGATCACCGCGGGCTCGATCGCGTTCGACGGGCAGCCGGTCACGCCGCTCGGCCTGCGGCGCAGGAAGCTGACCGGGATCCAGATGGTCTTCCAGGACCCGTACGCCTCCCTCAACCCCCGGCGGCGGGTCGGCGACCAGATCGCCGACGGTCTGCGCACCTCGCAGGACACCGCCACCTCCCCCGCCGACCTGCTGGAACGCGTCGGCCTGCCGCGGGACTTCGCCGGCCGGCACCCGCACGAGTTCTCCGGCGGGCAGCGGCAGCGCATCGCCATCGCCAGGGCGCTCGCGGCCCGGCCGCGGCTGCTGATCGGCGACGAGCCCATCTCTGCGCTGGACGCCTCGGCGCAGTCGCAGGTGGCCAGGCTGATGCGGGACCTGGCGGTGGACTCGGGCGCGGGGCTGCTGTTCATCAGCCACGACCTGTCCGTTGTGCGGCTGATCGCCGACCGGATCGCCGTCATGTACCTCGGCAAGATCGTCGAGGTGGGCGACACGGCCGAGGTGTGGGCGGACCCGAAGCACCCGTACACGAAGGCGCTGCTCCAGGCCATCCCCAAACCGGACGGGATGGGGGTGCTGCCCGCCGAGCTGGCCGGTGACGTGCCGGACCCGGCGAACCCGCCGGGAGGGTGCCGGTTCAACCCGCGGTGCCCGTCCGTGATGGACGTGTGCCGCGTGAAGGAACCGGAGTTCGGGCCGGTCGCCTGCTGGCTGCACGAGCCGAAGTGACCCCCGTCCGCGGGCCGCGGGCCGCCGCGGCGCGGCTGGCGGCGGTGCGGGCGGCCATGGACGAGGCCGGGGTGGAGGCCCTCGTGCTGCGGCCCTCGCCGGACGCCCGCTTCCTCGGGAGCCTTCTTGGGGACCGTCAGGGCGCGTACCTGGTGGTCACGCAGGACGTGGTGGCCGAGACCGGCGATCCGGCCGGGGTGGTGCCCGCGGGGGCGCGCCGGGTCGGGGTGGATCCGGAGATGCGGGTGCGGGAGCTGTTCGGGCTGGCGATCGAGGCCGAGCTCGTGCCCGCCTCCTCGGTGCTGTGGCCGCTGCGGCTGCGCAAGGAGCCGTACGAGGTCGAGGCCGTCGGGCGCGCGGTGGCGGCGGCGGAAGGGGTGCTGGGGCAGGCGCTGGAGCTGGCCTGGTTCGGGGCGACCGAGCGGGCGATGGCCTACCGGCTGCGGGTGCTGCTGGCCGAGTCGGGGTGCGAGGAGCTGCTGTCACTGCGGGTGGCGGCCGGGGAGCACACGGCCCTCCCCGCGCACGTGCCCGGGGAGCGCGTGATCAACCCCGGGGACGCGCTGGCCGTGGCGGTGTGCGGGCGGTGGGGCGGCTACTGCGCCGAGGTGTCCAGGGTGTTCGCCGTGGCGGAGCCGCCGGACGACTTCGAGGCGATGTACTCGGTGGTGCTGGCCGCCCACCGGGCCGGGCTCGCGGCCGTGCGGCCCGGCGTGCCGGTGGACGAGGTGGCCAGAGCCGTGGGCGAGGTGATCGACGGCAGCGGGTACGGGCGCTTCGCGGCGGCCCACGTGGGCCGGGGCGTCGGGCTGGGGCACGACGAGGGGCCGTGGCCGGGCGAGGACGCCGTGTTCGAGCCGGGGATGGTGTTCTGCCTGGAGCCCGCCATCTACGTGCCCGAACTGTTCGGGGCCCGGGTCGCGGACGTGGTGGTGTGCGCGGAAGACGGGCCGGTGCCGCTGGGCGCGTACCCGCACACCCTGCACGTCCTCGACCGCTAAGGCAGCCTGACGGCCTCGGCCAGCCTGCGGGCCTCGTCGGCCCATCCCGCCAGGAACATCAGCGCCTCGCCCCGCTCCCTGAACCGGCGGGCCGCGTCCACGGGCGTGGCGCCGCCGTAGTCGAGCTGCGCCTCCCCTGCCCGGGCCAGCATCAGCGGGGTCAGGAAGTCGTACTTGACCGCCGACGCGCACACCGCCAGCCGCACCAGCCGCTCGTCACCGCGCCAGCCGGAATCCCGCAGCCCCCGCACGTACGCCCCGTGGACGGCCGCGTCGAGCGCGGGCAGCAGAGCGGCCGGCAGGAACAGGTCGAACACGCTGTCCGGGATGTGGTTGCCGACGTCCTCGCCCAGCGCGCCGTCGCCCGCGAACGCCCAGTCCACCAGCACGCTCTCCCCGTCGCGGTCGATCACGTTGCTCGGCCACACGTCGAGGTGGCACAGCACCCTCGGCAGTGACTCCAGGACGGTCAGGAACTCCTCCCGGTCCCGGTGCAGCCGCACCAGCTCCCCGCGCAGCCCGGGCGGGAAGTTCTCGGCGACCAGGGGGTGCCGCCAGGCCGCGTCGTCCTCCAGCAGCTCGTACGGGACCGGTTTCGAACCCAGGTAGTCGCGCAGGAACGACCGGCTCGACCACGGCCGCTCCACCCGGCCCGCCGCCCCCTGGGCCAGGCCGAGCTGGCGCCCGAAGAGCGTGTGGCGCCCGAGGTCCCAGGTGGTGCCGGGCCGCCCGGCCACGTCCTCGGTCCACAGCGCGAGGTCGCCGTCGTCGCGTTCGACCAGCTCCAGCAGCTTCGGCGCGGCCACCCCCGAGCCCGCCCACAGCCCCGGCAGGCCGTCGGCGTAGACGTCGGCCTCCCTGCGCCAGTAGTTCCAGTGGCGCGGATCGCCGGAGTGCTCCCACCCCGCGCCGCCTTCCTTGCGGCGGGTCAGCACCTTGAGCACCGCCGACCTCGACCCCCTGCGCACCCGCCAGATGCCGCCGGTCACCGCGTTCAGCGGGTTGTGCGTGAGCGGCTCGACGACGACGTCGGCGCCGCCGAGCACCCGCACGATCTCATCTTCCACTCGCGTCACCCTATCTCGTGACGGTGTGTGATGATCCACGGTCAAGGGTAGTCCAGAATCATGCTGCGCATCGGCACGTGGAGATCTGCCGGGTCGCTCGACATGGTGATCTGCGGCTGGCACGACGGCGGCCCCGGACCCCTCGAAACGGGCATCAAGCTCATCTACGGAGCAGGCGGTCCGATGCCCGGCTTTCCCGGGCTGCGCGTGGGCACCCTCGTGGCGACGTGCGCGGAGGAGATCGCCGAGGCCCTGCTCCAGGGGATCGACGTGGTGGCCACCGCGCCGGACTGCTGCCCCGCGGCGCCCGTCGTGGCGGCGGGCATGTGGCACTACGGCTGGACCGGGAGCGATCCGGGCGCGCTGGCCGGGGCGACCGCCGCGGGCCTCGTCATGGCCGCGCAGCCGGGGCCGTGCGCGGTGGAGATCCGCCGCGACGGCCGCAGCTCGCTCGCCGGTGACGTGCGGGCGGAGACCGTACGCGCCTGCCTGGCCGGGGCCGTCCCCCTGGAGTCGGTACGCCTCAGCCAGGAGGCCCCCAGCAGGCTCCTCATCACACCCTGTTAGCCGCTTCCACCAAAGCCCGGCCCCGGCTTGGTGAACCCGGACGAATCGCGGCGGCCCCGCCATCGAATACCGTCGCCTGGGAAACGTCCGAGACGAGGAGCGGCAGGTTGGTCGAGGTCAGGGAGCTCCATGAGATGGCGGAGTTCGAGCAGGTGGATGCGTTGTTCGACGACATCTGGCACTTCGGGACCGGCGCCCCGCCCATCACGATCGAGCTGATGCGGGCCCTGGCGCACGCGGGCGGCTACGTGGCGGGCGCCTTCGAGGGCGGCCGCCTGGTGGGCGGCTCGGTCGGGTTCCTGGCCAGCGGGAACGCCCTGCACTCCCATGTCACGGGGGCGGCGGCCGGGCGCGGCATCGGGTTCGCGCTCAAGCTGCACCAGCGCAGGTGGGCCCTGGAGCGCGGGCTGGAGCGGATCACCTGGACGTACGATCCGCTCATGCGCCGCAACGCCCACTTCAACCTGGCCAAGCTGGGCGCCCGGCCCCGCGAGTACCTGCCCTGCTTCTACGGGGTCATGGACGACGCGATCAACCAGGGCGACGAGTCCGACCGGCTCCTGACCGTCTGGCCGCTGTCCGACCCGCGCGTGGAGGCTGTGGCGCGGCCGGATGCTTCGGCGCGACCGTCGGACGGCCCGCCGCCGGGCGCCGTGGTCGCGCTCGCCGACGTGGGCGGGCGGCCGGTGGCCGGTCCGGTGGACGCCGGCACGGTGCTGGTGGCCGTGCCCGCGGACATCGCGGGATTGCGCGGCGCCGACCCGGGAACGGCCAAGGCGTGGCGGCACGCCGTACGCGACGTGCTGGGCGGCCTGATGGCCGAGGGCCGCGCGGTCACGGGGTTCTCCGGGAAGTCCTACTACGTAGTGGAGAAGAAGTGAAGATCACTGGAGTTGAGCTGCGGCGGATCGCCATGCCGCTGGTCGCGCCGTTCCGCACGTCGTTCGGCACGGAGACGGCCCGCGACGTCCTGCTGGTCAGGGTGGTGACGCCGGACGCCGAGGGGTGGGGCGAGTGCGTGGCCATGGACGAGCCGCTCTACTCCTCCGAGTACACCGACGGCGCGGCCGAGGTGATCCGGCGCTTCCTGCTGCCCGCGCTGCCGAAGACGCTGGACGTGCACGACGTCGGCCGCGCGCTGGAGCCCATCAAGGGCCACCGGATGGCGAAGGCCGCGCTGGAGACGGCGGTGCTGGACGCACAGCTCAGGACGGCGGGCGAGTCGTTCGCCCGCTTCCTCGGCGCCTCCCGCACGCGGGTGCCGTGCGGGGTGTCGGTCGGCATCATGGACTCGATCCCGCAGCTGCTCGACGCCGTGGGCGGTTACCTCGACGAGGGGTACGTCCGCATCAAGCTCAAGATCGAGCCCGGCTGGGACCTGGAGCCGGTCCGGGCCGTGCGCGAGCGGTTCGGCGACGACGTGCTCCTCCAGGTCGACGCGAACGCCGCCTACTCGCTGAGCGACGCCCGCCGCCTGGCCCGGCTCGACGCGTTCGACCTGCTGCTGATCGAGCAGCCGCTGGCCAACGACGACCTCGTGCAGCACGCCAGGCTGGCCAAGCAGCTCAAGACGCCGATCTGCCTGGACGAGTCGATCGAGTCGGCCGAGCACGCGGCCGCCGCCATCGCGCTCGGCTCGTGCTCGATCATCAACATCAAGCCCGGCCGGATCGGCGGCTACCTGGAGGCGCGGCGCATCCACGACCTGTGCCGGGCGAACGGCATCGCGGTGTGGTGCGGCGGCATGCTGGAGACCGGCCTCGGCCGGGCGGCGAACGTGGCCCTGGCCGCCCTGCCGGGCTTCACGCTGCCCGGCGACACCTCGGGCTCGCGGCGCTACTACTCCACCGACATCACCCAGCCGTTCGAGCTGTCCGACGGCCACCTGGAGGTGCCCGCGGGGCCGGGCCTGGGCGTGGACCCGATCCCGGAGGTGCTCGACGCGGTGACCACGAGCACGGAGTGGATCACGCTCTGACCCCGGGCAGCACGGCCTGGCAGGTGGTTAATACGAGTCCCCCACGTGGGGGATGTTCACGGACGCTGCGGCGGCGAGCATCGGAACGCGCCACGCGAACACCACCTGCCTGACCGGAGGCCCCCGCATGACCACCACCCTCGGCGGAACACCACGGACCGGACGGCTTCCTGCCATCCTGGCCAAGCTGCACGGCCGGACGGCGGTGGGCGTGCCCCGCTGGGCCGTGTGGGCCGCCTACGCCACCACCTTGACCCCGCTGCCCTCCGGCATCTGGCGGATCGCGGCCTTCATCTTCGGGGCGCCGCTGCTGGAGTTCGGCGGGGCGCCCCCGCCCGGCCACGGGCCGGTGCTGATCGACGGCGAGTGGTGGTACATCGTCACGCTCAGCGTGGTCAGCGAGGCGACGGCGTTCCTCACCGTCGGGCTGGTCGCCCGGTGGGGTGAGGTGTGGCCGCGCTGGGTCCCCGGGCTGGGTGGCCGCCGGGTGCCGGTCCTGGCGGCCGTCGTCCCCGCCGGCCTGGGTGCGACGGTGCTGCTGGTCTTCCCGTACGCGCTGGTCATGTTCGCCTTCGGCCGGATGATCAACGGGAGCCCCGAGGGTTTGATCGTGCACGGCTGGCAGGCGGTCGCCTTCTGGGTCACGTACACGCCGCTGGCCGCCTGGGGCCCGCTGCTCGCCATCCTGACCGTGCACTACTTCCGGCGACGATCATCCTAGGTGCGTGGCTGGTCGCTCGCGGACTCCTGGGCGGCTCCGGTCGAGCCCGTGCAGCGCGATCTCGTAGCCACCCCGCGCGACGAGGCCCGGGCCGGTCGAGCAGGAGGCGCGCCGCCTGGCGACGGCGTCCTCAGGCGTTGTCGGGCGTGGCCCATTCGACGAACTGGATGATCACGCCGTTGGGGTCGGTGACCTGGAACAGCCGTTCGCCCCAGGGCTCTTCGCGCAGCGGCATCGTGATCTCGACTCCGGCGTCACGCAGCTGCTTCTCCTGGTCCTGCAGGCCGGTGTCGAGCGTGAACGCCAGGATCAGGCCCGCCGCGTGCTGATCGCGCTGCTCAGGCGGCAGGACCTGGATGCCACGGGCGAGCAGGACGATGTCCACCGCATCGGTACGGGTGAGGGAGACGAAGCCCTCGGCGGCGGCCTGAACGGAGTAGCCCAGGTGAGTGGTGAAGAACGCCTGGGAGGCGGCGATGTCGTCGATCGTGAGCGAGACGGTGGACGCGATGATCTGCAAGAAGGTCTCCCTGTCGGGTCGGAGCCGGGACGGAGGCGTGAGGTGCCGACGCGGGTCAGTAGCCGCGACGGCGGGGGATGTTGCGGGCGACACGGGGCTCGCATCGCCCGCGGACGGCACGGTCGGAGGGCAGGTGGCGGAGGTCGTCGCCGCGCTTGAGGGGCTGCTCCGGCCGGTGGTGGCCCAGTTGCCCGGTCCGCACATCGGTGCGGTCGATCGCGGGGACGGCCTGCTCGGCGGCGGGGTCGAGGTGGCGCATGGGCACTCTCCTTCGTTCCGGTCGGCGTTCCATGGTCGCAAACTTACGACGGGCGTAAATTTAGCCCAGACATCTCAGGGGTGTCAACATAAAAATGCTACGGGGGTAATATTTCCCCATGGCTACCCAGACTCCGGCCCAGACCGCCGGCGACCCCACACCGCTCGAGTCGCCCATCGGCCTGCGGGAGGCCAAGAAGCAGGAGACCCGGCAGCTCATCTCCGACCACGCCACCCGGCTGTTCATCGCCCAAGGCTTCGAACAGACCACCATCGCGGAGATCGCCGCCGCCGCCCGCGTCGCCAAGAAGACCGTCACCAACTACTTCGCCCGCAAGGAAGACCTGGCCCTGGACCACCAGGAGGAGTTCACCGCCGCCCTGGCCGAGGCCGTCGCCACCCGGCAGCCCGGGCAATCCGCCCTGACCGCGCTGCGCCGCGCCTTGCAGGACGCCATCGCCGCCCAGGACCCGGTCGCCGGCTTCTCCGGCGCGGCCTTCGCCCGCATGATCGCCGACAGCCCCACCCTGACCATCTGCCTGCGAGGCCTGCACGACCAGCGCGAACACCGCCTCACCCAAGCCCTCGCCGAGGCCACCGGCACCACTCCCGACGACATCACCGTCCGGACCGCCGCAGGGCTCCTGGGCACCGTTCACCGCATCCTGTTCCAACGCATCCAGGACCTCACCCTGGCCGGACGCTCCAACGACGAGATCGCCCGCACCCTCGACGCGGAAGCCACCCAGGCGTTCGATCTGCTGGAGCCCGCTCTGGCCGACTTCGCCACCTGAACCCGCCGACGCCGGGTGAACGTCAGGGCCGCCCACCGGTGTGGGTGGTGATCGTCGCCGCGAGGGACGGCACGACCGCGTGGGGCAGCGCGTGGCCGAGACCGGGCACTGTGACGAGAGTGGCGCCGGGGATGGCGCGCGCCAGCCGGGCGGCGTGCGGCGGCGGGGCGACGGGATCCTCCGGCGCGTCGATCACCAGAGTGGGCACCGAGACGTTCGCGAACTCGGCCCCGCGCTCCATGCCCGACTGGTCGGCCAGGGCATGGGCGGCGGAGTTACGCCAGGTGCCGCCGTGGGCGGCGATCCGGCGTTCGAGATCGGCGAACTCCTCGGCGTCGAAGGGCAGGACGCCGCCGTTGAGGACCCTCCAGTGCTCGACGCGCCACCGCAGCTCCGCCTCCGGGTCGCGCTCTTGTCCGAGCTCCTCCCACAGAGCGAGCAGCCGGGGGTCGGGCCCGGGCAGGTCGTCGTCGGAGATGCCGGGGTCGGGGGCCGCCCCGCCGATCAGCGCGGAGCCGAAGATCGTGGCGCTCATCAGCCGGTCCGCATGGTCGAGGAGGAGCAACTGGACCAGCGTGCCGCCCATCGACATCCCGACCACGTGAGCACGTGCGATCCGCAGCGCGTCGAGGACCGCGATCGGGTCGTCGGCCAGCGCCCGGATCGGGTAGGGACGCTCGTGGAAGGCATGGGTGGAGCGTCCGGTGTCACGGTGGTCGTAGCGGACGACGAAGTGGTCGCGGGACAACAGCTCGACCAACGCGTCGGGCCAGGTCAGCCCGCTCGCGTTGGCTCCCATCACCAGCAGCAGGGCAGGACGCTCCGGATCGCCGGTCGTCTCCACCCAGAGCCGATAACCGTCCGCGACCTCGACGAAGGCCTCAGCGTGGCGAAGTCCGCCGGTCCTCGGGCCGGTCGCTCGGGCCATGACTCACTCCTCATGGGTGGGGTTCGAAGCGACAGTATCAAGAGACGAAACGTATCGTCTCATATTGGCCAGGCGCCCGGCCTCGGCTCAGTTGCCCCAGGTTCCCGCGGCGGCGGCCGTCTTGACGTAGTCGGCGAAAGAGCGCGGGTCGCGGCCGAGCGCTCGCCGTACGCCGTCGCCGACGCGCTCACCGGCGCCGTCGCGGATCCGGCCCAGGAGCTCGGCCGCCAGGCCGGCCGCCTCCGCGGGCACTCCCTGAGCCGTCAGCGCGGCCGTGAACCGGGAGGTCTCCAGCGCCGTGTAGCGGACGGGCCGCCCGGTGGCCCCGGAGATCATCTCGATCGCGGTGCGGAACGACACCGGTTCGGGGCCGGACAGCTCGTAGATCTCGCCCGCGTGGCCGTCCTGGACGAGCGCGGCGGTCGCGACGTCGGCGATGTCCTCGGCATCGACGAACGCCTCCCGGCCCTCCCCGGCCGGCAGCGCCAGCTCCCCGGAAAGGATCGGCTCCAGGAACAGGTCCTCGCCGAAGTTCTGCGCGAACCAGGCCGCGCGCAGGATCGTCCACTCCAGGCCCGTCGCGCGCAGGGCCAGCTCGACCGGCTCCTGGTACGGGTCCGCCGCGCCGCCTACGCCGCGTGCCGACAGCAGCACCACCCGGCGGACGCCGGCCCGGGCGACGGCCGCGAGGAACTCTTCCACGGTGGCGGCCGGCACGGCTTCGCTCATCGGGACGAGGTAGACCGCCCCCGCTCCGTCCAGGGCCGGCCCCCAGGTGTCACGGTCGGCGAAGTCGAATCTGGTGCCGCCGGAGCGGGAGGCCGCGCGGAAGGGATGGCCGAGGCGGTCGAGCCGGGCGGCGACGCGGCGGCCGGTCTTACCCCGGGCGCCAAGTACGAGAACAGGTGAATCGGACATGAGGCCAGTACATCGGGTGCCGAGCGAGACACTCCATGGCCATCTATCTCGCACACATGTGAGATCGTCTCATCATGGACCTCTTGGAGGACTATCTCGCGGGTGTACGGGCGGACGGCGCGATCTTCTGCCAGTCGGTCGCCGAGCCGCCATGGGCGGTGCGGTTCAACGATCCCGCCCCGCTGGCGCTGGGCGCGATGCTGCGGGGCGAGTCCTGGATCGTGCGCGACGGCGCGGCTCCCGTCCGGGTCGGGGAGCGCGGCGTCGTCCTGGTCCGCGGCCTGCGGCCGTTCACCGTGGCCGACCGCCCGGGGACGGAGCCCCAGGTGGTGGTCGACGACGCGGAGACGTGCTGGACGACGGCCGACGGCCCCGCGCCCAACCTCGTGCTGGGGCCGCGCACGTACGGGTTCAGCGCCGAAGGCTCCGACCTGTTCGTCACCGCCGAGTATCCGCTGCGTGGCGACGTGTCCGAGCGCCTGCTCAAGGCCCTGCCCGAGGTGGCCGTCATCCCGCCGGAGCCCGAGTTCACGCCGCTGCTGGACCTGCTGGCGGTCGAGATCGGCCGGGAGGAGCCGGGCCAGCAGGTCGTGCTCGACCGGCTCCTGGACCTGCTGCTGGTACGGGCCCTGCGGTCGTGGTTCGCACGGCCCGACGTCGAGGCCCCGCCCGGCTACCGGGCCCTCGCCGACCCGCGGATCGGGCGGGCGCTGCGCCTGATGCACGAACGCCCGGCCCACCCGTGGACGGTCGCGGGCCTGGGCGCGGAGGTGGGGATGTCGCGGGCGGTGTTCGCGCGGCACTTCGCCGAGCTGGTCGGGCAGCCGCCCCTGCTCTATCTCACGGAGTGGCGGATGACCATCGCCGCCGACCTCCTTCGCACGCCCGGCGCGACCGTCGCCGCCGTGGCCAGGAGGGTCGGGTACGCCGACGGCTTCGCCTTCAGCAACGCCTTCAAACGGGTCCGCGGCATGCCGCCCAGCGACCTGGCCCGTTCCCCGAGATAACCGCCCACGGCAGGGCGTCGCCGTCGGCCAGGAACGCCGCCAGGGCCACCGCCACCAGCGACAACGAGATCCACGACAGCGCGCCCCTGCTCGCCGACGGCACCGCGGTCCGCTTCGGACAGGCAGCCCAGCGAGATGACGGCACCGCAGCCCCCTTCAGACAGGCAGCCCAGCGGGATGACGACCACCGTGCCGTCCTCGACGGTCCAGGTCGCGCAGGCCCGGCCGTGGACCAGGACCACGCGGGCGCCGGCGACCGACAGGCCGCACCAGGCGCGCAGGTCGGCCGAGGCCGCCGTCTCGGCGTACCGGGAAGCCGTCGTCTCCCTCGCGCCGCGGCTCGATCAGCCAGGCGGTGTCGGCCGCCTCGTCCCGTACGAGCTGCCCCTCATCGGCGGGTTCGGCCACCACACGGGAGGCAAGCCGGGCGAGCCGCAGCAGCGACGGACGGGCGGGCGGATCGCCGGATCGCCGGATCGCCGGATCGCCGGATCGCCGGGGAGCGTGAACATGCGCCACGCCACCCATTCCGGACCCACCGCCCTCCACTCCGATGATCCCGGGAAACACCTGGGACCGGATGAGCGAGCTGAGGACCCTCATCCGCTCGGGCGACCGGAGCTCCGCCACGGCCTTCCGAGCAGACCTTCACGTTCCGCAATGGCGGAAGCGGCAGAGGTTGAGGGCTCCACAGTGACAACGTTCACGACTTGGCCCGGTCGAACCCAACACGGAAAGTGAGGGGGACATTCATCCCACAGTGGGGAAATCCATGGCTACTCCTCTCCAGATCCCCGTGCCGTCGGAACGGACGTCCGCGACCCTCCGCCGTTACCTCGACCAGAGCGGGCCGATCTTACGCATCGAACTGCCGGGCCAGGTGCCCGCCTGGCTCGTGACCTCGTACGAACTGGTCAACGAGGTCCTGACGAACGACGACACGCTGTTCAGCAAGAACCCGGCGAACTTCACCGCACTGAACGACGGCACCATCCCGGCCGACTGGCCGCTGCGCCAGCTCATCGAGGGAGAGCACCTGCTGACCCAGGACGGCGCGGACCACCGGAGACTGCGGGGACTCATCAACCGGGCCTTCACCCCCGCCCGCGTACAGGGACTGGCCCCGCGCATCCAGCGGATCACCGACGAACTGCTGGACCGGATGGCCGGCCAGAGCGGCGCGGTGGACCTCGTGCGCTTGTTCACCGAGCCGCTGCCGGTCATGGTGATCTGCGAGCTGTTCGGGGTGCCGCAGGGTGAGCAGCAGCAGATCCGCGACTGGAGCCACACTCTGCTGCAGCACACCACCTCGCCGGAGGAGATGCTCGCCGCCAACGCCGGGTTGCTCGGGTATCTGGCCGCCTTCATCGAGCGCAAGCGCGACGACTCGGGCGACGACCTCACCACGGGGCTGATACGTGCGCAGGAGGACGACGGCGACCGCCTGTCCGACAGCGAGATGATGTGGATCCTGTGGCTGGTGCTCATCGCCGGTCACGAGACCACGGTTCACCTGCTGGCCAACACGGTCGTCGCGCTGTGCTCGGACCCGGAGCAGCTGGTCTTCGCGCGTGCGAAGAACGCCTGGGAGCAGGTGGTGGAGGAGGCGCTGCGCAGCAGGAACTCGGTGATCAGCGTCATGTTCCGGTATCCGCTGCGGGAGGTGCGGCTCGGCGGGGTGACCGTCGGGGCGGGCCAGCCCATCATGGTCGGCATCTCCAGCACCGGGACGGACAGGGCCAGATTCGGCGGGGAGGCGCCGCGGTTCGACGCGGTACGGGAGCCGGACGCGCACCTCGGATTCGGCCGCGGTCCGCACTTCTGCCTGGGGGCGCCACTGGCCAGGCTCGAGGCACGTATCGCGCTGGCGTCGTTGTTCGGCCGGTTCCCCGATCTCCGGTTGGCGGTCGAGCCCGGCGAGATCCCGTACACCTCGTCACTCATCACCGAGGGGCCCACGACACTGCCCGTGCTCCTCCGCTAGATGGAGGCACGCCGGCCTCACCGCACTCTCCAGGGCCCGATCCGCCTCTTCGCGGGAGATGCCCGGCATGGCACCATCGACGTGGAATGGGGGTCCCTGCCCTCGCACCGCGGCCGGGGAACCGGGCGGCTTTGCGTCAGATCATCGCGAGGCGGACGACGATGAGTTTCCGGCGCTGCCGAAGTCAGTACCGGCGACCCATCGACGACGTAGGGATGACCACATGACGCTCGATCTGTTCGCAGGCGTACCCGTCACCGACTATGCCGCGGCGCTGCCGTGGTACGAGCAGTTCTTCGGTGGGCCGCCGTCGTTCCTGCCGAACGACATCGAGGCGGTGTGGGAGGTGGCCGAACACCGGTACGTCTACATCGTGCAAGATCCACAACGGGCGGGGAACGCGCTGGTGCTGTCGTTCGTCGACGACCTCGACGGACGGGTCGCCGAGATCGCCCGGCGAGGCATCGAGCCCGCGAAGCGCGAGAGGTACGACGGTGGCGCGACCAAGGTGACCTACCGGGACACGGACGGCAATGAGATCAGCTTCGGCGGCGGCCCGAGCTGACGCCACCCTCTGAGGACATCGATGGCGGTCGCGCGGGTGCGAGCGACCCACGCGGCACCGGCACTGGTCCCGGTAATGCCCGAGGCTCCCGTGTAGACGAACGCGGTCCCGTTGCGCCCCGCCGCGTCGATCGCGTCCTGCTTGACCGAGACCCCCTGGATCGTGGACAGCGCCCGGAACAGTGTGGCCCGCACGTCGGCGACCAGCGGCTGCTCACCCAGCAACTGGAAGAGCGTCTGGAAGATCCACTCCTGCGTCGTCGCATGGACGTCGTCGAACTCCGAGACAGGAGCGGCGTCGACGCTCACCCGGATCCTGGCGATCATGGCGCGGTATTCGAACCTGACGCGCCCCTTGCGCGGTGCGACTGACCGCGCAAGGGGCGCATCGAGGAGGGCGACCGGACTACTGCACCTTGCAGTACCTGTTCTTGTGGCCGCGAAGGACCTTCCAGACGGTGTAGCCGCTGTTGGAGAACTTCTTGTTCCCCTTGGTCCGGCCATTGGTGTCCAGCGGTCTGCACCAGTACTGCCAGTGGTCGACGCGGTAATTGCGGCTCACCACCGCCGCAGTGATCTTCTTACCCTTCTTGCAGTGGTTGTTGAAGTAGATCTTGGTGGTGGCGTTGCCCTTCTCCCAGCTGAAGTTCACCTTCCTCTTGCCACCCAGGCCCTTGCCGCACCTGATGCCGGCGTCCGCCAGGCTCATCGCGGTGCTGTCGGCCGCGGCGGCGGAGGTGGACGGGGCCGCGGCGGTGGCAGGCGCGGGAGCGGCCTGGGCCGCCGGACCGGCCAGCATGGTCGCTCCGAAAACGGCAGCGACGGTAGTGCCAATGAGCTGGAACGTGCGCATGGATTTCCTCCTTGCTGTCTGAGGGCTGATACGGGGTTTCCGGGTCGGCGTGCGAAAGCCGGCAGTTGCGCGGAGGCCCTTCATGGGCGACCTGCATGCGCAGCCGCGCGCCCCAACCACGTGCGGGGAGCTGCGCAACCCACGTCATCGTCGCGTCGGGCGAGACGGTTGACGGGGGCGTCGTTGAACACAGCGCCGATCGTGGTGATCCTGCCTCCGCTGATCACGTCGGCGTGGGGCAGAGCCGGTCCATCGGCCTCGCCGAGACCCGCGCGCCACGCGGAGCGCCCGCGTGGCTCAGTCGCAGGCCTTGGCTGTGGTGCCGCTGCCCTTGTTGGCGCGGCCCACCCCGGCCGTCACCGTGCCCGTGGCCTTGGCGCAGATGCCGCTGGGGGCGTAGATCATGTTGCCCCAGTGGTGCCCGCCGTTCCCGGGCCGGTAGGTGAAGGATCTGCTCTTGGTGCCGGTGTAGACCGTGATGGTGCCGGAAGCGCCCGCGGCGACCGACACCTCGCCCCAGTTGGTGCCGCACTGGCGGGAGTAGAACAGCCGGATCGTGCCCAGGCGGTCTCCGACCTCGTTCCTGAGCGAGGCTTTCTTCCCGGTGTTGGCCCTGGAGCGGGCGCACCCGCTGCTGTACGGATCCTTTCCGTCGTACGGGTGAGCGCTCGCCGACCCTGCGGTCCTCGCGGCAGGGAGGGAGGCGGCTTGGGCCGCACCGTTCATCAGACCGGTGGTCAGGAGACCACTGGCCAGGGCGGCGCTCGTGCCGAAGACGGCCATCGTCTTGGTGATCGACGTCATGGTGCCGTGACTCATAAAGCGACGGCGGGCCTGCTTGTCAGACTGCATCGCCCGGCCCGTTGTTCCGCCGTTTGGGCGTCTGGCCTTTCGAGATCCACCCTTGCAACAGTGCGGCTCGCCGGTCTGTGTCGAAGTGCACACTGGCGCAACTTCTTTTGGATAGCCCGAAAACGGGCTGTTGGCCGGCGCTGGGGACGTCGGTACGCATCCATGGGGCTGACCTTGCCGCAGCCGGGTTTCTCGGCCCTGCCAGTCCATGGCCTCGGTAGCGCGGGTCGGCGCGCAGAAGGAGCCGGCCGACCCGCCAGGTGGTAACGCTAAAAATCTGCCCGATCACACTACGACATCACGGGGCATCACCTTGCGCAACGCCTCTCAGAAACCCATGGATCGGAACGACCCCATCACTACGCTCCGCCAGAATGCTCGGGCCGGTTTCATGACCTCGCTGTCGATTTCACGAAACCGGCGCATGAGGTCGTTCGATGCCTGCCGGGTCTCTGCTCCCCCGGTCGGCCAGGACTCTTCCTCCGCGCTGTTCAGCTTCTCCTGGATGAGGACCATGAACTCGACGAACTTGTCGAGCGCTGAACTTATCGTGCGGAGCGTGCCGTCGTTCCAGCTCGCCACCTCTCCGCTCTGTCCGTTCAGGACAAGGATTCCGGCGCCGCTGCCCAAGAAGATGAAGTCTCCAGCTTCCCGCCGCAGGCTTGAATTCGGATCCTGCACCTCGTCGGAGATGAGCGTCGGACCGTCACTGAAATCGGTGAAGGTGAGGTAACCACCGATCCGCTCGGGGATCCCGATCGCGGTGATCACCCGCCTGGCCGTTTCGTCCGTCACGCGTCCGGCGAGCGTACTGGGCGGCGATGTGGTCACCTCCAGCCCCAGCACTTTCGCGGTCAAGCATCGGGGAAACGACTCCTCAGGATTGAACGGTGACCAGGTATGGACTTCTGGCCGCGAATCCTGATCATCTCGCAGATGCGCTGGCTTACCGATCATGAGAGCAGTGGCGAAGCGCTGCTCCGGGAGTTGAGCGGATTGGGTCTGTCAGGGCACGTGCCGAGTCGCTCGAGTGCGGCTTGCGCTGGCTCACCCGGTCATCTCAGCACACGTGCGTCTAACGACAGACGGTAACGACGGTCTGTGATCGCCGGCGAAGACGGCCGGCTGGATGCCGTCCTCCGGGCAGACCAGGAGGTCCAGCGCATCCAGTTCCCCAGCCGTGGACGCCTTCCGCCTCGGCCACCTCGTCACCGAAATCGGCGATGTCGCCGGCAGTCACTGCTTCGCGCTGGGCCCGTCTGACGAGCCGGATCGCGATGCCAGTCGCCGCCGTGATATCGGCAGCGCACGCGCGCCCCGCGCCGGGGCACGAGCTGGCGCAATAGACGGAGCGGCCATTCGATTCCTGCGGGTATGCACGCATCGGCCCGGACCGGGAGAGGGCGAAGGAGTCTGATTGTCCACATGGTGCGGTAGCTCGGCTCAAGCGGGCACGGCACGCACCGGGCCCAGCGAGGGCCCGCGCACGCGTGCGCCATCGAGCCCTCGCTCCCCGGGCTGCGCAACATGCTGGAAGAGGCGGTCAACGTGCCACACGCGACAGAAAGGATCATCTCACTGTGACCTGCGGGACAAGGCCGCCGACCCAAGATGACGCCGACGCCTTCGGCACTTGGCGCTGATGTCGTCACGGCATGGTGTGGTCTGAAACCTGCCGGTATCCGCTCCCCCATCGCTGCTTGGCTGGTTCCCAACCCCACGGTCCCAACCCGAACGGAATCATGTCCACGATCATCCAAGCCCGGCCACGCTCACCGCTCATCAGCTGGCTGGCGGTCACCTCGCTCACGCTGGGCATCTTCGCCATCGTCACCAGCGAGATCCTGCCCATCGGCCTGCTGACCGACATCGGCGCCGATTTCGGCATCTCCGATGGCATCACCGGACTGACCATGACCCTGCCCGGCATCGTCGCCGCCATCGCCGCGCCCGCCGTCACGCTGGCCACCGCCCGCCTGGATCGCCGGGTGATGCTGTGCGCGCTCATGGCGGTGCTCGCGGTCGCCGACGTCCTGGCGGCGGTGGCGACCTCGTACTGGATCATGCTGGTCTCCAGGGTGCTGGTCGGCCTCACCATCGGCGGCTTCTGGTCGATCGGGGCCGGGCTCTCCGCCCGCCTCGTGCCGCCGCGCTCGGTCGGCACCGCCACCGCGCTGATCTTCTCCGCCGTCCCCTTGGGCTCGGTGCTCGGCGTGCCGGCCGGCACCTTCATCGGCCACCTCGCCGGCTGGCGGACCGCCTTCCTCGTCCTGGCCGCGCTGTCGGTCCTCGTACTGATCGCCCTGCTGATGCTGCTGCCGCCGCTCCCCGCCCACGAGGTCACCAGCGGCCGCGTCCTGCTCGGCCTCCTGCGCGAACGGGGCACCAGGATCGCCCTGCTGGCCACGTTCCTCATCGTCCTGGCGCACTTCGGCACCTACACCTACGTCACCCCCTTCCTCCAGAACGTCACCCACCTGGACCCGGCCGCCATCAGCGCCACCCTCCTGGCGTACGGCATCGCCGGGACGGCCGGGAACTTCCTGGCGAGCAAGGCGGTCGCGACCGCCCCACGAGCCGCCTTCCTGGCCTGCGGCGGCCTGATCGCCCTGGCCACGCTACTGCTGCCCGTGGCCGGCGCCTCCACCGCCGGGGCCGTCGCGCTGGTGGTCCTGTGGGGACTGGCCTACGGGGGCGTCCCGGTCTGCTCCCAGGCCTGGTTCATGAACGCCGCCTCCGGGACGCCGGAGGCCGCCACGGTCGTCTTCACCTCCTCCTTCCAGGCGACGTTCGCCCTCGGGGCGCTGGCCGGCGGCCAGGTCGTGGACGCCTTCTCGGTCTCGACGGCGATGATCTGCGGCGGTCTGACCGCCCTCCTCATGGCGGCAGCTTCGTGGTCGCTCACCAGACCCCGCCGAGTTTTCAAAGAAATGCCACGCGATTGGCGATCCCATTAACAGAATATCGGCTTTCCCGAGTTTTAAACATTAAATATGAAATCATTGATTCAGTTCTGCCGCGGAAAGTACAGATAATAATCTTATGCGTGGACAATGCCGACAGAAACATAAACCCGTGGCGTTGATGGCGGTAGGTATTTTCCTCTTGGGCTTGGCCATCGCGCTCCTGTTCCTTGCCTCGCAACTTCCCGGCACCATCGGGGCAGTCGTCGGAACCGCACAGGTCCTGACGGCCGCCGTCAGCGTGATTACGTTGAGTGACGGCCTGCTGCGGTGGGTGGTGTCCCTGTCGCGCCGTAAGCGTGGCGCGGTCGCGTCCGCACCCACGTCCGCCGACGTGGCCACCGCGAAAGACATCCTCACCGGCCTGGTGACCGAGAAGTGGCGCGAGGAGACCGCCCTGCGTTCGCTGGGCGATCCCGGGCCCATGCCGGTGCCCTGGCAGTCGACCGAGCGCCGCGAACTCGCCGACCATCCTGAGATCATCGCCAAGGGCACCGTGGCCTTCCCCGACTCGGACGTGCACATCGCGGACATGACACGTAACTTCCGCGCCCTGCGCCGCCGCCGGCTGGTCATCCTGGGCGGCCCGGGCGCGGGGAAGACCACTCTGGCCGTGCAGCTCGCGTTCGAACTGCTGAACACGCGGCGGCCGAAGGAGCCCGTCCCGGTGCTGGTATCGGCCGCACGCTGGGACGACCGCGTACATCCCCGGCTACAGGACTGGCTGGCCGACAGCCTGGCGACGGACTACCCCGCGCTGTGCGCGGCGAGCCTCGGCCCGGACGTCCCTGAGACGCTCGTGGCGCGCGGCGAGGTGCTGCCCGTCATCCACGGGCTGGACGAGCTGCCCGGCGCCGCCCGAGCGGACATGTTGACCGAGCTGAACCGGTCGATGTGCGAGGCCGACCAGCTCATCCTCACCTGCCGTACGGAGCAGTTCGCCGAGTCCGTCGAGAAGATCGGCGACGTCCTCACGGCTGCGGCCGTCATCGAGCCACGGCCCATGTCGGCCGCCGCGGCGGCCGACTACCTGCGGATGTGCCTGCCCCCGGTGTCCCGTCCCGCCTGGCTTCAGGTCCTGGCGGCGCTGCGCGCGGGCGACGCCCCGGCCCTGTCCGAGGTCGCCTCGACGTCGATGGGGCTATGGCTGGTGCGCGCCTCCTACATCACGCCGCAGGCGGATCCGACACCGCTGCTGAAGCTCGGATGCGGCAGCGCGGCCGAGCTGCACGACCACCTGTGCGACCAGCTCATCCCCGCTCTGGTGAGCACGCGCAGGCCCGCCGGCAACCCGCCCCAGCCCTTCCGGCCGCAGCACACCTGGACCCCGGAGCAGGTCGGCCGCTGGCTCACGTACCTGTCCCGCCAGCTCGCGCACAGCGAGGAGGACCCGCGCGACGTGGCGTGGTGGCATCTGGCCCGTCACATGCCCAGCCTCCCGATCCGGGCCGCGCTCGCCGTCGCGATCGGAGTCGTGGTATGGGCAACCCTCTCGCTTGCGACAGAGCTGGTGCCCCTTCAGAGGACGATAATCAGCGTGCTGACCGCACTCGTGGTCATGATCCTGATCGGTTCCTGGTTCACCGAATCACCGGGCCACGCCGACTTCCGCCTACGCGGCAGGCTCGCCGAGCTTCGCCTTGCCTTCCGCGCCGTGGTCGTCGGAGCCATCGGGGCCGTCATCAGCTTCGTCGTGACCACTCACCTGCAGGGCATGGCCGCCGGCCTGATCGCAATGACACAAGTCGGCCTGCTGTCCGCCATCGCATATGCGGTGCACGGCGTGATCGGATTGGCCGAGTGCCCCACCACCGCCACGACGGCGAGATCCCCGCGCTCGACCTGGCAGGCCGACAGGAATCTGACCGCCATCCGGATCGCGGGCGGGCTCGTGGTCGGGTTCACGATGGGGGGCATCTTCCTGTATTCGAAGACCGGGCTGATCACGGCGATCGTGGCCGGGCTGCTGCTGGGACTGCTGTCCGAGCTCATGGTGGGCCGGCACCACGCTTGGCTGGCCTACGAACTGACGATCCCCCGCCTGGCGACCAAGGGGCGGCTGCCCCTGCGGGCCATGGACTTCCTGGACGACGCTCACAGCCTGGGCCTGCTGCGCACAGAGGGGCCGTTCTATCAATTCCGGCACATCGAGCTGCAGGAGCATCTCGCCCGCAGACGGCATCCGACGCCCACCGCGTAGGCAGCCAACCCCAGTGCGGTCGCCGGCACATTGTCAGGCACTGCAAGGATTGCCTCCATGCCGCCCACTGGCCGAAGCGCGCCTCGGCGATGCCCGGTTCGTCCTCGACGAGCCGGGAAGGCGCGGGTGGAATCTCGGGGAAGTCGCGGAACGCGGCCTTGACCTCCCGGTCTTCCTGTATGGCAGGCAGGAGGTCAAGCCGGGCAAGACCGTGGAGCACGCCGGCTCCAAGATGTACGCGACCGCTTCCAGAAGATGCACGCTACTGTTCCCAGCATTTGACACCTCCACCGAGGATGGCCGCGACGCTGGCAACGGTTCCCGGATGGCCGGCCCGATATCCTGCGCGAAGGATGGACTGGAGGTTCCGGTCGGCGGCGGAGGCCCAACACTAATGATCACCGGACTCACCAGGGAGCCCGCAGCATGACCGGCACCACGGAGGCCCTTGGCGGGTCGGCTGCAGTCGACAATGCGGCACGAAGTGTCACGCGCCCGTTCTACGTATACGCCGTGCTCGCCAACACGCTGTTCCAGCGCGGCGTATTCGTCCTCTTCCTTCAGCAGCGAGGCTTCTCCGCCGAGCAAGTGGCTTTATTGCAGACACTGCTCTACCTGGTCAGCGGACTTGCGGAGTTGCCGACGGGGGTCATCGCCGACCGCATCGGCAGGCGTGCCAGCATCGTGATCGGCCAGCTGCTGATAGCTGGATGTCTGCTCGGCCAGGGGACGTTCTCCGACTACTGGGTGTTCCTGGCGCTGTTCATCGGGCAGGGCGTGGGCATGGCATGTGTGTCCGGCTCGGACACCGCCCTGCTGTACGACCTGCTCGTGCGTCGTGGTGCAACGGCCGGCTACGTCAAGGTCAAGTCCCGGTTCACCATGCTCGGGACGGTCACCTCGGGAGTCGCCATCGTCCTCGGCGGCCAACTGCAGCAGATCTCCTGGGGAGTCGTCTACGTCGGTTCGGCGGCGTGCCTCGCCCTGGCCGTGGTGGTGCTGATGTCACGGGTGCCCGAGATCCGCGGCGCGGACGCGGTGGACGAGCGGGACGGAGCCGAGAAGCACGGCGACGCCACCGCATGGCGGGCGATGCTTCGGGTCGCCACGCCGGCGCTCGTGACGCTTGTCGTGGTGTCCGGATTGATGCATGCGACTTTGACGCCGTACATCATCTTTGCGCAGAAGACCCTCTCCGATCAGGGAGCGGGCACCGCATTGGTCAGCGTGGTCATATCGGCGGGATTCTTCGCCGGCGGGCTCACTCCGCTGCTGTCGGACCGCGCGGACCGGCGCATCGGGTATCGGGTCATAGTCCCGGTGTCCCTCCTGACGCTCGCCGCGGCACTCGGCCTGAGCGGCCTCGGCCTTGTCTGGGTCACCATCGCCGCGTTCCTGGCCCTGGTCGGGATTCCCGAGATCACCGCCGTGATCGTGGACAACGTGTTCAACGAGTCCGTGCCGTCGCGCCACCGGGCGAGCCTGCTGTCGATGATCGCATTCGTGGAGTCGGCGCTCATCGGCATCGGCTATCTCGTCCTCGGCGCGCTCATGGACGGGCTGGGCTCCAGTGTGGGCATGGCCACCTACGCCGCGGTCCCCCTGCTGGCATGTCTCCTGTGGCTCCCGGTGCTCTTCCGAGGGGCACGGGTGACCACCGAGAGCGAGAAGCCCGCCGACGAAAAGGCATCCTGAAACAGATCATCTCGAGGACTCCGCCCTAGCTCACCTGCCGTCGGGGAAGCTCACCGCGAACGCGGCCTGGCTGACCCTGACCGCCACCTCCTACAACCTCACCCGCCCAGCCGGGCATCTCGCCGTCGCCACCTCCTGCGCAGCCGCGCGGCACGGTGGCTGGGCGTCACCGGGATCGTGCTCGGTGCGGTGTATCCGATCATGGCCGCTGAGTTCGTGTCCGGAGTGACGCTGCCGGCTCGATGATCTTCATGAAAGCGGGTTGATTCGCACATCCATGGTCGGATCGGTCGCGACGAGCCCGGTGGTGGATGCACGTGAAGCCCTCCCGGTTGCTCGCCACGCATCGCCGGCGCCTCAACACGCCCCCTGGGCCGCGGGTCCTGGGCACATTCCGGCAGGCGGTCACGGTGCTGCGCTGGTTCCGTGAGCGCGGCTGCGCGCTAAGAGCTTCGGCGGTAACGTCCAGTTCCTCGCGGCCTCTGACGGAACCCCGTTGTGGGTCTCCGTTGCCGAGCCAGGCTCCACCCCGGACATCACCGCCGCCCGGCCGCACGTCCTGCCCGCGTTGTACAAGGCGGCCGCCGACGGCCTGCCGACCCTGGCCGACAGGGGCTACATCGGCGCCGGTAACGGCGTCCACGTCCCAGCCCGCCGCCCGAAAAGGAACGCTCGCGCACACTGAAGCGCGTCACCCTGAGCCCCAGTCGAATCGGCGACATAGTCCGAGCCGCCCTCGCTCTCAACTGCCACTGGAAGTGATCTTCATGAGAAACCTCACTGAGAAGCGAATAGAAGCCATGCTCGCCGAAGCCGGATACCGGAATGACGAACCGATCGTGGTCGGGCTCCAGCGACGCGACAATGCGCCGGCTTTTCACGCGCAGGGGTTGACGGCCAGGCGCGAGACGCTGTCCGCCACGACGCCGATCTACGCGGCCTCCCTTTCCAAACAAATCACCGCCGCATGCGTGGCATTGCTCGTCCAGCAGGGTGCGCTGGACCTTGAGTCCGCGTTGTCGCGCTGGCTGCCCCAGCTGCCTTCATGGGCTGGTGACATCCGGGTCCGGCAGTTACTCCATCACACCGCGGCTCTGCCCGCTGATCGTGACATCGACGCCATCCTGGACGGTGACCGGACCAGCCAAGGCGTCATTCAGGCCCTCACCCGATTTCCCGCCCTCCCCGGCAGGCCGGGCGGCGATTACGTCTATTCGAACGCGGGATATGTCTGCCTCGCCGCTGCCGCGGAACGAGCGGCCGGTCAGCCGATTCCGGATTTCGCGCGGGACCGGCTTTTCGCCCCACTGTCGATGAGCGACACGCTTTTCTGGGCCGGACCCGCTCCCGCGCCTCCCGGTGCGGCACCTCTGTCCCCTGAACACCCGGCGCCGCTGTCCCTGGGTGACGGCGGCGTGTGGACCACCGCCGGTGACCTGCTGCGGTGGAGCCAGGCGCTCAATGCCGATGAGCTCGGCCTCTCCGCCCTCATGCACATCCCGGGCCGCCTCGATGACGGGACACCGATCGGCTACGCCTGGGGCATCGGCGTCCGCTCGCACGCCGGGCACCGCGTCTACCGGCATGGGGGCGGCTGGCCGGGACTGCGGGCCATGCAGGCCCGGCTGCCCGACCTGGGCTGGAGCATCGTGTTCCTCGCGACCGCCGACGACACCGAACGTCGGACGGTGCTGCTCGACCTGCTTCTCGACGCGGTGGTGGCAGAAGGCGAATAGCCGGATCCGGTTGTCCATCAGGGGTTTTTTCGGAGGACTTCCCCCTGGCATGCTGCCGTTCATGAACGAGGTCCGGATTCGGCCCGCATGCGATGACGATCTTGAAGGCGTCCTGGCTCTGGCTCCCCGGCTCGCCGAGGGTGTCGCGGCGTGGCGTGACCCCGAGGGTGCCGCCCGGGCGGCGCGGGAGTGGCTCGCCGGGTCCCTCGCCGCCGTCGGGGCGCAGCGGGGAGCGGTGTTCGTCGCCGTGTACGGTGGGGACTCACAGGTCATCGGCGTGGTGTCCGTCCAGCGCCAGCGGCACTTCACCGGGGCGATGGACGCCTACGTCGGCGAGTTGGCCGTTCATCCGCAAGCCGTCCGTACGGGAGTGGGCCGGCGGTTGATGGCCGCCGCCGAGGACTGGGCCCGGCAGCAGGGCCTGCGTCACCTGACCCTGGAGACGGGGGCGGCGAACACGACCGCCCGGCGGTTCTACGCCGCGCTGGGGTATCTCGAAGAAGGAGTGCGGCTGACCCGCTCTCTGGAGCCCGCAACCTCTCTATGAGAAGTTGTCCATTTGGCGGAGGGCCGTTCGTGGTGATGGTGTACGGCGAGCCTGCCGTACGCCGAACTCACCCATGAAGGGGACACCGTGAAGTACATGATGCTGATCAACGCCGCCACCACCGACCAGGACGAGCAGTGCACCTTCGAGGACTGGATGGCCTACGACAAGGCCGTACGGGAGGCGGGGATCTGGGTGTCCGGCGAGTCGCTGGCCGATCTGGTGACCGCCACGACCGTGCGAGTGGACAGGGACGGGGTGCGGAGCGTGATCGACGGGCCGTATGCCGAGACGCGAGAGGTTCTGGGCGGTTTCTATGTGATCGACGTACCGGACCTCGACGTGGCGCTCGACTGGGCCGCCCGCTGCCCGGGCGCGCGTGGCGGCGGGTCGGTGGTCGTACGCCCGGTCGCCGACTTCAATGAATGAGGTCGAGGCGGTCTTCCGGGAGGAGCGCGGCAGGCTGCTGGCCGCGCTCGTGCGCCGCTTCGGTGACCTCGACCTCGCCGAGGAGGTGACCTCGGACGCCATCGAGGCGGCGTTGAAGCACTGGCCGGTCGAGGGTGTGCCGCCCAAGCCGGGCGCGTGGCTGATGACGACGGCGCGGCGCAAGGCGGTCGACCGGCTCAGGCGCGACCAGGCCTTCGCCGCGCGGCTGGCCATCCTGCAGGTGGAGGCGGAGCGGGCGGCGCACGCCCCTCCGGCCGACGCGGACGGCGGCGAGCTGCCGGACGAGCGGCTGCAGCTGTTCTTCACCTGCGCCCACCCCGCGCTGCCCGCCGAGGACCGCGGGGCGCTGACGTTGCGCTGCCTGGCGGGGCTGACCACGCCGGAGGTGGCGCGGGCGTACCTGGTGCCGGTGCAGACGATGGCCAAGCGGATCGTCCGGGCAAAGAAGAAGATCCGCGAGGCCCGCATCCCGTTCCGCGTGCCCGGCGCGGACGAGCTGCCGGAGCGGCTGCCCGGGGTGCTGCAGGTGATCTACTCGATCTTCACCGAGGGGTACGCCGCCAGCTCCGGCCCCGACCTGCAGCGCCTGGACCTGGCCGAGGAGGCGATCCGGCTGGCGCGCATCCTGCGCCGGCTGCTGCCCTCCGAGCGGGAGGTCGCCGGGCTGCTGGCGTTGACGCTGCTGGTCCACGCGCGCCGCGAGGCCCGTACCGGTCCCGACGGTGAGCCGGTGCTGCTGGACGAGCAGGACCGCGGCCGCTGGGACCGGGACCTGATCGAGGAGGGCTCGGCGCTGGTCGTGACCGCGCTGAGCGGCGGCCCGCCCGGCGTGTACGGCGTGCAGGCCGCGATCGCCGCCCTCCACGACGAGGCGGCGGACCTGGCCACGACCGACTGGCCGCAGGTCGTGGCCCTGTACGACGTGCTGCTCGCGCTCGACCCGTCCCCGGTGGTCGCGCTGAACCGGGCGGCGGCCGTGGCCATGCGCGACGGCCCGGAGGCTGGCCTGGCGCTGCTGGACGAGCTGGCCGGCGAGCCGCGGCTGCGCGCCTACCACCCGTACCTGGTGGCGCGCGCCGACCTGCTGCACCGGCTCGGCCGCCGTCCCGAAGCCGCCGCGGCCTACCGCGCGGCCCTGGAAGCGGCCGGGAGCGAGCCGGAACGCGTCCACCTGCGGCGTCGCCTGGCCGCCGTCGAGGAGTCCTGAGGAATTTCGCGGGCGGCTGTCCATCCGGCCGCATCCCGTTCGTGGTCATGCCGTGCGACGAAGCGATGACCACCAACCGCGAAAGGATCCATGATGAGCACCTCCACCGAGCCCACGACCTCCCCTGCGACCGGGGCCGCGCTGCTGCTGGGCTGCGGCGCGATCGCCGGGATCCTGTTCCCTGTCGTGTCGTTCACGCAGGCATTCACCCGGACCGGATTCGACCTGCGGCGGCACGCGCTGAGCGCTCTCACGCTCGGCGACCTGGGCTGGCTGCAGACCGCGAATTTCGCGCTCACGGGCCTGCTGGCGTGCGCCTTCGCGCTCGGCGTACGGCGGGCCGCCCGTCCCGGGGTGGCGGGAGCGGCCGCTTCGCTCATCGGGCCGATCCTGATCGGCGCGTACGGCGTGGCGATGGTCGGCGGCGGGGTCTTCACGCCCGATCCCGCACTGGGCTGGCCGACCGGCGCCCCCGCCGGGCTGCCGGAGCGCCTCAGCACCGGCAGCATGTTGCACACGGTCTTCGGGGCGACGGCGTTCCTGTCGCTGATCGTGGCCGGGCTCGTCTTCGCGCGGCGGTTCGCGAGCCGTGGCTGGACGGCCTACAGCTTCGTCAACAGCCTGGCCACGTTCGTCCTCACGGTGCCGCCGTGGGGCGAGGACAGCGCCAGCCTGCGCTTCGCCGCCGGCGCCGTACTCATCTCCGCCTGGCTCGCCGCCCTGTCCGTTCGGCTCGGAAAACGCTGATCGGCGAAATTCGACACGTGGCAGGACGACATGACTCACGTGGACGGAGGCGGAACGGCTGAGCCTCGCCGTCTTCCTGGGCAGCCTCGCTGTGCGCCCATCTGGCCTCTCGACCCGCACCACCCTGTGCGTGGCGTTCAGGGGCATTCCGGGATTCGTCCGTGGAGTCACGTCTGTGGCCGTCCGGCGACCTCGATGTGTCTCGTCGTGGCGGTCACCAGTCAGGGGGCAGGTAGTAGTCAGTGGTCGAGCCCGGGCCTTCGGCTGTTTGGCGGGCGCATAGTCCGGCGAGTGGATGGCCGTCCGGCAGCACGGCGAGAAGGCTCGTGAAGGCGACCTGTGCGGTGTCGGTGTCTCCGGAGAGAGCGGTCCACAGGGCGAGCTGGTAGGCGGCGCAGTGGGTGAGTTCGTGGTTCTGCCCCAGGACGCGAGCGCAGTCGTCGCGGGCGCCGGTGGCCGTGGCCAGGGCTTCTTCGATACGGTCGGCGTGTCCCAGCATGGCGGCGAGCTGGATGATGCGCGTCAGGGTGCGCGCGTGGTCGGCACCGTAGAGGACCGCGCAGCCCTCGATGACTTCTCTCTGCAGGCGAAGGCCGGTCTCTCGGTCACCGTTTCGAGTCGCCCAGTCGGCCAGGTTCCAGCGGGCGTCGTTGGTGAGGGCGTGATGGTCACCGAGTAGGCGGGTGGCATCGTCGTTGAGTTCGCGCCAGGCGCGCTCGGCGGCCTGCGGCCCGTCGGCCTCCGCCCAGCAGGCCACTTCGAATCGCAGACCCAGCACCTGACGGTGCTCCGGCCCCCAGAGGGTCTGTCCGGTATCCAGGAGCTCCCTGGCCATCGCGAGGGCGTCGGCGGCCGATCCGGTGTGGCCGGTCCAGCGAATCAGGTTCCGTCTGGCTTGGATCGTGGCCGGGTGGATCCTTCCGTGGAGCTCCAGGAAGCCCTCGTATGCTTCGGTGGAGAGGGAGACCGCCCGGTCGAGGTCCCCGGACTGCCCCGTCCACCAGGCCAGCTGAAGGGTGAGTTCGAAGAGGTCGTCCGGAGCGGTGTCCGGCGGCGCGGACCGCAGCGCCGATCTGAGGACGTCGACGGCCTCGGCATGCCGGTTGGCGTCGCCGGACATCTCCGCCAGGCCGATCGCGCCCATGAGGGCACCGCCGTCGACCGCCTTGCGGAAGGCGGATGTCGCGGCGTCCCATTGGGTCCGTTGCTGGGCGGCCCGGCCTAGGTCGACGCAGGCCGCCGGCTCGGCGTGAACGATGAGCGTGTCCCAGACCGGCTGGGCGATCCCGCTGGTCCCGCGTTCGGAGTCGATCGCTTCGGGCAGGTAGTCGAAAACCCGGTAGCCGGTGCCGTCGTGGTTGGGGACCAGGAGGCTGCTGGTGGCGAAGATCGGTTTCGTTGCCCAGGCCAGAGCGGATTCCCAAGGCTCGGGACGGGCGCGGGCGCCCCCGAGGTCGAGCAGGTGGTGTTCGTGGAGGTCACGCAGGACCGGAGCCGGGAGGTGAGTGGTCCAGCCCGCGCAGAAGGCGTCGGCAGCGGCGGCCACCAGCGCCGCGCCTCGGGAGTGGTTCCCTTCGGGAGAACGGGCGTCCTTCCAGGTCGCGAGGAGCCGCGGTCCGGCTGCCAGGAACTCGGCGATTCCGTACGTGCTGGATGACTCGATCGCTTGGGCGATACGCTCGTCCTCTGTGTGCTCGGACGCCCGGCGCAGCTCTGCGGCGCTCCACCGGCGCTCCAGCCGTATCTCATGGGCGAGACCGAACACCGCCGCCTCCGGAACGGGAGACGCCTCGATCCCCCGGAAGCGGGCCCTCTCATGGGTGCGGATCGTGGCCACCACCAGCACCCCCGGCTTCCCGACGATCACGTTCCTGATCTGGTTCGGGAGGGCGCTTCCCGAGGTCAGGTAGCGTTCGAGATCGTCCAGCCAGATCACCGACGGCCGCACGGACTCGGCCGTCTCGAAGGCGGCCGCCAGGCTTTCCCCGCTCTCCGGATCCGGGATGAGCAGGCGGTGACGCGAGCATTTCTCACGCAGCGCCTCGAACGCCGCACGTGACTTCCCCGCGGTCGAGTCCCCGACCAGCAGGACGAAACGGTGTGAGGCCAGGGCCGACTCGATCTCGCCGCTTCTGTCCCTGGGGATGAACGCGGGGAACGCGTCACCGCCCGCACTATGGACGCGCACGACTGACAGATCGTCGATATCGCGGATGCGGGGAACTCTGCCGCGCCGAGCCACCACCAGCCCGCGCTCGCGCGCCGTCGGCGCCTCCACCAGCCGGTTGCCCCGCCCGGACACCACGCCGGCTGCGGCCCCCATCACAGCGACCAAGACCGCGCCCACCCCAGCGGGAAGCTCCGACTCGGCGAACGCCGCCACCGACGTCGCCACCGCCGCGCCGACGATCAGCCACCAACCCTTGACGCGCCCTCTCCACATCACCATGACATGAGACCAAGCCGCCTCGCCTCCGCGATAGGGCCAATCCACACCACTCGACGGGACGTAACCCGGGCCGCCAGGTACTCAGGACGAATGCGGTAGGCATCCCCGATCGGGTGGGCAGGGGCGTGTACGAATGGCCACATCGACTCACAGATGCAGCATTTACGATTCGCCACGGCGTGCTTGGCCGCCGTAGATTGCCGAGGGCGATCGACGATCGTGCTTCGTTCCTCAGCACGGCTCACTGAACGTTTTCCATCCTCCAGGACGCGTGCCCCGATCACATCATGATCGCGATGGCGGCGTTCGGCTGGTGGCTCTAAGAAGCTCCTGGTAGACGGGTTGATCACCACAATCCGCACCGTCACAACCAGGAGCTTCAGGTGCTGTTCGATCGTGCCCCAACCGCTCCCACGTCAAGCTCCGCGCTGAAGAGCTGGACGGTCCTCCGCAAGCTACGCTGCGGCCCTTCCAAGCCCGGCCACCTGTGCGAGACCATCGCCGTCCTTCAGAACCACTGGATCGCACAGGCAGCCTGAGGATGAAAGGAACCGATGATCGTGCAGGTGAAGATCATCATTCACCGAGTGCGGCTGGGAGCCTCGGAGCTCCGGGTGATCCGCCCGGCCAAACCTTTGGGCAATGGGGCACTCTACGACACCGGTAACCAGTACCACATGTATGTGGACCGGACGGATGGCCGACGGATCGGCGCGTTGTGGCTGCTCGCGGCCCGATCGCCACGCTCTCTGGTCTACTTGCCGATGCGCGCCACTCCGGCCGCCCCTGGGATCAACCCCGACTGGGATATGGCGGAGAGGTGCCCGGACCGGCCGCTTGATCTCGTGCTGGCCCACCACTCGCTGCAGTTCCCGCCCTCCCGCTGGAAGCAGGTACGAAAGCGGATCACCGCCCGAAGCCTTCCGGGCGAGATCCGGACGGCAAGCGTTCCGGACACCGACCTGCCCGCCGACGAGGAGATCGACTACCGGGCCCTGAACTACCAGGACAACAAGGACGCGCTCCACCAGCGCGTGCACGCCGAGACGCTGTTTCTGACCGGCAGCACCGCGGCGTTTCGGCAGCCGGCCCGCCACTTTTTCGCCGTGGCGAAGGAAGGGCCGCCCGCTGCCGCGACCTCGCTGTACATCTCGGGCGCCTGCAACTATCACGTCTGCCGGCTGTTCTACTGGCCGAATCTGGATCCAGGCGGCGGGCAGGACATCCACCTGGAGTACGCCCCGCGATGGACGGTCTGACAAACCCATGACCTGCGAATTCAGGCTGTCCTGGGTTCCGTTTCGGCCTCCGGAGGGCCCGAAAGGCATGCCGGTCCGGGGTGGGTGTCAGTCGGCCCACCTACGCGAACTCCCGCCGGGAATATTCGGTTGCGGTCGCGTGCTGTGGATCGCACTATGTTCGTCATGTTCCTGCACGCTCTCCTTGTGACGCCCGCGGTGCCGGGCGTGCTTGAGCGTGCCTGCGACGGCCTGGAGCGTTGACCTCTTCCCGTGAGTCCTGAGGTGACCCGGCGGGGGGAGGTTGTCGGCCCCGAGTACGGGTCACACGGAAACCAGGTCTCAAGGAAGGAACCATGGCCAAGCAGGCCTACGTACGGAACAAGCCGCATCTCAACATCGGCACGATGGGGCACGTCGACCACGGCAAGACCACGCTGACCGCCGCCATCACGAAGGTGCTGGCGCAGCGCGGGCAGGCCACGTACACGCCGTTCGAGCGGATCGACCGCACGCCCGAGGAGGCGCGGCGCGGGATCACGATCAACATCTCGCACGTCGAGTACGAGACCGCCACCCGCCACTACGCGCACGTGGACATGCCCGGGCACGCCGACTACGTGAAGAACATGATCACGGGGGCGGCGCAGCTGGACGGCGCGATCCTCGTCGTGTCCGCGCACGACGGGATCATGCCGCAGACCAGGGAGCACGTGCTGCTCGCCAAGCGGGTCGGCGTCGAGCACCTGGTCGTGGCCGTCAACAAGGCCGACGGCGCGGACCCGGAGCTGACCGACCTGGTCGAGCTGGAGCTGCAGGAGCTGCTGGCCGAGCACGGCTACGACGGCGTCCCGATGGTGCGGGTGTCCGGGCTGCGGGCGCTGGAGGGCGACCCGGTCTGGATCGCGTCGATCGAGGCGCTGCTCCAGGCGGTGGACGAGCACATCCCCGTGCCGGTGCGGTACGTGGACGCGCCGTTCCTCATGCCGGTCGAGAACGTGCTCACGGTCACCGGCCGGGGCACGGTCGTCACCGGGGCCATCGAGCGCGGCGCCGTCCGGGTCGGTGACTCGGTGGAGGCGGTCGGGTTCGGTGAGGCGTTCGGCGCCGTCGTCACGGGCGTGGAGACGTTCGGCAAGACGATGGAGCGGGGCGAGGCCGGTGACAACGCGGCCGTGCTGCTGCGCGGGATCCGCCGCGAGCAGGTACGGCGCGGCATGGTGCTGGCGGCGCCCGGCAGCCAGCACGCGCGCCGGTCCTTCACCGCCCGCGTGTACCTCCTGACCGCGGAGGAGGGCGGGCGGCGCAAGCCGATCGCGTCCGGCTACCGGCCGCAGTTCTACCTGCGGACGACGGACGTGCCCGGGGAGCTGGCGCTCAGCGGCGCCGTCGCCGCCCAGCCGGGTGACACGGTCGACGTGGCGGTCGAGCTGGGCAAGGCGGTCGCGCTGGAGCCCGGGCTCGGCTTCGCCATCCGCGAGGGCGGGCTGACGGTCGGCGCGGGCACGATCCTCACCGTGCCCGACGCCTGACCAGCCCCGGAAGGAGCGCCCGGCCCCAGAAGCAGAAGGGCCGGGCGCGTCCGATCAGGGGCGGACGCCCGTCGCGAAGCGGACCGTGCGGGGAAGCACGAAGCGGTCCTGGGGGAGCGCCGCCTCCAGGGCCGCCCGGGCCTCCTCGCGCAGGTGCTCCGGGATCGCCTCCAGCGGGGCCCTGCGGGCGGCCGACCAGAGCCAGTCCCACACCTGTCCCGCCTCGACGGCCACCTCGAACACCACGTCCTCGTGCCGCACCCCGCCCAGCCCGCCTGCCTCGAACAGCCCGGTCAGCTCCTCGGCCGAGCCCAGCGTGTGGCTGAACGGGGCGCCGCCCGCCCCCGACGTGTACGGCTCCAGTGCCCGCCCGACCAGACCGAGCAGCTCGACCTCGACCGGGCTCGACCGCACCAGCAGGCTGGCCGACAACCGGCCCCCGGACCGCAGCAGCCCGGTCATGGAGCGTACGGCGGCCAGCGGGTCGGGCAGGAAGTACAGCATCATCCCGGCCAGCACGACATCGAACCGCTCGCCGGGCAGCAGTTCCTCGGCCCGTTCCGCGTCGCCCAGCAGGACGGTCGCGTGGCTCAGGCCGTACCGCTCGATCTCGGCCGTGGCGGCGGCGACCATGCCGGGCGCGAGGTCCAGCCCGACCACCCGCCCCGTGGGGCCGACGGCCTGGGCCGCGGGCACGAGCGAGGCGCCCGTCCCGCAGCCGGCGTCCAGGACGCGGTCGCCCGGCCCGGGCGCGGCCTGGCGTACCAGCTCGGCGGCCACGGGCGCGAAGAACGGCACCCCCACCTGCTCGTACGTCCCGGACGCGCGGTCGAACACACCGGCCAGGTACTCCTTGGCATCCATCACATTCCTCCCGTTGAACGTCAGTGAACGGTCAGCACGAAGGCTGCGCGGCCCCGGAGGGGGGCCGCGCATGATCAGATCCGTCGGTCAGCTGGGCTCGAAGCGGAGCCTGAACGTCGCCCGCCCGGCCCTGAGGTCGTAGACGGGAAGGGCGCCGGGCCCGCAGGTGGCGGTGCCGATGCCCTGCTGGGCCAGGTCGAGGCCCAGGTGCACGCGCTCTCCCGGCACCAGGTCCGGCCGGTGCCGCGCCCGGTCCAGGTCGAAGGCGCTCCACGGCCGCGCGGTCAGCCCGAACACCGGGAACCCGCGCACCGTGAAGGCGCCGAAGTCGGCCCAGCGCACGTCCGCCCGGTGGCCGTTCTCCTGCGGGAACACGTACGGCGTCTGGAACTCGTCCAGGCTCGCCCGCCAGCGGCCGACCCTGGCGGCCATCCCGGTGTCCGGGTAGGCCTCGCCCGGCCCCCTGCCGAACCAGGTGACATGTTCGACCGCACCCGCGGGCAGCGACATGTCCAGCCCGAGGCGCGGGATGGGGTCGGCCCAGTCGCCCTCCGGCTCGACGTCCACCCTCAGCTCCAGGCCGCCGTCCGAGGCCGTCCAGGTGTAGGTGGCGCGCATGCCGGCGTCGGTCGCGGCCGGCGCCACCCGCGTGCGCACGGTCAGCGCGTCACCGATCTCGACCTCGTCCACGCGGTGGGTGAGGCGGTGCAGGCCGAGCCCGCGCCACTTGCCGGCCAGCCCGCCGTAGGTGTCGTTGTCGGTCGGCGCCCGCCACAGGCCGAGCCGCGGCCCCTCCACCTCCACGCCGAACAGCCTGACCAGGCGCCCGGTCTCCAGGTCGAAGGCCGAGTCCCCCGCGGAACCCACGGAGATCTCGCCGCCGTCGCGGACCAGCCCGGCGCTCCACGTCGCGGGCGCGCCCTCGACGGCCTCGCCGATGAGCGGCGACAGGAGCGCCTGGCCCCAGGCCACCTCGTGGCCCGCTCCGGCCCACGGCTGGTCGGCCGCCAGCACCGCGCGTACGGTGAGCCACACCTCGGAGCCCGAGTCCAGGCCGGGTGCGGCGGGCAGCTTGACCTCGCCGCCCTCGGCGGGCACGGTCAGCCGGTGCTCGGCGACCGTCTCCCCGTCCGCCTCCACCGTGGCCAGGAACTCCAGGTGCGACAGGTCCGCGAAGCCGTGGCCGTTGACGACGTGCACCACGCCGTCCCCGAACTCGAACCGGACCGGCTCGAACACCTTCTTCAGGTCGATCAGCCCGGGCGACGGCGTGCGGTCGGGGAAGACGAGACCGTCGATGACGAAGTTCGAGTCGTGCACGGGCTCGCCGTAGTCGCCGCCGTACGCGTACTCGTACTCCGGATGCGCGAGCCCGTGGTCGATCCACTCCCAGATGAACCCGCCGGCCAGCCGCGGATACTTCTCGAACAGCTCCTGGTACTCGGCCAGCCCGCCGGGCCCGTTGCCCATGGCGTGGGCGTACTCGCACTGCATGAACGGCATGCCGCGGCGCCGCGCGTCCAGCTCGGGGTCGTCCAGCGGCGCCTCCTCCTGCCGCCCGATGAGCTCGACCTCGGCGTGCGAGGCGTACATGCGGGAGTAGACGTCCGTGTGCGCGCAGGACCGGTCGCCCTCGTAGTGGATCGGGCGGGACGGGTCGCGCTCGCGGGTCCAGTCGGACATGACGGCCAGGTTCCTGCCGACGCCCGCCTCGTTGCCGAGCGACCACATGATGATGCTGGGGTGGTTCTTGTCGCGTTCGACCATGCGGCGCATGCGGTCGAGCAGCGCGTCGGCGTAGCGGGGGTCGTCGGTGGGGTTGCCGCGCCAGCCGATCATGCCGAAGCCGTGGGTCTCGAGGTCGCACTCGTCGATGACCCACAGGCCCAGCTCGTCGCACAGGTCGAGGAAGTCGGGGTGGGGCGGGTAGTGGCTGGTCCGGACGGCGTTGACGTTGTGCCGCTTCATCAGCAGCACGTCCTCGCGCATCGTCTCGTACGTCAGCGTACGGCCGCTCTCCGGATGGAACTCGTGCCGGTTCACGCCCTTGAACAGCAGCGGGCGGCCGTTGGCCAGGAGCACGCCGTCCACGATGGAGATCGTGCGGAAGCCGACGCGCAGCCGTACCGTCTCCTCGGGGAGGGTGAGGACGGCGTCGTACAGGCGGGGCGTCTCGGCCGTCCACGGCTCCACCTCCAGCGTCACCTCCGCCCCGGGCGCGAGGTCGGCGACGCCGAGCTCGGGGACGCTCAGCGTGCCCGAGCCCTCGAAGCCGAGCGTGCCGCGCCCGTCCGCGTAGGAGGCGCGCACGAAGACGTCGGCGGTGGAGCGGGTGAGGGTGACGTCCCGGAAGATGCCCGGCAGCCACCACATGTCCTGGTCCTCGAGGTAGCTGGCGGCCGACCACTGGTGCACGCGGACGGCCAGCACGTTGCGTCCCGGCCGCAGGTACGGCCCCGCGTCGAACTCGGCGGGCAGCCTGCTGCCGGTCCAGAAGCCCAGCTCGTGGCCGTTGAGCCAGACCCTGGCGAAGGAGTCGGCGCCCTCGAACCGCAGCCGGCCGCCCGTCCACCCCTCCGGCAGGTCGAACACGCGGCGGTAGTCGCCCGTCGGGTTCTCGTCCGGGACCCGGGGCGGGTCGACGGGGATCGGGAAGTCGACGTTGGTGTACGCGGGGGCGCCGTGCCCGTGCAGGTTCCAGTGGGACGGGACCGGGAGCTCGTCCCAGCCGGCGTCGTCGAAGGCCGGCTGGGCGAAGTCGTCAGGGACGTTCGCGGTGGGTGAGAGGCGGAAGCGCCACGTGCCGTTGAGGTCGAGGGCGGGCGCGTCAGAGCGGAGTGCTGCCCGGGGTTCGAGCAGTCCCGAACCGGGGGAGAAAGTTTCGAGATCCATCGCGGTCGAGCCTAGAGGTTAAGGACGGTTTCGTCATCGATGAGTTTTCTGTCCACACATGGGCGGAACATCGTTCGCCTTCACCCTCCGAGGTCATAGACGCGATGGGCGTTCTCCGCGCCCACCATCCAGGCCACCCGCATCGCCTGCTCCACCGACCACTCCCCCTCGGCCACGAACCCGCCGACCACCCGCGCCATCGCGCGCCGCCACAGCAGCGCCCCGAGATAGTGCAGCTCGGCCGGGCCGAAGCCGTCGGAGGAGAAGAGCAGCTTCGCGAACGGCGCCACCTCCAGGCTCTCGGCCACCAGCGCCACGCTGCGCGCGCCGGTGTAGCTCACGCCCAGCCCCACGTCGAAGAACACATTCGGGTACGCGTGCGCCAGCAGCCCCGCGTGCCGCTGGTACGGGTAGCAGTGCAGCAACAGCAGCGGCACCCCGGTCGGCTCGGCCAGCTCGATGAGCCCGCGCAGCAGCAGCGGGTCCGACCGGCGCAGGTCCACGTCCGGGTCCCCGAACCCGATGTGGAACTGCAGCGGCAGGCCCCGCTCCAGCCCCGTCCAGATGAGGTGGCGCAGCAGCACGGGATCGGACAGCCGCCCGCCCCCGGCGGACAACCAGCGCCCGGCGGCCTCCGTGACCTCCTCGCGCGTGGGCGGCGCGGGGTCGAAGTCGAGCCCGCAGCGGTAGGCGGCGATGCTCTTGAGCCCGCGCGCCGTACGCGTGCCCTCCCACAGCGCCTCGGCGAACCGGTCGGCGAACGCGCCCGCCCCGCACCCGCCGGCGGCCACCTGCTCGGCCACGGCCTCCAGCCGCACCACCTCGTCGGCCGGCATGCCGGTGACCTCCGCCATGCCGGAGGGCCCGAGCAACTCCTCGCCCCGGTAGCCGGTCTCGACCAGGAAGTGCCCGATGCCGCTCGCGCCCAGCAGCAGCCGGTTGGTCTCGTCGGCGCCGAGCCGGGCGCGCCTGGCCAGGTACTCCTCCGGCGTGCAGTACGGGTCGAGGCCGAGCACCGGCGCGCAGTGCCGCAGGATGGCGTGGCCGACCTGGGAGTCGAACGGGGTCATCCACGACGGCACCGGCCGGTCGGACTCGGTGATCAGCTCCTCGAACGCCCGGCGCGACAGGTCGTGGGACGTGACGCCGTGCACGTGGTGGTCCACCAGCGCCATCTCCTCGATGGCACGCACGAAGCCGGCGGGCATGAGGTCGAGCTCACTGGACATCGGCGGTGTCTCCCCAGGTCTCCCTACCCGGTCAGGATAGGGAGCTACCCGCGTCAGGAGGGGTTCACGCGCCGCGGTGAAAAGTTGTGGCCATGGGTGACAAGACAGACGAAAACTGTTTTAATCCCGCCTAGGTCCCAGTATGACCGTTTTCCTCGAGCGGGAAAGGCGGGTCCGTGCGTGCACCAGGTGGCGAAGTAGTCATCACCGGCGGTCTCGGATTCATCGGCTCACATCTGGTGGACGCCTACCTCGCGGCGGGCCACAGCGTACGGATCATCGACTCGAACGCCGGAGCGGTCGTGGACGGCGAGGACTACGACACCGACCCGCGCTGCACGGTCATCAGGCAGCGCGTGGAGGACCACCTGGCCTCCGGCGGCGACTTCGCGGGCGTGGACCGCGTCATCCACGCGGCCTCCTACGTGGGCCCGGCCAGCATCCTGTCGCGGTCGGGGCGGCTCGGGCACGACATCATCGGCAGCACCGCGCCGGTCATCGAGGCGTGCGCCGCCGCCGGGGTGCCGCTGTGCATGTTCAGCTCGGCCGAGGTGTACGGGCGCAGCGGCGTGCTCGACGAGAAGGACGACATCGTCGTGCCGACCCAGTACAACACGCGCATCGAGTACGCCGTCGCCAAGACGCTGGCCGAGGCCATGGTCTGCAACAGCCGGCAGCACGGGTTACGCGGCATCGTCATCCGGCCCTTCAACGTGGCGGGCGCGCGGCAGTCGCGGGCGGGCGGGTTCGTGATGCCCACGTTCGTGCAGCAGGCCCTGGCCGGGCGGCCGATCACGGTGTTCGCGGGCGGGGAGCAGGTCAGGGCGTTCATCGCGGCCAGTGACCTGACGGCTTTCCTCATCGGTTTCATGGACGCGGCGCTGGACGGCGACGACGTCATCATCAACGTCGGCAACCCGGCCAACGCCGTCACCGTCATGGAGCTCGCCGAACGCGTCAAGGCCCTGCTCGGCAGCCCTTCCCCCATCGTCGGCGTGGACGGCCGGACCGTGCACGGTCCGCACTACGCCGAGGCGGAGTCCTTCCACAAGATCCCGGCGCTCAGGACGGCCACCGACCTGGGCTGGCGGCCCCGCGTCACCCTCGACGAGCTCATCATGGCCACCGCCGACTACTACCGCGCCCGCGAGGACCGAAGGGCAGTGAATGCGCCGCTTTGACCGCGTCCTGGTGATCTCCCCCCACGCCGACGACGAGGTCCTGGGCTGTGCCGGCCTGATGGCCGCGCAGGCCGCGCTTGGTGCCGAGGTGCACGTCCTGTATCTGGCGGTGGACGGCATGCGCCACTACGGGCTGGCCGGCGCCACGACCTACCGGCAGCGGCTGGACGAGATCGAGGCCGTGCGGGCCCTGCTCGGCTTCACCTTCGAGATCGCGTACGGGGACCGCGGGCTGACCGAGCGACTCGACACGCTGCCGCGCCGGGAGCTGGTGGACCTGTTCGAGCACGCCCTGAACGAGCGGCGGCCCGACCTGCTGCTCCTGCCCAGTTTCGCCGACTACGACCAGGACCACTGCGCGGTCTTCGACGCCGGGTTCGCCGCCGCCCGGCCGATCGCGCAGCAGTTCGGCAAGTGGCTGGTGCCGAACGTCTTCATGTACGAGATGTCGAAGATCCAGTGGGCGTCCGAGCCGATGCCCCGCTCGACGGCTTACTGCGATATATCCGCTCATATGGGCGCGAAGCTTGCGGCATTGCGGGCGTACGAGAGCCAGCACCGGCCTTCACCGCACATCAGGAGCGAGGATTCGGTGACGGCGCTGGCCACGTTACGCGGAGCGGAGATCGGCGTCACCCGCGCGGAGGCGTTCGGGGTGCTGAGGGAGGTCCTGTGAAGACGTTCGCGTTCGCCACCGGGATGGAGTTCGCCGCGCCGGCGGTGGACGTGCTGGTGGCGCAGGGCACCCCGCCGTCGCTGCTGATCGGCTACCCGCCCGCGCTGCAGCACCGCTCCGGGTTCGCGCCGCTGCGGGAGGCGTCCGAGAAGCACGGCATCCCGCTGCTGGAGACGGCCGACATCAACGACGGGCAGGCGTACGAGCTGGTCAAGGACATGGACCTGTTCGTGATCGCGGGATGGTCGCAGCTGGTGCGCGAGCCCCTGCTGTCGGCGTGCCCCCTGGGGTCCATCGGGCTGCATCCCACGCGGCTGCCCGAGGGGCGGGGGCGGGCCGCGCTGCCGTGGACGATCATCAAGCGGCTGGAGACGAGCGCGGTCAGCCTGTTCTTCCTGGATGAGGGGGCCGACACCGGGGACCTGATCGCGCAGCGGGAGTTCACGGTCAGCCGGCGCGACGACGTCGGCGCCGTCTACCGCAAGGTCACCGAGATCAACGTGGACCTGCTGGCGACGTACATCCCGCTGCTGCTGGAGGGCCGCGTGGTGGCGCGCCCGCAGGGGCCCGGCGGGTCGTGGTGGGAGAAGCGGCGGCCCGAGGACGGGCTGATCGACTGGTCCCGGCCCGCCTCCGACCTCTACGACTGGGTACGCGCGCTGGCCCCGCCCTATCCGGGGGCGTTCACGTCCGTCTCCGGGCGGCGGCTGTACGTCCACAGCGCAGATCTCATTGGGGCAGATCTCATCGAGCTCAGCGGCACGGAACCGGCCGGGACCGTGCTCGCTCCCGTGTGGTCTACCGGGACCGGCGGCGTGCTGGTGGCCTGCGGGTCGGGGCTGCTGGTGGTACGCGACGTGCGGTGGGAGGACGGGGACCGGCGCGACGCCCTGGACCTCGTCGAGTCGGGCGAGCTCACGGTAGGCGCATGCCTGGGGACGTGAACCGGGGCGTGCGGCTGAGCGGGGCCGTGATGGCGCATCCCCAGCGCAGGGAGGCGGCCGCGCGGCTGGCCGGGGGCGTGCTCGACGTCGTCACCGACCCCGATCCGGCCGGCCGGCCCTCGGCGTTCCGCACCTCGCTGCTGGCGTGGTCGAGCATCCCCGGCGACTCCACCCACCACTTCCTCCTGCACGACGACATGGTGCTCTCCGGCACGTTCTTCCAACGGGCCGAGCGCGCCGCCCGCGCCATGCCGCACGCCGCGCTCGCCCTGTTCGCGTTCTGGAACTCGCGCAACGGCGCCGCCGTACGCCAGGGGGCGCTGGCCGGGGCGCGGTGGGTGGCGGGGGCGGGCGAGTACACGCCGGTGGCCGCCCTGCTGCTGCCCAAGGAGGTCGCCGAGGGGTACGTGGAGTGGGCCGCGGGCCGGGGCGACACGTGGCCCGACGACGTGCTCATGGGGCGGTACCTGCGGCAGGCCGGGGTGCCGGTGTTCGTGGCGGTGCCCAGCCTGGCCGAGCACGAGGACCTGGCGAGCCTGGTGGACAACGACTTCCAGGGGGTGCGCCGCTCGCCGTGCTTCTTCACCGACGACCCGCTGGCGGGGCTGGGCGAGGACGCCGTGCTGGACGATCTGCCGGTGATCCCGTTCTTCAAGCGGGGCGTCGCGCAGTGCGCCGTACGGGTGCCGGGGTCGGGGCGGTGGCGGGACCTGCGGTGCGAGGACTATCTGGCCGGCTTGGGGATCGACGCGGGCGGGCTGGTGGCGCGGGCGGGCGCGGGCGCGCATGGCGCGCTGTGGCTGACGGCGTACACGATGGGGGTCGTGCATCGGGGACGCGGGCGGGGAGACGCTCGGGTCGTGGACGGAGGTCGCGGGCTGGGGGACGCTCGGGTCGTGGACGAGGCGCTGGCCACGATGGGGCCGGGCGGGTCGTGCCACGAGCTCTCGGGGCGGGAGCTGGGGCGGCTGTCGGCGGAGCTGCACGAGGTGGCGCGGGCGGGCCTGGAGGCGGGCCTGCACGACGCGGCGCGGGCCCGTTCCCAGGGCCTGGAGGCGACCCTGGGAACGGGCCCGGCGGACCGCCCGCCTCGCGCCGTACCTTCGCCGTCCCTGACGGATCACCCGCCGCGCGTCGTGACCCCGCCGTCCCCTGTCCCCTTGATCGCGGCCCTGGGACCGTCTGCGACGGTGGCCGTGAGCGGTGCCGAGACGTTCGTCCGGGAGCACCTGGCGCACGCGCTCGCCGACCGGGGCCTCCGTCTCGCCGCCGGTGACTCCGGCGTGCCGGTGGTGCACGTGTGCGCCCTCGGCTGGTCCCCCGACGCCGACCCGGAGGAGGAGCTGAGGCTCGCGCGGGCGGCCTTCGCGGGCGGGCGGAGCGGAGTGCTGCTCAGCTCGGTCCACGTCTACCCGCAGCGGAAGTGGGTGGACGAGGAGACACCCGTGTCGCCCGCCGCCACGCCGTTGTCGCGGGCCCTGCTGCAGGTGGAGGCGGCCGCGCCGGGAGCGGTGGTGCTGCGGCTGGGCACGCCGTACGGGCCCGGCATGCCGCAGGGCGGGCCGGTGGCGGACCTGGTGCTGCGGTCGTCGCTCAACCGTCCCGCGCCTGTCTCCGGGCGTCCGGTACAGCTGGTGCACGTACAGGACGTCGCCGGGGCGGTGCTGTCCTCGCTGGAACGGGGGGTTGCGGGGCGCGTGTACAACATCGCCGGCCGGAAGCGGCTGCGCATGGGTGAGCTGGCCGAGGCGGTGTCCAAGGCGGTGCGACCGATGGACGTCGAGACGTCCGACGAGCCGCCCGGGCCGCTGGTGAACGTCGAGCGGGCGGAGGTCGAACTGGGGTGGCGAGAGAGTGTGACGCCGGACTACGGGCTGCACACGTTCGCGCAGTGGCTGGCCTACGAAAGCGACCGCCCTTAGGCGGGGATCGCTCCGCCGGGCAAGTGGCCCGCCGCCGAGCGGACCATGGCGCCCTCGATCACCGAAGATGAACTCGGTGCCGTGACGAGGCGGACGGCCGCTGGTCCCCGGCACCCGCGCTGGAGCAAGCTGACCTTGTCATTTGACCTCTGATCCTGGTGTTCGTCCGAGTCCCCTGATCAGCCGGGTCACGTGGGCCGCCGCGTCGGTGGGATCGAGTGGTTCGTGTTCCACGAGCAGCCGGTACCAGAACGGCCCGAAGATCAGGTCCGTCGCGTGGCCGATGTCCAGGCCGGGGTCGAGTTCGCCGCGTTCGACGCCTCGTTCCAGGAGGTGGGCCACGATCGCGCGGCGGCTGTTCACCCAGGCGCGGAACGGTTCGCGGAAGTCCTCGTCGAGTTGGGCTTCGGCCATCAGCCCGCGCAGCGTGCGGACGCGCAGTGGATGCTTCACCACCCGATAGAGCTCGGTGACGAAAACGGTGAGATCGCTCTGCACCGATCCGGCGTCGGGCTCGGGCATCCTCCGGTCGACGGTCTGGGTATAGGCCTCCATCACCAGCTCGGGCCGGGAGCGCCACCACCGGTAGATGGTGCTTTTGGCGACCCCGGAACGCGCGGCGATCTTCTCGATGGTCAGGGTCTGGTAGCCATGCTCCTCCAGCAGTTCGGCGGCGGCGGCCAGTACCGCCTGGTGGGCCTCGGGGCTGCGGGTGCGCCCGCCCCTGCGCTCGGTTGACATGTAGATCACCGTAGCCTACTTTTCAATCGAAACGAAACGTAGCGATTCGATTGGAATCCCATGAGCCGTGTCGTCATCTCGCACGAATACGCCAGTTCCCCCGACCAGGCGTGGTACGACCACCTGGCCGCCGAACTGAGCCCCCACGACGTGCGGGTCCCGCAGATGCCCGACCCTGAGGCGCCACAGCCCGAACCCTGGCTCAAGGCCGTGACCGCCGAGGTGAACGACCCCCGCGACACCGTCCTGGTCGGGCACAGCTTGGGCGGCGTCAACCTGCTCCGCCTGCTGCAGCAGCACGACGTCGGCCGCGAGGGCCCCTACGCCGGCGTCGTGCTGGTCGCCTCCATGGCCCACGAGGTCGGCTACGACCAGCTCGCCGCGTTCTTCCAGGATGGCTTCGACTGGGACCGCATCCGGCGCGCCGCCGGGCAGTTCCGGGTGCTGGTCGCCATCGACGACCCGGTGCTCACGCCCGACCCCCTCGAGCATGTGCGGCTGTTCGCCGAACACCTGGGCGCCAAGGCCCTGGTCACCCCCGATGGCGTCCACTTCAGCCGCCTCCAGGATCGGCGCGAGCTGCACGAGGCCGTCGCCCTGGTCACCGACCTGCTGCCATGATCGTCCTGGTCACCCGACGTGTGCGGGCGGGCAGAGAGCAGGAGTTCGAGGCCTTCCTCGAACGCGTCCGCTCCTTGGCCGCCGCGCACGGCAGTCAGGGCATGACGGTCATCCCCCCGTCCGAGGGAAGCGGCGAGTACGCGATCGTCTACCGCTTCGCCGATGCCGGGCAACTGGCCGCCTGGAGATCCTCACCCGACCGCGCCGCCCTGATCGCCGAGTCGGCCGACCTGGTCGACTCGCCGCCCCTCGAACGCGACCTGACCGGTCTCGACGGCTGGTTCGCACCCACCGACGGCCAGGTCGTACGCCCGCCCGCCCGCTGGAAGACCTGGCTCGTCACCCTCACGGCCCTCTACATCCTGCTGCTCACCATCACCACCATCGCCGAACCGCTCCTGTCCCCGCTCACACCACCGCTGCGGTTCGCGCTGCTCCTGCCCGTCCTCACCGCACTCATGACCTGGATTGTCATGCCAAGACTCAGCCGTCTCCTGGCCTCCTGGCTGTACGACTGAGCTTGGCGGACTCCTCCTCGCTCCAGCCGGCCCCGGAGGTCGAGGGTGGCGGCCACGTCGGCCGGCACGACCGGGTGCCGGTAGTGAACCCTGGTGACCAGGGTGCCCGTTCCGCCGAGCGGCCGCTCGTTGACAGGCTTGGCGACGGTGGCCGGCGCCTGCTCTACGACAGTGACCGCCAGCGGAGGGCGCCGTCGGGTGCGGCGCCGATGAGTCGTCCTGCGGCGGCGGCCAGGGCGATGTGCCCTTCGGCGGGGCCCAGGTCGCTCCAACCGGCCTCATGCCGCTCGGCCGTCCTCACGAGGATCCGGTCGGCCGAGACGGCGAACAGCCGGCCGTTCATCGCGGTCAGGCTCACCGCACCGGCGGCCGGGCCGACGCTCCTCCAGTCGTGAACGCCGAGCCGTCTGATGGGCAGGTGCCACAGCTCGTCCCCGGAGGTGACGGCGAACAGCCCTTCGTCCACGACGGCCAGGGCGATGGTGTCCTCTGGCGCCCGGCTGACGTCCCGCCACGGCATCGGGGCCGGCACGGGGTCGCGGTAACGGATGGTGCCGTCCGGGGCGACCCCGTACAGCCCGGCGGGCGGGCCGCCGTGCGCCTCCCGGGGTGCGGCGAGCGCGATCGCGTCGGTCTCGCCGATCGTCTGCCACGGGAGGTTCTGGCCGCATACGTCCCTGACGGCGAGCGTTCCGTCCGGGCACGCGGCGTAGAGGCGGTTCTCACAGCAAACGAGCGCCCGCACGACTGCGGCACCGCCCGGCTCGGCCGCCGCGCCGGACGGTGGCACGACTGCGGCACCGCCCGGCGCGACGGCCGCCGGCAGGGCGACCTCATCGGACGGCGACGCGCCGACGTCGGAGGCCGACGGCGCGGCTTTGACCGCCGCGAGAGGCGACAGGGCCCCGGCCGCCCGCGACGCGAGGGCCGACGCCCGCTCCGGCGGCGCGTCGGCGAGGGCCGCAGGTGGAGCAGGAGCCGAGGGTGGCGAAGCGGCCGCGATGGCCACCGGCGGGGTGGGGCCGATGGGGTCCCAGGTGGGGGTGGTGGGTGGGTGGGAGAGGCGGTTGAGGATGTTGCGGGTGATGGTGGCCAGGGCCGGGTCGTCGAGGGTGTTGCCCCAGTTGATGGTGCCGGCGTTGAAGACGGTGCCCGCCCCGAGGCGGTGGAGGCCCATCGTGGCGGCCCCGCCCTTGCCGTAGCGGCGCCAGTGGGACAGGTCTGCCGTGGCGAGGACGACGAAGGACGGGGGCGTGCCGTCACGACCGGTCGCCCGGGGGACGCCGGCCACCCATTCCAGGTCGGCCGCGTCCGTCTCGTAGCCGATCGCGCCTCTCCCGAACGTGTCACCGTCCGCGAGCCCCGTTCCCTCGAAGACCCAGTGGCCGGCGAATCTGGCGGTGTAGGACTCCTCGGACATGACGCGCGAGTCCACCCAGCAGCCGGCGCCGTTCCTGAAGGTAAGGCCGGTGAGGGTGTTCTCGGGCCGGTTGACGGGGTCGCTCGGCCACTCGACCGTGACCCTGCCGGGGTCGGTGGCGGCCATGGGGTCGGCGGTGGCGTCGCGGTAGCAGACCATGGTACGGAGGTCGTCCTCGAAGCGGACCTGCCACCAGCAGGTATTGCCGGAGAATATGGCGATATTTCCGCCACGGCGGGCAAATGCCTCCGCCACGTCCCGCATCTCCCACGACCAGTACTCGTCATGGCCGTTGATGACCAGGAGCCGGTAGCGGGAGAGGAGGTCGAGGCCGCCGTGCAGGTCCAGGCCCGAGCAGTAGTCGACGGTGTAGCCCGCCGGGCCGAGCCAGCGGAGCAGGCCGAGCTCCCACTCCTCGATCTGCGGCCCCGCGCCCGGCCGGTCGAAGGTGACCTTGACGGCGCGGTCGGGCTGCTCCGACTGGTAGAGGCCCTCACCGGGGACGCCGGGCCGGTTGTACGCCTCCCAGGTGGGGAACGGGATCGAGACGAGGATGGGCGAAGCGGGCACGGAGCTACGTACGACGAAATATGCGCTGGTGTCGCGGTAGATGGCTCGGTAGAGGGAACTGGGCCAGTCGTCGCCTACCTTCAGGGTCCAGGAAGGGCCGCCGGAGGAGACGTCCTCCATGACGACCCGGCCCGACGGCACGTCCTCCACCACGATCGGGCCGCCGCCCGCGTCGAGGAGCCGGAAGCGGAGCTCCTCCCCCTGCGCGCACGACGTCGCCTCCGCGTACAGGCTCATGTACGGGCCGCCTCCACGATCAGGGCTTCCAGGTCCAGCAGGTACTGTTCGATGCCCGGCGGGGGCAGCAGGGCGGTGTCGGCGTAGCAGGAGACCTCCATGCGGCCCGGCTCGCCGCCGACGTGCAGGCGGAAGTCGCAGATGTTGCGGTCCATCGCGTCCGTCCTGACCACCTCGGTCTTGCCCTCCAGGGCGGCCACCTGGCCGTCCTCCTGGACGAGCCGCTGATCGTTGAAGCAGCCGAACGACCGGAGCCCCGGCCCCACCCGGGTGACCGCCTCCTCCATCGCGTACGGGTCGTACTGCGCCTGCCGGTACGCCCGCAGCGCCGTCCCCCACGCCTGGCGCACCAGCGCGTCGAAGGACTCCGTACGCAGGTCCAGCACCACCAGCGCCTCCTGCGAGACCGTGGACACCACGTCGCGCCGCCCGGCCGCGAAGCGGTTGTTCACGATCACCCGCATCCCGCAGAACCGCTGCCCGGTCAGCCCTCCGGCCACCCACATCGCGCCCGCGAGCAGCACCGTCGAGGAGCTGACCCGGTTGCGGGCGGCGACCTCCTGCGCGGCGGCGGCCAGCGCGGGCGAGCGCATCGTGGCCTCCACGAAACGCGGCTCCCCCGGTACGTGCGAGGACGGCGGCACGGGGTCCATCCGGGCGTACTCCTCCAGCCAGAACCCGATCGCCTCCCCCGACACCCGCTTCCCCTCGGGCGAGTGCTGCCAGGCGGCGAGCTCCCCGGGTGTGGCGCTGCGCAGGGGCGGCAGGGAGTCCCGGAGCAGGAGCAGGCGGAAGTCCTTGACCACGAGTTCGGCCGCGTGGCCGTCGGCGGCGAGATGGCAGAGGACCAGGACGATATGCCGGACATATCCCCCGGCCACCACGAACGCCACCCGCAGCGGCCACTCCTCCCGGTACGCGAACGGCTCGGCCGCCAGCCGCTCACCCACCTGCTCGGCCAGAACCGAGCTCACTTCCTCGGCCCGAACCGACCCGACCGGCCCCGACCCGACCGGCCCCGACCCGACCGGCCCCGACTCGGTCGGCCCCGTCTCGACCACCTCGTACGGGGGACACGCGGACGGCCAGACCTGCTGGAGCGGCGCGTCGCGCGGCCCCGTGAGGCGGGTGCGGAGCGACTCGTGCCGGGCGACCAGCCGTTCGAGGGCCAGCGCGGCGCGCTCCACGCTCACCGGACGCTTGGGCGCGGCGAAGACCCGGGCGATGTTGAGGTAGCGCTCCTGCGGCGCGGCGGCGACGACCGCCCGCCAGATGTCCTGTTGCCCCCAGGTGAGCGGCCCGTCCCTGGCCGGCACCTCACCGGGGTCAGCCATGGAGCCGGACGTAGTCCACCAGCGCGTCCAGGCTGTCGATGGCCGTGGGGTCGAGCTCCACCCCGAACTCGGCCTCCACCGCGTCGATCAGTCGTAAGTAGGCCAGAGAAGTGACGCCGAGATCGCTCAGCCGGGTCTGCCCGGACAGCACCTCGGCCGGATCGACCGCCCCGTCGGCGGCCTTGGCGATCATGTCGGCGAGCCGTTCGCGAAGCTCCCCATCCATCAGCACCTGGTGAACCCTCCCTCGTCGGGGAATCCGGGGCGAGTGTGTCACGCGGTGCCAGACGTCGGCAAGCGCCTATAGGTAAGGGCTTGACGCATGTGTGCATTTTTTCTAGCGTCAAGCGGCACGACGAAAAAAATTCTGGGGGTGGTTCCGTCGGCCCTTCCAGTGCCCGATCTCCTGACGTCCCGAGCCGCCACCGATCCCGACCACACCGCGCTGATCGTCGCCGGCCAGGGCAGCCTGACCCTGGCGGAGTGGGACGCGCGCTCCACCGCCGCCGCCCGCGCGCTCCCAGGACCGCTCAAGGGCGATCGGGTCGCGCTGGTCTTCGGCGCCCGCGAGTGGCTGGACTACGCGGTGAGCTGGATGGCCGTGCTGAAGGCGGGCGGCGTGGCGGTGCCGCTCTCGGACCGGCTCGCCCCGCCGGAGCTGGCGTACATGATCGAGGACTGCGGGGCGACGACGGTCGTCCACGGCGGCGGGGACCCGGCGCTCCCCCCGGGGCCGGCCCAAATCCCGTTGGCAGAGCTCCTGTCGGGACCGGCCGTCCGCGAGGAGCCGGAGGCCCCGGATCCGCTCTCGCTCGCCCAGATCCTCTACACCTCCGGCACGACGGGCAGGCCCAAGGGTGTCGCCGCCACCCACGCGAACCTGACCTCCCCGCCCGTCCACCCCAAACGCCGCCCGTTCGCCCATTCCCGGCATCTGGTGCACGCCTTCCCCATCGGCACGAACGCCGGCCAGGTGATGCTGCTCCACGCCCTCACCGCCGCCCCTGCGGTGGTGACGCTCCCGCTCTTCACCCCGGCCCGCTTCGCCGCCCTGATCGAGGAGTACGCGGCCGGCACCGTCTTCGTCGTCCCCGCGATGGCCGCCGAGCTTCTCAACGCCCGCGTGCAGGACCGCCACGACCTGTCCAGCGTGCTGCTGCTCGGCTCGGCCGCCGCCGCGCTGCCCCCGTCGATCGCCGCCGGCCTGACCGCCGCGTTCCCCAACGCGACCGTCGCGAACTACTACACCTCCACCGAGGCCGCCCCGGCGCAGACCATCATGATCTACGACGCGGACCGGCCCGGCTCGCTCGGCCGCGCGGCGGGCGGCTCCCGGCTCAGGATCGCAAACGCGGACGGCACCCCCGTGGCGCCCGGCGAGACGGGCGAGGTGTGGCTGCGCGCCGCCGCCCATCCCCGCGCCTACTACGACCGGGAAAGCGACGATCAGAAAGGCGCCGGCCGGGAGGACGCGTTCCAGGACGGCTGGGTGCGCATGGGCGACCTCGGCCGCCTCGACGACGAGGGCTACCTGTACCTCGTCGACCGGGAGAGCGACGTGATCAAGTCGGGCGCGTTCAAGGTCTCGACGATCCAGGTCGAGTCGGCGCTGCACGAGCACCCGGCCGTGGCGGACGCGTCGGTGTTCGGGGTGCCGCACCCGGTGATGGGCACGGCGGTGGCCGCCGCGGTGGTGGCCACCGGACCGCTGGCGCTCAGCGACGTGCGGGCCTTCCTGGGCACCCGGCTGGCCGGGCACGAGCTGCCCACGGTGCTGCTCATCCTGGACGCCCTGCCCAGGAACGCCGCGGGCAAGGTCATCAAGCGGGAACTGCGCCGTATGGCAGAGGAGTGACGATGGTCCTGGCATCGCAGGCCCAGCACGGCATGTGGATCACCGAGATGATGCACGGCGGCGGCACGGCGTACCACATGCCGTTCGCCCTGTGGTTGGACGGCCCGCTGGACCGGGGGGCGATGCTGAAGGCGTGCGAGTCGGTGCTCGCCCGCCACCCGGTGCTGGGGTGCGCGTTCGAGGACCGCGACGGGGAGCTGCACCTGGTGCCCGCCGCCGACCGGCCGCCGGTCGCGTTCGCCGGGGCGGCGGACGCGGACGACCTGCTGCGCGAGGAGATCGCGCGGCCGTTCGACCTGGGGCGGGGGCCGCTGGCGCGGTTCACGCTGGCGGAGGTGGGGCCGTCGCGGCATCTGCTGCTGTTCGTGGGGCACCACCTGGTGTTCGACGGCATGTCGAAGGACCTGCTGGTGCGTGACCTGGCGGCGGCGTACTCGGGCGGGCCCCTGCCGCCGCTGCCCATGCCGTACGGGGCCGCCGCGACGATCCCGCCCGAGGCCACGGTGTACTGGCACGAGCACTGGCGCGACCGGCCGACGGTGGTCATCGACGGGATGGCCGGGACCGCGCGGACGGCCGGCCGCGGCGAGACGGTCCTGCTCGACCTGACGGGCGAGATGTCCGGATGGGAGGGGGTCGGGGTCACGCGGTTCGAGCTGTTCCTGGCGGCCGTGCACGCCCTGCTCTTCCGGTACGGCAACGCCGAGCCGGCGGTCGCGGTCGCCATGTCCACCCGGCGGCCGGAGACCAGGGAGCACATCGGCCTGTTCGCCACCGAGTTACCCCTCTACTCCGCGCCCACGCCGGACACCACCCTCGCGGAGCTGGCCCACGACCTGCGGGCGCGGCTGCGCGAGCTGAACCGCTTCCGCGACATCCCCGCGGCCAGGGCGGCGGGCGGCATCCGGCCGCGCCCCGCGCTGGCGCCGGTGTCGATCAGCTTCCGGCGGCGCGCGGCCGACGTGGTCTTCCCGGGGCTGGGCGTGGTGGCCGAGTGGAAGATGTCCAACCACATGGTCAGGAACGTCCTGCACCTGCAGGCCGTGGACGGCGACGACGGGCTCCGGCTCACCCTGCACCACAGCCCCGACGTCATCGGGCGCGAGCACGTCGAGCGGGCCGGGGAGCACCTGCGGGCCGTGCTCGCCGCCGACCCCGGCCTCCGGCTCGCCGACCTGCCCCTGCCCGCCGCCACGCCGGTGCCGGCTCCCGGGCCGGTCGAGGCCCCCGTACCGGGCGCCGCGGCAGGGTCGGTGGACGGCGAGCTGGTCGAGCAGGTACGCCAGATCTGGATGGAGGTCCTGCGGATCGAGGAGCTCGCCCCCGACGAGGACCTGTACGACCTCGGCGGCCACTCGCTGACCATCACCCAGATCGGCGCCCGGATCAGGAAACGGCTCGGCGTCGAGGTGCCGTTCGACGTGTTCCTCGACGATCCGACGGTCGCCGGGGTGGCGGCGGCGGTCAGCGAGCTGCGCGCATGATCTCCCTCGGCCAGGAACGGCTCTGGTTCCTGCACCGGCTCGACCCGGCCGACCCCGCCTACCGGGTGGCCGTCGTGCGGCGGATCTCCGGCCCGCTCGACGCCGACGCCCTGACCGGCGCGTTCGGCGACGTGGTGGCGCGGCACGAGTCGCTGCGCACCCGCTTCCCCGACCACGACGGACAGCCGGTCGCGATCGTGGAGCCGCCGGGCCCCGTACCGGTCGAGCGCGTCGACCTCGACACGCCCGAGCAGGCCGCGCGGCTGCTCGAAGAGCGCGCGAACACCCCCTTCGAGCTGGGCTCCGCGCCTCCCCTGCGCGTCACGCTGGTCCGGCTCTCCCCCGGCGACCACGTTCTGTGCGTCGTGCTGCACCACATCATCGGCGACGGCTGGTCGCTGAACGTGCTCATGGACGACCTGGGCAGGTGCTACGCGGCCCGCCTGGACGGCACCCCGGCCGGGCTGCCGGAGCTGGCCACGACCTACGCCGAGTACGCCGACGCGCAGCGCGAGGCCGACGCGGACGTGGACCACTGGACGGCCAGGCTCGACGGGGCCGCGCCGCTGGACCTGCCGGCGGACCGGCCGCGCCCGGCCCGCCGGGGCAGCGCGGGCGGGGAAGCCTGGTTCGACCTCGACCCCGTGCTGGTGGCGGCGCTGGCGCGGCTGGCCCGGGCGGAGCGGTGCACGCTGTTCATGGTGCTGCTGGCCGCGTACCAGGCGCTGCTGGCCCGCCACACCGGGCAGGACGACATCGTGGTCGGCACGCCCACGGCCGGGCGAAGCCGGCCGGAGCTGGAGCCGATGGTCGGGCTGTTCGCCTCGACGCTGGTGCTGCGGGGCGACCTGTCGGGCGATCCGGCGTTCACGGAGCTGCTGCGGCGCACCCGCCGGACCGTGCTGGAGGCGATGGCGCACGGCGAGACGCCCGTCGAGCGGGTGCTGTCGGCACTCGACATCGAACGCGACCTCAGCCGCACGCCGCTGTTCCAGACCATGTTCGGGCTGCACAACGCGGCCGTCGGGTACGGCGAGGCCGCCACGTTCGCCGGGCTGACGAGCGAACCGTTCCCGCACGGGACGCCGCCCGCCATGGTGGACCTGCGCGTGGACCTGTGGCCGGACGGCGGCGGGCTGCGCGGCGCGTTCGTCTACAGCGCCGAGCTGTTCTCCCGGGACACGGTGGAGCGGCTGGCGGCGCGGTTCCTCGCGCTGCTGGGCTCGGTCGTCCGCAGTCCCGGCGCGCGGGTGTCCGAGCTGGAGGTGCTGCCGCCCGAGGAACGCGGGCTGCTGGACTCCTGGAACGACACCGCGGCCGATGTCCCGTCCGGCACGGTCGTGGACCTGTTCCTGCGGCAGGCGGAGCTGCGGCCGGACGCCGTGGCGGTGGAGTGCTCCGGGGAGGCGCGCACCTACGCCGAGGTGGCCTCCCGGGCCCGGCTGGTCGCGGCGGGGCTGCGTGCGCGCGGGGCGGGGCCGGGGTCCGTGGTGGCGGTGTGCCTGCCGCGCTCGGCCGAGCTGCCGGGGACGCTGCTGGGCGTCATGATGGCGGGGGCCGCGTACCTGCCGGTGGATCCGGCGCTGCCCGCCGGGCGCGTCGCGGCCATGCTCGCCCAGGCGGGCGTGCGGGTCGCGCTGGCCGGCCCGTCGGCGCCCCTGCCCGGGCACGTCGAGCGGATCGAGCCCGCCCCCGAGGCGTCCTGCGCCACATCACAGGCGGCGGCCGGTGCCCCCGCGTACGTGCTGCACACCTCGGGCTCCACCGGCACGCCCAAGGGGGTGGCGGTGCCGCACTCCGCGCTGGTCAACCTGCTGGCCGGGATGGAGCGGCTGCTCGGCTCCCGTCCGGAGGACGTGTGGCTGGGCAGCACGGCGCTGTCGTTCGACATCGCCGGGCTGGAGCTGTACCTGCCGCTGGTGACGGGCGGGCGGCTGGTGCTGGCCGGCGACGACGCCGTGCGCGACGGGGTGGCGCTGGCCCGGCTGATCGGCGCGTCCGGGGTCACCCACGTGCAGGCCACGCCGTCCGGGTGGAGCATGCTGCTGTCCGCCGGGCTGGACCCGTCGGGGCTGGTGGCGCTGGCCGGGGGCGAGGCGCTGCCGCTCGCGCTGGCCAGGCGGCTGCGCAGGCGGGTGGGGCGGCTGCTCAACATGTACGGGCCGACCGAGACCACGATCTGGTCCACCGCCTGGGAGGTGCCGCCCTCCCCCGACCGCGTGAGCATCGGGCGGCCGCTCGCGAACACCACGGTACGGGTGCTCGACCGCTCCGGCTCGCCCACGCCCATCGGCGTCCCCGGGGAGCTGGTCATCGGCGGCAACGGGGTGGCCCTCGGCTACCTGCGCTCGCCGGGCGAGCCGCCGGAGGCGTTCCCGGACGGGTGGTACCGGACGGGCGACCGGGTGCGGTGGCTGGCCGACGGCACGCTGGAGTTCCTGGGACGCGGGGACGGCCAGGTCAAGCTGCGGGGGCACCGGGTCGAGCCGGGCGAGATCGAGGCCACCCTGGAGCGGCACCCGGGGGTGCGCCGGGCCGCCGTGGTGGTGCGGGGCGGCGACCTGGTCGCCTACGTCGCCTCCGCCGGGGCGGCGTGCCCGGACGATCTGCTGGAGCGGGCGGCCGGGTGGCTGCCCCCGTACATGCTGCCCTCGGTCGTCGTGCCCGTGGAGGCCCTGCCGCTGACTCCCAACGGGAAGGTGGACCGGCTGGCGCTGCCCGAGCCCGCGCGCCCGGCGGCGGGCCGGGGCGGCGCGCCGGTCACCGCCAGGGAGCGGCAGGTGGCGCGGATCTTCGCCGAGGTGCTGGGCACCGGCGACCTCGGCGCGGACGACGACTTCTTCGCGCTCGGCGGCCACTCGCTGCTGGCCACCCGGGTCATCGCCCGGCTGGCGGCGGCGGGCACGGCGGCGCCGCTGCGGGAGCTGTTCACGCATCCCACGGTCGCCGGGTTCGCCGCGACGCTGGACGAGCTCGCGGGCGAGCCGGGCAGCCCCCTCGTGCCGCGCCCGGCCGGCACGCTGCCGCCGCTCTCCCCCGCCCAGGAACGCCTGTGGTTCCTGCACCGCCTGGATCCCTCCGACGCCTCGTACAACATGTACATCGTGCGCAGGCTCCGGGGCCCGCTCGACGAGGCGGCGCTGGAGCGGGCCCTGACCGGGCTGATCGCCAGGCACGAGTCGTTGCGGACCCGCTTCCCCGAGGTGGACGGGCGGCCGGTGGCCGTGGTCGAGCGGCCCGCGCCCGCCAGGATCGAGCGGCTGGAAGCCCGCGACGAGGCCGAGGCCCGCGCGCTCGTCGCCGCCCGCACGAACGCCCCGCTCGACCTGGGCGCCGCGCCGCCGCTGCGCGTCACGCTCGTCCGGATCAGCCCGGACGATCACGTGCTCTGCGTCGTCCTGCACCACATCGTGGCCGACGGCTGGTCGATCACCGTCTTCCTGGACGACCTGGCCGCTCTGTACGCCACCGCCGAGCTCGCGGCGCTGGCCGTGCAGCACGGGGACGTCGCTGGGTGGCGGCGGGAGCAGGACCGCGGCGCGGCCCTCGACTACTGGCGCGCGCGGCTTGCCGACCCGCCCACCCTGGACCTGCGCACGGACCGGCCGCACCGCCCCGGGGCGACGCGCGGCGACTTCCACCTGCTGGAGGTGCCGGGCGAGCTGCTCGCCCAGCTGGAGTCGACGGCTCGGCGGCATCGGGTGACGCTCTTCATGGTGCTGCTGGCGGCGTACCAGATCCTGCTGTCGCGGCACACGGGGCAGGACGACGTGCTGGTCGGGTCGCCGACGGCGGGCCGGGACCGGGTGGAGCTGGAGCCCCTCATCGGCTACCTCAGCACCACGCTCGTCCTGCGCGGCGACCTGTCGGGCGACCCGGCGCTGGAGGAGCTGCTGGCCAGGACGCGCAGGACCGTCCTGGACGCGATGGCCCATCACGACGTGCCGTTCGAGCAGCTGCTGGCCGAGCTGGACGTGGAACGGGACCTCGCCAGGAAGCCGATGTTCCAGACCCTGTTCACCCTGAACAGCCAGACCGCCGACGGCGAACGCGACCGCCTCGGCCCGGTGCGGATGTCGTACTTCGACGACGGGTACCGGCAGGCCAAGTTCGACCTGACCGTGGAGGCGTGGCGGTCGCCCGGGCGGCTGCGGGTGGCGTTCGGGTACGACGCGGGGTTGTTCGACGCGGAGACGGTGGCGGAGCTGGCGGAGCGGTTCGCGGTGGTGCTGCGGGGGGTGGCCGACCCGGGCAACCGGCGGGCGCCCCTGTCGCGCCTGCCCGTGCTGACGCCGTCCGACGAGGCCCTGCTCGCGTCGCTGGACCGCCCTCCGGCGGGCGTGGTGGGGACCGTCGGAGGGCTCATCGCCGAGTCGGGGTCGGCGCACCCCGGCGAGGTGGCCGTGAGCTGCGGCGCCGAGGCCGTGACGTACGCCGAGCTGGAGCGGCGGGTGGCGCGGCTGGCCGGGGAGCTGGCCGGGCGGGGCGCGGGCGACGGGGACCTGATCGGGCTCCGGACGGGCCGCTCGGTCGAGGCGGTGGTGGCCATGCTGGCGATCTGGCGGGTGGGCGCCGCCTACGTGCCCCTGGACCCCGAGTACCCGCCGGAGCGCCTGCGCACCATGGCCGCGGGGACGTCCCTCGTCGTCACGGCGGGGATCGAGCCGGGGCCGGGCTCCGTGGAACGCCGGCCCGGCCTGGCGTACGTGATCTACACCTCGGGCTCCACCGGCACCCCCAAGGGTGTCGCCGTCGAGCACGCCGGGCTGGCCGAGCGGGTCCGGTGGATGCGCTCCGCGTACGGGCTGCGTCCCGGCGACCGCGTCGTCCAGCTCGCCTCGCTGAGCTTCGACACCCACGCCGAGGAGATCTTCCCGGCGCTGGCCGCGGGCGCCACGGTCGAGCTGCTGCCCGGAGGCGGCGCCACCCTGCCCGACCTGCTCGCCCGGCGGCCCGACGTCACCGTGCTCGATCTGCCCACCGCCTACTTCCACCACCTGGTGGACCTGATCGACGAGATCCCCTGGCCGGATGGGCTCCGCCTGGTGATCCTCGGCGGCGAGCAGGTGCGCGCGCAGGCCGTGGCCCGCTGGCGCGAACGCTTCGGCGACCGGGTGCGGCTGGTCAACACGTACGGCCCCACGGAGGCGACGATCATCGCCACGTACGCGGAACTGGAGGGCGGGGACCCGCACCCGCCGATCGGCCGCCCCGTGGAAGCGACTCCCGTCCGGGTCCTCGACCGCCACGGGGCGCCCACCCCGCCGGGCGCGCCCGGCGAGCTGTACGTCGGCGGCCCCGGCGTGGCCCGCGGCTACCTCAACGCCCCCGATACGCCGTTCGTGACCCTGCCGGAGGGCCGCTACTTCCGGACGGGCGACCGGGTGCGGCTGCGGCGCGACGGCCGGTTGGAGTTCCTCGGGCGCCTGGACGCCCAGGTGAAGATGCGCGGGTTCCGCGTCGAGCCGGGCGAGGTCGAGCATTGCCTGCTCGCCCATCCCGACGTCCGGCAGGCGGCCGTGCTCGCGCGAGAGGGCGACCTGGTGGCGTACGTGGTATCGCGTGAAGGGACGAGCGCGGCGGTGCTGGCCGAGCACGTCGCGCGGGCGCTGCCGCCGTACCTCGTGCCCGCGCACTGGGTGCTGCTCGACGCGCTGCCCCTCACCCGCAACGGCAAGCTCGACCGGGCCGCGCTCCCCGAGCCGGACGCCCCCGTCGGGAGCGACGACACGCCGCCCAGGACGGACGCCGAGGAGCTGGTGGCCGACGTCTGGGCGGAGGTGCTGGGCGCGGACAAGATCGGCGCGTTCGACGACTTCTTCGTCCTCGGCGGCCACTCGCTGCTCGCCATCCGGGTGGCCGCCCGGTTGCGCGCCCTGGCGGGGGTGGATCTGCCGATCCGTACGCTGTTCGACCGCCGTACCGTGGCGGCGCTGGCGCAGGCCGTCGAGGAGGCGCTGGTGGCCGAGGTGGCGGGGCTGTCCGACGAGCAGGTCATGAGACTGACGGAGGAAGGCCCATGACCGAGTTGACGCAGGCGCAGCGGGCGCTGCTCACCCAGCGGCTCCGCAGGCGCGGCGGATCGAGGCCGGCCATCCCCGCGCTGCCCGCCGACCGGCCCCCGCCCCTGTCGTACGCGCAGGAGCGGCTGTGGTTCATGGAGCAGTACGCCCCCGGGAACGCCGCCTACACGATCCCGCTGGTGCGACGGGTACGCGGGCCTCTCCAGCCCGACGTCCTGGCGGCGGCGCTGCGCAGGGTCTGCGAACGCCACCAGCCGCTGCGCACCCGCTTCCCCGCCGGCGCGGACGGGCAGCCGGACGTGCTGGTGTCGGACGAGACCGAGGTCCCGCTGACCGTCGCCGAGGCCGGGTCGGCGCAGGCGGCCAGGGAGCTGGTGGGGCCGTTCCTGGCGGAGCCGTTCGACCTGGTGGCGGGCCCGGTCATGAGAGCGCTGCTGGTACGGCTGGCGCCCGACGACCACGTGCTGGCGCTGGCCGTGCACCACATCGCGGCCGACGGCTGGTCGGCGAACCTCCTGCTGCGCGAGATCCTGGCGTTCTGCACCGGCGGGACCGCGCCCGAACTGCCCGTCACGTACGGGGACTTCGCCGCCTGGCAGCGCGAACGCGCGGACGGCGACGTCGGCTACTGGCGCGACCGGCTGGCCGGGCTGGAACCCCTGGAGCTGCCGACCGACGCGCCGCGGCCGCCCGAGCTGACCTACGCCGGGGCCGCGCACCACTTCGCGATCGCCCCCGAGCTGGCCGAGCGGCTGGACCGGCTGGGCAGGGAGCATGGCGCGACGCCGTACATGGTGCTGCTGGCGGCCTTCGCGGTGCTGCTCGGGCGGTACGCAGGGCAGGACGATGTGGCGATCGGCTCGCCGGTGGCCGGGCGGGCGCTGCCCGAGCTGGACAACCTGGTCGGGTGCTTCGTCAACATGCTGGCGATGCGGGTGGACCTGTCCGGGGGTCCGTCGTTCGGGGAGCTGCTGGGACGGGTGCGCGAGCTGGCCACGGACGCGTACTCGCACCAGGAGGTGCCGTTCGAGCGGCTGGTGTCGGAGCTGAACGTGGCGCGGGAGCCGTCCAGGTCGCCGGTGTTCCAGGTCATCCTCGCCATGCAGAACTACGGCGGCGAGCCGGAGCCGGGGCCGCTGACGCTGGAGGGGTTCGAGCCGGGGGTGTGGGCGACCCGGTTCGACCTGGAGCTCTACACCGGGGGCGGCGGGTCGTTCCTGTTCGTCTACAACACCGCGCTGTTCTCCGGCGAGCGGATCGAGCGCATGGCCGGGCATCTGGCCACGCTGCTGGAGGGGATGGCGGCCGATCCGGCGGCGCCGGTGTCGGAGCTGGAGCTGCTGACGCCGCAGGAGCTGGAGGAGCGGCGGCGCTGGAACGACACCGCCGTCGACCTCGGCGCGCCGGGCCTGCTGCACGAGCCGGTCATGGCCGGTGCGGAGAGCGGGGCCGTGGCGGTGCGGCATGCCGGGGGCGAGATCACGTACGGGGAGCTGCGCCGCCGGGTGCGGGCGCTGGCCGCCGAGCTCAGGACGGCCGGGGCCGGGCCGGGCCGGTTGGTGGCCGTCGTGATGGAGCGGGGCTGGGAGCAGGTCGTCGCGGTGCTGGCGATCAACACGGCCGGGGCGGCGTACCTGCCGATCGACGCCGACCTGCCCGACCGGCGGCGCTTCGAGCTGATCGAGCGCGGCGGATGCGCGATCGCCGTCACCCAGCCCTGGCTGGACCTGTCCTGGCCGGACGGGGTGACCCGGCTCGCGGTGCTCCCGGACGCGGACGCCTCGCCCTTCGACTGCCCGGCCTCCCCCGCCGACCTCGCGTACGTGATCTTCACCTCCGGCTCCACCGGCGCCCCCAAGGGGGTGATGATCGAGCACCGGGCCGCCCTGAACACCGTCCGCGACCTCAACCAGCGCTTCCGCGTCGGCCCCGCCGACCGCTTCCTCGCGCTCTCGGCCCTGAGCTTCGACCTGTCCGTGTACGACGTCTACGGCGCGGCGGCCGTCGGCGCGACCCTGGTCATGGGCGACCCGGCCGCCGACAAGGACCCCGCCGCCTGGGCCCGCCTCGTGGAGCGGGAACGCGTCACCGTCTGGAACTCCGTGCCCGCCCTCATGGAGCTCCTGGTGGACCACGCCGAGCACGAGGGCACCGACCTCGGCTCCCTGCGCCTGGTCCTGCTGTCGGGCGACTGGATCCCGCTGACGCTCCCCGACCGCATCCGCGCCCTCGCCCCGGACTCCGAGGTCATCAGCCTGGGCGGCGCCACCGAGGGGTCGATCTGGTCCATCTCGTACCCGATCGGCCGGGTGGACCCGTCCTGGACCTCCATCCCGTACGGCCGCCCCCTCGCCAACCAGACGTTCCACATCCTCGGCCCCGGGCTGCGTGACACCCCCGTCGGCGTGCCCGGCGACCTGTACATCGGCGGCGCGGGCGTGGCCACCGGCTACTGGCGCGACCCCGAGCGGACGGCCGCCTCCTTCCGCACCCACCCCCGCACCGGCGAGCGTCTCTACCGCACGGGCGACCTCGGCCGGTACGCCGCCGACGGCGTCATCGAGTTCCTCGGCCGGGCCGACGCGCAGGTCAAGATCCGCGGCTACCGGATCGAACTCGGCGAGATCGAGACCCATCTCGCCCGCCACCCCGACGTGACCGAGTGCGTGGTCACGACCGACGGGCGGGGCACGGGGGCGCAGCTCGTCGCGTACGTGGTCACGCCGCATCCGGACCCGGTGCGCCTGCGCGCCCACCTCGCCGAGACGCTGCCCGCGTACATGATTCCCGCCCGTTTCGTCGCCCTCCCGAGCCTCCCCCTCACGGCCAACGGCAAGGTGGACCGCCGCCGCCTGCCCGTCCCCTCGGCCGCTCCGGCCGGAACGCGCACCGCGCCGGAGACGGACACCGAGCGCCTGGTGAGCGCCGTCTGGGCGGAGGTGCTCGACGGGGCGGACTTCGGCATCGACGACGACTTCTTCGACGTCGGCGGGCACTCGCTGCTGGCCATCAAGGTCGTGGCCCGCCTGCGCAGGCAGCTCCCGTCGCCGGTTGCGGTGGTGGACCTGTTCAAGCATCCGACCGTGCGCGAGCTGGCCGCGTTCGCCGACGACGGCGCCGCCGGGCCGCGCGGGCTGCTGCACGAGCTGACGCCGCGCCGCGCGCATGCCGAGCTCACGTACGTGTGCGTCCCGTACGGCGGTGGCGCCGCGGTGGCCTACCAGCCGCTGGCCGACGCGCTGCCCGCCACGCACGCGCTGTGGGCGGTCGCGATCCCCGGGCACGACGTGGGGCTGGACGAGGACCGGCTGCCCCTGGAGGAGGTGGCCGACCGGTGCGTGCGGGAGATCCTGGAGAAGGTACGGGGGCCGCTCGCGCTGTACGGGCACTGCGGGGTCGGGTCGGCGCTGACGGTCGCGATCGCGCGGCGGCTGGAGGCGGCCGGGCGGCGGCTCGAAGCGGTCTACATCGGGGCGATCTTCCCGTTCGCCCGGCCGGGGAACCGGGTGCTGGCGGCGCTGTCCCGGCTGGCGCGGCGGGAGTACCTGCGCAGCGACCGCAGCTACGCCAACTGGCTGACCTCGATGGGGCTCGACATGAGCGAGCTCGATCCGGGGCAGGCGCGGCACATCATCAGGAACATGCGCGAGGACACCGAGGCGGCGGAGGAGTATTTCACCGGGCTGTTCGAGAGCGCGGTGGAGCCGTTGCGGGCGCCGGTGATCAGTGTGGCGGGCGAGCGGGATCCGGCTACCGAGTACTTCGAGGAGCGGTATCGCGAGTGGCACTTCCTGAGTCCGACGGCCGCGGTGGTGGAGCTGGATGAGGCCGGACACTTTTTCCTGAAATATCGGGCGCAGGAGCTGGCCGAGATCGTCACCCGCACCCACCTCGCCCTGGACACGGGCGAGCCGCTCTCGGGCCCGAACTGGCGCCTGCACGACACCTCCCACCTCACCTCATCGCCCCCAGCCACAGGCCCATCCGCACGCTCGGTCCCCGCCACTCCCCCTGACCCCGCCCCGGCCCCGGCTCGGGTCCCGCTCGCGGGGCCGCAACCCAGCATGCGGCGGTTCCTGGTCGTGGCCGGGGGGCAGCTGGTGTCGATCATGGGCTCGGCCTTGACCGAGTTCGCCGTTCCCCTCTGGATCTACCTCACCACCGGCTCCCTGGCCCAGTTCGCCCTGCTCGCCGTCCTCGGCCTGGTGCCGGGCATGGTGGTGGCCCCGCTGGCGGGCGCCATCGTGGACCGCAGCGACCGCCGTACCGTGATGCTCGGCGGCGACTTCGCCGCCTTCGGGACGCAGCTCCTGCTCGGCGTGCTGCTGTGGACGGGCAACCTGCAGACCTGGCACATCTACCCGCTGCTCGCGCTGCTGTCGGTGGCGCTCACGTTCCAGCGCCTCGCCTACAGCTCGGCGGTGCCGCAGCTCGTGCCCAAGCGGCACCTCGGCCACGCGAACGGCATCGTGCAGATGGCCGGGGGGATGACGCAGCTCATCGTGCCGCTGGCGGCCGCCGGGCTGATGGCGGTCGTCGGGCTCGGGGGCATCCTGGTCCTGGACGTGGTCAGCTACGTGTTCGCGATCACCGTGACGCTGCTGGTGCGCTTCCCTCGGACGATGGCCTGGCGGCGCAAGGAGCCGGTCATGACGGAGCTGGTGGCCGGGTTCCGGTATTCGTGGGGGCAGCTTGGGTTCCGGCGGATGCTGCTGTTCTTCGCGGTCCTGAACGTGTTCCTGTCGCCGCTCTTCCTGATGATCTCGCCGCTGGTGCTGTCGTTCGCGGGGCTGCAGGACGTGGGGCGGATCTCGTTCCTGTCGGGGCTCGGGGTGCTGCTCGGCGGCCTGGCGATGACGGTGTGGGGCGGGCCCGGTCACGGGCGGATGCGGGCGGTGCTCTGGTGCACGCTCGCGCTGGCCGCGTTCTGCCTGGTCACGGGGTTGCGGGCGGATCTGGTGACGATCGGGATCGGGGCGTTCGGGATGTCGTTGTGGGTGACGCTGCTCAACGGGGTCTACGCCACGATCGTGCAGGTGAAGGTGCCGCAGCGCTTCCACGGGCGGGTGTTCGCGCTGAACACGCTGATCGCCTGGTCGACGCTGCCGCTGGGGTTCGGGCTCGTGGCGCCGTACGGGGCGGCGGTGTTCGACCCGCTGCTCGCCCCGGACGGGCCGCTCGCCTCGACCGTCGGCGCGCTGATCGGGACGGGGGCGGGGCGGGGTGTGGGGTTGATGTACGTCCTGTTCGCGGTCGCGATGGCGGTGCTGGCGGTCGTGGCGCTCCGGTCCCGGCTGCCGTCCCTGGTGGACGACGCCGCCGACGCCGCCCCCGACGACCTGGTCGGCCTACAGTCCCTGGAACGACGCCGCCTCTAGCGCTTCCTTGAGCGCCTGGAGGAACAGGACGGCGTCCCTGCCGTTGACCAGCCGATGATCGTAGGCCAGCCCGATCACCGCCACCGTGCGCTCGCCTTCCCGCTGCGGCGAGGTGAGCGCGAGGGCGCACGCCTGGCCCGGGAAGACGATGGGGATGGCCATGACGATGTCGCGGTCGTGGTGCAGGGTGACGACGATGTTGCCGCCGTCGAAGTGCTCCTGCCTGAACCCGCCGCGCTGGGCCAGCCGCCGGAACCCGGCCAGCTCCCCGGCGATCTCCTCGATCCCCTTGCCGTGGGCGTCCCGGATGACCGGCACGTACAGGCCGGTGCCGAGATCGATCGTGACGCCCACGTTGGGGGCGTCGGGGACGGCGGCCGTGCCCTCGTCCATGAGGGTGGCGAAGCACAGCGGGAAGTCCTGGTGCAGACGGGCGACGGCGGCGATGAGGAGGTCGGGCAGGCCGACGAGCTTGCGCAGGCGCTTGGTGAGGTCGCGGGCGGTTGTGGTGGCCTTGCCCACGTCCACTTTGATGGCGGTGTAGGCGGCGGGGATCGTCTGATGCGAAAGGCTCACCGTCCTTCCGACGGCCTGCTGATTCCCGCTCAACCCCCGCACACTCCCCCCGACCGGCGCGGCTCCAGGTGACGCGGCGGCGGCCGACGTAGCGGAGGCGGGCGCAACCGTGGGCGCAACGGCGGGAGAGATGGCGGCGGGCGTGGGCGATGGGGGCGTCTCCGCGACGGCGGCCACGGGCGATGAGGGCGTCTCCGCGACGGCGGCCTCCGCGGACGGCGAGGGTCCTTCGGTGGCAGGCGGCGTCGGCGGGCGGGGCGGGGGTGAGCCCGCTGCGGCCAGGCGCTCGACGTCGGCGCGCCGCACCACCTTCACGGGCAGGTCGCGCACGCGGGCGGGGTCGATGCCCAGCTCGTCGATGAGCGCCTGCGCGGGCGCCGTGATCAGCGGCGCTTTGGCGGGCAGGCCGTCACCGGAGACCGCCGCAAGCGCGCCCGAGGCGGGCGAGGGGACTGCCGAGGGAAGCGCGAACGAAGGCGGGGTGGGCGCGGGGGTGGGCGCAGGCGTGGGCGAAAGCGGGGCGGGGGTGGGTGGAGGTGGGGTGGGGGGTGGTGCGGGGTGGGGGGTGATGTGGGCGATGGGCTGGCCCGGGGTGCAGTCGGCGCCCGCCGGGATCAGCTGGACCAGGATCCCGTCCTGCCCGCTGACCAGCTCCTCCACCGTCTTGGACGTCTCCACCGACGCCACCACGTCATCCCCCCGCACCGGCGCGCCATCCGCCACCAGCCATTCCAGCAGCACGTACGCCGAGTCATTGGTGTTCAGCTTCGGCACCCGGATCTCAGCCATCCAGCCCCTCCAGCCCTTCCAGCACGGCACGGCGGATCGTGGAGTCCTGGACGAGCACCTCGCGCTCCAGGTGGGCGGCCGTGGGGATCACGCTGTCCGCCGAGCTCACCAGCCGGACCGGGCGCCGCAGGCGGCCCCAGAGGCGGGTGTGCAGGTCGGCGGCCACGTGGTCGCCCCAGGTGCCGCCCGCGCTGCCGTCCTCGGCCACGCACACCAGCGGCGCCCGCCCGAGCAACGGCAGCAGCTCCGACGGGTCGAAGGGGTACAGGCGCGAGGGGACCATCAGGACGCCGGTCAGGTCGTGGTCGAGCAGCAGGGTTCGCATGGCGGCCAGCGCGCGGTGGGCGACCCCGCCGGGGGTGATCAGCACGTAGTCGAGATCGCCGGAGGGGATGTCGAGGCCGCCGGGTCCCCCGGTGTCGAGGCGGACCACCGCCACGTCGTCCACCAGCTCCCACGTGAACAGCTCGTCCACCTCGTACATCCGCCGCGTGTACAGCACCTTGTCCTCGAACAGCAGGCACGGCTCGCCCAGCGCCAGCATGCGGTCGAGCACGGCCCGGTTGTCGTGGAAGGGTGACATCTCGAACAGCGACAGCCCGGGGATCCCGATGAAGTGCTTCTGCGGGCTCTGGCTGTGGGTGGGGCCGTAGCCGCGGTGGCCGCCGGACGGGCACCGGATCACCAGCGGGAGGGGTACGCGGGTCCCGTACATGGTGACGGATTTGCCGGCGAAGTTGAGGATCTGGTCGAAGGCGAGTGCCACGAAGTCGGCGAACATGATCTCCACGACCGCCTTGCCGCCCGCCAGCGCCAGCCCCGAGGCCGCGCCGACGATGGCGCCCTCGCTGAGCGGGGTGGTGAGCACGCGGCCGGGGAAGCGGGTGGACAGGCCCTTGGTGATCTTGAAGGCGCCGCCGTAGGGGTCGAGGAGGTCCTCGCCCAGGACGTACACGGAGGGGTCGTCCTCGAGGAGCCCGTGCAGCGCGCGGTTGAGGTTCTCACCGACCCGCACCCTGCCCGCGGGCACCCCGCCGACCGTCACGCCGGCGTCCAGACGGACGGCGGCCGGGCGGCGACCTCGGCCGCGATCCGGTCGATCCGAGTACGGGCCTCCGCCTCGATCCCGGCGGACTGTACGGGATGCGCGGCCTGGTAGGCGGCGTACCAGTCGAAGCGGGGAAAGTCCGGCGGCCGGGTGTCGTCGCCCTTGCTGTGAGGGCCGAGGCGATGGGTGGCGAACTCCACGACCAGCGGGAGCGACTCCGTCCGTACCCGGTCGACGAGCGGCGCCAACTGGGCGCGGATTTCGTGAATTTCCACGATATCCACCCGGTGGTGCGCCACGCCGAACGCCCGCGCCCGCCCCTCCACCGTGCCCGCCATCTGCAGCCCCGTCGGCGTGGACTGGGCGATGCCGTTGTGCTCGACCACGACCAGGAGCGGGAGCCGCCAGAGCTGGGCCAGGTTGAGCGCCTCGTACACGGCTCCCTCGCCCCAGGTGCCGTCGCCGATGTAGACGCACGCCAGCGCGCCCGGCTCGTGCCGTTTCAGCCGCAACGCGACCCCGGCCGCCACGGGCAGGCTCTGGCCCTGCACGCCGGTGGACAGGTAGCGGTCGCGCTTGAGGTGCTGGCTGCCGCCGACGCCGTCGCAGATCGCCCCCTTCCTGCCCATGATCTCGGCCAGCAGCCCCTCCGGGTCCTCGAACCTGGCCAGATAGTGGCCATGGCCCCGGTGGTTGCTGAAGATCCAGTCGCTCTCGCGCAGGAGCGTCCGCAGGGAGACGGGGACGTACTCCTGGCCGAGGCAGGTGTGGGTGGTGCCGTTGAGCTCGCCGCGCTCGAAGAGCGAGAGCAGCTTCAGCTCGAAGAATCGGATCAGCAGTAACAGTGCCAGGTCGTCGTCAGAGAGTTTGTCCATTGAGTCTCTCGAGCACCAGGAGAACCTCCTGAAAGGCTAACAATCCGCATATTTCCCATCCAGGGCCGCCTCCAAGCGTCGATGGAACGGTCCGATTCTTCCTCAAACGGATCCCTGGCCGAGATCACCGCTCGTTACTCTGGCACCCGATCCACCGCCCCACTGACGGGAGCAGGCCGATGTTCGGGCGTTATCTGAGGTCACAACTGGTCGTCCTGCTCTGCGGAGGGCTGGTCGGCCCGATCTTCGTGATCGTCTACCTCGCGCTCGGCCCGGCCGAGCGCGCGGAGATCCAGTGGATGTTCTACGTCGGCCTGGTGCTCACGGTGTCCGACGTGGTGGTCGCGGTGGCCCTGGCTCGCCGCGGCGCGAAGGCGGCCGCCAGGACCGCCGCCCTGGAGCGGAGCGGGGTGCTGACGCTCGCGCAGATCACCGGCATGTCGGAGACCGGCACCAGGATCAACGACCAGCCGCTGATCAGGCTCGGCCTGCGCATCGAGGGCCCGGGGTTCGCGTTCGACACCCAGGACCGCGTGCTGGCCAGTGTGACGCGGACGGGCAACTTCAACGCGCGCAGGCTCGTCGTACTCGTCGATCCGGCCACGCAGGAGCACCAGATCGACTGGGAGCGCAGCGCTCTGGTGAACGGGCTGATGCCGGCGAAGTTCAGCCTGGCCGAGGAGAACAGGACCTACGACCTGAGCGGCCAGGCCGGACCGCTCATGGAGATCCTGCAGCTCCTCAAGGCCAACGGCATCCCGCTGAACGGCATGATGGACGTGCGTTCCAAACCGGAGCTGCGTCAGCAGATCCAGGCCGTGGTGCGCCGGGCCGCCGCCTCGCCGTCCGAGCGGGCCGCCGCCCAGCGCCTGGAGGAGCTGGAGGCGCTCCGCACGACGGGGGCGATCACGGACGACGAGTACGCCGCCAAACGCCGGCAGATCATCTCCGAGATCTGAGGGCGCCTACTTCGACAGGTAGAGGGTCTTCCAGGTGCCCGCGTACTGGCAGACGAGGGACGGCTTGGCGGACTTGGACTCCGAGCAGACCTTGAGCTCGACCTGGTAGACGTCCCGGTAGGAGAACGAGAACCGCTTCGGGGTGCGGTACGAGCAGTCGCGCACCGCGTGCTGCCGGAACGGCAGGTTGCTCCCGGAGCGGTACGTGATGCGGAAGACCGCCCAGCCGCAGGTGGCGGCGGGCCGCGTGTGGTCGTACACCTTGCCCGAGACCCGGACGACGTCGGCCGTCGGCAGGTCGGAGTGGTCCTCCCCCGTGGCCGTCAGCGTGCCCACGGCGTGGGCGGCGCGCCCCGGCGCGTAGTACGGGCCCCACGCGGCCGAGTCCGCCGCGGTCGCGGCCTGTGCGGCGGGGGCGATGGTCGTGACAGCGGCGATGGTGGCGGTGGCGGCGATGGCCAGACCGGCGAGGGTACGGGGGATCGTCATCAAGGGCCGTCCTTTCGTGGCGAGATGACGACAATGTGCGATACGCCGATTTCAGCTGACTTGCCGCGGACCGACGTACGCTTTCAAGAGCCTTGCGGGCTCTGCCCAGCGGTGGGGCGCGGGGCACGCAGGTGGGCCCGCTGCGCCAGCTCCGCCTCGTCGACGTACGTCAGCATCGGCTGGCCTGGCGCGCACAGCATGAACACGACGAACTTGGTCGGAGCGTCCGGCAAGGCGTTGCCGTCCTGGTAGTGGATCACGTCGCCGCCCGGCTCCCAGAACGTCTCACCGGCCTCGACCACCCGCTCCGGCTCACCTTCGAGCTCGAACCGTATCGCGCCCTCGATCACGTAGCCGAAGGCCGGCCCCGCGTGGCGGTGCGGAGCAAGGCCGGGGTGGCCGGGAGACCACTCGACGAGGATGGTCATCCCCGAAGCACCCTCGGGGATGAAGGGCGGCTTGATGTCCGCCAGCATCTTGAATCCGGGCTCCGCCGCCGAGTCCTTGTTCGACATGGTCACCACACCTCCATGGGCCTGTTACCCACATACGCGCAGGTCAGGCCATCAACCGGGCAGCCTCGTCCCGACCGGGCCGGTCACGGTCGACTCCGGCGGCAGGCCGCACCATTCCGCCAGGGCGGAACGCAGGCCGAGGACACGGGTGGCGGGATCCGCGGCGGCGCTCGCCCAGGCGATGTAACCGTCCGGACGGACCAGCATGGAGGGCAGGCGGGCGCTTCTCGGCGTGGCGTGCCTGACCCGCGCCGGCGGAAGGCTCCCCGTCACGGCGGGCTCGTCGGCGGGGGCCAGGAGCACGAAGCGCCCGTCGCGCAGCGCATCGTACAGCCGGCTCGCGTCGCCGGTCAGGAGGACGTCGGGGACCCGCCGCCCGACCAGCGGGTGCGCTCCCCGGGGCGCGGAGTAGGAGATCGCGAGGCCGGAGATGGCCTCCCGCAGCCGGCGGGCGGCCGGCGGGAACCGGTTCATGATGATCGGGAGCGTCGCCCGCAGGACCCTGTCACGCCGCGTACGGGCCAGGGCCGTGGTGAGCAGGCGGCCGCTGAGCCGTACGATCATGCCGCCCACCGGATGCCGTTCGGCGTGGTAGGTGTCGAGCAGGCCCTCCGGCGCCCAGCCCTGGACCGCCGCGGCGAGTTTCCAGCCGAGGTTGGCCGCGTCCTGCATGCCGGTGTTCATCCCCTGCCCGCCCGCGGGGGAATGCACGTGCGCGGCGTCGCCCGCCAGGAACACCCGGCCCACGCGGTAGCTGGGAACCTGCCGCTCGTCGCTGTGGAACCTGGTCAGCCAGCGCATTGTCGTGCAGGCCGAGGTCGCCGCCCATGACGCTGCGGGTGATGTCACTCACCTCCTGGAGCGTGACCGGCGCGCTGCTGGGAAGCTGTCGTCGCCGGTCCCAGGCGATGATCCGGTAGCGCCCGTCCCCGAAGGGGGCGACGAAGCAGAAGCCCTCGGCGCCGGTGTTGAGGCCCAGTTCCCGCGTCGGGGGCCGGCTGAGGCGCACGTCGGCCAGCATCACCGAGTCCACCGCGGAACGCCCGAGGAACGGAACGCCGAGCGCGTCCCGTACGACGCTGCGCACGCCGTCGGCGCCCACCACGAACTTCGCGCGCCGGCTGTGGATGGTGCCGTCGATGCGCATGCTCACGTCCACGCCGTCGGCGTCCTGGCGCAGACCGACGACCTCGACCCCGCGCATGACCTCCACGCCGAGCCTGGAGGCACGGTTCTCCAGCACGTGTTCGGTGTTGTACTGCGGGGTGCACAGCAGGAACGGGAACCGCGACCGCAACCGGGACAGGTCGATCTCCAGGTTGCCGAACATCGACATCGTCCCGAAGATCGCGCCCGTCTCGATCAGCTCGTCGGCCACGCCCCGGGCGTCGAGCTGTTCCAGCGTCCTGGCGTGCACGACGAACGCCCGCGACAGCTTCGACCCTCGAAGCTCCCGATCCACGATCATGCACGCGACGCCTCTCGCGGCGAGGTCGCCCGCGAGCAGCAGACCCGTCGGGCCGGCTCCGACGATCATCACATCGGTGTCAAAGAGCGCCATCAGCGTCTCCCGTCTCCTCTGAGCGTCTTGCGACGCGATCGCCCGGGAGGAGACGGCGACTCGCTGTTATGAATGCATTCCCTTCATGGTACGACCGGGCTGTTCAGGAGCCCGGGCGGGCCGCCGCGGCGGCCCGCCCGGAGGGAGGTCAGGCGGCGGCCTTGGCGGCCAGCGCCACGGTGGCCTGGCGGGTGACGCCGCTCACCGTGACGGCGACCGTCACCTGCCCCCGCCGCAGCGCCGTCAGCGTCCCCGTCGCGGGGTCGAAGTAGGCCACGTGCCACGGCTTGACGCCGTCACGGCCGCCGACGTACAGGTTGGGCGAACCGGACCACGCCGCCGAGACCGGGTAGGCCGCGGGGACCGTACGGCTCCCCTGCTTGACCGCCGCCGTCACCGCGCCGGGCGCGCCGATCGCGACGGTCGCGGGGGCGGTGAGCACGAGGTCGTCCAGGTGCGGCCGGACCTGCGTGCCGATCCAGTCGGGCGCGTCGGCGAACCAGTTCCGCCGCACGTGCTCGGCCTCGGCCGGCGACACCGGGTCGACGCCCCACAGCGACCACCCGGTGAACCCGCCGTCGTCGGCCGCGGTGGCCGGGTTCTTGCCGGAGTTGCCGTTGATGAAGTACGGCACCGCGTCCACGTGCGAGGCGTGGAACGTCCCCACGTGCGCCCCGATGTACGCGGCCCCCTTGCCGGTGGTGCGCTGGAAGTCCGCCAGCCAGCCCTCCACCAGCGCCGCCTCCTTGCGGTCGCCGAGCTGGCTGCCCTTGCCGGGCGTCGGGTCGCGCGGCGGCACGTGGAACAGCACCGCGACCGAGCCCACCGACGCGTCGCCGGCGGCCTTGTCCAGCTCGGACCGGAGCATGGCCACCTGGTCGTAGCCGCCGCCGCGCAGGTTCAGGCGCGAGGTGTCCAGGGTGACGAAGCGCGTGCCCTTGTGGTCGAAGGTGCTGTACGTGTCGCCGAAGACGGCCTTGAAGTTGTCGATCTTGCCGCCCATGACCTCGTGGTTACCGGGAATGTAGTGATATTCCAGGGTTCCGCCGAGCTCCTCGTCGAGGATCTTCTTCGCCAGCGCGAAGTCCTCCGGCGACGCCTCGTCCACCAGGTCACCGTTGATCAGCAGGAAGTCCGGCTTGGCCGCCTTGATCTCCCGCAGCGTGCGGCGCGCGTTCTTGACGATGTCGCTGTCCGGGTCCCGGGCCACGAACTGCGCGTCCGACATGACCGCGAATCGCCACGGCATCCGGCCCACGTCGGCCTTGACCACCGGATCGGCGACCTTCGGCGCGGCGGGCGCGGAGATCGACGGCGACACCTTGGCCACCAGACCGTCGATGAGGATCTCGTTGGTGTACTTCGCGTCCGCCTTGGTCTCGGCCACGTAGAAGCGCCGCAGCTTGAGCGGGTAGTTCACGCCCGGAGGCACGGCGAACTCGACGTACTTCCAGCCGGTCCACGTCATGTACGGCCCGCGCAGGATCTGCGACTGGCCGAGCGCGTCGTAGAACTCCAGGCTCGGCCACTCGCCCTTGCCGGTGGAGTTGATCCAGAGCCCGAACGCCTGCGGCTGGCCGTCCACCACGATCTGCTGCGGCGGGCTGGCGTACGCGGCCCGGGTCGCGGTCGAGGTGGTGAAGTCGTACGAGAGCTTGAGGCCGCCCCCGCTCTGGCCGGGCGCGGCCGACAGCGAGCCGGTGGCGCGGGCGGCGGCGAACGTCCACTTCGCCGCGTCCTCGAAGTCCGCGACCGGCTTCTCCTCGAACCCGACGGTCACCGGCACCGCCGTGCCGATCTTGCCGACCTTGGCGGTGATCAGGCCGGACCCGACAGCCTTCTTGGCCTTGACGGTGAAGTAGCCGTGCTCGGCCGCGGTGACCTCGAACAGGCTCTTGTCGTAGTCGAGCGTGAGGTCGGAGGGCTCGACGGGCGCGGAGTTGCCGTTGCGGTCGTAGCCGACCACACCGAACGTCGCCACGCCGTCCGCCCCCGCCAGGCCGAGCCGGTCGGCGGTGGCGCCGAGCCGCTGGAGCGGCTGGAGGACGGTCAGGTCGATGGTGCCCTTGGCGCCGCCGCGGGAGGCGGTGACGGTGGTCTGGCCAGGCACCAGAGCGTGGAATTTCCCGTCGCGGATCACGCCGTGCACAGCCGGGTTGGCCCGCCACGACGGCGTGCCGGCGGCCGGGCCGTACGTCTCGTCGTATCCGGCGGCGGTCAGCCGCCGGGTGAGGCCGGGGAAGACGCGGTCGGGGCGGCCACCCGAGACCGGGCTGACGCCGGGCGCCTTGGCGGGGTCGCTCGCGGTCTCCAGCCAGAAGCCCTTGAGCTTGCCGCTGCCCTCGGGCGCGTAGAGCGCGAGGCCGTTGGGCACGTGGCGCTCGCCGCCGTCGGAGGGGCTGTTCTCCACCTGGACGTCGGCGGCGCCGGGCTCGCGGGCGAGCATGGTGGAGGAGCCGCCGCCGTCGAGGTTGAGGGCGTTGGCGGCGCCGAGGTCGACCATCATGGCGGCGAGCTCGTTGAGCGTGACGCCGCGGCTGTCGACCTGGCGGCCGTCCACGGTCAGCAGGTACATCTTCCTGCCGTCGGCCGAGAACCCGACGGCGGTGCGGGGGTGCGCGGCGGGGTCGGTGGAGTTCTGCACGACCCCGTCCTTGACCAGTACCCAGTTGCCGCCCACGGCCGCCTTGACCTGGCTGCCGTCCGACGACTTCGGCTGGTACTTGACGTCCACGCGGTCGCCGGCCTTCAGCGCGGACAGGGCGGTGGCCCCGGCGTCGCGGCCCAGCAGGATCGTGGTCCCGGCGGGGATGGGGCCGGTGCCGGCGGACGTGCGTACCTCGGAGACCACCCCGTCCACCAGGACGACCTCGGCGACGGACGTGGCGCCCTCGACGGCGCGGGCCCGGTTGAACGAGCCCCACAGCGGCGTGAACAGCCCGACGCCGCCGCTCTTCACGATCTGGTTGAACTGGGTGAGCGCGATGGGCGAGCCGCCGGCCGGGGTGGCGGTGCCCTCGAAGTACATCTTGAGCACGCGACCGAGGCCGTCGCCGGTGATCGCGACCGCGTTCTCGTGGCCCGTGACGGGCGACTGCACCAGCGAGCCGTCCTGCACGCCGATGCCCTGGGCGGCGCCAGAGTTGTTGATGTCGAAGAAGTCGCCGTTGACGGCCGCGACGGCGTGCGCGCGCTTGGCGGGCCCGGACAGCGGCTCGGTCTTGGACACCTCGCCGGAGTACAGGTAGTCGGCCTTCGCGCCGCCGAGGTCGGCGGTGACCGCGTCCGCGCGCAGCCAGCCGAGCGCGTCGTAGGTGTCGAACGAGGTGAGCGAGATGCCCGGCGCCACCGGCCGGGTCCTCTTGGCCGTCTCCAGCCGCTGCCCGGCATCCTGGGCGAGCAGCGTGGACGGCGGCGGGTAGGACGACGCCTTGAGCGCGTCCTCTACGGGGGGCGCGGGATCGGCCTGCGCCGGGGCCGTGGCCAGGGCGAGGGGGCCTAACGCCAGCACCGACGCTGTGAGGATTCTGAGGGACTGCACGACCGAACTCAATCGCTCGTGGATATAACTTTCAAGACTTAAGAGTGAACTAAAAGAAAATTTCAGATCTTGTCGACCCTCCACCGGGCTTGCAGGATGGTACGCGTGGATCGAGAGGCGCTCTACCGCGACCCGTATCCCGTCTACGCCCGGGCCCGCGCCGCGCCGGGGCTGACCTTCGTCGAGGAACTGGACGCCTGGCTGGTGGCCCGGCACGCCGACGTGCGCGAGGTGCTGGGGCGCCCGGACGACTTCTCCTCCATGGGCGCGCTGCGGCCCGACGTGATTCCGAGCCCGCGGGCGTTCGCGGAGCTCGCGGGCGCGCCCGGCGGCGCCCCGGTGGTGCTGAGCACGGACGGCGAGGCGCACGCGCGCTACCGCCGGCCGCTCACCCGCGGCCTGTCCCCGGCCAAGGTGGCGGCGGCGCTGCCGTTCGTCCGGGCGACGGCGGGCGACCTGGTCGCGTCGTTCGCCAAGGCGGGGCACGTGGAGTGGATGTCCGGGTACGCCAGGCCGCTCCCGGCCGCCGTGATCGGCCACCTGCTCGGCCTCGACCCGGCCGACGTGCCCGCCGCGATCCGGGCCGGCAACCGGGCCGAGGACCTGCTGTTCACCCCGATGCCGGAGGACGACCAGGTCGCCGCGGCCCGCGAGGTGGCCGCGCTGCGGCACCTCTTCGCCGCGCACGCGACCAGGTCGAGGACCGCCGAGAGCCTGACCGGCGAGCTGTCGCGCGGCCTGGCCCCGGGCCCCGGCGAGCCGACGCCCGAGCAGCACGACGAGATCGTGGCCAACACCCAGAACGTCATGCTGGCCGGCCACCTGACCACGACCGCCCTGCTCGGCACCGTCGTGCACCGCCTGCTGCGCGAGCGCGGCCAGTGGGAGCTGCTGTGCGAGCGGCCGGAGCTGGCGGGCGCGGCGATCGAGGAGGCGGCCCGGTACGAGGCGCCCGTGCAGGGCTTCCGCCGCACCGTCACCAGGCCGCTGGAGTTCGCGGGGACCGCGCTCGGCGAGGGCGAGACGGTGTTCGTGTCGTTCGGCTCGGCCGGGCGGGACGAGGCGGTGTTCGAGCGGCCGGACGAGTTCGACATCGCGCGGGAGCCGGTGCGGCACCTGTCGTTCGGGCACGGCGTGCACGGCTGCCCGGGCGCGCTGCTGGCCCGCGAGCAGCTCAAGGTCACCCTCGAGCTGCTCGTACGCGAGCTGCCCGGTCTACGTCTCGCCCGCGAGGACGTCGTCATGGCGGCCACGTTCATCCACCGGGCCCCCGAGGAGCTCCACCTCGGCTGGTGAGTCCGGCTCCTCCGCCGAACGCACGCCCGCGTGCAGCACCAGCGGCACGGCCAGCGCGACCGCCATGGACAGCACGGCCGTGCCCGAGTCGTTGACCAGCATGCCGACCACGCCGCTGACCAGCGCCCCGACGAGCCCGGCCCGCAGCATGGGCGCCCGCGCGAACGCCTTCGGCACGATGCCGGCGCTGATCTGCCCGGGCCGCAGCACCGCGAAGATCAGGAACGCCAGGCCGGCCAGCACGATCGGCATGAGGTTCGGGGAGAGCATGGTGTTCAGCATGGCGCCCAGCTTGCGCCCGATCATGGGCAGGAACGTCCCGTCGATCACCTGCCCCACGAACCGCCCCAGGTGGGTCTGCGAGGCGGGCGGGCGCAGGTGGTCGAGCACCGCGATGATCGACACCGCCACCCCGCCCAGCACGCAGAACCCGGCCAGCTTCAGCACCGACACCCGCTTGCCCGCGACGAGCAGCGCGGTCACCGCGATGCCCGGCACGAATGCGATCACGCCGCCGAAGTCGCTGCCCACGCCGGGCCAGCCGGCCAGCAGCATCGCCACCACGCCGAGCCCCGTCACCCCGGCCACGGCCAGCCGCTTGCGGCCGACGCGGACGAAGTGCTCGGCGGCCACGGCGGTGACCATCAGCACGGCCGTGGCCAGCAGCGCGAACGGGATGTTCGCCAGCCCGTAGTAACGGCCGCCGACCACGGCGGTGTAGCCCATCAGGCTGTTGAACTGCAGCGTCGTCCCGGTCAGCAGGTCGCCCACGAGCACGGCGGCGGTGGTCGCCGCCACGGCCGCGGGCGGGCCCAGCGGGTGGCGCCGCCACGGGCCGCCGAGCGCGACGGCCGCGATGAGCGCTGTGCACACCAGCACCCCGCCGAGCAGCGTCGTCACGGGAGCCGGGCTGCGCTCCCACGGCACCAGGTTGACCGCGTACGTGGAGACGGGGAGGGAGGCGAGCACGATGGCGGTCACGCCGACCCCGCCCAGCCGCCTGCGCCTGGACAGCAGGAAGTAGGCCAGGGCGTAGAAGGCGACCTGGGCGATGGCGAAGACGGTGAAGAAGACGCCGGTCGTGCCGCGTACGGCGGTGCCCTTGAGGTCGGCCCTGCGCAGGTCGTCGATCGTGGTGCGCTCGCCGAGCCGCCACGGCAGCCCGATCACGGTGGGGGGCGTGGCGATGCCCGCCGCGGTGAGGAGCGTGGGCGTGATGTCGGGCAGCACGACGATGTCCGCGCGCCGGGTGGAGTTCGCCCCCACCGACGGCCCGGCGACCTCACCGCCCGGCGCGGCCGCCATGCCCGGGCGCTTCCACAGCGCCACGCGCAGGTGCGGCACCGAGCCGTGGTCGCCGATCCCGGCCAGCACGATCTCGGTGTCCGGGGGCAGCTTGTCCAGCGCCGCGCCGACCTTCGCGTCGGCCTCGCGGACCAGGGCGCGCCGCCGATCCGGCCCGAGCAGCTCCGGCTCCAGCGGCAGCTTACCGTCCACGATGTACGGCTTGACCAGCGTGTCGACATCGACGGCCAGCATCCGGCAGCGCGACCAGTCGGCCAGCCCGGCGGGCTCGGCGGCGTACAGGTCGACCTTGCCCGTCCGGTCGGCGAGGGCCAGCGCCGCGCCGGGCCCGACGGCGGCCGTGCACTGCCCGGCGGCGTGCACGGCGGTCCCGAGCGTGCCCGCGAAGGTCCCGTCGCGCAGCTGCAGCAACCCGGGGACCTCGGAGACCACGGCCCCGGACCCCTGCACGACCGGCTCGGGCGACATCCCGCACCGGCGCCCGACCGCCGACCGCACGCCCGACGCCACGGTCAGCCACCCGTCGTACGCGCAGGTCACGGTGCCCACGGCCTTGACCGACAGGGACCCGATCCCGCTCTGCCCGGCCAGCCGCCACAGGCGGGGCGTGTCCGCCGGGTCGAGATCGTCCCACATCAGCCCCGGCACCCCGATGAAGGCCACCCGCCCTCCGGCGTCCTCCTGCGCCGCCTGGGACGACGCCGCCTGGGCGGGCGGGGCGGCCCACCACAGGGCGGACGACACCAGGAGCAACAGCACCCACCTCACCGACCGACCCCCGCTCTTGTTGGAAACGCCCGAAACCCTACCGGGCCGGGGGCTCAGGCGAAGGGCTTCGCGACGATCAATCGGCTCAGCGCCTCGTCGTACTCCGGGTCGAGCCAGTAGTCGGAGTGCCAGCGGGCCTCCGGCAGGGGCTCGCCGGGGGCCGGCCGGTGCGGGTCCCAGCAGAACACGTCCACGCCGTTCGGGGCGCCGGGGGTCAGGGGGTCGACGCGGCCGAAGACGGGCCCGCCGATGGGGTCGCTCAGCCGGTAGAGGTTGTACCAGGGGACGGCGTCGCGTACGGCCGACAGCCCGGCGGTGCCGAAGTAGGCGGGGAAGAAGGCGGCGTAGAGGCGGCGCAGCGGCGAGCCGTGGGTGAGCATCCTGACCCGGGCCCGCACCTCGGGGCCGAGCTGCAGCACCAGGGCGGCGGTGATGACGCTCCCCTGGCTGTGCCCGGACAGGACCACCTCGTCCCGCTCCTGCTTGGCCAGCCGGCCCACGCGGTCGATCAGCTCGGGGATGACGCGTTCGGTGTAGCACGGCGGGGCCAGCGGGTGGATGGCGCGGGGCCAGAAGGTGGAGATGTCCCAGAGGATCCCGATCGTCCGGCGCAGCCCGGAGTCGCTGTACGTGCGGCGGCCGAGGAAGACCAGGCCCACGATGACCGCCGCCATGGCCCAGCTGCCGAGGGTGGCGAGCAGCCCCACGATCCCGCCGTTCGGGGTGAACAGGTGGAACTGGTAGATCACGGTCACCGCGGCGAACCCGGCGACGCCGATGCCGGTCAGCACGGCCAGCACGAGCCCGGCGCGGTCGGTCAGGGCGGCGAGCGCCCACTTCTCGGCCACCGCCCCGCCGTCGCGCTCGCCGTAGAGGGGTGTCAGCTCGGGGGTCAGCCGGCCGGCGTCGGACCCGCGGATCGCGAACAGGGTGACGGCCAGGCCGGCGAAACCGACGGCCAGCAGCGGCACCAGCGCGGCCGTCCACCACACCGGGTCGTCCAGGAAGAGCTTCTTGCCGACCGGCTCCGGGGAGGCGGAGGTGCCCGGGACGCCGAAGAACGTGGCGGTCCAGAACAGCAGGCCGAGCCCCAGCACGTTCGCGCTGCCCGCGGCCACCATCAGCACGAACCACGCGGCGATCCCGCCCATCGCCCGGGGCTCGCCGGAAGCGCGGTCCATCCAGGCCAGCACGCAGGTGGCGACCAGGATGAACGCCCCGATCCCGACCGTGAGCGCGAACTGGAACGTCCCCACCCCCACGCCGGGCAGCTGCCGTCCGGGCGCGCCCGGCGCCATCCCGGCCAGCGCCGCCCCGAGGGTGGCCAGGCACACCAGCGGCGCGAGCACGCGCAGCGCCCGGCACGCGAACGTGAGCCAGCCGGGGATCCGCTCGTCAGAGCCGGGGTCCAGCCGCCGGGCGATCCCCGGCAGCACGACCAGCACCACGGCGGCCAGTTCCACGGCCGCGTTCGCGACGGTCAGGGCCAGCCCCAGCGGCGTGCCCGCGAACGGCGCGGCCACGGCCACCCCGATCGAGGCGATCGCGAAGCAGACGTGCACGACCCGCAGCCGCCACACCGGCTCGTCGCCGTGCCACAGGCGCGGCCGGGCCAGCGGCAGCTCGGTGCCGCCGGCGCCGTCGGGCGGCACGGCCGTGCGTTCGTCCCGCTGCCAGGTGCGCCGGGCGATCCACCACAGCAGCGCCACGACCAGCAGCGGGACGAGCGCGGTGACCGCCAGCCGCCGGGACGGCTCGTTGCCCCACAGCGCGCCGAGCCAGTGCACCCACACGGGCGCGGTGTCGTAGGTGCAGGCCCGCCCGGCCGCGGTGCACTGCCAGCCGACGAGGTCGACGCTGGCCCGCGTGACGGCCCCGACGAGGGTGCCGGTCAGCAGCAGGGCGAACAGCCGCTGCGCCGCCTCGGTCACGTGCCGCAGGCCCGTGCCGCGCGCGGGTCTGGGGAGCATGAAGTACGACAGGTTCGCCAGCGCGAACGGCAGCAGGAGCAGCCACAGGGCGATCGTCTTACCGCCGGAGGTGAGGCCGCCCCACGCGTACGCCTCGCGATGGCGGGAGTCCGGCACGTCCGCGTGCTCGCCGTCCGGCGGCCCGTCGGTCCACCAGCGCCGGTAGAACCCGGTGGTGCCGTCGCCCGCGACGATCCAGGGGTGGGGGTGGTTCAGCATGCCCTCGGGGGGTGTGCCGGAGACGCCGTGGACGCGCAGCTCGGTCACTCCCGAGCGGGTCTCGTCGAGGAATCCGTCCATGCCGACATGATCCGCCCAGGGAGACGTCACGTACAGTCACGAGAATGTCACACGTTCCGGGCGGGGTCTCACGAGACGGTGACGCCCAGAAGATGTCCGAGCCCGAACGTCACGGCGGCGGCCCCCGCGCCCAGCGCGAGCTGGCGCAGCCCGCCCAGCCACCACGGCCGCGCGGTCATGCGCGCCACCGCCGCCCCGAACCCGAACAGCGCTAGCACGCTCACGATCATGGCGACCACCAGCCCGGACGCCCCGAACAGGAACGGCACCAGCGGCACCAGCGCCCCGGCCGCGAACGCTCCGAACGACGACGCGGCGGCCACGTACGGCGAGGGCAGGTCGTCGACGTCCACGCCCAGCTCCTCCCGCACGTGCACCCGCAGGGCCTGCTCGGGATCGGCCGACAGCCCCTCGGCCACCCTGCGCGCGAGGTCCGCGTCGAGCCCCTTCGCCCGGTACATCGCCGCCAGCTCCGCCTGCTCGCCCTCGGGATTGCGGGCCAGCTCCCGCCGCTCGACGGCGATCTCCGCCCGCATCAGCTCGGTCTGGGACTTCACCGAGGTGTACTCGCCGGCCGCCATGGAGCAGGCACCCGCGATCAGCCCCGCGACCCCGGCCACCACCGCGCCGCGACCGGCGCCGGCCGCGCCCACGACTCCGGCGATCAGCGCGAGGTTGGACACCAGCCCGTCCATCGCCCCGAAGACGGCGGGCCGCAACCACCCGCCGGTGACGTCACGGTGGCTGTGGTGCTTCTCCGGCGAATAAGGATGAGTCAGCTCAATAGTCACGAAAGTGCCTCCATTCCCAATATTTCCTCTGGAAATGTAGACACAGGTCACCAAGATCCGCAACGAAGGAGAGGCTTCCCTGAGCTGCGAAGAAGCCCGATCACGGGCGGCGCCCGGCACCCGGGCGCCGCCCGTGAACCGGTCAGGCGTGGGCCGGGGCCGGGGTGGTGCGCTCCGGGGTGCGGATGAGGGTCACGCAGTCGTCGATCGCCTCTTCCAGCAGGCGGCGCAGCAGCGCGTCCGGGTCGGCGATGCAGGCCTGGACGATGCCCACCACCGACAGCTGCACCGCGTTCGGCGCCGCGTACCGGCGGAAGCCCTTCTCCGTGATCCGGGCCGCGCGGCTGAAGCGCCGGGCCTGCTCGGCCGCGTGCGGCACCTCCTCCATGGCCCGGCGGCTCCGCTCGCTGAGCTGACCCGACGGGGCTCCTTCGAGCCTGGCGAGCATCTCCTCGGCCGCCAGCACCGACACCGCCAGCGCGAGCTGGCGCTCGGCCGCCGCCACCGGCAGGGCCGTCGTGGCGCAGCGCAGCGCGATGCGGGCGTCCAGCCTCAGGTCGTCGCTGGTCAGGCCGATGATGGTCGGGACGAGGTGGACGAGCTGGGCGCGGCTTTCGTCGCTGGTGTTGTCGTTGACCAGGCGGGCGAGTGCGGCCAGCAACGGGTGGGTGCAGGCCGGGTGGTCGCTCCACCGCTCTCCGGCCAGGTAGGAGGCCAGTTCCATGAAGCAGGCACCGCGTTTCGGATTGCGATGTCTGCCGCGGGACAGGACCGGCATGTGATCAAGGTGATTGTCCACGGGTGCTCCACTGCTCCACGCGATCGCCGTCCATCCAGTTTGCGCTGTCGCGATCGCCAACGCCAGTGATGTATGTTCTTCGTCCTGAATGTTCCCCCTACCCGAGCCGTCCCACCTCTATCCCGGGTGGGTTTTGGCGACGAACACCGCCACCGTGCGGGCCGGGACCGTGAGCGTGCCGGTGTCCGGGTCGAAGGCGGACTCCCGGACGACCGGATCGCCGGAGGCGGCCTGCACGGGATGCAGCGCCACCGATCCCTTGGACCGCCCCGCCAATTGCTCCATCGGCTGGGCCTGCGTGGCCGGGGTGGCGTTGAAGACCACGGTGACCGACGACCAGCGCGGGTCCAGCCCGGACGTGTCCACGTGCATCGCGATCACGCCGTCCGCCGCGTCGGCGAACGTCAGCCGCTCACGCACCTCGGATCCCAGCGCGAACGCCGGCGACGAGGCCCGGATCCGCAGCAGCTCCCCGAACCCGGCCCGGCACTCGCCGATCGCCGCGCAGCCGGGGAGCAGGGCCGGGTCCGCCAGCAACGGCCCGGCGTAGGGCCATCTGGGCTCGTTGTCGGCCCTGGGCGGCAGCCCGCCGCCGAACCCGTTGCCCAGCGAGCAGTCCCACAGCAGCCGGTTGAACCAGTCGCCGGAGTCGAAGGAGTTGCGGTCGAGGGACTTCGAGCGCAGCCGCTCGCTGCCCGCGTGCACGAACGCCGTCCCCTGCGCCAGCAGCACGGTGGCCAGCGACAGCACCTGCATGCGCACCCGGTCGGCCATCGGCGTCGGCTGCGGCAGCTTGTACACCAGCGCGTCGAACAGCGTCTCGTTGTCGTGCGCGTCCACGTACGACACCGTCTCGCCCGGCTCGGCCGCGTACCCGGCGGGTGCGCCGTTGTAGTCGATCTCCGAGCCCTTCTTCCCGGAGGGCAGCACGTAGTCGCGCAGGTTCCCGGCCAGCCCGAGCCTGATCAGGTCGGTGTAGCCGGCCAGCCGGGCCCGCTGCTGCTCGGCCGTGCCGTTGACCGGGGCGCCGTTCGGCGCGCCCGCCAGGCCCGAGCCGAACCCCTGCACGCGCGGGTCGGCCTCGAACGGGGTGCCGCCGCGCACCGCGTCCCGCAGCCGGTCGGTGAACGTGCCGATGCCGGTCCCGGCCAGGTTGGCCTGCGTGGCCTGCTCAAACCTGGCCCCGTCGGCCACCTCGCCGAAGTTCCAGCCCTCGCCGTAAAGGATGATCGACCTGCCGTCCACGCCGTCCCCGTCCACGGTGAGCTCGTCGAGGGCGCGGCGGACGGCGAGGAGGTTGGCCTTCGGGTGGTGGCCCATGAGGTCGAAGCGGAAGCCGTCGATCTTGTACTGGCGGGCCCAGGTGACGACCGAGTCGACCACCAGCCGGCCCATCATCGTGTGCTCGGGCGCGGTGTTGGGGCAGCACGTGGAGTCGGCGACCGCGCCGTCCGCCAGCAGGCGGTGGTAGTAGCCGGGCACGATCGGGTCGAGCACGCCGGTGGAGTGGGTGTGGTTGTAGACCACGTCCATCACCACGCGCAGCCCGGCCCCGTTGAGCGCGGCGACCATGGCGCGGAACTCCTTGATCCGCTCGTCGGGGTCCGTCGCGTACGAGCCCTCGGGCACGGTGTAGTGCAGCGGGTCGTACCCCCAGTTGAAGGAGTCGGTCGCGGCCGTGCGCGCCACGCACTCCTGCTGCCGCCGCGAGTCGGGCGGCAGCGCGGCGAAGTCACAGTCTGGGTCACAGTCTGGCTCGATCCTGTCGGCCCTGCGCTCGGGCACCGTGGCGAAGTCGAACACCGGCAGCAGGTGCACGTGCGTCAGCCCGTCCTCCGCCAGCGCCCGCAGCTCCCGCATCCCGGCGGAGTCGAGGCCGAAGGCCGCGTACGTGCCGCGCAGCCCAGCCGGGACGGTGGCGTCGGAGGCCGAGAAGTCGCGCACGTGCAGCTCGTAGATCGTCGCCCGGTGCTGGGGGACGGCCGGGGGCTTGGCGAGCCGGTCCCAGCCGGGCGGCTTGAGCGCGGGGCCGTCGAGGTCGACGAGCCTGCTGCGCCCGCCGTCCGGGGTCACGGCCAGGCCGTACGGGTCCGTGACCTCGTTCGTCCCCGAGTGGTGCGTGACCAGGAACGTGTACTCGCGGCCCCACCAGGCCGGCAGCCCGCGTACCGACCAGACGCCGGTCTCGTCGTCGCGCCGCATCGGGTGCACGCTCCGGCCGCGCCCGTGAGTGGGGCCGTACAGGGCCAGCTCGACCTTGCGGGCGGTCGGCGCCCACAGCGACAGCCTCGGGGTCGCCCGTCCCCTGGGGCCGAGCGGCGCGGTGGCGGCCCCGGCGTAGAGGTCGTCGAGCACGCCGGGGAGCTGCACGCCCGTCGCCGCCGCGAGCTCGCCCGAGCCGTCCCGCGCCACGGCCAGGACCCGCTCGCGCAGCGCCTCGCGGACGAGACCGGCGTCGCGCGGGTCCACCTTCAGCGCGGTGTACGACGCCAGGTGCGGCCACGCGCTCCGCTGATCGTCGCTCAGCGTCCCGGGCGACAGCCGGATGACCCGCTCGGCGCCGCACCCCAGGCTGTGCTCGAACGACGGGTCGACCTGCCACGCCACCGTGTCGCGGTCGATCCAGTGGGCCCTCGCCTCGCCCTCGCGGATCACGACGCTTTGCAACCCTTTCTGGAAATTTCTGAAACCGCTGGGACCGCTCCCTGACCGGAGGGCCGGCGGACGCGCGGCGGGCAGGGCTCCACCATAGGAGATCACCTGCGAAAACGTCGGGGAACACGCGGTCCGGCGGCCGATCCGCCAGATCCGTGGATCAAGGTAACAACTTGCAAAACCTTACGTACCCATCTTTCAAGGAGCGTCACCTCGGCGTAACGTCCGGCGTGTTCCCCCCTCGGAAAGATGAGGAGAAGGACATGCGACGACTCTTACCCGCCGCAGCGGTCGTTGCGGCACTCGCCTTGGCGGTCTCCGCCTGCGGCGGTGGGACCGCGGCACCCCCGACCGCGACCGTTTCCGATCCCTCGAAGGTCAGCGGCGAGATCACGTGGTGGGACACGACGCGGCCGGACAGCGAGGGGCCGACGTTCCAGGCGTTGATCAAGGCGTTCGAGGCGAAATATCCGCAGGTCAAGGTCAAGTACGTGAACGTGCCCTCCGACCAGGCCCAGGGGCAGTTCCAGACCGCCGCGCAGGCGGGGGCGGGGGCGCCGGACGTGATCCGCTCGGAGGTGGCCTGGACCTCGCAGTTCGCGTCGCTGGGCTACCTGCAGCCGCTGGACGGCACGCGGGCGGTCGACAACGAGGCCGACTTCCTGCCGGGACCGCTGAGCAGCACCAAGTACAACGGCAAGACCTACGCCGTGCCGCAGGTCACCGACACCCTCGCGCTGCTCTACAACAAGCGGCTGCTGAAGGAGGCGGGGCACGAGGAGGCGCCGAAGACGATCGCCGAGCTGAAGCAGACCGCGCTCGACGTCAAGGCCAAGGCCGGCGCCGAGGGGCTGGCGCTCAACGTCGACTCCTACTTCCTGCTGCCGTTCATCTACGGCGAGGGCGGCGACCTCCTCGACGTGGCCAACAAGAAGATCGTGGTGAACTCGCCGGCGAACGTGCGGGCGATCCAGACCGTGGCCGACCTGATCAGCTCGGGCGCCGCGCCCAAGCCCGCCACCACGGAGAGCTACGCCAACGCGATGACCGCCCTCAAGGAGGGCAAGGCGGCGATGATCTACAACGGGCCGTGGTCGTTGTCGGAGATCTACCAGGGCAAGGAGTTCAAGGACAAGAAGAACCTGGGCATCGCGCCGGTCCCGGCCGGCTCGGTCAAGGCCGGGGCGCCGACGGGCGGGTGGAACCTGGCGATCTACGCGGGCTCGAAGAACATCCCGGCCGCCTACGAGTTCGTCCGCTTCATGACCACGGTGGAGGCCCAGGCGAAGATCGCCAAGGAGATCAGCCTGCTGCCGACCCGTACCTCCGCCTACGCCAACCCCGACGTGCAGGGCAACTCCGACGTCGTGGTCTTCAAGCCGATCATGGACACCGCCGTGCCGCGGCCCTGGATCCCCGAGGGCGGGCAGCTGTTCCAGCCGCTGCTGGAGGGCTACCAGGCGCTCGTCGGCGGCAAGTCCGCGCCCGCGGACCTGCTCAAGAAGGTCGACGAGCAGTACCGCGGGATCATGAAGGACTGGAGCTGACCGGTGGCGGTCTCGACCGGACGGGTGGCGGCCGCGGGCGAGGGGGCTCGCGGCCGCCACGACAGGCCAGGGCGGTTACGGCGCGCGCTGTCGGCCCACTGGTACGCGTGGGCGATGATCGCGCCGGTGGTGGTCGTGATGGCGGTGCTGATCGGCTGGCCGCTGGCGCGCGGGGTGTACCTGTCGCTGACGGACGCCACCGAGGCGAACATCGGCCGGACCATCGGGGTGAACGTCATCCCGGCCACCTATGAGTTCGTCGGCCTGGACAACTACCTGCGGATCCTGACCTCCGGCCTGTTCTGGGACAAGCTCGCCTGGACCGTCGTGTGGACGGTGGTCTGCGTGGGCCTGCACTACGGCATCGGCCTCGGCCTGGCCGTGATGCTCAACCGCCGGCTGCGCTTCCGTTCCGTCTACCGTGTGCTGCTGATCCTGCCCTGGGCGGTGCCCGCCTTCGTGGCCGCCTTCGTCTGGCGCTACCTGTACAACAGCGACTATGGCGTGATCAACGGCTTGCTCAAGGTGGCCGGGCTGCCCGCGGTGGGCTGGCTGGACGACCCGACCACGGCCAAGATCGCGGTGATCGCGGTGAACGTGTGGATCGGGGTGCCGTTCATGATGGTCGCCATGCTCGGCGGCCTGCAGTCGATCCCGGCCGAGCTGTACGAGGCGGCCGAGGTGGACGGGGCGAACGCGTGGCAGCGGTTCCGGGCGATCACGCTCCCGGGACTGCGCCAGGTGTCGTCCACGGTGATCCTGCTCGGCACGATCTGGACGTTCAACATGTTCCCGATCATCTTCCTGGTGACGCGGGGCGGCCCCGGCAGCGAGACCGAGATCCTGGTCACGTACGCCTTCCGCGAGGCCTTCACCGGCGTGCGCGACTACGCGGGCTCGGCCGCCTGGGGCGTGATCATCCTCCTCATGCTGGTGGTGCTGGCGGTCGGCTACCGCCGCACGTTGCGTAGTCAAGGAGATCCCTGGTGAGCACGACGACGCGCGGGCACGGTCGAGGGCGCGGTCGAGGGCGCGGCGAGCGCGGCCCGCTGGCCTCGATCGGCCTGCACGCGGGCCTGCTGCTCGCCGTGGCCGTCTCGCTGTTCCCGGTCGTGTGGCTGGTGCTGACCTCGCTCAAGCCGCGCGACAGCTGGCTGTCGGCGGAGCTGCGGCTCTTCGACCACTCCTCGCTCGACAACTACGTCCGCGTGCTGACCGCGACCGAGTTCCCGCGGTGGCTGCTCAACAGCGTGCTCACCGCCGGTCTGACCATGCTGGCCGGGGTGTTCCTGGCGGCGACCACCGGGTACGCCGTCAGCCGGTTCCGCTTCCCCGGGCACCGCTCGGTCATGTGGCTGCTGCTGATCACCCAGATGTTCCCGGTCGCCATTCTCATCGTGCCGCTCTACAACCTGATGGCCGGGCTCGGGCTGCTCAATCAGATCCCCGGGCTGGTGATCGCGTACATGACGATCTCGGTGCCGTTCTGCGCCTGGATGATGAAGAGCTACTTCGACACCGTGCCGGTGGAGATCGACCAGGCGGCGATGGTGGACGGGCTGACCCCGTTCGGCACGTTCTGGCGGGTGGTGCTGCCGCTGGCGCGGCCGGGGGTCGCGGTGACCGCGTTCTACTGCTTCATGACCGCCTGGGGCGAGGTCGGCTACGCCACCGTGTTCATGTCCCAGGAGGACAAGCGCACCCTGGGGGTCGGGTTGCAGCAGTTCGTCGGCCAGCACTGGTCCGACTGGGGGCTGATGACCGCCTCGGCCGTGCTCATCGCCATCCCGGCCGGCGCCGTCTTCCTCCTCGTCCAGCGCCACCTCATCACCGGCCTCACGGCCGGCGCGACGAAGTCCTGAGGGTGGCCTGATTCTTTCGCATAGTGGCCCACCGGCCACTGGTGAAGGTCAGGCAGCGCTGGCAATAATTGCAGACGCCGCATAAAGGCGGACGCACTGCAATGGAGGATTTGACATGCCTGTCGGGCTTCTCGCCCTGGCACTCGGGGGCTTCGGCATCGGGCTCACCGAGTTCGGGATCATCGGTCTGCTGCCCGAGGTCGCGGCGGACTTCGGCGTCAGCGAGCCGGTCGCCGGATATCTGGTCTCGGGTTACGCGCTGAGCGTGGCGGTCGGCGCCATCGGGCTCACCGCGGCCATCGCCCGGTTCGACCGCAAGAAGGTGCTGCTGGCGCTGATGGTGCTGTTCGTCGCGGGCAACCTGATCTCCGCGATCGCGCCGGTCTACCCGGTGCTGATGGCGGGCCGGATCGTGGCGGCGCTGTGCCACGGCGCGTTCTTCGGCGTCGGCTCGGTGGTCGCCGCCGACATGGTCGCGCCGAACCGGCGGGCGGGCGCCATCGCGCTGATGTTCGGCGGGCTGACCGCGGCCAACGTGCTCGGGGTCCCGCTGGGTACGCTGCTCGGCCAGCAGCTCGGCTGGCGCTCGACGTTCTGGGCGATCACGGTCATCGGCGTGGTCGCGCTGGCCGGGATCCGGCTGCTGGTGCCGCCGACGCCGGCGCCGGCCGGGACGAGCCTGCGCGCCGAGCTGGGCGCGTTCCGCCGGCCGCAGGTCTGGGTCTCCGCCGCGGTCACCGTGCTCGCCTTCGGCGGCATGTTCGGCGCGTTCACCTACATCGCGTTCACGCTCACCGAGGTCAGCGGGTTCGCCGGCGCCACGGTGCCCTGGCTGCTGGTGCTGTTTGGGGCCGGCACGTTCGCGGGCAACTTCCTCGGCGGCAAATTCGCCGACCGGGCGCTGAACACGTCGCTGGCCGCGATCCTGGCGCTGCTCACCGCGGTGCTCGCGGTGTTCGCGCTGACCGCGCAGAGCAAGGTCATGACGATCGTCTCGCTGCTGCTGATGGGCGCGGTCGGACTGGCCACCGCGCCCGGGCTGCAACTGCGGATCATGCGGTACGCCCAGGACGCGCCCACGATGGCCTCCGGCGCCAACATCGCGGCCTTCAACGTCGGCAACGCGCTGGGCGCCTGGCTGAGCGGGCTGGCCCTGGGATCCGGCTTCGGGTTCGTCTCACCGCTCTGGGTCGGCGCCGCGATCACCCTCGCCGGCCTCGCCGTCCTGGCCGCCGGCTCGGCCCTCCCGAACCACCGGACGCCGGCCACCGCCGAACCGGCCCTCCCGGACCACCGGACGCCAAACACCGCCTGACCACCGGACGCCAAGCGCCGCCGGACGCCACACGCCACCGCACCGGCCGGGACACGCAGCCCGGCGCCGGCGGTGGCCGAAGGGCCGTTACGGGCGGGTGGTAGCGGCCGGCTTGAGGCCGAGGGCGACGAGGGCGGCGCCGGTCAGGCCGGCCACCACCCGGACGAACACGCCCACGGCGATGCCCATGGCGGCCGCCGTGCCGTGCAGGCGCCCGGAGACGGCGGAGCGGCGGACGACGACCGCGAAGTCGGGACCGGGCGACCTCGCCCCGAGCAGCACGACTCTCCCGAAGGCCACGGACTGCGTCACAGAGGTCAGGGCGCCCACCTCACGAGGACCCGCCCCTCGGGGATCAGGGCCGACCGCTCCCACGTCCAGGTCGGCACGGTGATCATCTCGGCGGGGCCGCCGAGGGCGACGGGCGTGTCCAGGAGGACGGAGTGCGGGGTGAGCCGCAGGCCGCCCTCGGGGATGACGACGCTCTCCAGGGGCGTGCGCAGGCTCGGGCCGTCCGGCTCGTCCAGGTCGCTGGGCACCCAGGTGTCCTCATCGGCGAAGGCCGTGAACGCCAGCGCGCCGCCGGGGGCCGCGCCGGAGTGGCGCAGCGTCCCGGCGGGCAGCCAGCCGTGCTGCCCGGCCGCGTACGTGATGCCGGAGACGGACAGCTCGCCCTCCAGCAGCACGAACTCCTCCCCCGCCAGGTAGTGGCCGCGCTGGGACCGGGCCCAGCCGGGCGGGAAGCGGACGAGCGAGGACATGCCGTCCAGCCGGGCCTGGCGCACCGGCAGGTTGGAGCCCGGGATCAGGAAGTCCCGGGCGGGCAGCTCAGCGTCGAGCAGGTCGATCAGCACGTCAGCGCCCGCGCCGCCGCTTCTTGAGGATGGAACGGACGGTCAGCGCCGCCACGATCAGCACGATCTGGCCGCCGAGCACGATGCGGTTGACGTCGACGGCGGGCCGCCAGCTGACCTCGCCGTCCTTCAGCACGTAGACGCCCGCGGGCGTGGCGCTGAAGCCGAAGCCGCCGCCGCTGCCCCCGCCCTCGCCGCTCTCCCCCTTGCCCCGGCCGTCCCCGCCGCCGCCCCCTTGGACGACCCGGGCGACCGGGATGACGACGACGTCGCCCTGCTGGACGGGCTCACCGAAGACGCGTTTGACGGTCGCGGCGTCCTTCGCCTGCTCGACCACCTTCATGATGTCCATCCCACCATCGTCAACCACAGCTCGCCCCTCTCGCCACCGGCGTCGCTCCCGCGTCAGTCGAACGTCGTCGAGATCTCGTGCCAGCCGCCCGGCGCGATCTTCGCGGCCGCCTCCGGCCCCCAGGAACCCCGCTCGTACGGCAGCGGCCGGTCCGGCAGGTCGAGCACCCGACGGACGATCCGCCACGACTCCTCCACCAGGTCGAACCTGGCGAACCGCCGCGGGTCGCCGCTGACGGCGTCGGCCAGGACGCGCTCGTAGGCGGCCTCCATCGGCCCGAGCACCTTGGTGAAGTCGACGCTGACCGGCACCGGCCTGGTGTGCTGCTTGCCCGGCTCCTTGGCCAGCAGGTCGAAGGTGACCCCCGCGTCCGGCTGCAGCCGGAACCTGATGAGGTTGGGGCCGGGGGGCGCGTCGCCGCCGTGGAACATCGTCACCGGCGGCTTGCGCAGCTCGGCGACGATCTCCAGGTCGGTGGTCGGCAGCCCCTTGCCGGAGCGGATGCACCACGGCACGCCGGCCCAGCGCCAGTTGTCGATGTAGGCGCGCAGGGCGACGAACGTCTCGGTGGTGGATTCGGGCCGGACGCCGTGGGTGTCGAGGTAGCCGGAGTATTGGCCGCGTACGACGTCGGCGGGGTCGATGGCCTGCACGGCGCGCAGCACCCGCCACTTCTCGTCGAGCTGGGCGCGGGCGTCGGTGGACGGCGGCGGGTCCATGGCGAGGATGGCCAGCAGCTGGAGCAGGTGATTCTGCACCACGTCGCGGATCGTGCCGTTGGCGTCGTAGAAGGCGCCGCGGTCGCGCACGTCGAAGTCCTCGGCCATGGTGATCTGGACGCTGCGGATGTGGCTGCGGTTCCAGATGGGCTCCAGCAGCGTGTTGGCGAACCGGAACACCATGAGGTCCTCGACCGGCTCCTTGGCCAGGAAGTGGTCGACCCGCCGCACGTGGTCCTCGTCGAAGTGCTTGAGCAGCTCCTCGTTGAGCTCGCGGGCCGAAGCGAGGTCGTGGCCGAACGGCTTCTCCACGACGAGCCTGGCGTCGTGGTTGAGCCCGGCCCCGGCCAGGCCCTCGGCGACCGTGGCGAACAGCGACGGCGGCACCGCGAGGTAGTGGACGAGGAAACCCTTGCCCGCCGCCTCCTCGCGGAGCCTGGCGAACGTCTCGGGGTCGCGGTAGTCGCCCGCGACCAGCCGCAGGTTGCCGGCGAGCTTGTCGAAGGCCGCGTCGCGCGCGCCGCCGACCGCCTGGCGGACGTGCTCGCGCAGCCCGTCGAGGCCGAGCTCGGTCTTGGCCACGCAGATGACGGGCAGGTCGAGCCTGCTGTCGGCGGTCAGGCGGTAGAGGGCGGGCAGGATCATCTTGCGCGCGAGGTCTCCGGTGACGCCGAACAGCACCAGCGCCCCCGCCCGCTCCGCGCCCCTCCTGTGCTCGGTCCCGGACGCGTGGCGCATGTCAGACACGCCTTCCGCGCAGCTCGCGGTATCTCCGCACGAGCTGTTCGGTGGAGGCGTCGGGGAGCCCGGTGGGCGGGTCCTCGGAGGTGAGCGCGGGCGCCAGGTCGAGCGCCATTTTCTTGCCCAGCTCGACGCCCCACTGGTCGAAGGAGTCGATCCCCCAGATCGTGCCCTCGACGAACACGATGTGCTCGTAGAGCGCGACGAGCTGGCCCAGCGTCGAGGGGGTCAGCTTGGGCGCGAGGATCGTGGAGGTGGGCCGGTTGCCGGGCATCACCTTGTGCGGCACGATCTCGGGCGGCGTGCCCTCGGCGGCGATCTCCTCGGCCGTCTTGCCGAACGCCAGCGCCGAGGTCTGGGCCAGGAGGTTGGCGGTGAGCTGGTCGTGCATGCCCTCGCGGTCCTCGAACGGCTCGGCGAAGCCGATGAAGTCGGCGGGCACGAGCCGGGTGCCCTGGTGGAGGAGCTGGTAGAAGGCGTGCTGCCCGTTGGTGCCCGGCTCGCCCCAGAAGATCTCGCCGGTGGCGACCGGGACGGGGGTGCCGTCGGCGCGCACGGACTTGCCGTTGGACTCCATCGTGAGCTGCTGCAGGTAGGCGGGGAAGCGGTGCAGCCGCTGGCTGTAGGGCAGCACGGCGCGGGTCTCGGCGCCGAAGAAGTCGTTATACCAGATCCCGAGCAGGCCCATCAGCACCGGCATGTTGGCCTCGAACGGGGCGCTGCGGAAGTGCTCGTCGATGAGGTGGAAGCCGGCCAGCATCTCGCGGAACCGCTCGGGGCCGATCGTGATCATCAGGGACAGGCCGATGGCGCCGTCGTAGGAGTAGCGGCCGCCGACCCAGTCCCAGAAGCCGAACATGTTGTCGGTGTCGATGCCGAACTCGGCGACCTTGGCGGCGTTGGTGGAGACGGCCACGAAGTGCTTGGACACCGCGTCCTCGCCCAGCGCCTCGACCAGCCAGCCGCGGGCGACGCGGGCGTTGGTGAGCGTCTCGAGCGTGGTGAACGTCTTGGAGCTGACCACGAACAGCGTGGTCGCGGGGTCGAGGCCGGCGAGGTTGCCGGTGATGTCGGCCGGGTCGATGTTGGAGACGAACCTGGCCGCCACGCCCGCGTCGGCGTAGTCGCGCAGCGCCTCGTAGGCCATGGCGGGGCCGAGGTCGGAGCCGCCGATGCCGATGTTGACCACGGTCTCGATGGGCTTGCCGGTGGCGCCCCTCCACTCCTTGGACCTGACCCGGTCGGCGAAGGCGCTCATCTTCCCGAGCACGGCGTGCACGTCGGCGACCACGTCCTGCCCGTCCACGACCAGCTCGGCGGCGCGCGGCAGGCGGAGGGCGACGTGCAGGACGGCGCGGTCCTCGCTGACGTTGATGTGCTCGCCGCCGAACATCGCGGTGATCCGCTCGCGCAGCCCCGCCCGCTCGGCCAGGGCCACCAGCAGGTCGATCGTCTCGCCGGTGGCGCGCTGCTTGGCGTAGTCGAGGAAGAGGTCGCCGGCGGTCACGGTCATGCGCCCGGCACGGCCCGGGTCCTCCGCGAACAGCTCCCGCAGCCGCCTGCCCGCCAGCTCCTCATGGTGCTTGCCGAGAGCCGCCCACTCCTGGCTCTGGGTGATGTCGCCGTTCACGCTTCCTCCTCGTGTCGCCAAACCGGATCACCATTGTCCCTGCCAACGGGAAACCTGCTCGTCTGACCGCCGCACCTTTGTTGTGCTCCGTTAAGACCGTGGCGTCAGCCAGCTTCGCAGATCTCCCACTGGAACCGCTTACCCACAGGGCCTCATTCCGCGCACGGCGGAGCGGAGTTTTTGGGGCTCAGTGGGATTCGCGGCCCACGTGGTCGCCGCTGGAGCCGATGAGGAAGTCGAGGTCGGCGCCGCGGTCGGCCTGGGTGACGTGCTCGACGTAGAGGCGTTCCCAGCCGCGTACGGGCCGGGCGTACCCGATCTTCACGGGCTCCCTGGCGGCCAGCTCGGCGTCGGGGATGTCCACGTCGAGCCGCCGGGCGGCCACGTCGAGCACGATCGGGTCGCCGGTGCGCACCCTCGCCAGCGGGCCGCCGGCCGCCGCCTCGGGCGCGGTGTGCAGGACGACCGTGCCGTACGCGGTGCCGCTCATACGGGCGTCGCTGATGCGCACCATGTCGCGCACGCCCTTCTCCAGCAGCTTGGCGGGCAGCGGCAGGTTGCCCACCTCGGGCATCCCGGGGTAGCCCTTGGGGCCGCAGCCGCGCAGCACGAGCACCGAGGTCTCGTCGATGTCGAGGTCGGGCGAGTCGAGGCGGGCGTACACGTCCTCGATGCTGTCGAAGACGACGGCCCGGCCGCGGTGGCGCAGCAGCTCGGGCGAGGCGGCGGCGGGCTTGATCACCGCGCCGCCGGGGGCGAGGTTGCCGCGCAGGACGGCGATGCCGGCGTCGGGCAGCAGCGGGTCGGAGCGGCGCCTGATGACGCTCTCGTCCCAGATCTCGGCCTCGGCGAGGTGCTCGACGAGCGGGCGGCCCGTGACGGTGATCGCCTCCGGGTCGAGCAGGTCCTCGACCTCCTTGAGCACGGCCGTGAGGCCGCCCGCCCGGAACAGGTCGTCCATCAGGTGGCGTCCGGCGGGCTGGAGGTCCACGAGCAGCGGCGCCCCGGCGCCGGTGCGGTCGAAGTCGTCCAGGCTGAGGTCCACGCCGAGCCGGCCCGCGACGGCCAGCAGGTGGACGACGGCGTTGGTGGAGCCGCCGACGGCGGCCAGGGTCACGATGGCGTTGAGGAACGCGGCCCTGGTCATGACCTGGCTGGGGCGGCGGCCCTCCAGGACGAGGTCCACGGCCAGGCGGCCGGTCTCGTGGGAGCGTTCGAGCAGGCGGCTGTCGGGAGCGGGGGTGCCCGCGGTGCCGGGGATCGTCATGCCGAGGGCCTCGGCCATGCAGGCCATGGTGGAGGCGGTGCCCATCGTGTTGCAGTGGCCGCGGCTGCGGATCATGGACGACTCGGACCGCAGGAACGCCTCGCGCGACAGCGTGCCCGCGCGTACCTCCTCGCTGAGGCGCCACACGTCGGTGCCGCAGCCGAGTGGCGCGCCGCGGAAGTGCCCCGTCAGCATGGGGCCGCCGGGCATCACGACGGCGGGCAGGTCCACGGAGGAAGCGGCCATGAGCAGCGACGGGATGGTCTTGTCGCACCCGCCGAGCAGCACCACGCCGTCGATGGGGTTGGCGCGCAGCATCTCCTCGGTGGCCATGGCGGCCAGGTTGCGCCAGAGCATGGCGGTGGGGCGCACGTTCGTCTCGCCCAGGGAGACGACCGGCAGGTTGAGCGGCACGCCGCCGGCCTCCCAGACGCCGTTGGCGACGCTCTCGGCGACCTCGTCCAGGTGGGAGTTGCAGGGGGTGAGGTCGGAGGCGGTGTTGGCGATCGCGATGTGCGGCTTGCCGCCCTCGAACGCCTCGCGGGGCAGGCCGCGCCGCATCCAGGCCCGATGGATGTAGGAGTTGCGGTCGTTCCCCGAGTACCAGCGCGAACTCCTGAATGCCATATTCGGCACCTTATCCGGCGTTTGGTGGATTCAGCGTGTTCTGTGGAGGAAGCAGCAGAGCATGGACCATATCGACGCGTACTGGCGGGCGGCGAACTATCTGTCCGTCGGGCAGATCTACCTGCTGGACAATCCGCTGCTGAGCGAGCCGCTGCGGCCCGAGCACATCAAGCCGCGCCTGCTCGGCCACTGGGGCACCACGCCGGGGCTGACCTTCTGCTTCGCCCACCTCAACCGGGTGATCAGGGAGCGGGACCAGGACATGATCTACATCGCCGGTCCCGGGCACGGCGGCCCCGCCGCGGTGGCGCACGCGTGGCTGGAGGGCACCTACACGGAGCGCTATCCGGACGTCTCGCAGGACGTGGAGGGCATGCGGCGGCTGTTCCGCCAGTTCTCCTTCCCCGGCGGGATCCCGAGCCACGTGGCGCCCGAGACGCCGGGGTCGATCCACGAGGGCGGGGAGCTGGGCTATTCGCTCGCGCACGCGTACGGAGCCGCCTTCGACAACCCGGACCTGGTCGTGGCCTGCGTCATCGGCGACGGCGAGGCCGAGACGGGCCCGCTCGCGGCGAGCTGGCACTCCAACAAGTTCGCGGACCGCGACCGCGACGGCATCGTGCTGCCCATCCTGCACCTGAACGGCTACAAGATCGCCAACCCCACCGTGCTCGCCCGCATCCCCGAAACCGAGCTGCTCAAGCTCATGGAGGGCTACGGCTACCGCCCCCACGTGGTGGGGCCGGACCACGAGGAGATGGCGCGCGCCCTGGACACCGCCTTCGACCAGATGGCCGCGTACAAGCAGGGCAGGGCCGACCGGCTGCCGATGATCGTCCTGCGAACGCCGAAGGGCTGGACGGGGCCGCGCGAGGTGGACGGCAAGCAGGTCGAGGGCACCTGGCGGGCGCACCAGGTGCCGCTGGCCAACGTCCGCGAGAATGCCGCCCACCTGGCCATGCTCGAGCAGTGGATGCGCTCGTACCGGCCGGAGGAGCTGTTCGACTCCGATGGCGGGCCCGTGCGGGAGGTCCTGGAGACCGTGCCGCGCGGCACGCGCCGGATGAGCGCCAACCCGCACGCCAACGGCGGGGAACTGCTGGAGCCGCTGCGGCTGCCGGACTTCCGCCGGCTCGCGGTCGAGGTCAAGGCGCCCGCCGGGCAGTCGAGCGAGCCGACGCGGGTGCTGGGCGGGTTCCTGCGTGACGTGATCATCGCCAACCCGCGGACGTTCCGGCTGATGGGGCCGGACGAGACCGCCTCGAACCGGCTGTCGGCGGTGTTCGAGGCCACCGACCGGGCGTGGAACGCCGAGATGCTGCCGACGGACGAGCACCTGGCCCCCGGCGGCCGGGTGATGGAGGTGCTGAGCGAGCACCTGTGCCAGGGCTGGCTGGAGGGCTACCTGCTGACCGGCAGGCACGGGCTGTTCAACTGCTACGAGGCGTTCATCCACATCGTGGACGCCATGTTCAACCAGCACGCGAAATGGCTGGAGTCATCGCAGAAGATCCCCTGGCGGCGGCCCGTCGCCTCGCTCAACTACCTGCTGTCCTCGCACGTGTGGCGCCAGGACCACAACGGCTTCAGCCACCAGGACCCCGGCTTCCTCGACGTGGTGATCAACAAGAAGGCGTCCGTGGTGCGGGTCTACCTGCCGCCGGACGCCAACACGCTGCTGTCGGTCGCCGACCACTGCCTGCGCTCGCGCGACTACGTCAACGTGATCGTGGCGGGCAAGCAGCCGGTGCTGGACCTGTTCACGATGGAGGAGGCCGTCGCGCACAACACGCGCGGCCTGGGCATCCTGCCGTGGGCCTCCACCGACGAGGGCGCCGAGCCGGACGTGGTGCTGGCCTGCGCGGGCGACGTGCCCACCCAGGAGACGCTCGCCGCCGCCGCGATCCTGCGCGAGCACCTGCCCGAGCTGAAGGTACGCGTCGTCAACGTGGTCGACCTCATGCGCCTCCAGCCGCCCACGGAGCACCCGCACGGCATGTCGGACGCCGAGTTCGACGCCCTCTTCACCGCCGACAGGCCGGTCGTGTTCGACTTCCACGGCTACCCGTCGCTGATCCACCAGCTCACCTACCGCCGCCACGGCCACGCCAACATCCACGTGCGCGGCTACAAAGAAGAAGGCACCACGACGACACCGTTCGACATGGCCATGATGAACGACATCGACCGCTTCCACCTGGTCATGGACGTCATCGACCGGGTGCCCGGGCTCGGCACCACGGCGGCGCACCTGCGCCAGCGCATGAGCGACGAGCGGCTGCGGGCCCGCGCCCACACGCGCGAGACCGGCGAGGACACCCCCGAGATCAGGTCGTGGACGTGGCCGGGCGCATCCTCGTACTGAACACGGGCTCATCGTCCATCAAGTACGAGCTCGTCGACGTCCGCACCCGCGAGCGCCCGGCCAGGGGGCTGGTGGAGCGCATCGGCGAGGAGCGCGGGCGGCTGACGCACCACGCCGGGGACCGGCCTCCTTACGTGTCGGAGGAGCCGTTCCCCGGGCACGAGGCGGGGCTGGCCGCGGTCATGAAGGCGTTCGAGGCGGCGGGGCCTGAGCTGGACCCGGTCGCGGTCGGGCACCGCGTCGTGCACGGCGGTACCCGGTTCACCGAGGCGGTGCTCGTCGACGACGGCGTCATCGGGGCGATCGAGGAGCTCGCGCCGCTCGCACCCCTGCACAATCCGGTCAACCTCGCCGGGATCCGGGTGGCGCGCGGCGCCTTTCCGGGGGTGCCGCAGGTGGCGGTGTTCGACACCGCGTTCCAGCTGGCGCTGCCGCCCGAGGCGTACACGTACGCGGTGCCGCGCGACTGGCGCGAGCGGCTCGGCGTGCGGCGCTTCGGCTTCCACGGCACCTCCTGCGCGTACGTCTCCCGCCGCGCCGCCGCCTTCCTCGGCCGCGATCCGGCCACCCTCGACCTCATCGTGCTGCACCTGGGCAACGGCGCCAGCGCGACCGCGATCTCCGGCGGGCGCAGCGTCGACACCTCCATGGGCCTGACGCCCCTGGAGGGACTGGTCATGGGCACCCGCTCGGGCGACGTCGACCCCGCGCTCGCCGGCTACCTGGCACGCGTGAACGGGATGGACGCGCGGCAGGTGGAGAGCGGGCTCGACCGCCACGGCGGCCTGCTGGCGCTCGCCGGGACGGGCGACATGCGCGAGGTGCGCGCCCGCGACGACGCCGAGGCCCGGCTGGCCCTGGCGGTCTACACGCGGCGCATCCGCAAGTACGTCGGCGCCTACTACGCGCTGCTCGGGCGGCTGGACGCGATCGTGTTCACCGGCGGGGTCGGGGAGCACGACGCGGCCACCCGCGCCGAGTCCCTGGCCGGGCTCGACCGGCTCGGCGTCACCGTGGACCCCGCGCTCAATCAGGACGAATCGGCGCGGGAGCGGGCGGTCTCGCCGCCGGGCGCGGAGGTGGCCGTGCTCGTCATCCCGACGGACGAGGAATGGGAGATCGCCCGCCAGACCCTCGCGCTGATCACGCCGGGATCATGACGAGCGGCGCGCGACGGCCGGCACCCAGAAGTCCACCGTCGTGCCCGCGCCGGGCGCGCCGCGGATGCTCCACCAGCCGCCGGCCGTCTCGGCCCGCTCGCGCATCTCGATCAGCCCGAAGTGGCCGTCCTGGCCGTCCTGGCGGGTGATCCCGACCCCGTCGTCGCGCACGCGGACGTGGACGCCCCCGTCGAGCCAGGCCAGCTCCACGGCGACGGCGACGGCCCCGGCGTGCTTGCGGACGTTCGTGAGCGCCTCCTGGCAGATGCGGAAGACGGTGATCGCGGCCTCGGCGGGCGGCTCGCCGTCCAGGCCGTTCACCAGCTCGTACGCCACCCCCGCCATCTCCCGCTCCAGGTACGAGGCGAGCCCCTCCGCCAGCCCCTCACCGGGCAGGCGTAACCGGAAGGCCAGGTCGCGCAGGCGCCCCACGGCGGCCTCGACGGCGTCGCCGAGCGCGCGCACGTCGGCCGCGTGCTCCTCGGGCAGGCCCTCCTCCATCGCCCGCAGCCGCATCCCGACGGCGACCATGGACTGGATGGTGTCGTCGTGCACGTCGGAGGCGATGCGGCGGCGCTCCCGCTCCTGGGCCTGGACCAGGTGGCCGAGCAGGAGGCCGCGCTCGTCCAGCGCCCTGGCCATGCTGCGCCGCTCGGTCAGGTCACGCGTCACCTTGCCGAACCCGCGCAGCTCGCCGCGCCCGTCGCGCAGGGCGGTGATGACCACGCTGGCCCAGAACCTGGTGCCGTCCTTGCGGACCCGCCACCCCTCCTCCTCCCAGCGGCCGTCGGCGGCGGCCGCCTCCAGCCCCGTGAACGGCTTGCCGGCCGCGACGGCCTCGGGCGGGTAGAAGACGGAGAAGTGGGTGCCGATGATCTCCTCGGCCGTGTAGCCCTTGATGCGCTGGGCCCCGGCGTTCCAGCTCACGATCCTGCCGCGGGGATCGAGCATGAAGATGGCGTAATCGCGGATGCTCTGGACGAGCAGCTCCATATCCGCTTGTGGAGGATTATCCACGGCCATACCGCAGCTTTTCACGACGTGGCCTGATGACCCAAACCCGCCCGGCAGGTTCAGGAGTCGTAAGCGCGGGCCTGGAGCGGGGCGAGGCGGGGCGCCAGCTCGCACCACACCACCTTTCCGCCAGTCTCCCCGTCGACGGGCGTGGTCCCCCAGCCGGTGGACAGGAGCCGGACGACGTGCAGGCCCCAGCCGTTCGACGGACCGGGTTCGCGGGGCTCGGGCAGCCGCTCCCCGGCGTCGCCCACCTCGACCCGCACCTGCGCCGCGCTGCCCCGCATCCTCAGGGACGGCGGGCCGTCGCCGTGCACGAGCGCGTTGGTCACCAGCTCGGACACCACGAGGAGGACATCCTCGTGGTAGCCCTGGTAGCCGCACTCCGCCAGGGCCCGACGGACGATCCGGCGCGCCGCCGTGATGCTGTCCATCTCCTTCGGCAGGGGCGTGTCCACCTGGTACTGCCAGGCCTTCTCGCTGACCACCCCTCTACTTTCGGGTAGCCATTATCCGATCACGAGACGCATCCGCGCCAGGCCGCCTGGTACACCTGTGGGACGCGAGATGGTGCACATGCGTCAGTCGAGCAGCCCTTCCCTGCGGGCCAGCGCGACCGCCTCCAGCTTGGTCCGGGCGCCCAGCTTCTCCAGCACGTGCTGCACGTGGTTGCGCGCCGTGTTGCGGGCCACGCCGAGCCGTTCGCCGATCTCGCGCGCGCCCATGCCGTCGGCCATGAGCAACAGCGTCTCCCGCTCGCGAGCCGTCAGCGCGGACCCCAGGAGCCCCGCGCGCCCGGTCAGCCGGTCGAGCACCCCGGGCAGCAGCCCGGGCGCGAACACCACCCCGCCGGCCGCCACCTCCCGCACCGCCGATTCCAGCTCCCCCAGCCGGGACGACTTCACCACCAGCCCGGCGCCCCCGGCCGCCACCGCGCGGGCCGCCACGGAGACGGTCGCCTCGCCGGTCAGCACCAGCACCCGCGCCTTGGGCGCCGCCGCCACCAGCCGCCCGATGGCCGCGATCCCGTCGCCGTCGGGCAGGCGCCGGTCGAGCACGACGACGTCCGGCTGGCACCTGCCGGTCTCGGCCACCGCGCCGGCGACGCTGCCGGTCTGGGCCACCACCTCGATGTCGGGCACCCGCGCCAGCGCCAGCCCGATGGCCTCGGCGACCATGGCGTGATCCTCCACGAGAACCACCCGGATCGAAGGGGGAGTCGCCATGTCTGCCGCTGCCTCTGTCCGCGGTTTCCGCGCCCGCGCGGGGCGCACGCCGGCCCGGCGCCACGAGCAGTGTCCCACGGCCCGCGCGCCCGTGGCCAACGGCGCCGTACGCTCACGGCTTCCAGGGCAGGCGGCGGTGCTTGAAGGTCGGATACTTGGTCTCCCAGTAGCGCCAGCCCTCGACCCTGGCGGGGATGTTGGCGAATCCGCTGGCGACCCTGACGTCGCGGCACGTGCCCATCACCTGCCAGGCCGACCAGCCGATGCGGTAGCCGAAGACGCGGTACCACAGATGGCCGTACATCCCCTTGGTGATCTCCCGGCTGTATTCGTGGCCGGTGAAGACCATGTGACGCTCTTCGAGGTGCGGAAGCCCCATCCTGCGCATCTCGTGCACCACTTCGCGGGTGGTGATCGGTTCCACGAGGGTGAGCGGTTCAGTCGTGGAGACGGCTTTCCGCCTCTCGTTCTCGGTCTCCAGGAACGCGCGGACCTCGTGCTCCCGGGTGACCGACGCCGTGACCGTGCCGCCGGGGCCGTCGACGAAGTTGGTGCGGGGCAGGAAGAAGTTCCGCGGAGAGAGCGAGTGCACCTTGAAGAAGAGGTGCGGGCTGCATCGGTCGCCGTGGATGAGGGGGAAGTGACGGTGACGGTGACGGCGGCGGCGGTCGGTGGTGTTCGCGGTGTTCGCGGTGTCCGCGGTGTCTGCGGTGTCTGCGGTGTCCGCGGCGGCGGTGTCCACGGTGTCAGCGGTGCGGTCGGTGTCGTCGTCGTCCGCTCTCGCCGCCGGCACCAGGGCGGCGACCAGGACCATCGAAAGAGAGCCGCTCACTGCCCATCTCATCGCGTGACGCGCCTTGGGCCAAGCGGAATTGACTGGGGCAATTGTCCGTGAATTGGGAGTGGACATGTACCGTACCTTTCGGGATGCGTCAGGCCAGGGTCCGGCCTGTGCCGCCCGTCGAGCGGGCCGACAAGATCGGTACGATGGTTACAGTTGCGGCGAGGCGCTCTTCAACGCCACGCCGCAGGCGAATATCCCATGCTGGGAAAGCGCCGGTGAAAAAGTGTCAATAGCGGGTCGTCCCTTTCACAAACGCACATCGCGGTGTTCCGGCATCGCCGAGCCTGTGTCCGGAGAGTCGGATATAGGCCGGATGACCTGCTACGACGCCGATCACGGGGCCGCCCGGACCGGCCAAAAGGGTAATTCCCCGTGGAAATCTGAGAATTTCTCCCGACCTTCCAGGAGAATGTCGGCTGTGTCCTGCGCGTCGTCAGTGCTGCGTCTTGTGCGGGCCGTCGTGTTCGCGACGGTCTGCGGCGCGGTGTCGGCGGGCGGGCACGCGCTGGCGGGCGGTGGCCTGGTGCCGTTCGAGGTCTACCTGGCCGGGGTGCTGGCCGCGCTCGGGCTGGCGTACCTGATCGACGGGCGCGAACGCGGCCCCGTGGCGGTGCTGGTGGCGACCGTGGGCACCCAGATGCTGCTGCACCAGCTCTTCGAGCGGCTCACGCCCGCGGCCGAGGCCGGTCCGGCGCACGGGCATCCCGCGCCCGGCATGGCGCTGGTCCATCTGACGATGGCGGGGCTGACGGCCTGGTGGCTGCACCGGGGCGAGCGCGCGCTGTGGCTCATGATCCGCCTGTACGGCGCGCCGCGGCCGATCGTCCCGCTGCCCGCCGCCGCCGTCCCGGCCGGGACCGTGCGGCCCTCGTGGCGGCCGGTCACCCCCTACCTGACCGCGTACGCGGGAAGGACCGTTTCCGGCGCGATCCTCAGGCGAGGCCCACCCCAGGGGCCGAGGCACTTCGGCTGACGCACAAGTTCCTTGGCGCGCCCGGCGGGGCGCGTACCCTTGCCTGTGTCCGGACGGCGCCACGCGCGCGTCCGGGAGATCGTTCTGGAGACCCATCATGGCGTTCCTGCCACGACACATCATCGGGGCGGCACTCGCGTGCGCCCTCGTCCTGATATTCCCCGCGTCGCCGGCGTTCGCGCACGACGCGCTCAAGAGCAGCTCGCCTGCCAAGAACTCCCAGGTCGGCTCGGTCGACGAGATCGAGCTCGAATACAGCGCGAGCGTGAAGTTCCCGTTCGTCGTGCTGCATGACGCGGCGGGCAAGGAGGTCCCGCTCGGCAAGCCGGTGCTCGAGGGGCCTAAGGTGCTCACCGACGTCCCGCAGCCGCTCCCCCCGGGCCCGTACGTCATCGCCTGGCGGGTGGTTTCGTCCGACGGGCATCCCATTGAGGGCGAAATCCCCTTCAGCGTGAAAGGATCACCTTCTTCATCGGCTTCGCCCTCGTCCATCGGCGGGGGGCCGACGGCGAGCACGCCGCCCCGGGCGGTCGGGTCCGCCGCGGCGGCCGGCGAGCGGCCCGCGGCCTCCGCGGGGGTTCCCGGCTGGATCTGGGGCGGGCTGGTGGTGCTTGTCGTGCTGGGCGCGTTCGTTCTGATCCGGACCGCGCGCCGCGGCCCAGATCGGGAGGAAGTGGATGCGGATTGAGGAAGCCAGACAGATCGCTCGGCAGTGGGTGCTGGAGGAAGGCGCCGCGCTGCCGGGCTTCGAAGGGGCCTTCCTGACCGGGTCGGCCCTGTGGGCCGACCCGGCCGCCGAGCTGGCCGCGACCTCGGACGTGGACGTCATCGTGATCGCGGACCAGCCCGTCCGCCTGGGCAAGTTCGCCTACCGCGGGGTCCTGCTGGAGGTCTCCTCCATCTCCGAGCTGGGCTCCACGCACGAGGTGCTGAGCGACTACCACCTGGCCGGCAGCTTCCACCTCCCCTGCGTGCTGGCCGACCCGTCCGGGCGGCTGACCGAGATCCAGCGGGTGGTCTCGCGCGACTTCGCCGAGCGGCCGTGGATCCTGGCCCGGTGCACCAACGCCATGGACCGGGTGCGCGGGTTCATCAACGGCATCGACGAGCGGGCTCCCCTGCCCGACCAGGTCAACTCGTGGCTGTTCGGCACCGGGGTGACCACCCACGTGCTGCTGGTGGCGGCGCTGCGCAACCCCACGATCCGGCGCCGCTACGTGGACGTGGGCGAGCTGCTCGCCGAGCACGGGCGGCTGGACTTCCACGAGAGCCTGCTCGAACTCCTGGGCGCCGCGCACCTGAGCGCGGCCCGGGTCGAGCGGCACCTGGCCGTGCTGGAGAAGGTGTTCGACGCCACGGCGGCCGTCCGCGTCCCCTCCTACCCGTTCGACTCGGACATCACCCCGGCCGCGCGGCCCATCGCCATCGACGGCACCCGCGAGCTCATCGGGCGCGGCCTGCACCGGGAGGCGGTCTTCTGGATGGTGGCCACCTACGCGCGCTGCCTGGCCAAGCGGGCCCTGGCGGGTGAACAGGCGGGCGAACAGGCGGACGAGCACGGATACGAGGACGGCTTCCGCGACCTGCTGGCCGACCTGGGGGCGGAGACGCGCCGGGACCGGCGCCGCAAGGGAGACCTGGTCCTGGCGGCGCTGCCCGGCGTGTGGCAGACGGCGATGGCCCTGTGCTAGGGCCTCAGGCCACGTAGGGGGTGGTCCGGCGGGCGTCCCGCAGCACCCCGCTCCACCAGCCGAGCTGGTCGAGCAGCGCCTTGGCGGCGACGTCGGGCCCCTCTGGGTCCAGCAGCTCGCCGTCGGGGCCGAACCGGCTCCAGTGCTGGTCGAAGCTGATCGTGTTGCGGATCGTCATGGCGTGCACCTCGGCGAAGACCGGCCGCAGGTGCTCGGCCGCCCGCACCCCGCCGCCGTACCCGCCGTAGGAGACGAGCGCGACCGGCTTGGCCATCCACGCCGTGAAGTGCCAGTCGATGGCGCTCTTGAGCGAGGCCGGGAAACTGTGGTTGTACTCCGGCGTCACCACCGCGAACGCGTCCGCCGCCGCCAGCCGCGCGGCCAGCCGCCTGAGGTCCTCCGGGCGGGACTCCACGTCGGCCAGCTCCTCGGGGGTGGCGGGCATCACCGCGGGCAGCGGCGTCTGCGCCAGGTCGATCACGTCGAGGTCGAACAGCCCGTGCGTGCGCGCCCGCTCCGTGAGCCACTCCGTGATCCTGGGGCCGAACCGCCCTTCGCGAACGCTGCCGGTGATCACTGCCAATGTCATGTTCTCCATGCGTCCCAGGCTCGTGGACACCGGGCGGGCCAGGGAGACCGCGCTGAGACTGGCCCTCGCGGGGCCACGCTACGGGCCGGTCGCCGGGCCTACACTCGTGGCCCGTGGATGACAACGAACTGGGGGCGTTCCTGCGCTCCCGCAGGGAGGCCGTCAAGCCCGAGGACGTCGGGCTGCCCGGCGGCCCGCGGCGGCGCACGCCGGGGCTGCGCAGGTCCGAGCTGGCCACCCTGGCGGGGGTGAGCGTCGAATACCTGACCAGGCTGGAGCAGGGCCGCGACCGCAACCCGTCCACGCAGGTGCTCATCACGCTGGCCGACGCGCTGCGGCTGACCCACGAGGAGCGTGTCCACGTGCGTCAGCTGGCCAAGGTGGCCAGCGGCGACGTGCGGCTGTGCCCGGCCGCGGCGGAGGCCCCGGCCCGCACGGTGCGCCCGACGGTGCGGGCGGTGCTCGACCGGCTGGAGCCCGCGCCCGCGGTGCTGCTCAACCGGGTGGGCGAGGTGCTCGCCCGCACGACGGGGTTCGAGCGGCTGTACGGCCCGGTCGGGCTGCTCGACGGCGATCCGCCCAACATGGTCAGGTACGTCTTCGCCGACGCGCGGGCCAGGGCCGCCTACCCCGACTGGGACCGCGTGGCCGACGAGCACGCGGCCGCGCTCAAGCTGGCGGCGACCAAGGCCGACCCGTTCGCGCAGGAGCTGGTCGCGGAGCTGTCGTTCGCGGCGGGCGAGGCGTTCAGCGGGCGGCCGGCCCGGCCCGCCCCGCCGCTGCCGGCCCCGGTGGAGCGGCTGGCGCATCCGCTGGCCGGGGAGCTGCGGCTCAAGCGCGAGCAGCTCGAGCTCTCCTACGACGACCAGCGGGTGGTCGTCTACCTGCCGGCGGACGCCGCCACCTCGGCCGCGCTCGACCGCCTGACCGGCCGCCTTCCGGGCGCCCTGCGCGCCGTCAGCGGCTGACCGCTCCTACGCGCGGCGCAGCGACCTGGTCAGGCCCGCGGCGATCGTGGTGGCCAGCACCCAGCCGGCGGCGATCAGCCCGTACGCGAGCCACTGCGTCCCGCCGAGCGGGTTGAACGCCTTCTCCTGCCCGAAGTCGATGAGCGGCAGCAGCAGGTCCAGCGTGTAGACGAGGGCGTGGAACGGCGGCGCCTCCCCCGGCTTCAGCGGCGGCGGCTCGGCCAGGCCGAACACGATCGTGCCCACGGCCAGGAGCGCCAGCAGCCAGGCGGCCGCGCGTAAGGGGCGGAAGCCGTACCCGACGGTGACGTCCTGCAGGTGGCCCCAGAGCCCGGCGTACCACGGGAGGCTGGCGCGCCGCCGCCGCTGGCCGGCCAGGAGCGTGTCGCGGGCGTCGGCATCGCTGCCCAGCCGCCGGTACATCGCGGCGAGCTGCTCGTACGCGTGCGGCAGGTAGCCCTCGGGATCCCTGCGCAGCCAGCCGAGCCGTCCGGCGGCGGGCAGCATGGGGTCGAGCACCTCGTACGCGAGCCCGTCCATGCGCATCGCGTCCGGCCAGACGCCGGGGTCGTCGCGCAGGACGCCGATGCGCGCGTGGCGCAGCTCCACCGTGCCCCGGACGGGTGCGGCGGTGCGCAGGGCCAGCTCGCGCGCCTCCACCCGCCAGCATTTGAGCGCCACCTCGCCGGGGGCCTCCAGCGTGGCGTCGTCGAAGCACAGGCGGCTGCCGACCTGGGCGTTGGTCAGCCGGACCCGGCCCTGGGCCGAGAAGCCGCTGCAGAGGTTGAGCACCTTTCCGACCGTGATGCCGTTGGCGGTCAGGGCCGAGCCACCGGGGTTGGCCAGCCTGGCGCCCTCGAAGTGGGCGGGGCCGGTGACGGAGGCGTCGAGCAGGCTGATCTCGCCCTCCACGGTCATCCCGTCGCGGGCGTGCAGGGCGCCGTCCACCGTGAGGCCGTCGCCGAACAGGGCTACGCCGCCCGGGTTGCGCAGGGTGGCGCCGTCGAGGTTGAGCGAGCGGGCGACGGCGGCGCTCTCCAGGCGCACCTGGCCCTCGGTCTCGACCAGCGACAGGGAAAGACCGCCCTCGGCGTTGAGCCCGCCGCCGCGCACGGCGAGGCCCCCGGGGTTGCGCACGCGCGAGCCGCGCAGCGTGATCGGCCCGCCGACCCGGGCGAAGCGCACGGAGATCTCCCCGTCGGCGGTCACCCCCCGGGCGAACAGGCCCGCCTGGGCGGTCAGGTTGGACGCGCCGAAGGCCATGCCGCCGGGCGCGTGCAGGCGGGCGTCGTCGAGGTTGACGGCGGCGCCGATCCGCGCGGCCGTGAGGAAGATCTCGCCGTGGCTGCTGAAGCCGTCCTGGGCCCGCAGGTTGCCCCCGACGTCGAGGTGCTCGCCGTTGACGACGACCCCGCCCGGGTTGTCCAGGTGGGCGCGGTTGAGGTTGAGGTTGCCGCTGACGCGGGCGCCGGACAGGCGCAGCTCGCCGGTGACGTGGCAGCCGGCCAGGCGCAGGTTGCCGTCCACCTGGATGTTCGAGGCGATCAGGCCGGGCAGCGTGGAGCCGCTCAGGCTGAGGAACCGGGTGCGCGCCTGGTACAGGTCGGGCGCCTCGTCGAACGCGCACTGCTCAAGGGTGATCGGGAAGCCGATCTCGGCGAAGGCCAGGTGGAGCAGGCCGGTGATCCGGGCGCCGATGAGGCGCAGCGCGGGCTTGGGCCCGTCGTGCTCGCCGAGGAGCAGCTCGGCCAGGGCCTGCGCGCGAACGGCCGGGTCGAGGTCGCCCGAGCGCAGGTCGACTTCCCTGCCGCGGGGCACGGCTTCGGCCACGGCCCGCTCGGCCGGGAGGAGATCGGTGATTTTCACACGGCCATACTGCGTTGCCCGCCCGGGATCCGCAGCCGATCTCGGTGGCCGCCTACTCGCGTACGTCGAGCCCCAGCGCGCCGGCCACGACCGTCGCCTGGAACGGGTCGATGATCGCGTTCTTGAGCGTGACGGTGAGCGGGTCGAGCGTGCTCAGGTCGCTGCCGCGCAGGTCGCACCGCGTCAGGTCGGCGCCGCGCAGCGACGCGCCCGACAGGTCGGCCCGCCGCAGCTCGGCACCCTCCAGCCGGACGCCCGACAGGTCGGCCTCCCGCAGCCGGGTGCCGCGGAAGACGCTGCCCCGCAGGTCGGCGCCGGCGAGGCCGACGTACGACCAGTCGCCGCCCTCGACCTTGAGCAGCCCGTACGTGCACCCGTCGAACACGCTGCCGGTCAGCTTGCACCCGTCGAACGTCGCGTCGAAGAACGAGCACCGCGTGAACGTGCAGTTGACGAAGCGGGCGTCGTCGTGGGCCGACACGTTGAAGCGCACGTTGCTGAAGTGGCACTCCTCGAAGGAGGAGCCGTGATCAACCAGCTCGGTCATGTCCACGTCCTGGAACAGCACCCGGCGATGGCTCTCGCCGGAGATCTCCACGCTGTCCCAGTCGGTGGACCAGATCGTCTTCTCGGTGGGCTGGGTCATGCGAACAAACTAGCGGATCAGGACCGCTTGGCGATGGAGGTGATGAGAGGTTGCACGAGCTTGGCCGCCAGGGGCCCGAAGGCCGCCAGGATGAGGACGTACGCCGCCGCCAGCGCGCCCAGGTCGGGGTGGGCGCCCGCGCCCACCGCCAGGCCCGCGATGACGATGTTGAACTCGCCGCGCGGGATGAGCGCGATGCCCGCCCGCGCCTGACCCGCCTTGCCGATGCCCGCCCGCCTGGCCGCGTACGCGCCGGTCAGCAGCTTGGTGATCATGCTGACCACCGCGAGCAGCGCGGCCAGCCCCGCCACGGGAAGGATCTTCGCCGGATCGGTCTGGAGGCCGAAGAAGACGAAGAACACCGCCGCGAACAGGTCGCGCAGCGGCGCCAGCAGCGCCTGCGCGTCCTCGGCGAGCTCGCCGGACAGCGCGATGCCGACCAGGAACGCGCCGACCGCCGCCGACACGTTCAGCTGCTGGGCGAGCCCGGCCACGAGCAGGGCGAGCCCGACCACCTTGAGCAGCAGCACCTCGTTGTTGGGGCTGGCCACGAACGCCTCGATGAAGCGCCCGAACTTGAGCGCCACCACCAGCACCGCGCTCACGGTCAGCAGCGCGACGCCCACCGCGACCGCCCCGCTGGCCAGGCTCAGCCCGGCCAGGATGGTCGTCAGGATCGGCAGGTAGACGGCCATCGTCAGGTCTTCGAAGACCAGCAGCGACAGCACCGTCGGCGTCTCCCGGTTACCGATCCATCCCAGATCGGACAGCACCTTGGCGGTGATCCCGGAGGAGGTGGCGTACGTGACGCCCGCCATGGCCACGGCCGCGACCGGGCCCCAGCCCAGCAGTAATGCGCAGATCGCGCCGGGGGCGGCGTTCAGCACCAGGTCGACGATGCCCGCGCGGACGTTGCCGGTCAGGCTGGTGACCAGCTCGTCGGCGTTGTACTCCAGGCCGAGCGTCAGCAGCAGCAGGACGACGCCCAGCTCCGCGCCGACGGAGACGAAGTCGTCGCTGGTCGCCAGCGGCAGCACCCCGCCGGTCCCGAACGCCAGGCCGGCGATCAGGTAGAGCGGGATGGGCGAGATGCCCACGCGCAGCGCGAGGGCGCCCAGGATTCCCAGGGCGAGGACAATGGCACCGAACTCGAGAAAGAGGACCGCGGTGTGGTGCACCCGCGGTCCTACCCGTCCGCCAGGATGCCGGCCACCTCGGCGGTGGTGTCCTCGCTGCCCACGACGACCACGACGTCGCCCGCGGCGAACACGAAGTCGGGGCCGGGGCTGGCGAAGACCCGCCCGCTGCGCACGACGGCCACGATGGAGGCGCTGGTACGGGTCCGCACCCGGGCGTCACCCATGGGACGCCCGGCGTAGGGGGAACCGTCCGGGACGGGCAGCTGCACGCTGACCAGGCCCTCGACCTGCTCGTGCAGCTGGTTGAGCCGCTGCACGATGCGAGGGGCGCCGAGGAGCTCGGCCAGGGCGTCGGCCTCCTCGTCGTTGAGCTTGACCACGTGGCAGACGGCGTCGGGATCGTCCGCGTCGTAGATCACCAGGTCCCGGCGACCGGTGCGATGGGACACGACGCCGACCCGCTGTCCTTTGCGGGTGGTGAAGTCGTGTCGTAGCCCGATTCCCGGCAGCGCTGTCTGTTCGACCTCCACCTATCCCCACCCGCTCAGATCCGCCTATTTGCGACTAAACCCTACCAACACCTGCTTATGGCCTCTGCCTTGCAGAAGCGGGCTCGGTCGCCCTCGATGCCGCCTCGCGTAGCGGGCGTCCGACCTCGTGCAGGTGCCGCAGGGCCTGGCCCCACGACGCGAACAGGCCGCATTCGAGGTAGTCGACGCCGAGCCGCTCGCAGTACTCGCGGACGATGGGCTGCGCCTTGCGCAGGTTCGCGGTCGGCATGCTGGGGAACAGGTGGTGCTCGATCTGGTAGTTCAGGCCGCCGAGCGCGGTGTTGACCAGGCGCCCGCCGCGTACGTTCCGGGAGGTCAGGACCTGGCGGCGGAGGAAGTCCAGCTCGTCCTCGGCGGTCAGGACCGGCATGCCCTTGTGGTTGGGCGCGAACGTGCAGCCGAGGTAGACGCCGTAGCAGGCCTGGTGCACGATCACGAACACCAGCGCCGTGCTGAAGGGCAGCACCAGGAAGACCGCCCCCAGGTAGGCGAGCACGTGCGCGCTCAGCAGCAGCCCTTCGAGCCCTCTGCTCTTGAGCGAGGGGCGGCGCAGCGCGCGGAAGCTCGACACCTTCAGGTTCACGCCTTCGAGGGTGAGCAGCGGGAAGAACAGGAACGCCTGCCAGCGCCCGATGAACCGGGGTATCCCGCGCGCCTCCTCGGCCTGCTTCTGCGACCAGATCAGGCTGTCGGGCGCGACGTCGGGGTCGTGCTCCTCATGGTTGGGGTTGGCGTGGTGGCGCGTGTGCTTGTCCATCCACCAGCCGTAGCTGAGCCCGACGGCCAGGTTGCCCACCAGCAGCCCGGCGATCCTGCTGATGCGCCGCGACCGGGAGATCTGCCCGTGCGCCAGGTCGTGGGCCAGGAGCGTCACCTGCGCGAAGGCCACGGCTAGCAGCACCGCGACCGGGATCTGCCACCAGGAGTCCCCGACCATGGCGAACAGCGCCCAGCTCCCCGCGAAAAGGCCGGACACCATGCCGATCCTGGCCGCGTAATAGCCTGGCCGCTTGTCCAGCAGCCCCGCCTCGGCGATGCGGCGTGACAGTCTCGCGAAGTCGCTGCCGCGCCGAACGGCGGCGGTCCCCACAGTCCCCACGTTTCTCTCCGATGCTGACGAGTCGTATGTGATCACTCATCAGCATCGCGAGAGACGGGGGTCCGGCGGACCCCCGCTGTCACCCGTTCTCTTGGTAGTGCCCGCCCTACCATTGGGGCGCCCGGTGGGCGCCCCCGCCGCCTGGGGACAGGGCCGGTCCATCGCACTCAGCGTGGCACTGGACGACCTCACCTCTGGTGGGGAATGGCGGGCGGCGGGGACACCGGCTCAGATCGGCTGCAGGGCCGCGGCGTCGCCGTAGATGTGCAGGTCCGGGCGGAAGGCCGCGAGGTAGGCGGACCGGTCGTGGAAGGTCGCGGCCAGGGCGTCCCCGTAGTCGATCAGCTGCCTGTGGGCGTCCCTGCGGGGCTCGTAGCGGGCGGACAGCAGCCGATCGAGCAGGTCCGCGTCGCCGCCGGCCGCGCAGATGACGTCGGCCAGGAGCTCGGCGTCGTGCAGCGTGTAGCTCATGCCCATCCCGGTCATGGGGTGGCAGGCGAACGCGGCCGAGCCCAGCAGCGCCGCGTTGCCCTTGTGGTACTCCGCCACCCGCATCGAGGAGACCTTGATCCGCTGCCAGGTCGCGGGCTGGAGGACGTTGAAGGCGTCCGAGCTGTCGGTGACGAACTTCTTCAGCGCGTCGAGCAGCGCGGGGATGCCGTCCTGGAAGATCTCCTTGTCGTCCTCGGGGGGCAGGCCGACGAACACCCTGGCCTGGTCCCTGTTGACCGGATAGAGGTAGGCGAACCAGCCTTCCGAGCTGAAGTACAGCCGGTTGAGCTGGGCGACGCTGGCGGTCAGCGGGACGGTGGCCACCCGCATCAGCAGGCGCTCGTACGGCAGCGTGCGCTGCTCGATGTCGAGCGCCTGCCGTACGGCCGACCTGGTGCCGTCGGCGCCGATCACGACGCCGGCCCGCAGCCTGCGCCCGTTCGAGAGCGTCAGCTCCTCCACGCGGCCGTCGCCGATCGCGATGTCGTCGATGCTGGCGTCGAACCAGAACTCGACGCCCTCCATGACGCAGCTCGTGTAGATGAGCTCGACCAGCTCCCGGTAGGGGCGGACGAGGAAGCCTCCCTCCGGGAAGCGGCACTCCTGGATGGGGTCGCCGTCGTGGTAGTAGCGGATGGTGTCGCGCCTGAGGCCATGGCGTCCGACCAAGTCGGCCAGCCCGTGCCGGGCCAGCACCCGGAGCCCGGGGGGCTTGAGGAAGTCCGCGCCCGCGCTGGGGACCGATGGTCCCTGTTCGATGACGACGACGCGCTGTCCGCGGCGACGCAGCAGCAAGGCGAGGAAGCAGCCGCCGAGCCCGGCGCCGACGATCGCTACGTCGCACGATGTGGTTGCCATGACGAGAGCCCTTTCGAATGGTTGAACTAGTTCGGGTTCCCGCGGGAACCGGCGAGCGGGCCTGGCTCGGCCGCCCGCGGCCGCGGGATGTGGTCCGTGGGGGGTGTGCGGGTCTCGGCAGGCAGCAACGCGTCGGCCTCCGCCGCCACGGTGGCGAGAGTCATGCGCAGTTCCAGCAGCATCCGGCGCGGCACTTTGATCATGACGTCGCCCGGGTCGGTCCGCAGCCGGGTGATCTTGGTGAGGGCCAGCGCGCCGATCAGCACGGAGATGGCCACGCACATCGCGAGCGCGCCGGCCAGCCCCGCGAGGGGGCCGGTCATGAACGGGTGGTCGATGACGACCGACACGACGGCGACGCCGACGGCCCCGCCGACCATGCGCGCCATGGTGGCCGCGCCGACGGCGGAGGCGTACTGGTGGGGGCGGGCGGCCAGGGTGGTGGCGACGGAGGTGCCCGGCGCGAGCGCGCCGACGCCGATGCCGACCACGACGCTGGCGATCAGGCCCCACACGGTGGGCCCGGCCTGTGTCAGCACGAGCACGCAGGCGCCGCCGCACAGCAGCGAGCCCGCGTAGATCAGCCCGTACGCGCCGACCCGCTTGACGATCCGCCCGGCCAGGAAGCTCGTCACGACGACCGCCACCGACGTGGGTGTCAGCCACATGGCCACCTCGAGCATGGGGTAGCCCAGGTGGAGCAGGTACAGCGGCTGCACGGTCAGCAGCCCGTACGACAGGGCGCCGAAGCCCCAGGTCGCGAGCCAGCCCCAGACGAATCTGGGACGCCGCCACAGGGCCAGGTCGATCGCGGGCAGGCGGTGGTGCTTGGCCTGCGCGAACGCGCCGCCCAGCAGGGCCAGCGCGGCCAGCGCCAGCCACACCACGTCCATGCCCCAGGCCATCGCCTTGGAGATGGCCAGCACGATGACCGCGATGCCCGCGGCGAGCAGCCACGCGCCGAGGACGTCCGGCAGGCCCCTGGCGCCGGCGCGCTTACCCGGCGGAAGCGCGGCGCAGGCGATCAGGAGCGCGACGCCGATGACGACGTCAGGGACGAACAGGGCCCGCCAGCCGACGGAGACGACCAGCCAGCCGCCGCCCGCCTGCATGAGCAGGCAGCCCAGCCCGGAGGCGGAGCTCCAGAGAGCGATCGCGCCGCGCCGCTGCGACTCCGGCAGCTCTCCGAGCAGCAGCCCGAGGCTGGCCGGGATCATCGCCGCGGCACCGGCGCCCTGGACGGCCCGTGCCGCCAGGACGTACGACCAGGAGTCCACCAGGACGGTGGCGACACCGCCCAGGACGAACACCACGAGCCCGACGGCCAGGACCCGTCGGCGGCCGAACAGGTCCGCCCAGCGGCCCGCGGTGGCCAGCAGCGCCGCGATCGGGATGAACGCCGCGCTGGTCAGCCAGACCAGGTCGCCCAGCGGCATGCCGGCCCCGGCGGGTGTGTACCGCAGGACTCCGACTGCCAGGGTGGTGGCCGTGGTGTCGGCCATCACCGTCAACATGACACCCGCACCGACCAGCCGCAGCATCACGGCGTGACGACGGTCGATGGTGCTCGTCCCCCGCGCTGGTGACGAACGCACGTGGTCACCTCCAAGCTATGAGTGGTCTCCGCCGACCGGCACACTCCGGATGTGCGACCGGCGGAGGTGGGTCGTTCGGTTATGCGCCGTAGCGGCCGGGCGAGAGCAGGCCGTCCGGGTCGAGGGCGGTCTTGAGCCGGTGCAGCATGCCCAGGCTGGCGGTGCTGGTCTCCGACCACACGTCGGCGGCGGCGTGGTCGATGTCGGAGCGGTAGATGGCGCACCCGTGGCTGCGCAGCAGGCAGTTGCCGTCGTTGCGGAGCTGGTGGGCGCGGTAGGGGGCATCCGGCGCGCCCCGTTCGAAGAAGATCTGGATGACGCCGTTGGCCATGTGCCGGCTGACGAGGTTCCACTCGACCATGAGCGCGGTGGTGTGCGCGTCCACGGCCGTCTGGAGGGCGGCCAGGATGTGTTCGGTCCTGCGGGCGTGCGTCGGCATCAGCGGCATCAACGCCAGGAAGCCGGTCTGGCCCTCGTCGATCTGGTCGCAGGAGGTGACGCGGAGGGCGTTGCGCACGCCCAGGCAGGTGGGGATGCCCTGGGACATGAGCGCCCTCGGGTAGAGCGGGTCGTCGGGGCCCACCTCGGCCGCGTCGACCACGCGCAGCGACTCGGCGCCCTCGACCTCGATGAGCGCCTTGCGCAGCAGTTCCTCGGCCAGTTCGACGGCGGCGTCGCTGCCGAGCAGCGGCCCCATGACGGTGAACAGGTCGGGGTCGACGCCCCTGGGCAGGAACCAGTCGCCGTGGCTCGGAACGAGCGCCAGCTCGCGCACGCGCAACATCCCGTCGGCGGGGTTGCCGCGGCGCAGGAATCCGGCCATCGCGTCGAGCGCGACGCCGACCTGGGCGCGCGGCATGCGGCCGTAGACGAGGCCGACGGTCTGCGGGCGCGGTACGAGGGCGACGGCCATGGCGGTGACGATGCCCAGGTTGTGCTGGACGAAGGCGGGCGTCAGGTCGGGCCCGGCGACCCGGCCGTGGTAGCGCCCCGCCGGGTCCAGCCCGCCGGTGGTGACCACGCTGCCGTCTGCCAGCACGGCCTCCAGCCCGGCCACGTCGTGCACCCGGGAGCGGAAGGTGCCGTCGCCGCGGTCCAGGGCGTTGCCGACGACGGAGGTGTCGGCGCAGGAGTTGGTGACGTTCAGCATCCAGGGGGTGTCGCGCAGCGCCTCGGCGAGCTGTGCCTGGGTCACCCCGGGTTCGATGACCGCGAAGCCGGCTTCCAGGTCGAGGCCGCGGATGCGGTTCATCCCGCTCAGGTCGACGACCAGGTTGTCGTCGGTGACCGGCACGGCCGAGCCCATGCCCCAGTTCTTGCCGGTGCTGATCGGGTAGAGGCGGTGGCCGGTCCTCATGGACTGCCGTACGAGCGCGCGTACCTCGTCGAGGCTGCGCGGAGCGTCGATGCCCGCCACGGAACGCGGTTGGTGACCCCCGACGTCGTGCGACTTCAGCTCCAGTCGCTCTAGGTCCTGCATGACTCTCCTCTTTCGGCTCACGCGGTGTGCTGGAGCAGGTCGTCGATGGAGCCGATGGCCTGGTTGGACATCTCCCTGATGCCGAGCAGCCGCTGCTCGACGTACTCGTCGGGCTCGGTGGTGGTGTCGGGGAGGTCGAGGGTTCCGAGCGGCGCCGACTGCACGGGGACCTCGTGCAGGCCGTAGGGGTGCCGGCGGGGCCGGATGTCGGTGTCCCGGGTGTCGCGGATGGTTCTGGCGGGCAGGTGCGGGGGGGTTCGCATGACGGGAGCTCTCCTACCGGACTCGATGGGGTTTTTCCGGGCGACCGCTCGCCGTTGAGCGGATCTGGGTCAGCGTGCGCCCTCCCTGTGGTCGAGGTGGTCGACCACTGGAGTGACGGCCGCGGGGGTCGCCCGCGGCACGCCGTGGTTGATGACGCTCGCGGCGATGCGGCGCTCCGCCAGCCCCATGTGGGGACGGCCGGCGGTGCCACCGGTGCTCGGCCGGGCGCCGGCCGAGCCTCGGATCATGGAGCTGGCGTGCACCCATCGGCGCGACTCCAGCAGCACGTCGCGCTGGGCGCGCGACAGGTCTGAGTGGCGGGCGTACTGCTCGCAGACGGCCCGCGCCAGCACCCGCGCCATGACGAGGTGCTCCGCGCAGGCGGCCGAGACCTTCGCCTCCAATCCGATGACCTGGGCGAGGAGCAGCTGCAGGTGGGACAGCCCAGAGCTGCGCTCGAACCCGTCGAGCTCGGCCAGCCGCTCGGGCCAGCGCAGCCGCCGTTCGACCGAGGCGTTCACGGCGGCGACGATCTCCGTGGCGGGCTCCTCCGGGCGCCGCCCTTCGAGCTGTACGGCCCGCTGCGCGGTCGACTCGAAGTCGGTCAGCCGGCGCAGCCCGCTCTGGAGCAGGCGTACGCGGTTGTGCAGGCAGGCGGCGCTCCAGCCGAGGACCAGCAGCCGGTCGGCGTCGGCCTCGCAGTGCCAGCCGACCAGCGCGACCTCGCGCGCCATGCGGTGGTAGAGCACCCAGGACTCCTGCGCGGGGACCGGCACCGGGGTGTCGATCCACACCTGCAGGCCGCCCGGGGGTACTTCGTCGACGCCGACGTCCACGCCGGCGGGCGCCACTCTGGCGCAGATTCGCTGAACCACCCGTTGCTGGGCGGCTGTCTCCGGCGCCAGAGGCACCGGGCCTGGCAGCACTCGCTCTGGGGCCACTCTCGCCCTCGGCTCGATGCTCATCTGGGGCCACCTCCCGACCCACGACCTACGTAAATTGACACTTAATAGTGCCGTCCCGATCGTCGTCAGAGAGGGGTTTTCTGTCAACTGGTACTTAACAAAACCAGTATGGGTCCCCCGCCGCCCGATCGGCGGCAGCCGTGAACCCGCGACTTCCCGCAGGTGAATCCGGTGTTACGGAGCGTGGATCATCTAGAGTCCGAACGGTTCGGTCAGTTCGGGAGAGATGCGGGGAGCGAGCCGGTGTGGGTGCCAAGATCCGTGGTCGTGGCCTTGTCGGTGGCCGCGGGACTGCCCGCGCCGCCCGACGCGACGCAGGCGGCGGCCGGTTACTGCCAGCTACCGGATCACTCCCAGCCGTCCATCCCGGGCGAGGCTTACCTGATCGATACTGCTTCCTCACCCGACTGGATTCATCCCAATCCGCCGCCCGTCGACCGTGAGCCGACGGAGTCCGAACGGCTCGACTTCGCGGGCTTCCCGAACGTCTCGGTCCTCGACGTCGTGGGCCCCGGCGGGGCACCCCGGCAGAAGGTGATCAGCACCTTCACCACGAACGTGGACCAGATCGTCACCCTCACCAACTCGGTCGCGGTCTCGGACGACGGCGGGCTGGCGTTCGGCCCGGCGAACCTGACGCCGCTCCGCGAAGCGCCCATCCAGCTGCTCGACGGCCGCTACTTCGCCACCGAGTACTACCTGCAGGTCACCGGCCCGCACACCGGCACGCTGGGCGTGCTCACCACCTCGTCGCTGGAGGACGGGGAGAGCTGGGTGCGCTCGGAGGCGGCGCTGACCACGCCCGGCGAGCTGCTGCCCGGCGGGGCCACGCACGGGCTGCCGGTGCAGCTCGCCGACGGCACGATCCTGATCACGATGTACGCCCAGTACCGCGATACGGGGATGTACCAGGCCGAGCTGTACGCCAGCCGGGACGGCGGCCGGACGTTCGAGCGGCGCGGCGTGATCGGGCCGCCGTCCGACGGGCTGGTCTACAACGAGGCGAGCATCGCGCAGACGATGGACGGCAGCCTGCTGGCGGTGCTGCGCCGCGACGGCGGCCGGTTCTCCACGCTGCACCAGAGCCGCTCCACCGACGGCGGGCGCACCTGGTCGCCGGTCGGCGAGCTGCGCTTCGCGGGGCAGGACTGCGTGGTCCGCGGCGTGGCGCCCCGGCTGCTGCTGATGCCGGACGGCGTCCTCGTGCTCAGCGCCGGGCGCCCGGACAACTGGCTGGCCGTCTCCCCCGACGGGCTCGGCGAGGAGTGGCTGGAGCCGCGGGTGACGTACCACAACCGCGACGGGATCTGGCCGGTCCACGGCTCGTCCGGTTACACCGGGATCGCGGCGCTCGGCCCGCACCGGCTGATCCAGGTGTTCGACAACTGCAAGCTGCCGGGCGTGCGCCGCGACGGCCTGCTGGACGAGACCGCCTGCCCGGCGCACGGGCGCTTCGAGAACCACGGCTGGTACGCGATCAAGCGGCAGCTGTTCACGATCGATCCCCCCGGCCCCGGCCTGCTGGACCTGGCCGCGATGCGCCGGAGCGGCCGGTTGAGCGTCGAGACCACCATGCGCTGGACCGGCCGGCCCAGGAGCCGCCCCGGCGGGGCCTTCGACGGCAGCACCGGCTACTGGTCGAGCGCCGTCGCCCGGGGCCGCGGCCGGTACGTGCTGCACCTGGACCGCCCGTACGCGCTGACCCGGATCGGCCTCAGCCTGCGCCCGGGCCATCCGGCCGGGGCCCGCGTGTACGTCTCCGAGGACGGCCGCTCCTGGGGCGAGCCTGTCGTCACGATCACGGACCGGACGGACTACGCGATGCAGTACGAGGAGATCGACCGCACCGGCCGGCACATCAAGATCGTCACTGAGCCGACCTCCGGCTGCGAGCCGGAGCTCGGCCGGACGTGCAGCATGCTCAACGAGATCGAGCTCTACTCGCCGTGAGGCGTCTCCGGTCCCGGGGTCGTCTCCGTGGGCGTGCCGATGGACGATTCGGTGGGCGACCCGGTGGGTGTCTGCGTGGGCTGGCCGCCCCCGGACTGCCGCAACGCGGTCAGGTGCGCCACCAGCGCCGGCTCGGCCGTCCTGGCCAGCGCCACCACCGTCGGCGAGGTCCCGTGGGAGATCTCGACCTTCGTGGCCGCCAGCGTCTGCTGGTGCGCGTTGATCATGGCGGCCGTGAAGTCCTGGTCGAACTCGTCGCGCGGCGAGTCCTGCAGCTCGGCCAGCATGGCGCGCTGGTCGGCGCTCGGGGACATGGGCAGCGGGATGCGGAGCCGCGTGGCCGCGTTGGTCACCTGCGTGTCGAGCTTGGTGTGGTCCGCGACGAGCATCTTGCCGATCGCCCTGATCCGCGCCGTGCTCCCCTTGCCCACCCCGAGCTGCCCCGCCTGGACCTCGGCCAGGTTGGCCTCGTGGATGCCCCGCATCCAGGCCTTGTCCTGCTCGGACGGCTGGGTGTCGGTACGCGACACCAGGCCCGCGGTGTCCGTCGGCACGTCGGCACAGCCCCCGAGAGCGGCGAGGGCCACGGCGGCCAGCAACAGTGTGCGCATGAGCATTTCCTATGACATTGTGATACGACTCAACTACAGTGCGTAATAACCCCTTCCCCCAAAACCCGACATCCCACCCCCGGGCGCGCGGAGCCGGGCGCGAACGATAATGACCACGACCATGACGCCGATGTGACCGGAGCCCGGATGACCCAGCCAGATCCCCGCACGCCCCACCAGCGCAAGCGGGACACCCTCGACCGGCTCGAGAACGACGTGGACGCCTGGGTGGCCACGGCGGACGAGGGCGGGGTGCCGTACCTGGTGCCGTTGTCGTTCCTGTGGGACGGCGCGACCCTGCTGATCTCCACCACCAGCGCCAGCCGGACCGCCCGCAACCTGCTGGCCTCCGGGCGGCTGCGCGTGGGCGTGGGGCTGGTGCGCGACGTCGTCCTCGTCGAGGGCACGGCCGAGGCCATCCCCGAAGCCGAGATCCCGGCCGAGGTCGGCGACGCGTTCGCGGCGAAGACGGGCTTCGACCCGCGCAAGGAGCCCGAGTCCTACCACTACTTCCGCATCACGCCGGTGCGCCTGCAGGCCTGGCGCGAGGCGAACGAGCTGCGCGGCCGCGACCTCATCCGCGACGGCGGGTGGACGGTCGCCTGAAGACCCGCGACGGCGGGTGGACGGTCAGTTGAAGGTGACCACCAGGGTTGTGTGGCGCTTCGGGATGACCGCCCCCTTCCCTTCGTCGCCGGCGCGCCCGGGATAGGCGTGGATGCGCAGGTCGCCCGTCTCCGGGCGGCCCGCCTCGTTCCACGCCCGCACGTGCCCGGCCAGGTCGGCCGCCAGCGCGGCGCCGCCCGGCCCGTGGCCCTGGGCCGCCAGACCGGGGCCGGTGGGTCCCCGGCCGCGGGCCACGTGCGCGCCCCGCCCTCCGAGCAGCGCGATGGCGTCACCGTCGACGAGGCCGATGCTCATGCCGTACCCCTGCCCCAGCCTGCCGGTCAGGACGCAGCACCGGGAGTCGCGCAGGGCCAGCCACAGCGTGACACCCGGCCCGTACGCCACCTCCTCGCCCCCGTCGACGGCGACCTCGTCCGGCTCGCCGTCGAGCGCGGCCAGCACGTCGCCGATCTCGCGCCACTCGGGCAGGCCCAGCATGAGCTCGGGGTCCTGCCGCAGCACCACGATCGCCTCGGGTCCGGCGAACGCCCCGCGCATCCGCATGAACCCGCACGGCGCCACCGACCGGCTGGCCCAGTGGTCGCCGGCGCGTTCGAGGGCCACCGACACCTGCACGCCCCGCAGGTCGAGCGGCGCCACCAGCCGCCCGCCCGCGCCCAGCTGCTCCAGCCACGCCGGGGCCAGATCCCACACGCCGACCGTGGCGATCACGCGGTCGTACGGGGCCCGCTCCGCGAACCCCTGGACGCCGTCCGCGCACACCACCTCCACCCGCTCCGCCCCGGCGGCGGACAGGTGCCGTCCGGCCCGCGCGACGATGTCCTCGTCGATGTCGACGCTCACCACGTGCCCGGCGGGCCCGGCGAGGCGGGCCAGCAGCGCCGCGTTGTAGCCGGTGCCCGCGCCGATCTCCAGCACCCGGTGCCCCGGCTCCACGCCGAGCTGGTCGAGCATCGTGGCCATGATCGCGGGCTGCGAGGACGAGCTGATCGGCCGGCCCGCGTCGTCACGTTTGGTGACGATGGGCTCGTCACGGTAGGCGTCCCCGGGGTCGACGCCGGGCACGAAGAGGTGGCGCGGCACCGCCAGCAGCGCGGCGGCCACGGGATCGCTGATGTCCTGGCGTTTCCGCAGGTGCGCCACCATGGCCTGCCTCTGCTCCGCGAAGTCCATGGCCCCCATTCTCCACAGGGAGCTCCAGGAAATCTGAGTAAAGAAACAGCCAAGAAGGGTTGAGCTGGAAAGTTGGGGGAAGGGCAGGCAACTCCTGAACGTCGACCGTGAGGAGGAGCCGTAGTGCTCACCCTGACAGCCAACGCAGCCCAGGCGATCCGCGATCTGACCTCGACTGCGCCCGAACCTGCCCAGAGCGGGATCCGCATCTCGTCTCAGGGAGAGGGCGCGAGTTCGCTCACCCTTACGCTGGCCACCGCTCCGGAGCCGGCGGACGAGGTCGTCGAGGCCGAGGGGGCGCGCGTCTACCTCGACCCCGTGGCCGCCACCGTATTGGAGGACAAGTCACTCGACGCCGGAGCCGACGACCAGGGAAGCGTGTCGTTCCTGGTCAAGGATCAGATGGCGTGACATGGGCGCCCGCCGTGCCGCACCGGCACGGCGGGCGCGCCCGTCAGCCGTCGCTGAGGAGCTTGTGGAGGTAGCGCAGCTGCTCCTCCGTCTGGAAGCCGCCGCCGCCCTCGTGGCCGTTCCAGGGCCACACGGAGATCTCCTTCGGGCCCTGCCAGTGGTTGTATCCGGCGAACACGGTCGACGGCGGGCAGACGTCGTCCATCAGCGCCACCGAGTAGAGCGCGGGCACCTGGCCGCGGGCGGCGAAGTTGAGCCCGTCGAAGTACGACAACGTGCGGAAGACCTGGTCGGCGGTGTCCCTGCGGGTGGAGAGGAAACGCACCAGCTCCTGGTACGGGTCCTTCCCGGTGATCTCGACCGCCCGCCGGAAGTGGGTCAGGAACGGCACGTCGATCAGCGCCGCCTTGACCGCCGGATGCAGCGCGGCCGTGGCCTGCGCGATGCCGCCGCCCTGGCTGCCGCCCGAGACGACGACCCGGCTCGCGTCCACCGCCGGGTGCTCGAGGGCCGCGTCCACGGCCCTGACGGCGTCGGTGAAGACGCGCCGGTAGTAGTAGTCGTCCGGGTCGAGGATGCCCCGGGTCATCATGCCCGGCGCCTGCGGCGAGGCGCTGCCGTGCGGGTCCCCGGTCGCGCCGGGGCTGCCGGCGTTCGCGCCGCCGTGGCCGCGCGTCTCCATCACGAACACCGCGTACCCGGCCGACGGCCAGAACAGGTGGTCCTTGGCGAACCCGCGACCGCCGCTGTAGCCGATGTAGTGCATCACGCACGGCACCGGGCCCTCGACGCCGCGCGGCACCAGGAACCACCCGTTGATCCGGTGCCCGCCCCAGCCCGCGAAGGACACGTCGAACACGTCGACGGTGGCGAGGGGCAGGTCGTACGGGACGTACTCGGCGCTCAGGTCGAACTCCCTGGCCTCGGCCAGAGTGCGTGACCAGAACGCGTCGAAGTCCGCGGGCTCGTCGCGTTCGGGGAGGTAGCTGCGGAGTTGCTCAAGCGGCAGGTCGAACAGTGGCACGGAATCTCCAGCCTCGTAGAGGGACGCTGATATTTCACCTCATCCCGCCGGTAAGCGCTATCCCACTCCGCGTCCGGAATCCCATCCACCTGACCGAAACCCGTGGCGTGCACTAACGTCCCCTTGTGGCTTCTTTCGCCAGACTGGCCGGACGGGCGGTGGCGGGCGCCGGGGTGCTGGCCCTGTCGCCGGTCCTCGGGCTGGCCACTTTGGCCGGGATGGCGATGGTGGGCGCGGAGGCGACCACGTTCACGGTGACGGGGCTGGCGGTCTTCGCGTCGGTGTTCTTCCTGGGGCTGCTGCTGTGCGTGCCCAGGCCGAGGGCCGTGTGGGGGCGCTGGTTGCGGGCGTTGGTGATCCTCGGGGTGGAGGCGGCCGTCGTGTGGCCGGTCGGTGTCGCCACGCTGCGCCCGCCGCAGCCCTCCGCTCCCCCGGCGCCGGTGGCCGGGCAGCGCGAGTGGCGGCTGCCGACGGGCTCGGAGCTGGCGTACGTACGGCTCGCGCCGAAGCGGGTCACGCGCCCCGACCCCGTGGTGTTCCTGCACGGCGGGCCCGGCGTGGCCGACCTGGCGGCCTCCTCGGCCTTCTTCAGGAAGCTGACGGCGGACGGCTACCAGGTGTACGTCTACGACCAGCTCGGGGCCGGGCGCTCGGCCCGGCTGCGGGACCCGCGCGAGTACGGCCTGACGCGCGACGTGGAGGACCTGGAGGCCATCAGGCAGACCGTGGGCGCGGACCGGCTGAACCTCATCGCCCACGACTACGGCGCGCAGCTCGCCACCGCCTACCTGGCCGCGCACCCCGACCGGGTGGCGAAGGCCGTCCTGGCCTCCCCCACCGGGCTGCCGCCTGAGCGGAAACCGGACGGCGAGGTCGAGCTGGCGGCGATGTTCGGGCCGGGCGGCTCGCCGGATCCGCGCCTGCTCGCCGTCTCCACGCTGCTGCAAGTGGACCCGCACGCCGCGCACGCCTTCGCGGGTGACCGCGAGCTGGACGCCTACCTCGGCCTCGTCCGTCGGGGGGAGCCGCACCCGTGCCCGGCCGCCGCCACGACCGGATCCGGGGGGTATGTCGGCCTGACCGGGCGGACGGCGCCTTCCTCGCTCCCGTTGAGCCTGTCCGAGGCGAAGGCCCCCGTGCTGATCGTCAAGAGCCGGTGTGACGAGGAGGGCTGGACGTCGGCCATGGCCTACCGGCGGGCGCTGCCGTCGGCCACGCTCGCCTACCTCGACGACCAGGCCTCCACGGACGCCTATGCGAGCGAGCCGTACCTCGGGGTCCTGCGGGCGTTCCTGTCCGGGCGCCCGGTGGAGGCGTACGAGGGCGAGCACCCGCCGCCCGGCTACCGCGGCCCGAGCTGACCGCCGCACCGGGCGCGGCGGCCAGCCGGGTGAGCAGGAACGTGTTCAGCAGGGCCGGGTCAGCGGGAGGCCGGGCGGCGCTCGGGGTCGCAGCCGCCCGCCTTGGTGCCCGCGACCTTCCACTCCGCCCCGGGGAACGGGCTCATGAAGTGGGTCAGCAGGTCCACCGCGTAGTCCGGCACCTGGCCCCCCGGATCCAGCAGCGACACCATCTGGGGCCCGTCGGCGCCACGCAGCGTGATGGAGCTGGACCCGTTCCCGGCCGCGAAGCCGGGCTTGGCGTCCACCGTCACGCACGCCAGGCTGATCCCCGCCGCCTTGATCTCCTGCTTGGCGCCGATCCGCCGCATCCGCTGGTCGTAGCGGCGCAGCGCGAGCGAGTCGGTGGGGGCCAGCCGCACCGAGTCGCGGAAGACGTCGCTGCCGACCTCCCTGCTCAGCCGCACGTCCAGGGAGACCTCGGGCCGCAGGTCCACCCCCTTGGCGGCCAGCTTGAGCTGACCGTAGTCGCCCTCGAAGCCGGGCGCGACGTACCCGAGGGCCGGGGGCGCCTTCAGCCCGAACGGGACCTTGCCGGGCCGGATGCGCAGCCACGACACGCGCTGGGCGTCCAGCGACAGGTCCTTGACCGCGCTCGCCTGCAGCCCGAACTTCCCGCCGACGTTGTAGGTGAGGAAGCCCGTCGTGTACGGGACCTCCTTGCTCACGGAGATCTGCTGCGGCGCGACCGCGTCCATCCGCAGCCCCGCGTGCAGCGACAGGCGGCCCGTGGGGACGGGACGGGAGACGAGGTCGAGCGACTGGTCGGGGTTCATGCGGATCGTGGTGTCGGCGGCCAGGTCCTTGACCGCGAACGACACGTCCCCGAGCCTGCCCTGCGGGTCCACGAGGCCGCCCTCCACGCCGAGGTAGCCGTCGAGGGTGCTGACGTTCGACTTGTAGGTGAGCGCCGGCACGCTCAGCCCGGCGGCCGAGGCGTCGGCGTCCACCCCGAACGAGGCCGGCACGTCCGCGAAGCGCAGCTCGCCGGTGCCCTTCCCGGCCAGGGTGACCTTGGCGTCCAGGCGCTTGACGGCCGCGGAGTTGTTGACGCGGATGCGGGTCTGGGCGCCGTACGTGCCCTGGACGGACACCGAGGCCGGCACGGGGTCGATCGACACGTGCCCGCGCAGGTCACCGGCCTCGGCCTGCACGTCGAGCGCGCCGAGCGTGGCGGCGGGCTCGATGCGGTACGCGGCCTGCACGGCGTTGCCCTGCGCCACGCCGAACGGCCCCAGCGACATGCTGGTGATCTGGGAGGGCAGCCCGGTCAGGGTGGCCCTGGCCTTGACGGGCACGGGTGACAGGACGCTGCTGGCGAGATAGACGCCGAGGCTCTTGCGCCGCGGGCTGAACCCCGAGAACGCGAACGTCTTACCCGTCATGTCCACGGTCACCTGGTCCGGCAGCCCGCTCACGTCCAGGTATCCCTGCAGGCCGAAGCAGCCGCGATCCGGCGTGCAGAACGGCCCCTGGGAGCAGCCCGCGGATCCGGCCGCGCAGCCGCCGTCCACCAGGGACACGCCGCCGGGCACGGCGGGCGCGGCCCGCATGCGGTCGAGCGCCCCGGCCTTGCCGAGCCAGGCGCGGGCGCGCACGTCCAGGCGCGAGCCGGCGTAGGTGAGCTTGCCCCCGTCGGAGGTGACCGACAGGCGGCCGGGCACGGGCCCGAGCGTGCCGATCAGGCCGAAGCGGGCGTCACCCTGCGTGACGTCGGCGTCCACGGCCAGCCTCTGCCGGGCCGAGCGGAAGTCCGCGCTGAACCCCTGCGCGGCCGGAGAGAACCCGACCTGCTTGAGCCCCTTCACCAGCACGCTGGCGTCCAGGTCGCCGGTCGCCTGGCTGTAGTGCGCCGACAGGTGCGGCCCGGTGGGAGCCTTGGCCCCGTCGTGGTTGGTGAACGCCACCTCCGCCGACCCGACCGGCCCGGACAGGCCGCGGAAGCGGTACGACGCCGGGTCCCACGAGGCGTCGAAGCGGGCCGGCACGCCGCTCACCTCGGCGGCGGCCCTGGCGTACCGGTCGCCGAGCTTGACCCTGGCCAGGGCCGAGACCTTGGCCACCGGCGCGTCCGCGGTCCAGGTGAGGGTCCGGGCGCCCGTGTCGGCGACCAGCTCGACGCTCTTGCGCACGCCCTCGACGGTCGCCTCCAGGTCCTCCCCGGACGGCGAGGTCACGTGCGCTTTATTGGCATAAATCTTGATCTGGTCAATCTTGGCGGACGTGGCGACCTTGACGGTCGAGCGCTCGCCCAGCTCCCACGAGGCCTTGACGTCGTCGCGCACGCCCAGGACGGTGCCGTCGACGGTGGGGCCCGTCTCGAGATTCGCATAGGCGGCGCGGATGCTGCGGATCACGCCGCTGGCCTGGTATTCGGCCTTCCGGCTCGCGGGGTCGAGGGTGACGTCCACGGTGGAGGGCGTGTTGGAGATCTCCAGGCGGGCCACGTGGGTGCCGTCGATGCTGGCCGCGCCCACGAACGAGCGCCCGCTGGAGCCCACCTCCAGGTGGGCGTGCGGCACGGCCCCGTACGTGACGTCGAACCCGGACAACCCCGACAGCAGCCCCGACACCCCCACCGCGTCACCCTTCTTGATCATGGTGACGTGGCCGCCGCGCGGGCTGGAGATGGCGCCCTCGTTGCGCTGGAGCACCACGGCGAACCGGCCGATGGGTGAGCTGGTCGTGTGCGTGACGCGGTGCTCGGCCAGGTCGTTGACCAGGCGCACCTTGGCCGGCAGGTCGCTCAGCTCGGTCCTCAGCACGGTCTTGTCCGCGGCCCGGTCGAAGAAGAGCAGAGAGGCCGCCCCGGCCCGGCCCTTGGCGGACTCGACGGTCAGGGTCTGCTTGCCGTCCGCGGCCGCGTACTTGGCGGTCAGGGTCGGCGGCACCTTCCTGACCTGGGCGCTCAGCACCCTGGCCAGCTTGCCGTCACGGTAGGTGAAGCTGTGCAGCCGGGCGCGGGCGATCGAGGACGGGCTGGTGAAGCGGACCTCGCCGTCCGACAGCCGCACCGCGGCGCGGGCGGGCATGCGGTCGAGCACGGCCTGGGTGAACTGGCGGCCGTTCACCGCCAGCGCCTCCAGCTTGGCGGGCGCGGAGGCGTGAACGTCGAGGGAGGGCGAGTCGAGCGCGGCGGTCACGCTGAGCTTCTCGGTGGCGGGCGTCTGGCGCAGGCTCACCACGCTGCGGCCGGTCAGCCCCGCGACCAGGGCCGCGGACTTCCCGGGATCGGTACGCTTCACGCTGGCCTTGACCTGCTTGCCCGTCAGGTCGACGCCGAACGTCCCCCAGTCGAAGGCCGACAGCGACGCGCCGTGCCGCAGGCCGTCGAACCCGACCGACACCTTGCCGTCGTACTCGGCCCAGACCAGCGCCTTGACCTGCCCCTGCGACAGCCGCTTGACCGCGAACCCCAGACCGGCCGCCCCCTCCAGGGGGTTGGCCGTGGGCACGAGGTCGGCGGCCAGGTCGGGCCTGCCGTCGCCGGTGACGTCGGCGACGGCCGGTGTGGCGACCGGCTGCGAGATGGAGCAGGAGACCGGCACGGCCTCGCTCTGGACGCAGAGCCGGTACGTCAGCCCCGGCACCACCTTGCCCAGCCCACCCAGCCCGTCGAAGGCCTTGAGGATCGGCGCCAGCGGCTTGATCAGCGTCAGCGGCTCGGCGTCCGCCGTGTCGGGCAGCACACTCCGGACGTCGGGCGCCTGCCTGCCGAAGCCCTGTTCCTCCTGGACGGAGGCGGCCTCGGAGGTGACCTCGTCGATGAGCCGCGGCCCGGCGGGCGTGGTCACCTCGGGCTCGTCGGGCCCCACCCGCCCGGTGCCCGCCGGCCTGACGGCGAGCGAGGGCCGGGTGGGAACGCTGACCGCGGCGGCCGGCGGCTCCTGCACGGCGGGCACGGGCTGGACCCTCACCTGGGTGTGGCCCAGCGTCTGGGCCTGGGCACTCGGTGGCAGGGCCACCAGGACTGTGGCGCTTGCGATGGACGTCGAAGCGAGCACGCGCAGAAGGGCGTGCGGCATGAAACGTTCTCCCCCGGACCGGTCTAATTCATCCCATCAGAAACATAGGTCACGATGCGACCACACCTCCTCACAGGTAGTCAAACCCACCTGGACATGGGACCCCAATTTTCAGGATCGCTGTCAAGCGGTTGAGTCTCCATCTAGGGGAGGCGGGAAGGTGGAGACATGGCGCTCTACTCCATCGGCGACCTGGCCCGGCGCACCGGGCTGACGGTCAAGACCATCCGGTTCTACTCCGATCGGGGGATCGTGCCGCCTACCGACCGCAGCCCCACCGGGTACCGCCTTTACGACCTCGACGCCGTCGCATGCCTGGAGCTCGTACGGACGCTGCGCGACCTGGGAGTGGACCTGCCCACGATCCGGCGGGTCGTGGCACGCGAGGTCTCGCTCCCCGAGGTCGCCGCAGCGCACGCCGAAGCGCTGGCCGTGCAGATCCGCACACTCCGGCTGCGGCGCGCGGTGCTCACGGCGGTGGCCAGGCGCGGCTCCAGCCCCGAGGAAATGGATCTCATGCACAAACTGGCAAGACTCTCCGAGGACGAACGCCGCCGCCTCGTCGACGACTTCCTGGAGGCCGCCTTCGACGGCCTGGACACCGTTCCGGGGTTCGCGGGGGTCATGCGCTCGATGACGCCCGAGCTGCCCGACGACCCCTCGCCCGAGCAGGTGGAGGCCTGGGTGGAGCTGGCCGAGCTCGCGCAGGACCCGGACTTCCGGGCCGCCGTCCGGCGCATCCTCGCCCGGCACGCGGCCGAACGAGGCGAGGCCGACGCGCCCCCGCGCCCCGACCCCGCCGCACTGGCCCGCGACCACGCCCGCCCGGCCCTCGCGGCAGGTCTCGCCCCCGAGGCCCCCGAGGCGGACTCCGCGGTGGCGGCGGTCGTGGCCGCGTACGCCCGCGACCTCGGCCTCCCGGACGACCCCGCCCTCCGGCGGCGGCTGCTGGGCCGGCTGGAGGAGGCGGACGACCCGCGCAGGGACCACTACCTCGAACTGCTGGCGGTGATCAACGGCTGGCCTTCGCCGGAGCCGCTGAGCCCCGCCCTCGGCTGGTTCACCGAGGCTCTGCGCGCCCGCCTGGACTGACGTTCCCGGCGGGTCCAGTACGGTTTCGCCGTGGTCTCTGAGCTCGGTTGAGATGGGCGGTGGCCAAGCGTCTGGGCTTGCGGGTCGTGGTGCGGCTGCGGGTCGGCCGGGGCCGCATTCGTGTGGTGTGGCCCGGCATGGCTCAACTCGAGGGCGGCGGTCAGACGGCCTCGGCGGGCTCGACCACCGCGTCAGGTCCCGGGACGACGAGTTGCTCGTGTCCGTCCTTGAATCGCACCAGGAACGGTGGCGTGCCGTTCTCGCCCCGGGTCTCGATGATCTCGCCTATCCGGTCTCCGTGGCCGACAACGTTGCCGTGGACGATCAGGTGGTCACCGACGTTCGCGCGCATGATGAGTTCCTCTCAGCTGGTCTTGGGCAACTTTGAGGTTCCTTCCCACATTGCACCCGAAGGGCCGCCCCGCAAAGGGCATGCCTTTCTCATGCCGCGTCTTAGAGAGATCTGCGAGCCCGCGCTCGACGCCTCGGCCGTCCCGCGCCGCAGTAGCGTCGGCGCGGGACGAGCACTGCTGCCGGGAAGCACGAGCTCACGGCCGGCACCCGCGAGGCGCTGGTTCATCAGCTCGGACCTCGGGACCCGCAAGCCCGACCCGGCGCCCTACGAGCTGGTCGCCGCCGCTAGGGCAGGAAGGCGTCCAGGGCGGCCAGGTCGTCGGGGGTGAGCTCGACGGCGGCCGCGTCCAGGTTCTCCTCCAGGTGGGCGAGCGACCCGGTGCCGGGCGTGGGCAGGATGACGGGCGAGTGGTGCAGCAGCCACGCCAGCGCCACCTGACCGGCGCTCGCCCCGTGCCGCCGCGCCGCCTCCGGCAGGCCGTCGCGGACCAGCGAGCCGTTGCCCAGGGGGAACCACGGCAGGAACGCCAGCCCGCGCTCCTCGCACGCCCGCAGCACCGGCGCGGACTCGCGGTCCAGCAGGTTGAAGCGGTTCTGCACCGAGGCGATCTCCGTGATCTCCAGCGCCCGCTCCAGCTCCTCCACGGTGACCGTGTCGAGGCCGATGTGCCGGATCTTGCCTTCCTGCCGCAGCTCGGCGAGCGTGCCGAGCTGGTCGGCCAGCGGCACGTCCGGGTCGATCCGGTGGAGCTGGTAGAGGTCGACGGCGTCGGTCTTGAGCCGGCGCAGGCTCGCCTCGCACATGGCGCGCAGCCGCTCGGGCCGCCCGGAGACGTGCCAGACGTTGGGGCCCGTACGGACGACACCGCCCTTGGTCGCCACCACCAGATCGTCCGGGTACGGGTGCAGCGCCCGCGCCACCAGCTCTTCGGCCAGGTCGGGCCCGTAGTTGTCGGCCGTGTCGACGAGCGTCACCCCGCGTTCCACGGCGCGGCGCAGGATGGCGACGGCCTCGTCCGGGTCGAGGCGCGGCCCCCAGTAGCCGGGCCCGGTGAGCATGCCGGTGCCGTACCCGAGCCGGTTGACCCGCAGCTCACCGGCGATGTCGAAAGTCTGACTGGTCACTGTGCCCCTCTCAGTAGCTGTGTTCCGCCGTGACGTCGGCGGAGGCCGACACCGCCCGCTCGGCCGCGCCGCCGCGCAGCGCGAGCACGATCATGGACAGCGTGTCGACGATGGTGAGGTGGGCCAGGCGGCTGGCGACCGCCTCCATCCCGAAGACGAGGTCCTGCCCGCCGCCGACGAGCACCCAGGTGCTCTCCTCGGCCAGCGGCGAGCTGGCGTAGCTGGTGATCGCCACGACCCGCGCCCCGGCGGCGCGGGCGCGGCGGGCGGTGTCGACGGTGGAGCGGGTGGCCCCGCTGTGGCTGATCGCCAGGCAGACCGACCGCTCCGGCAGCAGCTCGGCGGCCAGGTGCGCGGTGAGCGGGTCGGGCGGCAGGTCCACCGGCAGGCCGAGGGCCCGCAGCCGGTAGGCGGCGTCGACGGCGACCGCTCCCGACAGGCCGGTGGCGGCGAACAGCACCCGGGCGGCCCCGCTGAGCGCCTCGGCGGCGGCGTTCAGGTCGTCGCGCGACAGCGTGGCGCCCAGCCCGCCGAGCGCCTCCTGCGCCGCCCGTACGGTCGCGGCCAGCGGGTCGCGGTCGTCCTGGGGCTCAGGCACTCGCGGCGTCTCGCGGGCGGAGGCGATCTTCAGCTCCTGGTAGCCGCCGAACCCGAGCCGCCGGCACGCCCGTACGACGGTGGACGCCGACGTGCCGGCCAGCCGCGCCACGTCGCTCACGCTCAGGTGGACGAGCCCGGCGCCCTGGTCGAGCACCACCTGCGCGACCCGCGCCTCGGCGTCGTGCAGCCCGGAGAGCCTGGCCCGCACGGTGGCCGCGAGGGAATTGCGTTCCATCGCGGCAGAGTAGCAGAGAACGAAATTCCGTCTTGATACCGTGGTGGGCATGCGTCCCATGGAGCAGCGGACGATCCTCGTCACCGGCGCGACCGACGGGCTCGGCCGGGCGCTGGCCGCCGACCCGGCCGCACGCGGCGCGACCGTCCTCGTGCACGGCCGCGACGACCGGCGCGGCCACGACACGCTGGCGGAGATCCGGGCCGCCGTCCCCGCCGCGCGGCTGCACTGGTACCGCGCCGACCTGGCCTCGCTCGACGAGGTACGCGAGCTCGCGCAGGCCGTCTCGGCCGACCACAAGGACCTCGACACGCTGGTGAACAACGCGGGGATCGGCACGACCGTGCCGGGCGGCGGGGCGCGGCAGGAGAGCGCGGACGGCCACGAGCTGCGCTTCGCGGTCAACTACCTGGCCGGCTACCTGCTCACCCGGCTCCTGCTGCCGGTGCTGCGCGAGTCGGCCCCGTCCAGGATCGTCAACGTCAGCAGTCTCGGCCAGGCCCCGATCGACTTCGGCGACGTCATGCAGGCCGCCGGCTACAGCGGGGTGCGCGCGTACTGCCAGAGCAAGCTCGCGCAGGTGATGTTCACCGTGGACCTGGCCGAGGAGCTGGCGGGCACCGGGGTCACCGCCAACGCCCTGCACCCGGCCACGTACATGCCGACCAAAATGGTCGCCACGCCGGTCAGCGAGCTGCGGGAGGGCGTGGAGGCCACGTCGCGGCTTGTCACCGACCCCGAGCTGGACGAGGTGTCCGGGCGCTTCTTCGACGGCCTGCGGCCCTCGCAGGCGCTGGAGCAGGCGTACGACGCCGGGGCGCGGGCCCGGCTGCGCGAGCTGTCGGAAAACCTGTCGAAGGCGCGGCCACCGGCTCACTAGCGTTTGCCGGTGCACATCTATCTGGAGACCGGGCGGCTGATCCTGCGCCGCTTCACCGAGTCCGACGCCGGCCACCTCTTCACCCTCCACAACGACCCCGAGGTCATGGAGTTCCTCAACGGCGGCAAGCCCACGCCGCACGAGGTGATCGTCGGGGAGACGCTGCCCGCGTTCATCGCAACCGGTTTCTTCGCGGCGATCGAGAAGCCGTCCGGGGCCTTCCTCGGGTGGTTCCACCTGCGCGCGCCCAAGGGCACGCCGGACGACGAGCCGGAGCTGGGCTACCGGCTGCACAAGTCGGCCTGGGGCAGGGGGTACGCGACCGAGGGCTCGCTCGCGCTGATCGACAAGGCGTTCCGGGAGCTGGGCGCGCGCCGGGTCTACGCCCAGACCATGGCCGTGAACGTGCGCTCGCGGCGGGTCATGGAGAAGTGCGGGCTGCGCTTCACCCGCACCTTCCACCCGGAGTGGGAAGACCCGCTGCCGGGAGCCGAGCACGGCGAGGTGGAGTACGAGCTGACGCGCGCCGAATGGGAGACGCGCTGACCCCCAACCTGGTGCACTGGTCGGACCAGTCGCTAGGGTGCCTCGTATGGGATATGACGCGCTGTTCCGCCTGGATGGGCGGCGGGCCGTGGTGATCGGGGCGGGGAGCGGGATCGGCCGGGAGGCGGCGCTGGCGCTGGCCGCCCACGGGGCTTCCGTGGTGTGCGCCGACCGCGACCTGGCCTCGGCCGAGGAGACCGCCGCCGCGTGCGGCGGCGACGCCCGGCTGCTCGACGTGCTGGACGCCGCCGAGGTGCAGAGGGCCGCCGGGGAGGAGCCCGCCGACGTGCTGGTGTTCACGGCCGCCACGAACGTCCGCAAGCGGCTGCTCGACTACTCCGGCGAGGAGTTCGACCGGGTGGTGGGGCTGAACCTGCGGGCCTCGTTCGACGTGGTGCGGGCCTTCGGGGCGGGCATGGTCGAGCGCGGGCGCGGGTCGATCATCGGGTTCGCCTCGATCCGCGCGTCCGTGACCGAGCCGGGGCAGAGCGTCTACTCGGCCACGAAGGCGGGCCTGGTGCAGCTGCTGCGGACGGCGGCGGCCGAGTTCGGGCCGCACGGGGTGCGGGTGAACGCCATCGCGCCCGGCGTGGTGGAGACGCCGCTGACCAGGCAGATCAAGGACAACCCCGACTGGTACGCCGCGTACGCGAACAAGAGCGCGCTCGGCCGGTGGGCGACGGCGCGGGAGATGGCCGGCGCGGTGGTCTACCTGGCCGGCGACGCGGCCAGCTTCGTGACCGGCTCGGTCCTGTACGTGGACGGCGGCTGGACCGCCGTGGACGGCCGCTTCGACCCGCCCAACTAGAAAGGCGCCGGCGACCGGGTCCCGCGACCCGGTCGCCATGACCACCCGCTAGGCGGGCCGGATGATCGCCATCCGGGTCACCGTCAGCTCCTCGATGGCGAAGCGGGGCCCCTCGCGCCCGATCCCGGAGTCCTTCACGCCGCCGTACGGCATGTTGTCCGCCCGGAACCCCGGCACCTCGTTGACCACCACTCCCCCGGCCTCGATCCGCTCGATGGCCGCGAACGCCGTGGCCAGCGACCGGGTGAACACCGAGGCGTGCAGGCCGTACCGCGACTCGTTGACGGCGGCGAAGGCCGCGTCGAGGTCGGGCACCGGGCGCACGCACACCACCGGCCCGAAGATCTCCTCGTCCCAGGCGGCGGCCCCGTCGCCGACGCCCGCGAGCACGGTCGGCGCGATGGCCCGGCCGTCGCGGTGCCCGCCCGTGACCACTTGGCCCCCCGACTCCGCGATCCACTCCAGCACGCGGTCCGTGGCGGTCTCGTCGATGAGCGGGGCGACGCGGGTCTCCGCCAGGCGGGGGTCGCCGACCGTGACGTTCTTGACGCGGTCGGCCAGCAAGGGCACGAACCGCTCCCGTACGGGCTCCTCGACCAGCACCCGCTGGACGGAGATGCACGCCTGGCCGGAGGCGTAGTAACCGCCGCGCACGACGGCGTCGGCGGCGGCCTCCAGGTCGGCGTCGGCCGCCACGACGAGCGCCGCGTTCGACCCCAGCTCCAGCAGGACCTTGGTGGGGGCCGCGTTGCGGGCGATGGCGTGCCCGGCGGCGGCCGAGCCGGTGAACGAGACCGCGCCGATCCGGCGGTCCTCCACCAGCGTCCTGCCGACCTCGACGTCCCCGGTGACGAGCTGCACGGCGGCCGGGGGGAGCGCGTCCGCCGACCGGATGAGGTGCACCAGCCAGAGCGTGGCCAGCGGGGTCGCGGGCGCGGGCTTGACGATCACGGGGCAGCCCGCGGCCACGGCCGGGGCGATCTTGTGGGCGGCGAGGAGCAGCGGGTAGTTGAAGCCGGTGATCCCGACGACCACGCCGATCGGGCGGCGCGTCCAGAACCCGACCAGGCCCTCCCCCGAGGGCAGCAGGTCGAGTGGCACGGTCTCGCCGTGCAGCCTGGCGACCTCCTCGGCGGCCGTGGCCAGCGTGACGAGCGTCCTGGCGACCTCGACCCTGCAGTCGACCAGCGGTTTGCCGGTCTCGAGGACGAGCAGCCGCTCGAACTCCTCCCGGTTGGCGGCGAGCGCGTCGTGGGCCTTCATGAGGGCGGCGCGGCGGGCGTGCGACGGGAGCGCCGCCATGGCGGGCGCGACGGCCAGGGCCGCGTCCACGGCCCGCCGGGCGAGACCGGCGTCGCCCCTCGGGGCCGTGGCGACGAGGGAGCCGTCGTACGGGAAGGTGACGTCGTCGGTTTCCGCCGTCTCCACCCACCCGTCGCCGATGGGCAGGCCGGACGGCCATGCGGTGTCGATGCTCATGCTCGCTTCCGTTGGGCGCTGGGGAACACGTCGAGGTAGGCGGGCGCGTCCTCGTGGCCGGTGGCGGCGAGGACGGCGTGCGCGATGGCTCGGCTGAACACGTCGGCCCCCGCCGCCAGGACCTCCTGCAGGGTGTCGTGGTCGGGCTCGGGGCCGGCGCAGGTGGCCAGGCCGAAGATCGTGTCGCCGTCGGTCATGGTGTGGGCCGGCCTGATCGCCCTGGCCAGGCCGTCGTGGGCGACCGCGGCGAGCTTGCCGCACTGGGCCTTGGTGAGGGTGAGGTCGGTGGCCACCACGCCGATGGTGGTGTTGAAGGAGGGGGCGTTCTGCGGGCGCCAGGCGTCGATCTCCGCCTGGAGCGGGGGCTGGAGGTGGTCGAACTCGCCTGGCAGGCCGTACCTCGCGCCGGCGAGCGTGCCGTCGCGGGGGTCGAGGACCGAGCCTACGGGGTTGGCGACGACCAGGGCGGCCACGGTGGCGCCGCCGGGCAGGACGACGCTCGCCGTCCCCACCCCTCCGGCCAGCCCACCGGCCCTGGCCCCGGTCCCGGCCCCGACCGACCCATTCCCCACCCCGCCGTCGAGGGTTACGGTCCCCCGGACGGGGACGACGCCATCCGGCGAGCCCGTCCCGCTCCTCCCCCAAGGGACCCCCGCCACGGACGGCGGGAGAGCGGCCGACCCACCGTCCGGGGTGGCGGCGTCGTGGGCGGCGGTGCCGAAGTCGGCGTCCGGTACGGCGCGGAACGTGCCACCGCGCCCCAGGTCGAAGATGACCGCCGCCGGCACGATGGGCACCACCCCGCCGGCCACCGGATACCCGATGCCCGCGTCCGCCAGCCGTTCCACCACCCCGCAGGCCGCCGACAGCCCGTACGCGCTCCCGCCCGTCAGCACCACGGCGTGCACGCGCGACACCAGGTTCCGCGGATCCAGCAGCTCGGTCTCGCGGGTCCCGGGAGCGGCGCCCCGCACGTCCACCCCCGCCACGGCCCCCGAAGGAGGGGCCAGGACGACGGTGGTGCCCGTGCGGTAGCCGCCGCCGACCCGCTGCGCGTGGCCGACCCGGAGCCCGGCCACGTCCGTCAGCGAGTTGGAAGGCCCAGCGCGCATCAGAAGTCCCCGTTGAGGAAGCGCCGGGCCGCCTCGGCGAACACGCGGGTGCACTGGACGATCTCGGCCACCTCCACGAACTCGTCCGCCTGATGCGCGATCCACTTCCCGCCGGGCCCGTACACCACGGACGGGATCCCGCCCCAGTGCGTCAGCACGGTCCCGTCCGTGGACCCGGGCACCCCGCCGTAGACGGGCTCCGCGCCGGTGACGGTGCGGTGGGCGGCGGCCAGCGCGGCCACCACCGGGTCCGACACGGGCACGTCCACCGGCGGCCGGTCCACCAGCACCGACACCTCGGCGGCGATCCCGTCGTAGGAGGCGAGCGCGGCCACCCGGTCGGCGATCAGCTTGTGCTCGACCCCGGGGATCGTCCGCACGTCCACGAAGACCGAGGCGGCCGCCGGGATCACGTTCACCTGTTCCTCGGAGCCGGCCCGCAGCACGGTCGGCGTCACGTACACCTCGCCGAGATGCTCGTGCGCCGGGTGCCGTCCCTGCAGCTCCTCCTGCAGCGACCCCAGCCCCACCAGCAGCGAGCCCACGGCGGGGAGGGGGTTGCGGCCGTGCTGCGGCATGGCGCCGTGCGCCATCTTGCCGGCGAAGTCGACGCGCAGCCGCAGCGCGCCCTTGGCCACCGCGCAGATCTCGCCCGCCTCGGGCTCGGCGACGATCGCGCCGTCCACGTCGGCGGTCAGCCCCTCGGAGACGAAGTGGTGCGCGCCGATCATGAGGCCTTCCTCGTCGGCCAGCGCGCACACCTTGATCCGCCCGGGGAACGGTCCAGCCAGCTGCAGGGCGCGGGTGGCGAAGAGGGTCGCGGCCAGGCCGGACTTCATGTCGGCGCTGCCCCGCCCCCACAGCCTCCCGTCGCGGATCTCCCCGCCGAACGGGTCGACGGTCCAGGTGGACAGGTCGCCCTCGGTCACCACGTCCGTGTGGCCCTCGAACATCAGGGTCGGCCCGGCACCGCCGCCGCCCTCGACCACGGCCACCACGTTCGGCCGGTCCGGCTCCACCTCGTACACCGTGGGCTCCCAGCCCCACTCCCGCATCTTGGCGGCCACCAGCTCGGCGGCGGCCCGCTCACGCCGCCCGGGGTCGTTGGTGCTGGGGATCCGCACCAGCTCCTGGGTGAACCCCACCACTCCGTCGGCATCGACGTCGATCAAAACAATCCCTCCAGAGTCGGTACGGCCTGCAGCAACGTACGCGTGTAGGCGTGGGCGGGCGCGGCCCAGACCTCGTCCACCGGCCCGCTCTCCACGATCTCCCCATGGCTCATGACCGCGACCGTCTCGCACACGTGCCGCACCACGGACAGGTCGTGCGACACGAACACGAGCGTGAGCCCCAGCTCGTCCACGAGATCGGCCAGCAGGTTGAGTATCTGCCCGCGTACGGACACGTCCAGCGCGCTCACCGGCTCGTCGGCCACCAGCACCTTCGGCCGGGGCGCGAGCGCGCGGGCGATGGCGATGCGCTGGCGCTGCCCGCCGGAGAACTGGTGCGGGTAGCGTTCGGCGGCCGAGGCGGGCAGCCCGACCCCCTCCAGCAGCTCGGTCACGCGGTCGCCGACCGGCAGGCCGAGCGCGACGAGCGGCTCGGCGACCAGGTCCCGGACGCGCATGCGGGGGTCGAGCGAGCTCATCGGGTCCTGGAAGACGATCTGCAGGTTCTCCCGCAGGAAGCGCAGCCGGCGTTCCGGCTTGCCGGCGATCTCCTGCCCGTCGAAGAGGATGGACCCGCCGGTCGGCTGATCGAGCCCGCACAGCAGGCGCAGCAGCGTCGACTTGCCGGAGCCGGACTCGCCGACGATGCCGTACCGCTCGCCCCGGCCCACCGTGAGCGACACGTCCTTGAGCGCGTGCACGGCGGCGCCCACCTTGGTGAGCGAGGTGCGGGGCCGGTGGTAGACGCGGCTGAGGTCGCGGGCCTCAATCAGCGGGGTGCCAGCATGCGTGGGCATGGCCGTCTCCTGTCAGCGCGGGTACGGTCTCGCACTCGGCAGTGGCGTGCGGGCAGCGGTTGCGGAAGACGCAGCCGCCGGGGAACTGCCCGGCCGGCGGCACGCTGCCCTTGATGGTGGGCAGCCGGGTGCCGCGCGGGGTGAGCCTGGAGGCGGCCAGCAGGCCCTCGGTGTAGCGGTGGCGGGGCCGGGTGAAGACCTCGCGGATGGGGCCGCTCTCGACGACGCGGCCCCCGTACATGACCAGGACCCGCTCGCACACCGACGCCACGACGGCGAGGTCGTGGGTGATGAACAGCAGCGCGGGCGCGACCTCGGCGATCAGCTCCAGCATCTGCTTCTGCACGGTGACGTCGAGCGCCGTGGTGGGCTCGTCGCAGATGAGCAGGCTCGGCTCGTTGGCCAGGGCGATGGCGAGCATGACGCGCTGGCGCTGGCCGCCGGAGAGCTGGTGCGGGTACGCGCGGGCGATCTGCGCCGGTTCGGGCAGGCGTACGCGTTCCAGCAGGTCGAGTGCCTTCTCCCGGGCCCGCGCGCGCGGCGTGCCGTGCAGGGTCATGACCTCGGCGACCTGGGCGCCGATGCGCATGAGCGGGTTGAGCGCGGTCATGGGCTCCTGGAAGACCATGGAGACGTCCTGGCCGCGCAGCCGCTTCAGCCGGCTCTCGGGCACGCCGACCAGGTCGTTCCCGCCCATCGTGGCCGTGCCCGAGGCGGTGACGCCCTCGGGGAGCAGGCCCATGAGCGACAGCGCGGTCAGCGACTTGCCGGACCCGGACTCGCCGATCAGCCCGACGCGCTCGCCGGGCGCGATGGCGAACGACACCTCGTGCACCAGTTCCAGCGAGTCGGCCCGTACGGTCAGCCCCTCAACCTTCAGCACGGACCCTCCTGAGCTTCGGATCGAGGTAGTCGCGCAGGCCGTCCCCGAGGAGGTTGAAGCCGAGCACCGCGAGCGCGATCGCCAGGCCGGGCCAGAGCGCCAGGCGCGGGGTCGAGAACAGCAGCTCCTGCGACTCCTGCAGCATCCGCCCCCACGACGGGGTCGGCGGGCGGGTGCCGAAGCCGAGGAACGACAGCGCCGCCTCGGCCAGGATCGCGATCGCGAACGACACCGACGCCTGCACGATGAGCATGGAGCCGATGTTCGGCAGCACGTGGCGCATCGCGATGGCCGGGCGGCGGCGCCCGGCGGCCCTGGCGGCCAGGATGTAGTCGGTCACCATGACCTGGAGCGTGGCGGCGCGGGCCACCCGGGCGAACGCGGGCACGGTGGCCACGCCGATCGCGATCATCGCGGTGAGCGTGCCCGGCCCGTAGACCGCGCCGAGCATGACGGCCAGCAGCAGCGCCGGGAACGCGAACACCAGGTCGTTGACCCGCATGATCAGCTCGGAGAGCCAGCCGCGCGGCGTCATCCCGGCGATCATGCCGAGCGGCGTGCCGATGACGGCGGCGATGCCGACGGCGACGATGCCCACGTAGAGCGTGGTCCGGGCGCCGACCATGATCTGGCTGAAGGTGTCGCGGCCGAACTTGTCGGCCCCCAGCAGGTAGCCGCCGCCCGGCTGCCGCAGCTTGCGCGCCGCGTCCACGAGCGTCGGGTCGTGCGGCGTCCAGAAGAACGACACCGCCGCCGCCAGCACCACGAGCCCGACGAGCACGCCGCCGACCAGCAGCCCGGCGTTCATCCGGCCCCTCATCGCAGCCTCGGATCGAGCACGCGGTAGGCCACGTCCACCACGAAGTTGATCAGCAGGACGGCCGCCACCAGCACCATCACCACACCTTGGACGAGCAGCAGGTCACGCCCGGCGACGCCGTTGAGCAGCAGGTCGCCGAGCCCGGGGATGACGAAGACCCGCTCGACCACGACCGCGCCGATCAGCAGCGTGGCCAGTTGCAGGCCGAGCACGGTGACGACGGGGATCGAGGCGTTGCGCAGGCCGTGCCGCCACAGGGCGCCGGTGCTGCCCCGGCCCTTGGCGCGGGCCGTGCGCAGGTAGTCCTCGCGCATCACGTCGAGCACGGCGCTGCGCACGTACCGGGTCAGGACCGCGCCCTGCACGAGGCCGAGCGACAACCACGGCAGCAGCAGGCTGAGGAGCCACTGCGCCGGGTTCTCGGCGATCGGCACGTAGCCGCCGGACGGCAGCGCCTGGGCCTGCACCGCGAACACGAACACCAGCAGGATGCCCGCCAGGAACGCCGGGATCGCGATGCCGACCTGGCTGAGCGCACTGATGGCCGCCCCGAGCGGGTTGCGGTGGTGCACGGCCGCGAACGTGCCGAGCGGCACCGCGATGACCAGCGCCACCAGCATCCCGCCGAGCACCAGCACGGCCGTGACGCCGAGCCGGTCGCTGATCTGCGGGCCGATGGGCGAGCTGGTCACGTACGAGGTGCCGAAGTCGCCGTGCAGGAGCCCGCCGAACCAGTCGAAGAACTGCACGACGGGCGGCCGGTCGGTGCCGAACTGCTTGCGCAGCGCCGCCACCGCGTCGGGCGTGGCGTTCACGCCGAGCGCGACCTCCGCCGGGTCGCCGGGCAGCAGCGCCATGAACGCGAACACCACCACGCCCGCCACGGCGGTGCTCGCGACGAGCACCGCCAGGCGTTTGATCAGGTAAAGCGTCACTGCTGCTTGGAGAGCGCGGTGAAGTCGAAGGACTCCGCGATGGCGTTCTTCGGCAGCCCGGTGACGCCCTTCTTCGCCACGATCAGGTTGGGGAAGAGGAAGAGCCAGTCGGCGGCCGCGTCGTCGGACAGCAGCTTGGCGGCCTTCTTCAGGTCGTCGGTCTGCTGCTGCTCGGTGCCCTCGTCGGCGGAGGCGAGGAGCTTGCCGAACTCGGGGTTGTCGTAGCGGAAGTAGTACGACTTGTCGGCGAATATGCCCATGTCGCGGGGCTCGACGTGGTTGATGATGGACAGGTCGTAATCGCCCTGCTTGAACACCACGTCCAGCCAGCGGGCCGGGAACTCCAGGGGCTCGATGTCGGCGGTGATGCCGACCTGCGCGAGCTGCGACTTGACGACCTGCGCACTGGCCACCGCGTACGGCAGGTTGGGGATGCGCATCTTGACGTTGAGCGTCTTGCCGCCGAGCAGTTCCTTGGCCTTGGCCGGGTCGTACGGGTAGTCGCCGGTGCGGTCCTCGTACCAGGGGTCGGTGGGCGGCACCATCGAGCCGATCAGCTGGCCGCGCCCGGCCCAGGCGGTCTCCAGCAGCGCCTTGTGGTCGATCGCGTAGCGGACGGCCTGCCTGGCCTTCTTGTCGTTGAACGGCGGGCGGCTGTTGTTCATCGACAGCACGACCTCGCCGTTCGTGGTGCCCTCGACCGTCTGGAAGCGGTTGGGGTCGGCGAACTGCTGCAGCGACTCGGGCGCCTGCACGGCGGAGATGACGTCGATGCCGCCGGTCAGCAGCGCGTTGTTCATCGCCGTGGCATCCTTGAAGTACTTCAGCGTGATCGACGACAGCGGCGGCTTGGTGCCCCAGTAGGAGGCGTTCGCGTTGAGCTGGATGGAGTCGCCGCGCCGCCACGAGCCGAGCGTGTACGGGCCGGTGCCGACGGGCTTGTTGGCCAGGTCGGCGATCCCGGTGCGGCTGAACATGGCGCCGAGCCTGGTGGCCATCGAGTAGAGGAAGCCGTTGCTCGGCTTCTTGAGCGTGACGACGGCGGTGGAGTCGTCCTTCTTCTCCACCTTGTCGACGACGTCGAGCTGCGCCTTGATCTTGAGCTTCCAGTCCGTCTTGACCCGGTCGAGCGAGAACGCCACGTCGTCGGCCGTGAACGGCGCGCCGCTGCTGAACTTGACGTCCTTGCGCAGGCTGAACGTGTAGGTCTTGCGGTCGGGCGAGACGTCCCACTTCTCGGCGAGCAGCGGCACGATCTTGCCGTCCTGGTCGAGCTTGACCAGGCCCTCGTAGACGTTGACGAGCAGCGCCTGCGGAATGGCGGCGCCCTCCGTCGAGGTGAAGTCGAGGTTCGCGGGCTCGGCCACGAATCCCACGGAGAGGGTCTGGGTCTTGGGGGTGCCCGCACTGCCGCCGCCGCTGGAGGTGCCGCCGCAGGCGGCCGTGCCCAGCAGGAGACCGCCGGCGGCGATCCAGATGCCGATTCGCCTCATGTGTTACTGCCTCCTGGCTAGTGCACTGGTCGGACCAGTAGGCTACGCACATTGCCAGTCGGCGGCGGCTCGGGTCAAGGGGGCTTTCATGGGTGGTCCGAGGTTCGAGCCGGTGCGTGCCGTACGCGCCTATGAGCGGGTGGTGGAGCAGGTCGAGGAGGCCATCGAGAGCGGCTCCCTCTCGCCGGGCGAGCGGCTGCCGAGCGAGCGGGAGCTCATGGTGCAGTTCTCGGTCAGCCGGTCCACCGTGCGCGAGGCGCTGCGGGTGCTGCAGGCGCGCGGCCTGGTGCGGTCACGGCCCGGCGACCCCAACGGGGCGGAGGTGCTGCCGTTCTCGCCCGCCACGCTGCACAAGTCGATGACCACGCTGGCCAGGGTGGAGGAGCTGTCACTCGCCGAGCTGGTGCAGTTCAGGATGGTGCTCGACTCGTCGGCGATCCTGCTGGCGGCCCGGCTGCGCACCGACGCGCAGTTCGCCGAGATGGAGTCGGCCGTCGCGCACATGCGGACCGCCGTGGAGACGGGGCAGGACACGTTCGGCGAGGCCGACGTGGCCTTCCACGACGTGGTGGCGCGGGCGAGCGGCAACAAGCTCATCCAGATCTGCACGGACGTGGTCCGTTCGATCGTGCTCAAGCTGATCTCGGAGAAGATCGCCGACGCGCCCGACCGGGAGGCGCTGATGCGGCAGAGCATCCGGCACCACGAGGAGGTGCTGGCCGCCATGCGCGCCGGCGACGGCCCGCTGGCCGCCCGGCTGTCGAAAAAGGCGATGTACGACTATTACGCCGGCTACATCCCCGCCCCCGAACGCCCCGCCCTCGGCGCCCTCCTCGACTGATCCCCCGCCGCCGCCCGCGCACCACCCCGTCGCCTGGTTGCACGATCTCGCCATCGCCACTGAACGGCCTGACATCCCGGTCGAGCGTCTCCAGGCTCGCAGCGTGTGGAAGGGTCGCTGCGCGAGACCTGAGCCGCCGGAAGTGCACCCTCTTCAGGTGGACGAGCGCTGGCGCGGCCTCTTTGCCTCCCGGCCATCCGCCGGTTCCTCACCCCCGTCATCCCCAAGTAGCCGCGTGACCCACGTTGTCCGGCGCCGGCGGCCGTCCATCGTGGCGGCCGCCATCACACGTTGTCGCGGTACGCCTGCCCGGGCACCCCATGACATGTCAATAAGTGCATTTTTTCGCACCCGCCAATGTATTTCGATCAGCGCCGATAGAGCGTGTATCGGTTTGTGAGAGTTCGGCGATCCGGGCGAGCGACGGTACGTGCATCGAATCCATCAGAACGGGACGGACCATGACAACCAACGATGGCCGGCAGACCACCCAGGCGCAGGACATTCACCAGGACGTGCCGATCCGGCGGCGGTGGCACCTGGAGAAGGTCGGCCAGCCGCAATCCGGGGCGATCGCCGAAGTGCTCGGCGCGATCAGAATGCTCAATTCCACGTTCGCCCCCATCCCCTCGCCGGTCGCCGTCGTCAAGGGCACCGACGGCCACCTGTGGATGGTCACACCGCACGGTCCCGGCGTGTGGGAGTGGACCCACGTGAAAGGCGCGGCCGACCAACCGGTGGGCGTCGTCGCCGTCGACGACGACAGCCGGGGCACCCGCCCCTACATCTTCGTCCTGCTTGACAGGCAACTGCAGCTGTACTGGTGGGATGGCACCAAGTGGGTCCCCACGGCTCTGGGCACGCCGCCTGGCACGACCCTCACAGAAGGCATCGGCGCGGTCTCCCTCGCACTGGTCCCCGGCGCCAGCGCCCAGCCGTTCGTGGTCGTACGCGGCCAGGACACCAATCTGTGGGCCGGCTGGTGGAACCCCACTCAGCACCGCTGGCAGTGGGCCAACCTGCGCCATCCCGAGGGCGTCGGCCTCAGCGGGAAGATCGGCGTGGTGGCCGTCACCGACCGAGCGACCGGTCATGGGCTCCTGCACGTCTACATGAACGGTGGCGACGGAAACCTGTGGCTGTGTGTCTCCGACACGGGCGAGACCCGATGGACCAACCTCGAAAAGCCGCCGGTTCCGAGCAGCGGCACCGCCGGCGTGACGGCCGTCCAGAACGCCGATGACAAGGCTCCACAGGTCTGCGCCTTCACCACCGCCCACGGGCAGCCGCTATACGCCCACGTCACCGACGCCGGCGGCACCGGCTGGCACGACGCCGGCGCCCCGCCCGGGGAGCAGGTGAACCTCGGCCTGGGGACCGCCCTCGTTCAGTCGCGCGCCGGCGGGGACTTCTTCCCGGCCGCCCTGGTGGGCGACACCACCGCCGCCGTGTGGGCTGATCAGGCGGACACGGAAGGCCGCTGGTCCTGGTCCAGAGTTGGCGACCTCGTCCGCGACGTCTTCGAGTCGCAGCTCGGCGAGGGCGTCATCATCGAGGACTCCCCCGAGATCACCTACACGCACGTCTTCCTGCTCAGCCGCGGCGGCGTCCTGTACGACGCCTGCTACGGCTAGAGACGCCATGACCATCGCCACCGGCGGCGTTGCCCCGCCGCCGGCCCGCCCAGACCACCCCGCCGCAGAGGGCCACCGCTCCTTCTACAAAGCATAAGCCTTGGGTTCCCTGAGGTCTCTGTGGCCTCACTACCCCCTGAACCTGCACCTTCTGCTTCACGGTCTCAGTCGCCAGTGGCCACCTGGATGGCCGGCCCGTCCGGCTTCGACCGGCCGCCCGATACCGTCACCGTGCCGCAGCCCACCTCCGGCTGGTCCGGACACGACTTTCCGTCCGCAGTGGACTGTTCGGGTCAGGGCCGGCCCAAGGCCCTCCCGCGCGTCACCGTGAAACCTCACCCCAAAGCCGTAAACGCGACTTTGATCCGGGGCGGCAATCCGTTCGCAGTCACGGATGCCGCCCGCCGGAAATGACGGGCAGGAACAGAAGGAAGCCCAGGCCGATGATCGACAATGATTGGACGGCGGTGTCCGTCGGTACCACGTTTGCTGAGCGGTGCCGCACCCTGATCGTGGTCTGCTCAGCGGCCGGCGCACCTCATCCTGCGATCACTTCTCTGGGGCGGTCGTCCGCTTGGCCGGGGGTTGTGCCATCGATGGACTACCCTGGCGGGTCATCGATCTTGATCTTGTCTCCTGTGTTGGAGATGAAGATGACCAGCAGCTTCGCCGGTTTCGTCTGGCTGGTGTTCTCCGTGAGCACATGGTGGGCACCCGGAGGCTCGACCCAGTGCTCGCCCTCATGGAAGGTTCGCACCGGCTCGCCACCGATCTGGCTACGAAAAGTTCCTGCAAGCACGTAGGCGTACACAAAACTGTTGCCGTGCCGATGCGGCACCGCACGTGAACCTGGCGGGAAGTCTGCGATCGCCGAGGTGAACGTCTTGCCCTTGACATTGGGAAGCGCCTGTTCCGACAGAATCGAGAGCGTCTCTGTCGGCGGTTGCGTAACCGTGACGGCAGCCGGCACCTCGGCCGCACCCTGCACCTTGCCGGTCGCATGCTCTGCCACGGGAGCACATGCGGCGGCCGCGGCTACCATGCTGGCAGCCAGAATGCCACCGGCGCACCGTCGTCGGATCATGATGTCTCTCCTATCCCGCTTGGACCTTGAGGCCGACGGGACGATCCCGAGGCCTCCCCCCTCCGGCCCTCAGGGCTCGCTGCTCCGACGCGCTACACCACCGCAGACAGCCGCTGACCTCGGTGTTGCGTCCCGGCCAGGCGGGGTGGACGTGCTCGAGTACGCTGCCCAAGCGATTCGATGCCTATCGAGGGCGAAATCAAGCCTTGGCGATGGTCTGTTCAGGCGCAGGTCGAGCCGCCCGAGGACCGCGCCGCGACGAACTGCGCGGCCGATCCCGCTGTGTGGCCGCGAACGCCGAGGGCACCTCGGCGAGCGTCCGCACGGCCCCGACGATCGGGCGGAGCCGTCCGTCCCGTACCCGCCGTGCCAGGTCCGCCGGCCGGGCACGATCGGGCTCGACGACGAAGAAGATCGTCTGCCCGTCACGGGGCCGAACCGTGGGGGCGAGACGATTGAGACGAGCGTGCCACCGGCGCGCCCGCAGGTCCAAGAAGGCATCCGCGCCGAGGTCGAGTGCTGTGTCCCTGTCGCCGGCCCTGCCGGTGCCGATCACTCGGGCTCCCGCCTCGCACGCGAGCTGCACCGCGATAGACGAGCTCATCAGCGGAGATCGACCTCCCAAGGGCCGCAACCCCGGACGACCGGTTTCCCCGTACTACATGTCATTGACGTCACATCCCTCCTATGTAGAAGATTTCCCTACGTACACGCGCCTGCGGATGGGGACGCCCATGTCGTCCGAGTCGTTCAACGCCAGCGTCTTTCTCGTGGACCGCCAGGTCGAAGCGGGCCACGGCGATCGCATCGCCGTCACCGGTCCCGCGGGCACGCTGACCTACGCGCAGCTGGCCGACCACGTGGCCAGGTTCGCGGCCGGTTTACGCACGATGGGCGTCCGCCCCGAGGAGCGGGTCCTGCTCGTCATGTCCGACCGCCCGGAGACCGCGATCACCGTCCTGGCCGTCATGCGCATGGGCGCGGTCGCCGTGCCGGTCTCCACCATGTACAACCCCACCGAGCTCGCCACCCTGGTCCGGGACTCGCGGGCGAGGGTGGTCGTGGCCACCCCCGAGTTCGCGCCGACCGTGCGCGAGGCGGTGCGGAGCACGCCCGACGTGGCGGTGCTCGTCCTCATCGACCCGCCGCCGGCGGAGGAGGAAACGCCGGTGTGCCTGTGGTCTGACGTCCTGGAGTCGGGCCGGGCCGCGGGCCTCCCGTACGACACCTGGCGCGACTCCCCCGCCCTCTGGCTCTACACCTCCGGCACCACCGGCGCCCCCAAGGCGGCCATGCACCGGCACGGCGCCGTCCAGGAGGTCTACGAGGGGTACGGGCGGCAGGTCCTCGGCATCCGCCCCGACGACCGGTGCTTCTCGGTCGCGCGGCTGTTCTTCGCGTACGGCATCGGCAACTCCATGTTCTTCCCCCTGGCCGCGGGCGCCACGGCGGTCCTCGACCCGGCGCGGCCCACCCCCGCGGGCGTGGTCGCCAGGGTGATCGAGGAACGGCCGACACTGTTCTTCGCGGGCCCGACGTTCTTCGCGGCGCTGCTCGCCGCCGACATCCCCGCCGGCGCCTTCCAGTCCGTACGGCTGGCCGTCTCCGCAGGCGAGGCACTGCCCGCCGAGATCCACCGCCGCTTCACCGAGCGCTTCGGGGTGGACATCATCGACGGCCTCGGCTCGACGGAGGCGCTGCACATCTTCATCTCCAACCACCCGGGCCGGGTACGCCCGGGCAGCTCGGGCACCGTCGTGCCGGGCTACGAGGCCAAGCTGCTCGACGACTCCGGCGCGCCCGTCAAGGACGGGGAGCCGGGCCACCTGTACGTCCGCGGCGACTCGGTGGCCACCGGCTACTGGTGCCGCACGGCGACCAGCCGGCAGGTGTTCCAGGGCGAGTGGCTGCGTACCGGCGACACCTACATCAGAGGCGAGGACGGCTTCTACCAGTGCCTCGGCCGCTCCAACGACATGATCAAGGCGGGCGGCATCTGGGTGTCGCCGATGGAGGTCGAGGCCCGGCTGCTCCAGCACGAGTCGGTGGGCGAGTGCGCCGTCGTGGCGTACATCGACGAGGACGGGCTGGAGAAGCCGGTGGCCTGCGTGGTGTCCGCCCCGGGCCGCACGGTGGACGCCGGCGAGCTGATCGGCTTCTGCCGGGAGGGCCTGGCCTCCTTCAAGCGGCCGCGCGAGGTCCTGGTGCTGGACGAGCTGCCGAAGACGGCGACCGGCAAGATCCAGCGCGTGGTGATCCGCCAGATCGCCGCCGACCTCCTGGGCAAGACCGGCGGCTAGGAGGTCGGCGGCGCCGGTTTCGTCCCGTAGACGGTGATGGCGAACGGGCGCGACGTGGCCGTGTAGACCTGCTCGGTCAGCCGTGACAGCGCCGCGTGCGAGTCCAGGTAGTGGTGCAGCCGGCCGGCCTCGGGCCACGGGTGGACGGCCACGAGCACCCCGTCGGGCACCAGCAGCTCGCTGAGCTGCGCCGACGCCTGCCGCAGCCGCTCGTGGCGGCCCAGGTAGTAGAGGGTCTCGGAGCAGAACACCAGGTCGAAGCGCTGGTCGGGGCGGTGGGTGAGGATGTCCGCCCGGATGAAGCGCACCCGCCCGTCCTGCGGCACCCGCTCGCGCGCCCGTGCCAGGGCCCGCTCCGACACGTCCACCCCGATGATCTCCGCCTCCGGGTACGTCACCGCGAGGACGTGCGTGAACACGCCCTCGCTGCACCCGACGTCGATGATCCGCCGGTACGGCCGAGCGGGCAGGTGCATGAGCGTGGTCCGGTACTTGTCCTGCTCGTAACTGTCCGTGGCGAGGCTCCACGGGTCAGGGGTCCGGTGCAGCCAGTCGAAGACGTAGCGCAGGAGCACCGCCTGCCCCTCCGGAGACAGCAGGGACAGGGTACGGAAGAACGTACGGTGCATGATCTCCGGCAAACTCGGCATGCGGTCTCTCTCGGTCGAGGCGGAGGAGCGCCCCAGGGTCTGAGGAGGAGTTCGTCACCGAGAGTGAATGCCCGCTAATCGCCGAGCTGACGCAAGCGCGCGATCAGAACGCGTCGCGCAGCTCCCGCTTGAGCACCTTGCCGGAGGCGTTCTTGGGCAGGGCGTCCACGAACACCACCCGCTTGGGCGTCTTGAACGCCGCCAGCCGCTCCCGCAGGAACGCGATCAGCTCCTGCTCCGTCGTCCCGCCCCCTTCGCGCAGCACCACCGCGGCCGTGACCGCCTCGATCCACGTGTCGTCCGGCACTCCGAACACGGCCGCCTCCGCCACCTCCGGGTGCTGGTAGATGGCCTCCTCCACCTCGCGGCTCGCGACGTTCTCGCCGCCCGACTTGATCATGTCCTTCTTCCTGTCCACCACGGACAGGTAGCCGTCGGCGTCCATGACGCCCAGGTCGCCGCTGTGGAACCAGCCGCCCCTGAACGCCTCGGCGGTCTTGTCCGGGTCGTTCCAGTAGCCGAGCATGGCGTGCGGGCTGCGGTGGACGATCTCGCCGACCACGCCGGGCGGCACGGGCCTGTCCTGGTCGTCGACGACCCTGGTCTCGACGTTGAGGGCGGCCCTGCCGGCCGAGCCGAGGCGGGTGAGCTGCTCCTCCGGGCCCAGGATGGTGGCGACCGGGGCCATCTCCGTCTGCCCGTAGAAGTTGAACAGGCGGACGTCCGGCAGGCGGGCGGCGATCTCCTTCAGCACCTCGACGGGCATGATCGAGGCGCCGTAGTAGCCCTTGCGCAGGGACGACAGGTCGCGGCGGTCGAAGTCGGGGTGGCGCAGCAGGCCGATCCAGACGGTGGGCGGGCAGAAGAGCTTGGTGGCGCGCTCGCCCTCGATGGTGGCCAGGATCGACGCCGGGGTGGCGCCGGGCAGGATGATGTTGGTGGCGCCGAGGTAGACGCCGGGCGTCAGGAAGCAGTGCAGCTGGGCGCAGTGGTAGAGCGGGAGCGCGTGGATCTCGACGTCGTGGTGGCTCATCTCGCCGTCCACGACGCAGGTGACGTACTGGGCGATCAGGCTGCGGCTGGACAGCGTGGCGCCCTTGGGCCGCGACTCGGTGCCGCTGGTGTACATGAGCTGGATCGGGTCGTCGTCGGCGATCTCCACCTGCGGCTCCGACGCGTCGTCGAAGGCCGACCACTCCTTGAACGACTCCCAGCCGTCGGCCGCACCGATCACGCCGCGCACCCGTACCTGCGGCCCGGCCGCCGCCGCGGCCACCGGCAGCAGCGCCTCCTCCACGAGGATCCCGGTCGCGCCGGAATGCTCCAGGATGTACGCGACCTCCGCCGTGCCCAGCATGAAGTTGATCGGCACGGAGATCGCGCCCAGCCGCGCCAGCGCGAAGTACGCCACCACGAACGCGTGGTTGTTGTGGCTGAAGACGGCGAACCGGTCGCCCTTGCCGACGCCGCGCGCGGCCAGGGCGTTGGCCGTGCGGTTCACCGCCAGGTCGAGGTCGGCGTAGCTCTGCCGCAGGTCGCCGTAGACGACGGCGGTCTTGGCCGGGTGGCGGGCGGCGGAGCGACGGAGGAGATCACCAATGGCGTGCCGGCGAGTCGTCATGCGGACTTCCCTTGCGATCGCAGAACGATGATCGGCGATCGTACCTGACAAAGGGGTCAGTCCAGTGGATCCCACGCAATACGGTCGTAATGCTCGAGAACGCTCGCCATCAGCGTGTCGTCCTGGGGCAGCGGGATGCCGTCCACCCCGCCGACCGGCCAGACGCCCCAGGAGTTGCAGAGGAAGACCTGGTCGAGGCCCTGCAGGTCGGCGACCTTCAACGGCCGTCGCTCCTGCGGGACGTCCATCCGCTCCAGCAGCTGCATCGTGATCCCGCGCAGCATCGGCGCGTCCGGCCAGACCAGGCGCCCACCGGCGAAGCCGCCCACGTTGGTGATCGAGCCCTCGCTGATCAGGCCGCCCTCGGCGGTGAGCAGCGCCTCGTCGAAGCCCTCGCGCTCGGCCTGCCGCCCGATGTGGGCCTGCATCATGCCGGACGCCTGCTTGATGTGCGGCAGGTAGCGCTGGCCGACGACCGACTTGACGCTCACCGGGCCGGTGGGCGGCTCGTGGGGCGGGGCGGCGACGGCGATGACCCGCGGGCCGTCGGCGAACTCCACCACGGACACGCGTACGCTCGCGTCCCGCACGTCGTCGCCGAGCACCGCCGCGACGGAGGCGAGCACGGCGGCGCGGTCGACCGGGACCCCGAACAGCTCGGCGTTGGCCGCCTCCAGCCGGGCGATGTGCAGGTCGAGCCCCCGCACCCGGCGATCCCTGACCTGCATGGCGGTGAAGTGGCCGTAGCGCGCCTGCCACATGAGGCGCGCGTCGGCGTCCACCAGCCTGCCCTCGAAGGCTGCCCGTTCCGTCACGCGATCTACTTTACGTACACGCCCACCGACCATCGCACCGGGCGGTTGGTGTACTCGCCCCAGAAGCCGATCTTTCCGGTGATCGTCACCTTCTTGCCTTTGGGGACGAAAAATTCTTGCAGGGCCATGGGGTACGGGCCTGATTTCCAGACGGCGCAGCTCGTGGCCATGGATTCCTCGGCGTCGACCCGGTATTTGAACCACATCCGCGTGGCCAGCTCACCCGTGCAGAGCCGGTCGATGCTGATCTTGCCGCCCGGGCTCGTGACCACGAGGGTGAAGGACTGATTCCGATCCCACATACCCGTAGCCGAACGGGCCAGCTTCCACCCCGCCAACCGGTCGGGGAAGTCCCTGACCGGCTCGGGCTCGACCGGCCGGGCAGGCGGCGTCCACTCGTAGACGGCCACGTGCCAGGTGGCCTCCTTCGGCTCGGGAGTCACGCACGGCCCGTCCTTCTTGAACTGGACGCAGCCCCGGGCCACGACGGTCGTGTCGAACGTGACCGTGGCCTCCGTCGCGCCGCGCCGGACCACGGACAGCGGGCGCAGCTGCATCGACTTCCCGCACGGCACGGCCTGGGAGCCGGTGTCGGCCCTGTCGTTCACGACGACGACGGGCGAGTCGGCGCCGGTGTCGCCGTCGCACGTCATGGCCACGTCCAGCGGCTTGCCGGAGACCGGCACCGTGAACGAGACCTTCTTCGCGCCTTCCTGCCTGATCGTGCCGACGGCCAGGCGGCGGTACGCGGTGCCGTCCCCGGCGGTGAACTCCTCGGGCAGTCCGGCGGGCTTGTCCTGTTCGGTCCTTGCCGTGGCGGTCGTGCCGGGCCCCGGTGCCGTCACCGTACCGGGGAACAAGGAGACGCCCACTACGGCGCTCGCCGCCACGGCCGCCGCGCCCGCCGTCGCCCGCCTGCGCAGGCGGGTCCTGCGGATGCGGGAGCTGACCTGCTCGTGCCGGTTCGGGTTGCCCGGCGAGGGGGCCTCGGCCCGCTCGCGCAGGACGTCACGCAGGTCTTGCACGGTCATCGGTGCAGCTCCTTCACGATCGACTCGTCCACTCGCAGCTTGGCCAGCGCCTTGGCGGTCTGGCTCTTGACCGTGCCCTCCTGGCAGCCCAGGATCGCGGCCACCTCGGCCACCGGCAGGTCCTCGTAGAAGCGCAGCACGATCACCGCGCGCTGCCTGGCGGGCAGCCGCCCGACCGCCTGCCACAGCTCGTCGCCCCTGCCCGCGTCGTCGTACGCGGGCGCCTCCGGCAGGTCCCCGCTGGGCAGCTCCCTGCGCCACCTGCGGCGCCACCAGGAGGTGTACGTGGTCACCAGGACGCGGCGCACGTACGCCTCGGGCTCGTCGATGCCCGGCCAGGCGAACCACGCTTTGGCCAGCGCCTCCTGCAGCAGGTCCTCCGCGGTGGCCCAGTCGTGGGTCAGCAGGTACGCCGTGCGTAACAGCCGATCCGACCTCGCCACCACGAAGTCCTGAAATATCGCCCTATCCGCCAACTTGATTTGCCTCTCGTGAGAGCCTGTTGCCGGTAGTGACGCATCGACCGCAACCCCAGGTTGCCCGCCCCCGGCAACGGCGCACACCGCCGCCCAGGTCGGCCCCACCTCGGCCGCCGCACCGCCCGCGCGCCTGACACCATGACGTCACCGACGCCCCGCCTCACCCGGCCGACACGCCGCCGGGGCGCGGGTCGGGCTACCCGCCAGGACGTCGGCGGAGGTGCCGGCCGACGCCCCCTGGCGCGCCACCCCTGCGGCGGGCAGCACGCCAGGTGCCGGCGGAGGTGCGAGTCGCGGGTGGTGGGTCAGGAGCCGGAGCGGGTGACCGTGAACGGGGCCAGTTCGCCGAGCCCGCGGACCGACAGCCGGTTGACGGGCCGCAGCCGGAACGCCCGGTCCCCCTCCAGCTCCTCGGCGAACTGCGGATCCGCCAGGATCGTCCCCGGCAGCGACAGCGCCGTGAGCCGGCTGGCGAGGTTGACCGTGGTGCCGAAGACGTCCCCCATGCGCCAGATCACCGGCCCCGCCGCCAGCCCCACCCGCAGCTCCGGCATGTCCTTGATCTTCGCGTGCGTCTCCACCAGCCGCAGCGCGATCTCGGCCACGACGTGCGGCTGGTCGGCCACGAACAGCACCGAGTCGCCCAGCGTCTTGACCACCCGCCCACCGGTGGAGGTCACGATGTCGGCCGAGCGCCCCTCGAACCGGTCGATCAGCCTGGACAGCTCGCTCCCCGTGATCTGCCTGCTCAGCCGGGTGAACGCGACCAGGTCGGCGAAGCCGACGGCCAGGCGTACGGCGCTCATGTCCTGCTCGGCGATGCGCCCCGCGGCGGCGGCGAGCTGGCGCTGCCAGCCGTAGACCAGCAGGCGCGCCAGGTCGGGCACCACTCGCTCGGCCCGCCGGCGCCAGGCCCGCGGGCGTTCGGCCAGCGGCACCCCGGCCTGGTCGAGCGCCTCGACGCCCAGCTCGGCCTGCGACTCGGCCAGCCGGGTCGTCGCGCTGCCGATCGATCGCGCGACCAGCAGCATGTGCTCCTCGTCGTAGACGCCCGAGCTGACCAGCTCGAGCATCGTCCTGAGCGCCTCCACGTCGGAGTCGGTGAACTCGACCGCGTCGTCGGCCACGTTCGCGAACCCCAGGGCACGCCAGTAACGCCGCGCGCGATAGACCGGCACCCCTGCCATGTAGGCCACCTGGTGGCTGGTATAGCGCCGCGGCTCGCGCAGAAAGGCCTCCGTCAGCCCGTCCTCCCCATCCACGCCCGCCACGCAGGCAAGATAACACCCTGTGGGCCAGGTCACGCCTCCACTCCCCGCAAGATCCGCTCCCGAGGGGCCCGTCACAGGTGGACGTACTCGTAGTCGAACGGACGGCCGTTGATGCCGTTGCGGGGCGGCGCCACCCAGGCCGCGATCTTCCCCGGCTCGTAGACGGGGCGCATCAGTGCCTGGACGCGCGTCTTGTCCTCGGCCGTCGGCAGCCACCGGTCGCGGGACGCCTCCCAGGCCGGCTCATCCAGAAGGCGCCCGTGCGGCGAGATGTGATGCCCGCCGAACATGCCCACCCACCGGTTGAACCCCAGGTGCGGCAGGTGGAGGACGGCGTCGAGACCGCGGTCGGTGAGGATCCGGTTCCACCGGTTGACGCCGGTGGCGCAGTCGGCGACGTACTCGCCGCGCAGGTCGGCGTTGAGCGCGGTGAGCGCGGGCAGCTCGACGTCGGCCAGCCGCCCCGCCTCGACCCGCTGCACGACGGCGACCGCCTCGGTGAGCAGGTGGTCGTCCTTGCGCCGCTCCTCCTGCCACCGCCCCTTGAGCCCGGCGGTGAAGTAGTTGGCCACGTTGGTGGAGGTCTCGCCGCCGAAGAGGTCGAGGCTGACGCTGTAGTGGAAGTTGATGTACTTCTGGAGGACGTCGAGCGGGATGCCGCCGTACTCCCAGATGTCGTCGGTGTCGTGTTCGCGCATCAACTGCGCCGTACGCTCCACCACGCGGTCCACGCCCGTGGTCCCCACGAACATGTGGTGGGCCTCCTCCTTGAGCATGAACTCACAGGTACGGCTCAGCGGGTCGAACGCCGACTCCTTCAGGGTGCCGAGCTGGTATTTCCCGTCCCGGTCGGTGAAGTACGTGAACATGTAGAACGACAGCCAGTCCGGCGTCTCCTCGTTGAAGGCGCCCAGGATGCGCGGAGAGTCCTCGCTGCCCGAGTTGCGCAGCAGGAGCGCTTCGGCCTCCTCCCGCCCGGACCGGCCGAAATAGGCGTGCAGCAGGTAGACCATGGCCCACAGGTGTCGCCCCTCCTCCACGTTCACCTGGAAGAGGTTGCGCAGGTCGTAGAGGGAGGGGGCGGTGAGGCCGAGCCGCCGCTGCTGCTCGACGCTGGCCGGCTCGGTGTCGCCCTGGATGACGATGAGCCGCTGCAGGTCCGCCCGGTGCTCGCCGGGCACCTGCTGCCAGACGGGCCGCCCCTTGTTCTGCCCGAACGCGATGCGCCGGTCGGTGTCGCGTTCGGCGAGGAAGATGCCCCAGCGGTAGTCCGGCAGCGCCACGTGATCGAAATGCGCCCACCCCTCGCGGCCGACCGCGACGGCCGTACGGAGATAGACGTCCTGGGTGGGCAGCGCGGGGCCCATCTCCGACCACCACTGCAGGAAGCGCGGCTGCCACGACTCCAGCGCCCGCCGCAACCGGCGGTCCTCCGCGAGGTCGACGTTGTTGGGTATGCGCTCGGAGTAGTCGATGGACATCCCGGACCTCCGCCTCCCGCTCGACACCTCCGAGTTCAACAGCAGGCCTTTAGTTGCGTCAAGGCTGTGTAGTGCTTTCCGAGTCACGTCGCAGGATTCGCAGGCCGTCGCGGTCAGCGATCTGCCTTCTGTTACGTACGGCGCATCATTGAGGTGTAGACCATTCGTGCAGGGCGTAGGGCACGCTGTTCACGACGTTGGCGATGGCCGCCGCCGGATAGCCGACCATGTCGCGGGGCAGGCCGTCCAAGGGCCACCAGGCGATCTCAGAGCATTTGTCCGGTTCGGCGTTGTACGGCTCGCCGGTCCACGTGTCGGCGGCGAAGAAGAGGCCGACCCGTTCCGGGGCCCGGTGCATGACGTGGACGAACCTGAGGTCGTCCGGATCGATCGTCACGCCGACCTCCTCGCCCGCCTCCCTGACGGCCGCCTCGGTCGCCGATTCGCCCGCTTCGAGGTGGCCTGAGGGCAGATGCCACAGCCCGTCGCCGTACCCGGTGCCGGCCCGCCTGCCGAGCAGCACAGTGGAGTCGCGGAGGAGGAGCACGTGCACGTCGACGATCGCCCGGAAACGTTCCCTCGGCAGCCCTCGATCGGCGGTGAGGGGTGCGCGGCGGTCGAGGGCCTGGGTCCATTTGACGGCGACGGCGGCCACCTGGACCAGCTCGGCGCGCAACCGCTCCGGGTCCGACTCCGCGAACGCCTCCAGCACCTCCTCCGCCAGCACGTGCCGCCACGTCAGCGTCCCGGCCTCGGCCGCCGCCTCCGTCTCGGACCTGGCCCGGCCGGACTCGGCCGCCGTCCCCTCGTGCCCGGTGCCGTCGGGCAGGAGCTGCATGCCCCACCGCACGTCCTGGGCCACCCGCTCGGCGGTCACGTCCGCGAGCACCCTCGCCAACGAACCCGGCACGCCGGCATCGCCATCGTGATTCATGGCCACCAGTCTGACGGGGTTCAGGGGGTGGCGGGGCGGAAGCCCGGGCCCAGGGCGGTGGTGCCGGCGCGGGCGTGGTCCCGGAAGGCTCGTACGGCCGGCGGAAGGCGCGCGTCCTGGAGCCAGCTCACCCCGATGGTCCGGTACAGCGGCGGGGACAGCGGGATCTCCACCACACCGGCCGCGGTCGCGTCCGATGTGGGGTGGGTGGAGCGGGGCAGGACGGCGACGCCGAGCCCGGCCGCCACCAGTCCGCGTACGGTCTCCGTCTCCTGGCCCTCGAACGCGATCCTCGGCTCGAACCCCGCCGCCGCGCACAGGTCGTCGGTGATCTGGCGCAGGCCGTACCCCGGCTCCAGCGTCACCAGCTCCTCCCCCGCCAGCTCCGCCGCCCGCACCCGCGCCCGCGCCGCGAGCCGGTGGGACGGGGGCACGGACAGCACCAGCTCCTGGTCGGCGAGGCGAGCACCGGCGAGGTCGGGGGCGTCCACGGGCATGGGGGCGACGAACACCAGGTCGATGCGGCCCTCGCGGAGCTCCTCGATCATGTCGTGGCGCGAGCCCTGCACCAGGCTGAAGCGGATGCCGGGGTGGTGCTCGCGGAAGCCGCCGATGAGGGACGGCACGAGAGTGCGGCCCAGGAGGTGGAGGAAACCCAGGACGATGCGGCCCGAGGCCGGGTCGATCTCCTCGCGGACCTCGCGGGCGGCGGCGGCCATCGTGGTGAGGGCGCGGGCGGAGGCGCCGGCCAGGGTGCGGCCCGCCCGGGTGAGGCGGATGCCGCGGCCGGAGGGTACGACGAGCGGGGCGCCGACCAGGTCCGCGAGCGCGGCGAGGCGGCGGCTGGCCGTGGGCTGCGGGATGCCGAGCAGCTCGGCGGCGCGCGTCACGTGACCCGTCTCACCCACGGCGGCCAGCAGGGCCAGCGCGGGCGCCAGCCGAGCCGCCAGCCGCTCGTCGGCCGATTCATCCATCATGGTATGAATTATCGCCCATTCCTGCATTAGACGTATTTATTAGCCTTGCTTAGCGTTGCAGGCGTGGTGGTTCTCGAGGCTCCTCCGGTTCGTGACACGCGGCGGGTCAGTGCGGCTGTGGCCGCGGCCGGGGTGTCGTCGTTCGCCCTCCTGTACGCGCCGCAGCCCGTGCTGCCGCAGCTCGCCGCCGGGTTCCGGCTGGATCCGGGCAGCGCCTCGCTGACCATCGGCGTGGCCACCGGAGCGCTGGCCGTGGCCGTGCTGCCGGTGGCGTGGCTCGCCGGGCGGGTGGGGCGGCGCAGGGTGATCGTCTGGTCGGTGCTGGCCTCGGTGGTCATCGGGCTGCTCCTGCCGCTGGCCCCGTCCTTCCCCGTGCTGCTGGTGATGCGGGCGGTGCAGGGGGTGGCGGTCGCGGGGTTCGCCGGGGTCGCGGCGGCGTACCTGGCCGACGCGGTCGGTACGGCACGGCTGCCCGCCGCGGTGGGGGCGATGATCGCCGGGAACTCGGTCGGCGGGATGCTGGGCCGGCTCGGCGCCGGGTTCGCCGCCGGGCCGATGGGGTGGCACGGCGCGCTGCTGGCGGTGGCGGTGCTGTCCCTGCTGTGCGCGCTCTTCGCGGCCCTCACACTCCCGCGCGACCACGCCCCGGAGCCCGGATCGGAGGCCGCCGACCTCGGATCAGAGGGCCTGGGGCGCGGGTCAGGGATCCAAGGGCGCGGGTCAGGGGGCCTGGAGTCCGGATCGCAGGCCTCGGGGCGCGGGTCGCCGGATGCCGGGCCGGGCCGGAGGGCTCGGATCGGGGCCGGGCTGGTCGGGCCGTTCGCCGTGGGGACGCTGGCCACGGGGGCGTTCGTCGCGCTCTACAACGCCGCCGGGTTCCGCCTGGCCGCCCCTCCCCTGTCGCTCGCCCCCGCCGCCGCCTCTCTCGTCTTCCTCTCCTACGCCATGGGCACCGCCTCCTCGGCCGCCGCCGGACGCCTGGCGGCCCGGCTGGGCTGGACGAAGGCGCTGGTCACGGCACTGGCCGTGACGGTGGCGGGCTCCGTGCTCACCGCGCACCCGTCGCTGCCGCTCATCGTGACCGGGTTCGCCGTACTGACCGCCGGGTTCTTCGCCGCGCACGCCATCGCCAACGCCTGGGTCGCCGCCGAGGCGCCCCCGAGCGCCCGGGGCCGCGCGGCCGGCGTCTACACCCTCTGCTACTACCTGGGCAGCGGCCTCGGCGGCACGGCGGGCGGCGTCGTGTACGGGCACGCGGGCTGGGCCTGGCTGATCGGGCTCACGTCGGCCTGGCTGGCGCTGGCGGTCCTCGCCGTCCTCATGACCCGCCGCTCAAGGTGACCGTCACCCCGATCTCCGCGCTGGAGCGCCGCGTGGCAGGCGGGTGACGGCCACGACGGGCGCTGGAGCGTGCCCACCGACATCAGGTCATCGGCCCTGAGCACGTCCACGACCGCGCGCGGATCAGGACGGCCGGACCTGATCGGGGCGGCGCTGGACCTCAAGAGGATGCTCACCCTCCCTGAGGGGGTCTAGGGTCGGCGCAGGACGTCGGTCCACGACGCGGCCGGCGACACCCCGGCGGGCCAGATCCACGGCGAGGGTGAGCCCGGTCGGACCGGCACCGACGATGAGGACGCCCGCCGTTTTCTCGTTCATGGCTCGACCGTGCCAGGCGGCTCTGCCGGATCGCTGTCAGCGTCTGTCGGGCACTGTCCATGGAGTCGGCCGGCCTCGCTGCTGGAATCAGGCCGGTTTTCTGGCGGGCGGCGAGGAGCTGCCTTGATCTCTTGGGTGCCGGCGCTGAGACTCCAGACATGAATGCGGAGCAGGAGGTCATTGCGGCGGCCTTGGAGCGCGCGGACGCTCTGGCCGGGGGAGACCCTGATCGGCTACGCCGGTTGCTGCACCCGGACTTTCACTGGACGTCGCATCTGGGCGAGCAGTTCGATCGAGAGGACTATGTCCGGTCCAACACAGCGGGGGCCACCACGTGGAAGAAGCAGTCGCTGACCGACGCCGAGGTGGTGGTGGTCGGGCAGCAGGTCGCGGTGTTGCGCTGCGTGGCGGCCGACGACGTCGTCAGCGGCGAAAGCGTTCGTTCGACGTTCCGGATGCCGATGACCCAGACCTGGGTCAATGAAGGGGACCGCTGGCTCTGTCTGGCCGGGCACGCCGGCCCGCGTCTCAAAGGATGATCACGGGTTGTTTCGGCGCCGGCAGCGGGACGGCATATGGGCACGGATACCGATGGGCTTCATGCGGGTGATCACCTGTACGCGGGCCGGCGAGAACGGGGCGTCACTGAAGACTCGACGTAGATCGTGGCCACATCTTGCCCATCGCTCGTGCAACCTTTGTTGACAGCCTTGCGCTCAAGTCGCCCGTGCAGGCTCTGGTCGCCCGCAATGCAAAGCTCGGCCCGCAGTGGAGGCGTTCCGTAGTACGGGCCATTGTCGCCGGGGCAGTCGAACGGCGGGGAGGTGCAGGGGGTCCCTGCGGGAGGGTCGTGCCTTTCTTCGGGATGGCAGTAATGCGCCATGTGCATCATCTCGTGAATGATCGTTTGGGCGATCTCCTCGTCTCCCAACGGGAACAGAAGTTGGAAGTTGACGCTCAACTCCCCGCGGTTCCGGTCCGCCCTGCCGAGATCGATTTCATCGACAAACGCCTTGTGGTGAATCGGGCGATCATAGGCTACGTCGATGAGACGGCGTTTCTCCTCAGCCGACAGGCTGTTACATAGCATGACGCGCCGCAGCGCGAACCTGTGCCGCTCGATCAGCCGGTCCCGGAGTACTGCGGTGATGTCGTTCGCGAAAGTGAAGTGCATGAGGCGGAAGTTCATCGGGAATGGCGGTCCGATGGTCTTGCCGATGACATTATGGCCCCAGACGTCGCCGTCTCCCCTGATGACGATGAGACGGTTGTCACTGGTGACCACGAATCTGTCCATGGCGCCGTTGATCGCGACCTTCGCTCCGTCGAACTTGAAGGCCGGTCCGATGGTGTTGTTGATGACCCCGCCCGGATCGACCTCATGGCCCCAGACATCGCCGTCTTCCCTGACGACGATCATGCGACTGCCCATCGTGACCACAAATCTGTCCACCGGGCCGTTGATCGCGACCTTCGCCCCGCCGCACTTGATGCCCGGCCCGATGGAGTTGCTGGTGATCGCATGGCTCCAGACGTCGCCGCTTTGCGTGATGACGAACATCCGGTCGTCATTCTTCAGACCACTGGCGACCACGAACCTGTCGACGGGGCCGTTGATCGCGACCTTCGCTCCACCGTACTTGAAGCTCGGGTCGATTTTACTGCCGTTGAACTTGTGACCCCAGACGTCGCCGCTTTGCGTAATGACGAAGATACGGTCGTCTTTCGTGACCACGAACCTGTCGACGGGACCGTTGAACGCGACCCGCGCACCTTCGAACTTGAAGCCTTGCCCGACGGCGTTGGCGTTGCCTGCGAGATTATGCCCCCAGACGTCGCCGCTTTGCGTGATAACGATAATCTGGCCGCTTCCCAGGTTGCTCGTGACCACGAACCTGTCCACAGGGCCGTTGAACGCGACGGAGAAGGGTGCAGTTCTGGACATGATCGATGACTCCCTGTACGGCAACCAAAGGGCAGCGCCACCCAGGCAAAAACGTCACGTACTGATCATATGCAGGAGGACCCGGCAGAAAACAAGAAAGGCAACTCCTCAATTTCCGAAAAACGACGAGATTGATAGCTGGACAAATGATGGCTAAACCTCGATCCATCAAGATCTTCCTGTGGTCTGCCGAGTGGTTCGCCTGCGTGACCGGTCGGTCGAACTGCTCGGGTGCATCCGTTCCGCCCGCGTGCTGCGCCCGCTCACGCCACCGAGACGCCATGACCCCCAGGCGCGGCCGACCGTCCGAGAGGCCGGGCGCACGTGTCGTCCCAACGCCAGTACTCGCCACGCCCCGCTCATGGCCGGGGTGGTGATCGTCCCTCACGCCGGCACTGCTCCGCACCGATGTCGATACGGTCCGCTACCGCTCATCCATGGCCGCTGAGTCGGCCTTGGATGATTGCCGGTCCCATGACCACGGGTCAACATCGGGAGTAGCCGGCCAACACCCCATGGAGGCAAATGTGCTCACGGTGATCGGCGCGGGATTCCCGCGTACCGGAACCAGCTCGATGAAGGCGGCACTCGAACGGCTCGGTTTTGGACCGTGCCACCACATGTTCACGATCATCAGCGACCCGTCCCGCGTCGACAGGTGGCTGCCCCTGGCCGACGGCGCGCAGGTGGACTGGGAGCACGTCTTCGACGGCTTCCGCTCCACGCAGGACTGGCCGGCGTCCTTCTTCTGGAGGGAGCAGGCGGAGGCGTACCCGGACGCGAAGGTCATCCTGACCGTACGCGACCCGCACGCCTGGTACCGCAGCATGCAGACGCTCGTCTCCATCGGCCCGGGGCGGGAGCTCCCGGAGGACCTGCCCGAGACGGCGGCGGCCGTGTTCGGCGGGATGATGCGGCTCAGCCCGGTGATGGATCTGATCACTTCGTCGGTGTTCGAGGGCAGGAGGAGCCTCAGGGAGGGGCTGCCGGAGGAGGACGAGGCGGTGGCGGTGTTCGAGCGTCACCTGGCCACGGTCAGGGAGAGCCTGCCCGCCGAGCGGCTGCTGGTGTTCGACGTGCGCGAAGGGTGGGAGCCGCTCTGCCGGTTCCTGGGCGTGGACGTCCCGGCCGGGGAGCCGTTCCCGCACCTGAACGACGCGAAGACCATGCGTGAGACCCTGGACCGGCTGATCAACGAGGGTCGGCTGGGCTCGCCGTTCACCCGGCAGGAGTGAGGGTGCCTTCGCCGCCCGGGTCTCACGTGTCCAGGTAGCGGAGGATGGCCAGGACGCGGCGGCTGTAGTCGGGGTCGCGGGGCAGGTCGAGCTTCTCCACGATGGCGTTGACGTGCTTCTCGACCGTGCTGAGCGAGACGTGCAGGCGCTCGGCGATGGCCGCGTTCACGAAGCCCTGGGCGAGGTGCCGCAGCACCTCGCCCTCGCGCGGGCTCAGGCCGCTCAGCGGGTCTGCGCGGGTGGTGCGGGCCAGGAGTTGCCGCACCACCTCGGGGTCGAACGCGGCTCCGCCCGCGCGTACGCGTTCGAGCGAGTCGAGGAAGTCGGCCACCTCCGAGACCCGGTCCTTGAGGAGGTAGCCGAGGCCCCGCGTGGAGCCGGCCATCAGCCTGGCGGCGTAGTGCTGCTCGACGTACTGCGACAGGACCAGCACGCCGACGCCGGGGTGGCGGTCGCGGATCTCCAGGGCCGCCCGGAGGCCGTCGTCCTTGTGACCGGGCGGCATGCGGACGTCGATCACGGCCACGTCGGGGCGGTGGCGCTCGACGGCGGCGAGCAGGGCGGGGGCGTCACCGACGGCGGCGACCACCTCGTGACCGGCGTCGTCGAGCAGCCGGGTGAGCCCCTCGCGCAGCAGCACGGAGTCGTCGGCCAGGATCACCCGCACGACGAGCCCGCCTCCGCCCCGGACCCGCTGGACGACGCCATCCCAGGCCCGCTCGACCCTGCCCCGGACCCGCTCGACCCCGCTCGGGGCCCGCTGGGCACCGCTCCGGAAACGCCCCCGGATGGCCCGGGGACGGCCTCCGACGCCTCGGGGGAGCCGCCGGGCGGTGTCTTCGGGAGGGTGGCGGCGATCTTGGTGGGCCCGCCCGGCGGGCTCTGGACCGTGAACTCCCCGTCCAGCGCCAGCACGCGCCGGGCCAGCCCCGACAGCCCGCCGCCCATCGGATCGGCCCCGCCCGAGCCGTCGTCCGAGATCACCACGCTCACCGCCCGCTCGTCCTCCGTCAGCACGACCAGGATGTCACGCGCCCCGGCGTGCTTGATCGCGTTGGTGATCGCCTCGCGGGCCACGAAGTAGAGCGCGGTCTCCACCTCCGACACGGGCCGTCCGGCCAGCCCGTCGTGCACGGTCACCGGCACGCTCGACCGGTCGGCGACGCCCGCCAGCGCGGCGCGCAGCCCCAGCTCGTCGAGCGCGGTCGGGTAGATGCGCCAGGCCACGCTGCGCAGCTCGTCGAGGAGCTGGCGCGACTCGGTGTACGCCTGGGCGACCAGTTCGGTGGTCGCCCCGGGATCGGCGCTGTGCCGGGCGCGGCCCAGCAGCATGGCGAGCGCGACGCCGCGCTGCTGGACGCCGTCGTGGAGGTCGCGTTCGATCCTGCGCCGCTCGTCGTCCACGGCCCGGACGATGCCGGAGCGGGTGGCGGTCAGCTCGGCGATCCGCCGGCGCATCAGCTCGTGGCTGCCGGGGCCGAGGAAGTGGTCGGCCAGCCGCCGTTCGAGCGATCCGACGGCCAGGGTCATGAGGGCGACCAGGGCGAGCAGCACGGCGCCGCCGGTCAGGCCGAGCATGCCGCTGCTGGTGACGATCCTGACGCCGGGCAGGTTCACCGGCACCGGCTCGGCCCGCCCCCATGCGAGATCCCACAGGCCGCCGACCAGCAGGAGCCCTCCGAGAAAGAGGCCCGCCGCGCACAGGTACCCGCCCAGGACCCCCAGGGCGGCGCGGGCCGCGAGGAAGCCGTAGCCGCCGTCCCGCCGTGCCACCTCGTGCCCGAACCAGCCGGACAGCCTGGCCCGTTCCAGCGCCATCAGCCTGTCCAGGCCTCGGACGACGGCGGGCCGGGCGGCGGGGACCAGGCACGCGGGCCACGCCACGCACAGGAAAACCAGCTCGACGAGGCCGAGGGCCATCCCGAGGACGACCCCGGCCAGCACCCGGGCTGCCCTACTGCCTGACACGGGCGTGAATTCTAGGCGCAACCCCCTGATGACGCGCACTGCTCCTGGCATCGCGGGCCGCCGCGCTACGCGTCGCGGCGGCGCAGCACCGCGTGGCCCGCCGCCAGGGCCGCCGCCGTCCAGGCGAGGAGCCAGGCCAGCCCCTCCCCCGCCGAGTACGGCATCGGCCCGCCGGCCAGGTTGTCCGCGCTCCCCATGAACGCCAGCCCGGCAAACGTCGGCATCCGCAAAGAGGCGTCCAGCGCCGCCTGGCTCCCCGTCGTCAGCAACATCAGCGGCAGCCCCATGAGCAGCATGAACACCACGGTCAGCGTGCCCGCCGCGCTGCGCATCGCGGCGCCGACGCCGAGCGTCATCACCGACACCAGCGCGAAGAACGCCCCGACCCCGAGCAGGTCCGGCACGACCTCGCCGATCGGCGACACCACGAGCCCGCCGAACAGAGCGCCGGACAGCACGACCTGGACGACCACCGTCGCGACGGCCCCCGACAGCACGCCCGCCACGGCCATCACCGGCGCCACCACCAGCGCCTTGGCCGCCAGCACCACCCCTCGGACGGGCGTGGCCTGCAACGTGGCCCGGATGCTCCCGGACGAGTACTCCGAGGTGATCGCCAGCATCGCCAGCGCCACCAGCGCGAACTGGACGAACGACGTCGCCGACACCACCGGCTCGCTGGCCGTCACCCGCGCGCCGGTCCGGCCCTCGCGCAGGGCGTCGGTGACGCTCGCGCCGCCCAGCGTGAGCGCGGTCACCACCATGAGCGCCGCCGCGCAGGCCAGGCACCACCACGTGGACCTGACCGACCACAGCTTCGCCCACTCGGACCCGATCGCCTGCCACAACGTCCTCATGATCCCGCCCCGTACTCGACGCTTCCCGCGGTCAGCTCCTGGTAGGCCTGTTCGAGCGAGGCCTCCCGAGTGCGCAGCTCGTGCAGCCGGATCCCGGCCTCGTAGGCCAGGTCGCCGACCGTTTCGAGGGTGGCGCCGGTGGCCTCCAGCTCGTTCTCGCCGTACCGGTCCACCGCGATCCCGGCGGCGCGCAGCCGTACCGCGAGATCGCCGGCGTGCGGGGTGCGGACGAGCACGGCCGTCAGGGAGCTGCCCGCGATGACGTCGGACAACGGCGCGTCCGCGATGAGCCGGCCCTTGCCGATCACGACGAGGTGGTCGGCGGTGAGCTGCATCTCGGTCATGAGGTGACTGGAGACGAACACCGTCCGGCCCTCGGCGGCCAGCGAGCGCATGAGCCCGCGCACCCAGCGCACCCCGTCCGGGTCGAGCCCGTTGACGGGTTCGTCGAACATCAGCACCTCCGGATCCCCCAGCAGCGCCGCCGCGATGCCGAGCCGCTGGCTCATGCCGAGCGACAGCGCCCCGGCCCGTTTGCGTGCCGCCGCGGCCATGCCGACCGTCTCCAGCACCTCGTCCACGCGCCGCCGGGGGATGCCGTTGGCGCGGGCCAGCGCCACCAGGTGCGCGTGGCCGCTGCGGCCCGGGTGCAGCGCGCGGGCGTCGAGGAGCGCGCCGACGGTGCGCAGCGGGTTGCCGATCCGGTGGTACGGCACGCCGCCGATGAGCGCGGTGCCGGAGGTGGGGCGGTCGAGGCCGAGGATCAGGCGCATCGTGGTGGATTTCCCGGCCCCGTTCGGGCCGAGGAACCCGGTCACCGTGCCCGGTCTCAGCTCCAGTGTCAGGTCGTCGACCGCCGGGCGGTCGCCGTACCTCTTGCTCAAACCCTTCAGACTGATCACGCCGCCTCACGCTAGGCGGCCTCGGGTCCGGCGGGTATGGGGGCGAGCCGCCGACTTCGATGGCGGAAAGCCGTAAAAGACCAGGCCGGCGGCGAACGGGGACGTCTCCGGCCTGGTCGGCCCAATGTACTGCCTCGCCTCGGGTGCGGACCACGGGGAAATACCGGGTTCGGCTGTGCCTCCGGGCATCGCGCATCCAGAATCCGTACGATTCCCTCGATCATCGACAAATCCTGCGAGGTCGTATGTTCGGCATCACCTGCGGGAGGTGGAGTTCGAGGAGCGCCACCTGGTGGACACGCTGCTCGGCGCCGAGGTGCATCGGGCGGTGGAGCGGGTGTTCCGGGCGTCGTACGAGCGGCCCGGCTGGATCCGCAAGACGGGGGCCGGGATCCTGACGGTCCTGACCTGCGGCCGGTGGCAGCCCCGGTGGAACAGGCGGGACGCCCGTCATCGCGGCCGGGGCGGGTGTGACCTGAGTGGCCTGGACTGTTCCTGTTGCGACTGCTGCAACTGCTGCGACTGCTCCACCTGAAGCCGCTCACGCCGGGCGGACGGCGCTGATCGCGGCGTCGCGGGTGAGCGCGGCCCCGCTCTCGTACGCCGCGGCGAACGCCTCGTCCCCCAGCGCCGCCCGCGCCCGCTCCGCGGGCCACAGCAGGTCGCCGAACCCGCTGCGGTCCTCCGTCCCGAGCAGTGCGGTAGCGGCCCCCAGCAGGTACGCCGCCCGCGCCGGCTCGTCGTCGGCCAGCGCGGCCGCCCGCACCTGCGCCGCGGCGGCCAGGATCGGCAGGTCCCCCAGCTCCATCGCGGTGTCGAGCGACGGCCCGGCACCCGGCCGGTCGCCGTCGAGCAGCGCGGCCATCGCGCGATAGCAGGCGGCCCAGGCCCGCACGTCGGGAGGGCAGGACGGATCCTCGACCGCCGTCAGCTCGCGCCGCGCCTCCTCCAGGTCACCGCTCCGGAGCAGCACCTCGACCTGCGACAGCCGGACGTACTCGACGCCCTCCCTCCGCCGCAACCGCTCCACGCAGTCCCAGCACGCGTCCATGTACGACCGGGCGCGGTCATGCTCACCCGACCGCGCGTACGAGAGCGCGATCTTGGCCAGGATGGCGGCCTGGTCCTCCACGACACCCAGCTCACCGGCCAGGCGCAGCGCCCGCGACCTGGCCTCGATCCCGGCAGCGAGATCGCCCGCGCGGTCGTGGTGCTCGGCCAGCACGCGCAGCGCGGAGGACAGCCCCCACCGCTCGCCGAGGGCCTCCATCTCCCGCCGCGTCTCGTCGACGAGGGTGAACGCCCCGCTGACGTCCCCCTTGCTCTCGGCCGCCATGGACAGCGTCATCCGCGCGAACGCCCGTTCCCAGCCGGTCAGGCCCGGCATCGACCGTTCGGCGGCCCGGGCGGCCGCCACCAGGTCTCCCAGCACCATCGACGCGCAGAGCAGCAGCACGCCGACGGGCCCGCCCAGCCGGTCGCCGAGGTCCAGCGCCTCCTGAACCGTCTCCTGTGCCGCCGCCGGGTCGCCGAGCTGCTGGTGGACGAGCCCCTGGAGCGCCAGCCGTACGGGCCGCAGCTCCTCCGGCACCTCGCCCGGCAGGTCGAGCACGCCACGCATCCAGTGCACGCTCTCGATCCGCATGCCCTGCAGGAACCAGAACCACCACATGGCCGCCGACAGCCGCACGCCCAGCTCGGCGTCCCCCGCGTCGGCCGCGAACCGCAGCGCGGCCACGACGTTGTCGTGCTCGGCCCGCAGCCTGTCCAGCCAGTGGAGCTGGCCGGCGCCGCGCAGCCCGGGGTCGGCCGCCTCGGCGAGCCGCAGGAAGTGGCGCGCGTGCCCGTCCCGCACGGCCCGGTCCTGCCCGGACTCCGCCAGCCGGACCATCCCGTACGACCTGACCGTCTCCTGCATGCGGTAGCGCTCGCCGGACAGCTCGACCAGCGACTTGTCCACCAGCGCCGTGAGCGCGTCGAGCGGGTCGAGTCCGCTGACCGCCTCCAGCGCCTCCAGCGTGGCCCCGCCGGGGAAGGCCGCCAGCACCATGGCCAGCTCCCGCTCCTCGCCGGACAGCGGGTCCCAGCTCCAGTCGACCACCGCCTGCAAGGTGCGGTGCCGGGGCAGGGCCGTCCGGCTGCCGCTGCTGAGCAGGCGGAAGCGGTCGTCGAGCTTGGCCGCGATCTGCTCCACGCTCAGCGCGCGCGTCCTGGCGGCGGCCAGCTCGATGGCCAGCGGCATGCCGTCGAGCCGCCGGCAGATCTCGACGACCGCCCGGGTGGTGGTCTCGTCGAGGGTGAAGCCGGGGCGGACCGCCACGGCCCGTGCGGCGAAGAGGCGGACCGCGGAGTAGCCGCGGGCGTCCTCGGTCGTGCCGGCGGGCCACTCCAGGGGCGGGATGGGGTAGAGACTCTCGCCCGCGACGGCCAGCGACTCCCGGCTGGTGGCCAGGACGCGCAGGTCGGGGCAGGCGCCCAGCAGCCGGTCCACCAGCTCGGCGACGGCCGACACGACATGCTCGCAGTTGTCGAGCACGAGCAGCGCGCCCTGCTGGGCGAAGACCTCCTCCAGCCGCTCGGCGGCGCCGCCCTCCCCGGCCTCGAACCGGGCTCCGTCCCGGCCGCCGATCGCCGTGAGCACCGCGTTGGCGACGTCGTGGGGGTCGGTGACGGGCGCCAGCTCGGCCAGCCAGACGCCGTCCGGCGCCAGGTCGGCCGAGCGCTCGGCGACCTCGGCGGCGAGCCGGGTCTTGCCCGCGCCCCCGGGGCCGACGACGGTGACGAGCCGGCCGGTCTCCAGCGCCTTGGCGAGCTGGGCCAGCTCCTGCTCGCGGCCGACGAAGCTGGTCACCTGGGCGCGCAGGTTCGTCCGGCGGGTGCGGCGGCGGTCCTGGCGCTGCGGGTCGTGCCGGAGGATCGACAGGTGCAGCTCGGCCAGCTCGGCGGACGGGTCGACGCCCAGCTCCTCCGACAGCGTCCGCCGGGTCCGCTCGTAGGCGTCGAGCGCGTCCGCCTGCCGGCCGGCCGCGTACAGGGCCCGCATGAGCAGGCCCTGCAGGCGCTCGCGCAGCGGGTGCGCGGCCGCCAGCGGGCCCAGCTCCGCCAGCACGTCGTTGCCCGCACCGAGCTCCAGGTCCAGCCGATCCTCGGCGGCGGACAGGCGCAGCTCGTCCAGCCGTACGGCGGCGTTGTCCGCGAACGGCAGCCCGGCCAGGTCCGCCAGCGCCGGCCCCCGCCACAGCCCCTCGGCCTGGCGGAGCGCGGCGAGGCCCCCCGTGCCGGCCAGCCGCTCGAACCGGGAGACGTCCACGTCGTCGGCGTCGGCGGCGAGCCGGTAGCCGGCCGGGTGCGACTCGATCGCGGCGTGGCCGACCAGCCGACGGGTGCGGGAGACCAGCGACTGGAGGGCGTTGGCGCTGCCGGCCGGCGGGCGCTCGCCCCAGATGGCGGCGGTGAGCACGTCGAACGGCACGACCCGGCCCGGCTCCAGCGCGAGCCGGGCCACCAGAGCGCACAACCTGGCACCGGAGATCTCGACCCGGCGCCCCTCCCCGTCACGCACCTCGAACGGGCCGAGCAACATCACACGCACGGCACCAAGCTTGCCATTCACTCCATATCGCGCCAACCGCGCGGCGGTCAGGTGCCGAAGACGGTCTTCGCCAGGTCGTACGACTGTCCGGCCACGTCATCCTCGGCGAGCCGGAACGCCTCCACGATGGCGTCCGCCAGCGCCTGCGAGCCCAGCCGCATCGCCCGCGGGTCGATGCGCAGCCCGGCCAGCGAGCCGGTGGGCTTGAGCTCCACGACGACCTGACCGCCGGCGCTCTCGCCGCGCCCCCGGGTCTCCTCCAGCAGGCGGCTCACCTCTTCGAGCTCGGCCGTCCGCGCCGCCATCTCGGCCAGCGCGCGGTCGAGCTCCGGGTCTCCGGTACGGGGTGTCGTCATCGGTGTTCCTCACTCACTCAACGCTTGAAGATGAAGGCCCTGGGCGCGTGCGCCAGCGCCGAGCGGAGCGCGCCCTGCTCCGACATCGCCCCGCCGGCGACCAGGGGGTAGATGGTGGCGGCCGAGAGCGTGCGGCGGAAGAACTTGCCCGCGGGGTCCGAGCCCAGCAGCGTCTCGGTGACCTTCGTGGCGGGGAAGAACCTGCGCACGTCGCTCAGCGCCTTGATGCCGCCGTTGTAGGCCATCTCGGCGGCGAAGTGCTTGCCCGCGTACTCCCAGAGGTTACCCATCGGCTGCCCCGTGGCGGCCGAGCTGCCCGCGTGCACGCCGGTCTTGAGCGCGGTCCACAGCACGGAGTCGGCCAGCGCGTCGAGCCCTTCGCGAACGAAGTAGTTGCCGACGCGGCGCTTGCCCATCCGCGCCTCCAGGATCATCCTGGTGATCTTCTGGAAGATCGTGCGCTCCAGCTTGGCCCTGGACACCAGCCATCTGAACGCCTTCTCGGCCGCGACCCTGGCCGCGGGGTAGACGAAGCCGAACATCATCGTGAAGGCCATGGCGGCGAGGTACGTGCCGATGATCCGGAGCTGTTCGCGGTGTTCCTCGACGGCGTCGGCGTACTCCTCGCAGCCCGCCGCCAGGTCCAGCAGCTCCTCCTGGAGCGCGGCGTAGCGGGGGGCGAGCTCCTTCGGCCACACGTCGGCGAAGCGGTCCACGATGCGGCTGTCGTTCGCCTTGCGCGCCTCGGCGACACCGGCGTCGGTCTTGTGCGCGACCTTCCCGATGGACTCGGCCAGCGTGCGCAGCGCCTTGGCACGGTCCCGCAGGTTGCTCACGTCGGCCACCGGCACGTGCACGTCGGCGAACCAGGCCAGCGCCTGGAAGGGGTCGAACATCAGGCGCCTTCCTTGCGCGGCGGGGCCTGCGGGATCGGCGGCGCGGGAAGGTCGGGGATCTTGGGCAGCGTGCTGATGATCTGCTGCTCCAGGAAGTCCCAGAACTTCTCGAAGTCGCGGAAGTTCCCCGCCGCGCTGAAGTTCTTGTCGGCGATGCCCCGCATCGCCTCGGTGAGCGAGTCGTAGCCGTCGCTGTACCACTCGGCGAACGCGCGGCCGTCGTCGTCGCCGCCGACCAGGTCGGAGGTGGTGGCCAGCGAGGTGGAGCCGCGGTGCAGCGCCACGACGTCGTCGCCGGTCTTGTCGAAGAGCTTGGCCAGGCGGCGGATCGAGGTCCAGTGGATCTCCAGGCCGCCACTGGGGGCGTTCGGGGGCTGGACCGGCTCCTGGGTCGGGGCCGGGCGCGGGGAGGGCTCCTGCACCGGGGGGATGACCGACCAGGTGGGCGTCGGAACGGGCGACCAGGTGGGCGTGGGGGTGGGGGTGGGCGTGCCCGACGGAGTCGGGGTCGGCTTCGGGGTGCCCGTCGGGGACGGGGTCGGGCTCGGTGACCCCGTGGGCGTGGGAGTCGGGGTGCCGGACGGGGACGGGGTGCCCGTCGGAGATGGGGAGCCCGTCGGAGATGGGGTGCCGGTTGGGGACGGGGTGCTGGTCGGGGACGGGGTGCCCGTCGGGGACGCGGTCGGCGTCGGGGAGGACGTCGGGCTGGGGGTGGTCGTTGGACTCGGCTCACCAGACGAATCAGCCATCAACCCTCCAATCACTACAAACAAACACGACTAGTAACAGTGAGACACTAACGTTGACAAATTTCTCAGGTGTTAACAAGCGGCTACGGATTGTTCATCCATGCCGGCGTCACCTTGAGCAGCTCGCCCAGCTCGTCGAGCGGCTCGCTGTCGACGGCGCCCGTACGCGCCCGATCCTCGACGCGCCGGCACAGCTCGGCCTCGCGGGCCGCCCCGACGGTCGCGCAGCTGCCCTTGAGCCGGTGGGCGAGCGCGGCCACCTCCGCCACGTCGCCGGTCCGCGCCGCCAGCCGCAGCTCCTCGTACGTCCGCGTCGCGGTGGCCAGGTACGCCTCCGCCACGTCGGCGAGCGCCTCCGGCGACAGCCCCACCAGCTCGGGCGGGAGCCCGGAGTAGGCGGCCCACTCCGGGATGCTGGCGAGCACGCGCGGCCAGTCCACCGGCTTGGCCAGGTGGTCGTCCATCCCGGCCGCCAGGCAGCGGATCCGGTCGTCCGGCATCGCCGCCGCGGTCATCGCGATGATCGGGGTGTGCGCGTCCTCGCGCCGCCTGATCTCCTCGGTCGCGGCCAGCCCGTCGAGCACGGGCAGCTGGCAGTCCATGAACACCAGGTCGTAGCCCCCGGCCAGCACGGCGCGTACGGCCTGCTCGCCGTCGTCCACCACCTCGACCTCGTGCCCGGCCTGGCGCAGCACGAGCATCGCGACCTGGCGGCTGACCTCGTCGTCCTCCGCCACCAGGATCCGCGCGCCGCCGTCCCTGCCCGCGAGCTCCACGCCTTCGCGCGGCTCGCCGGGGCACTCGGCGGTGACCAGGGCGTTCTCCACGGCGGCCAGCAGGCGGCGGCGGCTCAGCGGCCGGGTGATCGACTGGACGGCCCGCTCCCCCATGGCGCCGGGCCAGGCGAAGCCCGACCGCCCGGGGGTGACGACCACGACCACGCTGGTCGCCTGGAGCAGCGGGTCCGTGAGGATCACGTGCGCGGTCGACTCGGCGTCGGTGCCGAGGTCGAGGGCGACGACCGCGAGCTCGTACGGCCGCCCGCCCGACGCGGCGGCGCGCAGCAGCTCCAGGGCGGAGTCCGCGGTCTCCTCCACGTCGAGCCCGGCGCCCGCCAGGAACCGCACGGCCAGCGCGCGGTCCTCGGGCCGCGGGTCGGCGACGAGCGCGCGCCTGCCCTGCAGAGCCTCGACCGACGGTTCCGACCAGGTGAGCACGTCAACGGGCAGGCGCACCCAGAACCGGCTGCCCACGCCCTCCACGCTGTCGAGCCCGATCTCCCCGCCCATGAGCTCGGTGAGCTGCCGGCCGATGGCCAGCCCCAGGCCGCTGCCGCCGGTCCTGCGCGTGATCGGCGAGTCGACCTGCCGGAAGACGCCGAACACCCGCTCCCGGTCGTCGGGCCCCACCCCGATCCCGGTGTCGGCGACCGCGAACCTGAGCACCGCCCGCGCGTCGCCGGGCTCGCCCTCCTCGAGGGTGACGTGCAGGTCCACCCCGCCCTGGACGGTGAACTTCAGCGCGTTGCCCACCAGGTTCGTGAGGATCTGACGCAGCCGCGCCGGATCGCCTGTCACCTGCCGGGGCACGCCGTCGTCGAGCCGCAGCGTGAGCCAGAGCCCCTGCTCGTACGCGTGCGGCGCGAACGGCGCGACCACCTCGTCGCACAACCGCGGCAGGTCGAACGGCACCGCGTCGACCTGGAGGTGGCCCGCCTCGATCCTGGACAGGTCGAGGAAGTCGTCGAGCAGGCGCAGCACGTTCTGGGCCGACTCCTGGGCCGTGGTCGAGTAGTGGCGCTGCTCGTCGTCCAGCCGGGTGCTCATGAGCAGGGAGTTCATGCCGAGCACGCCGTTGATCGGGGTGCGGATCTCGTGGCTGATCTTGGCCAGGAACTCGGACTTGGCGCTGGAGGCGCTGACCGCCTCGTCCCTGGCGGCGGCCAGCTCGGCCGCGTACCTGGCCAGCGTGGCCTGCGCGCGGCGGCGGCCGCGCGTGGTGTGGATCTGCAGGCCCAGGCCGATGAGGATGAGCAGGGCCAGCAGGGCCGCGACGGTCATGACGTTCGTCCTGAGCCGCTCGGCCGAGGCCAGCGCCTTGGTGGCGGACACCTCGGCGGTGACCGTCCAGCCGATGCCCGGGATCGGCTCGGACGCCGACAGCACCGTGCCGTCGACGCCGCTGAACAGGCCGTTCCAGGTGCGCCCGGCGAGCGCGGCGTCCACCCGGGGGTCCTCGCGCAGGGAGGTGAGCGCGAGGAGCTTCCTGCCGGGGTCGGCGACGAGCACGCCCGCCCGGTCGGTGATCAGCAGCCTGATGTCCTGCGCCTCGGCGGCCTCCTTGGCGAACTCCTGGATGGCGTCCAGGCTGTAGACGACGGCGAGAATGCCGAGCATGCGCTTGCCGTCGGCGCTCGGGATCGGCGCGGCCACCGCGACCGCCCTGGACACGTCGATCATCGTGGGCGTGTACGCCTGGGAGATGTGGGCCGCCCGCCGGTCGCGCACGGCGCGGTACCAGTCGGTGGCGGTGAGGTCCTGGGGCAGCACGGTCTTCGGCTCGGCGCCGAGCATGCGGCCCTCCGACGAGACCAGGATCAGCCCGCTGATGCCGTCGCGCAGCTCCTTGAGCTCTCCGAGGGACGCACGCATGGCCTCGGGGGACGCGTGCTCCACCGTGTCGCGCACGCCGGGCCGCTGCGCGAACGTGGTGACGAGCTGCGCCAGGGAGCCCATCTGCTGCTCGACCACGACCCGGCTCACCGAGGCGGTGATCCTGACCCGGTCGTCGACCTCGTCGCGCACGGCGTTCTCCGACAGGGAGATACTGGAGGAGGTCAGCAGCGCCAGGGGCAGCAGGCCGAGCAGCGTCCACAGGGCAGTCACCGCGAGCACCCATCTCACCGGCGTCCGTCCTCCCCCCTGTCGGTTCGGCTACAGATTAAGAGGAAGAGGGCATGGGCGGCGGATCATGGTGAGCAGAACGCGCAAAACTTGAGCGTTTGTAACAAAACCTGCCTAAGCTCACTCTGATTTGTAAAAACTGCACCTGGACGAGGAGTGGCGGTGCCTGAGCCACGGGACATCACCGTTCTCATCGTGGACGACGACCCGGTCGTCACGGCGGCCCTGCACGCGCAGGTGAACAGAGTACTCGGGTTCAGGGTGGTCGGGATCGCCCACACCGGCCAGGCGGCGCTCGCCGCCGCCGGCCGTTTCGCGCCCCGGCTGGTGCTGCTGGACCTGCACCTGCCCGACCTGCCGGGGCTGGAGGTGGCGCACCGGCTGCGCCGGCCCGAGCAGCCGCCCATCGACATCATCGTGATCTCCGGGCGCAAGGAGTCGGCCACGGTACGCGCCGCCATGCAGCGCGGCGCGCTCTACTACCTGGTCAAGCCGACCAGGGCGGGCACGCTCGAGCAGACGCTGCTGCGCTACGCGGCCACGGCCGAGCAACTGGAGTCGGGCGACCGGTTCGCCGAGCAGCAGGAGATCGACCGCATCTTCCGCACGCTCCACCTCGACCAGGGCGCCCGGCCGAAGAGCATCTCGGCGGCGACCGAGCAGGCCGTGCTGGACGCGCTGGCCGCCGTCCCTGAGGACGTGTCGGCGAACGAGCTGGCCGGGATGATCGGCGTCAGCCGCGCCACCGCCCGCCGCTACCTGGAGCATCTGGCCGATCGCGGGCTGCTCGAAGGCCGGCCGAAGTACGGGCCGACCGGGCGCCCCCAGCACCGTTATCGAGTGCGATGAGAGGGCTCAGGGCGCTGCTCGCCGTCCTGCTCTGCCTCACCGCCGCCGGATGCGGGAGCGACAACCCCTTCCCCGAGGGCTCCACGATGGCCCGGATCAGGGAGCGGGGCGTCCTCGTCGTGGGCACCAAGTTCGACCAGCCGATGTTCGGCTACAAGGATCCCGCCAGCGGGCGGATCATCGGCTTCGACGCCGAGATCGCCAGGCTCATCGCGAAGGACCTCACCGGCAGCGAGCGCAACATCCGCTTCGTCGAGACCGTCTCGCGCGAGCGGGAGAACTTCATCTCGCAGAACGTGGTGGACCTCGTCATCGCCACGTACTCGATCACCCCGGCCCGCGCGCAGCTCGTCGCCTTCACCGACCCGTACTACTACGCCGGGCAGGACCTTCTCGTCAGGACGTCCGACACCACCATCAACGACGTGTCGGACCTGGACGGCAAGACCGTGTGCACCGCCACGGGCTCGACGTCCGTCGAGCGGCTGCGCTCCCTGGTGCCCGGTGCCACCCTGGAGATCGTCGACGCCTACAGCATCTGCGTGCCCGCGCTCACGAACGGGCGGGTCGATGCGATCAGCACCGACGACACGATCCTGCTCGGCCTGCTCGACCAGCATCCGGACCAGTTCCGGCTGGTGCTCAAGCCGTTCGGGCGCGAGCCGTACGGGATGGGCGTGCCCAAACAGGACGTCGCCTTCCGCGACTACCTCAACGGCCTGATCGCCGGCTGGCTGCGCGACGGGCAGTGGGACCGCGCCTACAAGGACACCATCGGGGTCTCCGGCGCGACGTCCGACTCCTCCAGGCCCGGCGACCACCGGCCCTGATCGAACTCAGATCGATCAATCACTGAGCAGAACGCGCACAAGCCTTTCGGTGACACATACGGCTCCTACGGTTACGCCATCGCTGACCGAGACAAGGAGCGTGACGCATGACCGAGGCCGACCTGATCGTCCTGGACCAGGTCAACAAGCGCTACGGCGACCACCATGTGCTCAGGGACGTCAACCTGAACGTCAGGCAGGGCGAGGTCGTCGTGATCATCGGCCCGTCCGGCGCCGGGAAGTCGACTCTGTGCCGGGCGATCAACCGCCTGGAGACGATCGACTCCGGCACGATCACCCTGGACGGTACGCCGCTGCCCGCTGAGGGCAAAGCGCTGGCCAGACTCCGCGCCGAGGTGGGCATGGTGTTCCAGTCCTTCAACCTCTTCGCGCACAAGACCGTCCTGGACAACGTCGTCCTCGGCCAGGTCCACGTGCTGAAGCGGCCGAAGGCGGAGGCCGTGCGCAGGGCCCAGGAACTGCTCGACCGGGTCGGCATCGGCGGCCAGGCCGCCAAGTTCCCCGCCCAGCTCTCCGGCGGGCAGCAGCAGCGGGTGGCCATCGCCCGCGCGCTGGCCATGGACCCCAAGGCGATCCTCTTCGACGAGCCCACCTCGGCCCTCGACCCGGAGATGGTCAACGAGGTGCTCGACGTCATGACCTCGCTGGCCCGCGAGGGCATGACCATGGTGGTCGTCACCCACGAGATGGGCTTCGCCCGGCGCGCGGCCGACCGGGTCGTCTTCATGGCCGAGGGCGAGATCGTCGAGCAGAACACCCCCGACGCGTTCTTCGGAGCCCCGAACAGCGAGCGCGCCCAGTCCTTCCTCGCCAAGATCCTCACTCACTAAGGAGCCGTCATATGTTCGGCAGGTCCCTTTACGCGACCTTCGCGGTGGTCGCGCTCGCCGCCACCGCCACCGCCTGTGGCAGCGCCGAGGCCAGCAACGCCTCGATCGTCGACAAGGCCAAGAACGACAAGAAGCTGGTCGTCGGCGTGAAGGCCGACCAGCCAGGGCTGGGGTTGCGCACGCCCGACGGCAGCTTCGCCGGGTTCGACATCGAGGTCGCCAAGTACGTGGCCAAGCAGCTCGGTGTGGAGGCCAAGGACGTCACGTTCAAGGAGACCGTGTCGGCCAACCGCGAGGCGTTCATCGAGCAGGGCCAGGTGGACATGGTGGTGGCGACGTACTCGATCACCGACGCCAGGAAGCAGAAGGTGTCCTTCGCCGGGCCGTACTTCGTGGCCGGGCAGGCCCTGCTCGTCAGGGCCGACGACACGGCGCTGACCGGGCCCGAGACGCTGAACGGCAAGAAGCTCTGCTCGGTCGCCGGCTCCACCCCGGCGCAGAAGGTCAAGGCGGAGTACTCCAAGGAGGTGCAGCTGCAGGAGGAGCGGACGTACTCGGCGTGCGTGGACCGCGTCCTCGGCGGCCAGCTCGACGCGCTCACCACCGACAACGTCATCCTCGCCGGCTACGCCGCCCAGTACGGGGGCAAGCTCAAGGTGGTCGGCCAGCCGTTCAGCACCGAGAAGTACGGCATCGGGCTGAAGAAGGACGACACGGCCGGGCGCAAGGCGATCAACGACGCGCTGGAGAAGATGTTCTCCGACGGCAGCTGGACGAAGGCGCTGCAGGCCAGCGTCGGCGCCTCCGGCTTCACTCTCCCGCAGGCCCCGCAGCTGGAGCGCTACTGATCCATGGAAGCGCTGCTGTTCGAACGCGACACGATCCTCGCCGCGTTCTGGATGACGATACGGCTGACGGCGGTCAGCGCGCTCGGCTCTCTCGTGCTGGGGACGCTGCTGACCGCCATGCGGGTGGCCCCGCTGACCTCCCTGCGCGGCGCGGCCAACTTTTACGTGACCATGATGCGCAACACGCCGCTCACGCTGGTGCTGATGTTCACCGGCCTCGGCGTCGGAGCGCAGCTCGGCGTGGAGCTGTCGGACGACATCGCGACCAACAACTTCTGGCTCGCCGTCATCGGGCTGACCGCCTACACCTCGGCGTTCGTCTGCGAGGCCCTGCGGTCGGGACTCAACACGGTGCCGGTCGGCCAGGCGGAGGCGGCCCGGTCGCTCGGGCTGGGCTTCACGAAGACGCTCGGGCTGATCACGCTGCCGCAGGCGTTCCGCGCCGTGGTGGCGCCGCTGGGCAGCATCATGATCGCGCTGACCAAGAACACCACGATCGCGCTCGTGGTCGGCGTGGGTGAGGCGTCCGTGCGGATGCGGGAGATGATCGAGACGTACGGAGACCAGGTCCTCGAGATCTTCCTCGGCTTCGCCGCCGGGTTCGTGCTGCTGTGCCTGCCGATGGGGCTGCTGTTCGGCTGGCTGTCGCGGCGGATGGCGGTGGCCCGATGAGCTACGCGAACCTTTACGAGCGGCCCGGGCCGCGCGGGATCCGGCGCAACCGGCTGCTGGCGGCGGTCGTCGCACTCGTGCTGCTGGGGCTGGCGTACGTGGTCTACGTGCGCTTCGACGCCAAGGACCAGTGGGCGGCCGACAAGTGGACGCCGCTGCTGCGCGGGGACGTCTGGGCCACGTTCATCCTGCCGGGGCTGGCCGGGACCATCGGCGCGGCCGTGGTGGGGGTGGTGCTGGCGGGCCTGTTCGGCCTCGTCTTCGCCACCGCCCGGATGTCGGACCACCGGTGGATCCGGGTGCCCGCGGCCGCGGTGGTGGAGTTCTTCAGGTCCGTGCCGCTGCTGCTGCTGATCTTCTTCGCCTTCTTCGGCTCGTACATGCTGATCGGCGTGAACATCTCGGCCTTCGCCGCCGTCGTCTTCGGGCTCACGCTCTACAACGGCTCGGTGATCGCGGAGATCATCCGGGCCGGGGTGCAGAGCCTGCCGCGCGGCCAGTCCGAGGCGGCCTACGCCATAGGCATGCGCAAGGGGCAGGTGATGCGCCTCGTCCTGCTGCCGCAGGCGTTCCGGACCATGATGCCCGCCATTGTCAGCCAGTTCGTGGTGCTGCTGAAGGACTCGGCGCTGGGGCTCATCGTGGGCTTCGACGAGCTGGTGAACCGGGGGTTGAACGGGATCGCCGCCAACTTCAAGAACACCATCCCGGCGGCGATCCTCATCGCGGCCATCTTCATCCTGATCAACATCTCCCTCGACCGCCTCGCCACCCGGCTCTCCACCCGCCTCGGCACCACCCGCTGACCCGCCACCCCTCCCCTTCAGCCCGGCCCCCGCACGGCCCACCCCCTCGCCGTGCCCGGCCGCCGCGCCCATCGCGCGCCTCGCCCACCGGCGAAGCGCGGGGCGCCCACCCGCGGCCCGGACGGTGAACCACCGTCCGGGCCGCGCTCTCATCCCGGGCTACGGGTCCTCGGGCGCCCCCAAAGGGGGATCTCAGCCACGGTCGGAGGGACGGAGACGGCGGCGGAGGGCCGGGAGCCAGGGGGCCGCGGCGAGGGCGGCGAGCAGGATCAGCAGCGGCGTCCGCCACCACCACGAGACGGTCGCGGGCGGCGCCGACGGCGGCCGGGCCACCCACGGCCGGGCCGTCTTCGCCCAGGCCAGGAACGCGTCACCGATGGGCAGCAGCCCGAAGGCGTACCGCTTGGTCCAGGGGGTGTCCACGGGCAGCCCCGCCAGCTCCCCGTAGCCGGCCAGCGCCGAGGCCAGCGGAGCGTCGGAGTGCGCCTGCGCCGCACCGAGGGTGACCACGGTCGCCGACAGGCTCACCCCGAGCGGCAGCGGCCCGGAGTCCACGTCGGCCGGTCCGTCCACGCCCCCCGGGTACTCGCGCACGGCGGGCCCGAGCCCGAGCGGGGTGGCGACGTACAGCTCGCGGAAGCGCGCGTACTGCTCGGCGGCGAAGGCCGGATCCACGTCCACCAGGAACCGCTGGATCATGCTCTGTGAGCTGCCCCGCGCCACCTCGGCCGGCGCGCCGTCGCCGGGGTCGGCGCGGTGCGGGAGCAGCCCGGTACGCGGGTCGAGCCGCCGCCGGACCTCCCGCAGCCAGCGTTCGACGGTCCCGCCGAAACGGGGCGGGAGGATCGCGTCGTGCAGCCGCAGCGACGCCACCGCCACGGTCGAGTCCACCGGCCAGGCCTGCCCCGGGTACGCCGCCAGGTACGGCGAGGCCGACGCGTCGAACGCGGCCCCGAGCGCGGCGGAGTCCTCCGCGAACCGGCGCACCTCGGCCGGATCACGCTGCCCGGCCGGCTCCAGGCTCAGCGTCCCGCCGCGCAGCCAGTTGGACCATCCCCGGTAGAAGACGCCGTAGGGCGGGGTGAGGCCGGGGCTGAACGGGGCCCGCCCGGCGGGCGAGTCCAGCCGGCTCAGCGCCCAGCGCGCCTCGCGCAGCGCCCGCGACCGTTCGCCCGCCGGCGCGCGCATCCCGAGCTCGACCCAGCTCAGCCCGTACAGGGCGTGCAGGAAGAAGTACCCCTCGGGGAAGAGCGCCTGGGCCTCGTCGCCCGCGCCCGCGTCCAGGGCCGCGCGCAGGAACGCCAGCTGCCGCCGCACCCCGGGCGGCTCCCCCGACGTGCCCGCGGTGGCGGGCACGGTCAGCCGTACGACGCCGGCCAGCGCGCACGCGCTCACCACGACGGCGAGGACCAGCCGCGCCCACTTCCATGCCCGGCGGGCGGCTGACGGCTGGGACATCCGACGATCTTAGCCGCGTGAGGGGGAGCCCTGCGGTGGAAGGTCCGATGTGCGTGGTGTTCAGTGGGATCCGTCAGCCGACGACCGCTCGAAAGGACCCCATGCCGCTCTCCCCCGGCCCCTTCACCGGCCGTACCATCACGAGCCTCGCCCAGGACCTGCGCGAAGGCCGGACCACCGCCGTCGAGCTCGTCGAGCAGGCGCTCGAGGCCATCGCCGAGCACGACCCCGCGCTCGGCGCGTTCGTCACCGTGGACGCCGACGGGGCGCTGGCGGCGGCGCGGCGGGCGGACGCCGAGCTGGACACGGGCACCTACCGGGGTCCGCTGCACGGCGTGCCGGTGGGCGTGAAGGACCTCTTCATGGTCGCGGGGCTGCCCGCGACCATGGGTTCGCGGCATTTCGCGGGGTACGTCGCGGACTCCGACGCCGAGTCCGTGACCCGGCTGCGCCGCGCGGGCGCCGTCGTCGTGGGCAAGACGACCACCCACGAGTTCGCGTACGGCCCCACGGGCGACCGCTCGGCCAACGGCCCCTCGCGCAACCCGTGGGACCCGGAGCGCATGTCGGGCGGCTCCAGCGGCGGCAGCGCGGCGGCCGTGGCGGCGGGCCTGGTGCCGCTCGCGCTCGGCACCGACACGGGCGGATCCGTCCGTATCCCGGCGGCTCTGTGCGGGATCGCCGGGTTCAAGCCGAGCTATGGGGCGATCTCGGCCGAAGGCGTGTTCCCCCTGGCACGCAGCTTCGACCACGTCGGCGTCCTGGCCGGTGACGAGCAGGACTGCCTGCTCGCCTACCGCTGCCTGGCCTCCGCCCAGTTGCGCGAGGACCCCGGTCCCGCGCGGGTGGCCTGGCTCGATCCGTCCGAGCTGTTCGACGGAGATCCGCGCGTGGTGGACGCGGTACGCGCGACCGCGGAGTCCCGCCTGGCCCGCTCGGGGCTGGAGGAGGTGCGGCTGCGGGCGGGGCTGGGCGAGGAGTTCCGCGAGACGTACACGGTGATCCAGAGCTGCGAGGCGGTGGCCGTGCACGCGGCCCGGATCGCGCAGGCGCCCGAGCTGTTCGACCCCGAGCTGCTCGAACGCCTCCGCACGGCCGCCGAGATACCCGGCTGGCAGTACGTCGCGGCCGTGGCCGCGCGCTCCCGGCTCGCCGAGGCCGCGGCGACGCTGTTCGAACGGCACGACGTGCTGGCGCTGCCCACCGTGCCGATCACCGCCCCGCTGCTCCTGGAGCGCGAGATGGAGGTGGACGGCCGGACCGTCGCCGTGCGGCCCGCGCTGCTGTCCATGACGAGCCTGTGGAACGTGCTGGGCCTGCCCGCGCTGACCGTGCCCGCTGGCACGGTGGACGGGCTGCCGGTGGGGCTGCAGCTCGTGTGCCGCCCCGGGCGCGAGCTTCGGCTCTTCGAGGCGGCCGGAATGGCGTGAAAGCGACCTCAAGGCGGGGGCGCGGCGTGGCAGCGCCCCCGAGGAGAGCACGCTAGATCGTCGTGCGCCCGCCCGCGTCGGAGGAGCCCGGGATGGCGGCGGCCAACTCGGGGATGCGCGCCCGGTAGCCGTCGAGCAGCTTGCGGGCCGTCGCGACCGAGTCGACCAGCGGGTGCAGCGCGAACGCCTCGACCGCCAGCCGGGCCGAGCCGGACCTGGCGGCCTCGATGGCGGCCTGCTCCACGGCCTTCACCTGCTGCACGAGACCAAGGAAGCGGCCCGGCAAGGGGCGGGTGGCCAGCGGCCGGACGCCGGCCCCGTCCACCGCGCACGGGATCTCGACGACCGCGTCCGCGGGCAGGCCGGGCACCGCGGCGCCGTTGCGCACGTTGAGGATCATGGAGGTGGGCTCGCCGCGGGCGATGGCGGCCATGAGGGCCAGGGCGATGCCCTCGTACCCACCGGCCTCCAGGTCGGCGGCGTCGCGCGCGCCCGCGGCGGTGGGTTCGCGGGCCTCGGCCATGTACGACTCGTCGCGCAGCCTGCGCGCCCTGACCCACTCCGCCAGCGCCTCCTCGGGACGCGCCCGCACGGCGGCGTAGAAGTCGTCCTGCTGCCGGACCAGCGACTCCCCGCGGGTCTGCCCGGAGATCGCGGCCACGGACTCCCGGGTGAAGTAGTAGTAGTACAGGTACTCGTTGGGCAGCGCGCCCAGCGTGCGCACCCAGTCGCCGCCGAAGATGCGCGCCTCCTCGACCTGCCGCAGCGCCGCGTCGTCGGCCAGCAGGTCGGGCAGCACGTCGCGCCCCTGATAGGTGAGGCCACGCAGCCAGCCGAGGTGGTTGAGGCCCACGTAGTCGGGCGACACGCGCGCCGGGTCGAGCCCGAGCGCGACGGCGGCCCGGCGGATCAGGCCGATCGGGGAGTCGCAGATGCCGATCACGCGGTCGCCGAGCACGTGCCGCATGGCCTCAGTGATCATGCCGGCGGGGTTGGTGAAGTTGATGACCCACGCCTGGGGCGCGAGCGCGGCCACCCGCTCGGCGACGTGGAGCGCGACCGGGATGGTGCGCAGGCCGTAGGAGATGCCGCCGGGACCGGTCGTCTCCTGGCCGAGCAGGCCCAGGTCGAGCGCGACCCGCTCGTCGGCGGTGCGCCCGGCCAGGCCGCCGACCCGGATGGCGGAGAAGACGAACGAGCTGTCGCGCAGCGCGGTGTCCAGATCGGTGGTGATCAGGACCTCCGGCGGGTCGTCGTGCCCGGCGGCGAGCTGGCCGAGCACGTGCCGGATGGCCTCCAGCCGGTCCTGCGACACGTCGTACAGGACCACTTGCTCCACACGCGGCTTCGCGGTCTCGCGCAGCAGCGCGCCGTACACGAGCGGGACCCGGAAGCCGCCGCCCCCGAGAACGGCCAGTCTCATCGATACCCTTTCACGTGAGCAGGATCTCGGCGCCTGCGGCGGCGCAATTGCGCAGCGTCGCCTCGTCGGCGCCCTGGTTGGTGACGATCACGTCGATGTCGTCCGGCCCGCACACCCGCAACGCGCCGGTGCCCGGGAACTTGTGCCGGTCGACGAGCAGCACCACCTGGCCCGCCGCCGCGATCATGGCGCGCTTCAGCGGCACCTCGGCGAGCGTGGTGTCCACGAGCTGCCCGTCCGGCCGCAGGCCGCTGGCGCCCAGGAAGACGCGGTCGGCGACCACCTGGCTCAGGGCCGCCTCGGTCAGCACCCCGACCAGCGAGTGGTACGGCCGCCGCAGCGCGCCGCCGAGCAGCAGCAGCTCGACCTCCGGGTCGGAGCGCAGCACGTCGAGCACGGCGAGGCTGGAGGTGACCACGGTGACGCGGCGCCCGCGCAGCCGCCGGGCCAGCCGCATCGTCGTCGTGCCGATGTCGAGCAGGACCACGTCGCCGTCGCGGACCAGCTCGGCGGCGCGGACCGCGACCGCCTCCTTGTCCTGCTCGTCCACCTCGGCCACCTCGGCGAACGGCCGGTCGGCGTCGGCGTCCACGTTGACCTCGCCGTCGAGGATCAGGGCTCCACCTCGCACGCGCCGCAGCGTGCCGTCGCGGTCGAGCACCTCGAGGTCCCTGCGGATGGTGGACGGGCTCACGCCGAGCTGGCTGGCGAGATCGCTGACGCTGGTGGCGCCTGAGAGTCGGACCCGGCGCATGATCTCGGCATGCCTGAGGCGCTGAAGCACGGCGCGAGTGTATCAGTCAAAATCGCGCAGGAGTATGCAGCTTCAGCCAAAAACTCCCAGAAGAAGACTTGAAGTGCGTGAGCAAACATGCAAGATTGCGCAGAGCTGGATACGTGTCGGGGAGGACTCATTCCCGTGTCTAATCAGGTGTACGACCCTCTCGCCGCCGAGCGCACCCCGGACGGGCCGCAGTTCGATGTCTTCCTGGCGGGCACGGTCTTTCTGGACATCATCTTCACCGGTCTGCCCGCGATGCCCGCGGCCGGAACCGAGATCTGGGCCGAGGGCATGGGATCGTGCCCCGGCGGCATCGCCAACCTCGCCATCGCGACCAGCCGGCTGGGCCTGCGCACCTCGCTGGCCGCCGCGTTCGGCGACGACGACTACGGCGACTTCTGCTGGCGCACGCTCGAGGAGCAGGAGTCGGTGGACCTGTCCAGGTCGCGGCGGTTCGAGCACTGGCACTCGCCGGTGACGGTCTCCATGGCGGTCGACCGCGACCGCAGCATGGTGACGCACGGCCACCCCTCGCCCATGCCGGCCTCGGAGATGATCGGCAACCCGCCGCGGTCCAAGGCGGTGATCGTGTCGCTGTCCACCGACGATCCGCTCGACTCGCCGGACAGCCCGTGCAACTGGGCCGAGCTGGCGCGCCGCGACGGCGCGCTCATCTTCGCCGACGTGGGCTGGGACCCGTCGGGTTCCTGGTCGGCCTCCTTGCTGGACCAGCTCGCGCTCTGCCACGCGTTCATGCCCAACGCGGTCGAGGCGATGGCCTACACCGGCGCCGACACCCCGCGCGACGCGCTCTACGCGATCGCCGACAAGGTCCCCGTGGCCGTGGTGACCGACGGGGCCAACGGCGCCATGGCCATCGACTCCACCAACGGCGAGGAGGCGTTCGTGCCCGCGCCGCGGGTGACGGCGCTCGACCCGACCGGCGCGGGCGACGTCTTCGGCGCGGGGTTCGTGCTCGGCACGCTGTCGCGCTGGCCGCTGGCCGACCGCCTGGCCTTCGCGCAGCTGTGCGCGGCGCTGGCGGTGCAGCAGTTCGGCGGCTCGCTCGCGGCGCCCGGCTGGGGCGACATCGCCGACTGGTGGCACGAGGTCCGCGACTCGGCCGACCACAGCGGCGCCTACGGCAACTCGCTGGCCCGCCGCTACGCCTTCCTCGACAGGCTGGTGCCCGCCGTGCCGGTGGGCGCCGTGCGCCGCGCGGCCGCGACCATCGCCCGGTACGCCGACGTCGGCCCCAAGGTTCCCACCACGCGGCCGAACCCACCCGAGGACGAGGGCCCCGACACGCCTCGCGTGCCCGCGCAAAAGGAGTAACACCATGAACCCCCCGCTCCGAGCGCTCGCCGTGCTCGCCGCCAGCGCCCTTGCCATCACGGCGTGCGCCCCCGGATCCTCCGCCCCGCCCGCGGCCACCTCCGCGCAGCCCTCCGCCTCCGCGGTGCGCACCGACGCCGCCGCGCTCGGCAACGTCACCCTGACGATCTGGGACCAGGAGGTACGCGGCGGGCAGGCCGCCCAGATGAAGCAGCTCAACGACGCCTTCCAGGCGAAGTACCCGAACATCAAGATCAACCGGGTGAGCCGCTCCTTCGACGACCTCAACACGACCCTGCGCCTGGCCCTGAGCGGCAACGAGCCGCCCGACATCGTGGAGGCCAACAACGGCCGCTCGTCGATGGGCGCGTTCGTCAAGGCCGGGCAGCTGCGCCCGCTGGACGCCTACGCCGAGGCGTACGGGTGGAAGAAGCGCTACCCGCAGTCGGTGCTGCGCTATTCGAGCTACAGCGCCGACGGCAAGACCTTCGGCGAGGGCAACCTGTACGGCCTGCCGCAGGTCGGCGAGGTCGTCGGCATCTTCGTCAACAAGGCCAAGCTGACCAAGCTCGGCCTGCAACCCCCCGCGACGTGGGCCGACTTCGACGCCGCGCTGGCCAAGGCCAAGGCCGCCGGCGAGGTGCCGATGCAGCTGGGCAACCTCGACAAGTGGCCGGCCATCCACGTGTTCGGCACGGTGCAGAGCCGCAGCGTGCCCGCCGACCAGATCAGCACGCTGGCCTTCGGCCGCAAGGGCGCCTCGTGGAACACGCCGGAGAACACCAAGGCCGCCGAGGAGCTCGTCGGCTGGGTGGACAAGGGCTACTTCAACAAGGGCTTCAACGGCCAGGGCTACGACCCGGCGTGGCAGGCGTTCGGCAAGGGTGCGGGCGTCTTCCTGATCGGGGGCACCTGGCTGCTGGCCGACCTGCAGAAGGCGCTGGGCAAGGACCTGGGCTTCATGCTGCCGCCGGGCGCCACGGCCGACGCGCCGACCGTCGCGACCGGCGGGACCGGGCTGCCGTTCGCGATCACGGCCAAGAGCCCCAACCCCGACGCCGCGGCGGCGTACATCGACTTCATCACCAACGCCGACGCGATGAAGGTGCTCACCACCACCGGCAACCTGCCGGTCGCCGACACCGCGCAGCAGAGCGTCCCGGCGGGTCCGCAGCAGGACGTCTTCACCGCGTTCGGCACGGCCACGGCGAAGGACGGGCTGGTGCCGTACCTCGACTACGCCACACCGACGTTCGCCGACACGCTGGGCGCGGCGCTGCAGGACCTGCTGGCCAAGAAGCAGACCCCGCAGGAGTTCCTGGCCACGTTGGAGAAGGACTACAAGACCTTCGTCGAGAGCAACGGCTGAGCATGGCAGTAAGAAGCGCGGGGCCTCCGGGAGAGCCTCGCCGCGTCGCCTACCTCTACCTGCTGCCGGCCTTCGCCGTCTACGCGGTGTTCCTGCTCTATCCGATCGGGCGCGCGGTGCAGCTGTCGCTGTACGACTGGGACGGGCTGTCGCTCGGCCGCTGGGTCGGCCTGGACAACTACCTCGCGATCGTCTCCGACGAGGGGCTGCGGGCGGCCTTCGGCCACGCGCTGGTGCTGGTCGTGTTCTACGCGGCCGCGCCGCTGGCCATCGGGCTGGGGCTGGCCGCGATCCTCAACCACGCCAAGGTGCGCGGCCTCGGCTTCTTCCGCACGGTCGTGTTCCTGCCGCAGGTGGTGGCCATGGTCGTGGTGGCCGTGGCCTGGCGGCGGGTCTACGCGCCCGACGGCACGCTCAACACCCTGCTCGGCGCGCTCGGGCTCGACTCGCTGACGCGGGGCTGGCTGGGCGACTACACGTTCGCGCTGCCCGCGGTCGGGGTGGTGGGCACGTGGTTCGAGACCGGGCTGGTGACCGTGCTGCTGCTGGCCGGGATGAGCCGCATCCCCGGCGAGCTGTACGAGGCGGCGCGGCTGGACGGGGCGGGCGCGGTCAGGGAGTTCTTCGCGGTCACGCTGCCGTCGGTGCGCGGGGAGATCGCCGTCGCGCTGACGCTGACCGTGATCGCCGCGCTGCGCACGTTCGACCTGGTGTACGTCACGACGCGCGGCGGGCCGGGCGACTCGACGTCGGTGCCGTCGTACGAGGTCTACCACCGGGCCTTCGGGCTCAGCCAGATCGGCTCGGCCGCGGCCATCGGCGTCACGCTCACCGTGGTCATCTTCGTGATCTCGTTCGGGATCAACCGGTTCGCCGACAGGAGGGTGTCGTGATCTCGCGGGGCGAGCGGGTGGGCAACTACGTGATCCTGTCGGCGTTCGCCGCCTTCGCGCTCTTCCCCATCGTGACGATCCTGGCCGCCGCGCTCGGCCCCGCCGACAGCGGGGGGACCTCCGGGCTGGGCAACTTCGCGGCGGCGTGGGAGATCGGGCGGTTCGGCACGTACCTGCGCACCAGCCTGGCGGTGTCGTCGTTCGTCGTGGTCGTGAGCGTGGTGCTGTCGATCCTGAGCGGGTACGCGTTCGGCACCATGCGCTTCCGCGGCCAGTCGGTGCTGTTCTACCTGTTCATGCTCGGGATCATGATGCCGAGCGAGGCCATCGCGGTGCCGCTCTACTTCGACCTGCGCTCGCTCGGCCTGATCGACACGTTCTGGTCGGTGGCGCTGCCGCAGGTGGCGCTGTCGGTGGCGTTCGGCACGTTCTGGATGCGGGCCTACTTCCGGGCCTCCAACCGGGCCATCGTCGAGGCCGCCCGCATCGACGGCGCCTCGACGTGGCGCATCCTGTGGCAGGTGCTGGTGCCGCCGGCCCGGCCCGCCGTCGTCACGCTGACCGTGCTGGTCTTCATGTGGACGTGGAACGAGTTCCTCATCCCGCTGATCATGGTCACCAGCGAGTCGCTGCGGACCGCGCCGCTGGGGCTGGCCTTCTTCCAGGGCCAGTACACCTCCGGCTTCACCCTGCTGGCCGCCGGCTCCGTCATCGTCGCGACCCCGGTCGTGATCTTCTACTTGTTCCTCCAGCGTCACTTCGTCCGCGGCCTGCTCCAAGGGGCGGTCCGCGAGTAACTGTTCCGGAGGTTCCATGCGTAAACGCCTGTCATTGGTGCTGGCCGCCACGGTCGCGCTCGCCCTCTCACCCGCCGTTCCCTCCGAAGCCTCCACAGCCTCCACAGCCTCCGCCGCATCCACCGCCGGCGCTCCCGTGGACCTCGACGCGCTGTTCGTCGGGGCCCACCCCGACGACGAGGCGTTCAGCCTGTCCACGCTCGGCCAGTGGAACGAGGACCACCGCGTACGCACCGGCGTCGTCACCGTCAGCCGCGGCGAGGGCGGCGGCAACGCCGTCGGACCCGAGGAGGGCCCGGCGCTCGGGCTGCTGCGCGAGTCCGAGGAGCGGGCGGCGGTCGGCAAGGCGGGCGTGCGCGAGGTCTTCAACCTCGACGACGTCGACTTCTACTACACGGTGAGCGCCCCGCTGACCGACCAGATCTGGGGCGCGGACACCCTGGAGAAGGTCGTGCGGGTGGTCCGCCAGACCAGGCCCGAGGTCATCCTGACCATGGACCCGGCGCCCTCCCCCGGCAACCACGGCAACCACCAGCAGGCGGCGCGGCTGGCCGTGCAGGCGTTCTACGCGGCGGCCGACCCCAAGGTGTTCCCCGAGCAGATCACCCGCGAGGGGCTGCGCCCGTTCGCGCCGGCCCGGCTGCTGCTCGGCGGCGGGCGCGGCACCTCGCAGACCGGCCCGTCCTGCGCCTCGACCTTCCGCCCGAACAACCCCGCGCAGAACGTGTACGGCGTGTGGAGCGGACGCCCCTCCCCGGCCCAGGGCAAGACGTGGGCCGCGATCGAGCGCGACGCCCAGCGCGCGTACGCCTCCCAGGGCTGGGCCGTCTTCCCCGACGTGCCGTCGGACCCGAACCAGCTCGGCTGCGACTTCTTCACGCAGGTGGACTCGCGGGTGCCGTTCCCCGAGCCGGGCAGCGCGGCGGCGGCGGCGCCCACGGCGATCCTCGACGGCGCGCTGACCAGGGCGAGCGGGGCGGTTCCGCTGGGTACCCTGTTCGAGCTGCGCGCCGGCACGTTCGACGTGCGGCCCGGCACGCCGTTCACCGTCAAGGTCAGCGCGACCGCGCCGGCCCGCGAGCCGCTGGGCCGCTCGTCGGTGACGCTGGGCGTGCCCGCGGGCTGGCAGGTCAGCGGCTCGGGCGACCTGGGCAGGCTCTCCGCCGGGCGCACCGGGACGGCGACGTTCACCGTAACCCCCGCCGCGGGCACCGGGCGGGCGCGCGTGTCGGCCGCGCTGACCACCGAGCGGGGCCGCGGCTACACCGACCGGCAGGTCGAGATCAGCCCGCCCGTACGGGCCGGGCAGCAGCTCCTCCCCCAGGTCGCCCAGTACGAGAAGTGGACCTCCGAGGTCGGCGTGCCGCAGCTGCGCGGCATCGTCACCCCCGTGCTCACCCTGCCCTCCGGCGGCTCCCGGCAGGTCGGCGTCGTGGTGACCAACGTCAGCGACGCCGCCAGGTCGGGGACCGTGCGCGTGGACCTGCCCGCCGGGTTCACCGCGGACCGCGTGGAGGCTCCCTACAGCGGCCTGGCCGCCGGGGCCTCGACGACGGTGCCGTTCACCGTCACGAACTCCGACCCCTCGTTGAAGACGTCCAACCAGGGCGGCGACTACGCGTACACCATCAGCGTGGACGGCGCGGTCGCGAGCAAGCCGGCGCTCGAACTGGTCCCGGCGGCCTCCGTGCCGCAGGCGTCGCCCACCGTGGACGGCGTGGCGGGCGACGGCGAGTATCCCGGGCCCGCCCTCGACATCTCGCGGCTGTGGGAGGGCACGGCCTGCTCGTCCGCGGCCGACTGCTCCGGCACCGCCAAGCTCGCGTGGCACGACGACACCCTCTACCTGCTGGTCCAGGTGCAGGACGACGTGCTCGGCACCCGGCTGGCCGCCGCCGACTGCAAGCGGCACTGGCGTACCGACTCGGTGGAGGTCACGCTCGACCCGCGTGGCACGTCCGAGAACACCTCGACCACCTTCAAGACCGCGGTGCTGCCCGTGACGGCCGAGGGACCGCCGTGCTTCCTGCGCGACGCCGACAACCGCCAGGGCCCGGGCGAGCAGACCGCTCCCGGCATGCGGGTGGCCTCGAAGGTCGCCTCGGGCGGATACACCGTGGAGATGTCGATCCCCCTGGAGCTCCTGCCCGGCTCCGTCGACCCTGCCGATCTCGGGGCCCACCTCGGGCTGAACATCCTCGTGTACGACTCCGACACCCAGGACAAGACCGGCCAGACCCGGATCGGCTGGTCGACGTGGGGCGGCGTGCAGGGCGACCCGTACCGGTGGGGCGTGGCCACGCTGACCGGCTACCGGCCGCCCGCGAACCGTCCGGTGCCCGACCCGGTGATCCCCGACACGGCCCTGTCCAGCCTGGACTCGCCGCAGTCGCTGGAGCAGGCGGTCCGGGTGCACGTCCCGCTCGCGGGTGGCCCGGCGGCCAAGGAGTCGGAGAGCGGCCAGGCCGTCTCCGCCGCCGGCCAGAAGGAGGTGAAGGTGACGCTGCGGGCGGAGGCGCCCGGTAAGGCCCACCTGTTCGTCCGCGACGACCAGGGGACGGCGGGCAGCCGCGTCGTCACGGTGTCCCGCAAGGGCGTCACGACCGTCACCGTGCCTCTGACCCGCGCCCTGGCCGCCCACCCGGCGGTGGTGGCGGGCTGGGAGGCGCCCGGCGGCGGCACGGCGGCCTCGCAGGTGAAGGTGCGCTGAAGCCGGGCTGCCCGCCCTCCTCCCCGGAGGGCGGGCAGCCCTGTCGGACGCATCCCGTAGTCTGCCGGGATGCCGGAATCCCTCACACTCACGAACCTGCTCGACGACGCGGCCATCCTCTCCCTCGAGCACCAGATCCACCTCGAAGAGGTCCTCGGCGAGCACAGCTGGAGCGTCGACCTGCGGGAGCAGCGCTTCCAGTTCACCGGGAGCCGCACGATCACCTGCACCCGCTTCCACCTGCTCGGCAGCGCCGCCCCAGGGCCGGAGTCGTGGCTGTGGGCCTGGGCCAACCCGTCCGGCTTCCCGGAGCCGGTGACCGCCCTGTCGGGGACGCTGCGGGACTTCGGGCAGCGGTTCGGCATCGCGGAGCTGGCCTCCGCGGAGGTCCCGTTCGCCGCGCTGCCCACCTCCCCCGCCGAGCCGCACTTCGCCGCCGCGATCCTCACCGAGGCCGCCAAGGCGGTGACCGGCCACTGGACGTCCTACAGCGGCGACGCGGGCGGCGGCACCCGGGCCGCGTTCCTCGTCGAGCACCCGGACTTCCAGCTGCCGCCGCCCGAGCCGGTCCGCGTCATGCGCGTCCTGCAGCAGGCGCTCTCCCTGCCGCTGCTGACGGACCACCGGCGCGCGATGCACGCTTACGCCGCCCGCCGCGGGCTCGGAGCGTCCTACAGCGACGCGGGCGGCGACCGGCTCATGCTCACGGGCCCCGGTTTCGAGGCGGCCGTCGACTTCGACGGGCACGGCCGCGTCGGCAACATCAGCGCGACCCTGTCGGCCCCCCGCGGCGCCTGAGCAGCGCCACCCCTGATCGCTCGCGGCGGGTGCCGTTTCGATAGATTCATCCCTCGGTGACCGACCGAAGGAGCCTCGTGACCATTCCCGAACTGACCGACGTCCACGCGGCGTGGCTGCCGCCCGAGGCGTTCCGGGCGATCGGTTCCCGCCGTACCCTCGTGCGGGCCGACGGGCCGCTCGCCGAGACCGTGCAGGCGGAGGTCACGCGGGCCCGCGCCCGGTACGGCGACGGCGCCGAGGGCCCGTACGACCTGGTGCTGGGCCTGGACGCGGCCGAGGGCGCGGACGGATACGCGATCGCGCGGCGGGACGGCGTCACGACCGTGACCGGCGGCGATGAGGCCGGGCTGCTGTACGGGTTCTTCCACGTCGTACGGCTCGGCGAGGCCGCGTTCGGGGCCGACAAGGAGACGGAGCACCACCGGCCCGCGATGCGCCGGCGCATGCTCGACCACTGGGACAACATCGACGTGCACCCGGTGATGGGCCAGGTCGAGCGCGGCTACGCGGGCGGCTCGATCTTCTGGGACAAGGGCGCGCCGCGCGCGGACCTGACGCGGGTGCGCGCCTACGGGCGGCTGCTGGCCGCCTCCGGCGTCAACGCGGTCGCGATCAACAACGTGAACGTGCACGCCACCGAGGCCCACCTGCTGACCGACCGGCTCGGCGAGGTGGCCGCGATCGCGGCCGAGCTGCGCCCGTACGGGATCCGCGTGCACCTGTCGGTCAACTTCGCCTCCCCGATCGCGCTCGGCGGCCTGCCCACCGCCGACCCGCTCGACGAGGGGGTGCGGGCGTGGTGGGCGCGGACCACCGAGCAGGTGTACGCGACCATCCCCGATTTCGGCGGATACGTGGTGAAGGCCGACTCGGAGGGCCAGCCGGGCCCGTTCGCGTACGGGCGCACCCACGCCGACGGCGCCAACATGCTCGCCGAGGCCCTGGCCCCCTTCGGCGGGGTCGTGCACTGGCGGGCCTTCGTCTACAACCACCGCCAGGACTGGCGCGACCGCTCGACCGACCGTGCCCGCGCCGCCTACGACCACTTCGCCCCGCTCGACGGCCGGTTCCTGGACAACGCGATCCTGCAGGTCAAGCACGGCCCCATGGACTTCCAGACGCGCGAGCCGGTCTCCCCGGTGATCCTGGAGATGCAGGGGACCCGCCTGGCGGTGGAGCTGCAGGTGACGCAGGAGTACACCGGCCAGCAGCGGCACGTCTGCTACCTGGCCCCCATGTGGAGCGAGATCCTCGCGTTCGAGAACGTCGCCGAGGCGGGCGACCTGGTCGCGGTCTCCAATGCGGGCGACGACCGCTACTGGACCGGCCACCCGCTCGCGCAGGCCAACCTGTACGCGTTCGGCCGCCTCGCCTGGGACCCGGGCCTCGACCCGGCCGCCGTCCTCGACGAGTGGATCGACCTCACCTTCGCGTGGCCCGGCGAGTCGCTGCGGCGCACCCTGCACGCCATGATGGACGGGTCGTGGCGCACGTACGAGCGCTACACCGCGCCGCTCGGCGTCGGCTTCATGGTGCGCCCCGGCCACCACTACGGCCCGGACGTGGACGGCTACGAGTACACGCCGTGGGGCACGTACCACTTCGCCGACCGCGACGGCGTGGGCGTGGACCGCACGCGCGCCACCGGCACCGGCTTCACCGGCCAGTACCCACAGCCGTGGTCGGACGTCTACGAGTCGCCGGAGCGCTGCCCCGACGAGCTGCTGCTGTTCTTCCACCACATCCCGTACGGGCACGTGCTGCACAGCGGCTCGACGGTCATCCAGCACATCTACGACACGCACTTCGCGGGGGCGGAGGAGGCGGCCGAGACGCGGCTGCACTGGGAGAAGCTGGCCGACACCGGCGCGGTCGACCCGGACCTGTACGCCCGGGTCAAGGAGCGGCTCGACGAGCAGGTCCGCTGCGCCGAGGAGTGGCGCGACCAGATCAACGCCTATTTCTTCCGCAAGTCAGGCGTCCCCGACGCGCGCGGCAGGCGCATCCCCTAGGGAGCGCCCCGCGAACGACCGCGCGACGGCGATCACAGCCGCCACCAGCACGGGCAGGGCGACGATCGCGGGCCACGGCACGTCCGCCACGACGTCGGGCGTGACGGGCCCGCCCTGCCAGGCGCGCACGAGCCGGGGCATCAGGACATGGCAGAGCCCCAGCCCCAGCAAGGCGCCCGCAGCGGCGTGCCACAGGGCCGCCCAACGGCCCGCGGCGGCGGCGTGGAGCAGGAGGCCGGACGCGGCCATCAGCCCCAGCGCGATCGCTCCGCCCAGTAGAACGGGCGATGGGACCGCCGAATCCGGCGAGCCGATCACCGTGACGTCCCACCCGGATCCGGCCACCGCCGCGCGGGCCGCGTTCCCGTCGCCGTCCACGGCGAGCCACCAGTCGGTCGCGGGCAACGGCGGCCGTGCCGCGGCCAGGTTCCAGGCCTGCAAGGTCTGCCAGTCCATGAGGACGGCGGCGGAGTCGAGAGCGACGCCGGGCATGCGCTCGACGACACCGGCGAGCTCGACCTGGAGCGGTCGCCGTCCGAGCGAGATGGAGCCGGTCCGGCCCGTGGCGAGCTTCGCCGAGGCGGCCAGCTCGGGGGTGAGCACGATCGGCACCGGCCGGGCGGGGGCGGCGTTCAGCGGTACGGGCCGCACGACGGAGGCACCGTCCTTCACCTTCAGCGAGAAGATGCCGCTTCCTGTCCCTTCCGACCATCGCTGACCCGCGGGCAGGGCCAGTTCCCCGCCGTCGGCGCGCAGCGCGGTCACGGTGATCACGTGCGCGGAGTCGTCGGTGGCGTCGCCCAGGAAACCCCGGACGGCAAGCGGGTAGGCGATCTTCCCATCCGGGCCGGCCAGGCCGGCGAGGTCCACGTCCACCTTCGCGGAGCCTTCGCGCAGCGGTGCGACCGGCAGGTCATGCCAGACCCCGAGGGCGTCGGAGACCACCACGCGCAGCCGCGCAGAGCCGTCGGACCGCTCGACCTCGACGGTGAGCGTGCGCGGCTGACCGGGCAGCGGGAGGGCGCCGAGCTGGGGACGGCCGGCGACCATCGCGGCCGCCAGCTGCGCAACCGTCCGGTCCGACAGATCGGGCCGCAGCCGGAACACCTCGCCGAGGCGGTTCGCGTCGACGCCGAGGAGGGTGCTGTAGCGCAGGTCGACATCGACGCGATCGCGGTGTCCGGGCACCGCGGCGGTGACACCGGGCAGCGCGGTGAAGGCGGTGCCACGGCCGAGGACGCCCGGCTCGCCTCCCGACGGCGGGCCGGTCAGCCGCACGTCGGCACCGGCCTGGTGACGGGCCTGGTCCGCCTGCGAGGAGCGCCAGGTCGTGGCGCCACCGATCGCGAGAACGGCGACCGCGGCGGCGATCCCCGCGGAGAGCGCCCGTATCCCCGGCCTCGGTGCCTCGGCGACCAGGCACGCCACCGCGACCAGCGCCATCAGGATCGCCACCGGGAGTGTTCCCGACAGGTCCGGCAGCCGTATTCCCGCGGCCCGCCACCACGGCGTGGCCTCCGCCAGGGACAGCAGCAGGCGGGCCACGAAGGGGGCCAGGAACGCGCAGCCCATGACCACCGCCGCCGTGCCCAGGGCCCGGCCGGTCCGCCTGGGCCCGGGCGTGAGGAGCAGCGCCAGGGCCAGGAGCGCCGCCAGACCCAGGACGGTCCAGCGGGCCGCCTGCGCGGCGGCCTCGATCCGGGCCAGTGTGCCGGGGAGAGCACTGGCGGGCGTGCAGTCGGGGCAGCCGTTCGCCTTGAGCCGTTCCCGCAGGTCCGGCAGCCGGGCGGCCGCCGTACGCAGCCGCTCGACCGGCATGCCGCGCAGGTCGGGCACGACGGTCCAGGTGGCGTCGACCGTTTCGGCGAAGCGGTCGAGGAAGGTGGCCTGATCCACCATGAGCGGGCCGTAGGTGGTGTATCCCTCCCTCTCGACGCCACGGCCGAGCATCAGGTCGCCGGCCCAGCGCGGCCCGTAGGGGTCGTCGGGCACGAACACCCCGGTGATCTTGACCTTTACCGGCTCGGCGTCGATACGGCCGATCGTGGTGAACACCTGTCCGGCCGTGAAGCCGGTGAACGAGGCGGCGGCCTGGGAGATCGCCGCCTCGACCGGCTCGGTGCGCGACCGGGGCCAGGAGCCGCTGACCAGTCTCGCGTGCTGCTGGAATCCGTCCAGACTGCCGAACCTGAGCCGCTCCGGCCGCCGGTACCTCAGCTTCTCCTGGCCCGGCATCGTGTAGCCGTCCGAGCGGAGCAAGGTGGTCACCTCGGTGCGCGCACCGCCGAAGGCCAGGGCCGTCTGTTCCCGTACGGCCCGGTCGAACCCGGCGAAGTTCCCGGCGTTGATCACGCCGGCGACCGTGACGCCGACGGCCTGAGGCGGAGCCGTCTCCACGGCATGCCGCACTTCCGCATCGCCCAGAGCCGCGGCACACATGCCGAGCCCGGCGAACACAGTGGCGACCAGCAGGCTCACCACGCCCAGCCTCAGCACTGACGGCATGCCCCGCCACCTTCCGCAGCTCTCATCTCCCGGTGATCACCGGGAGATCATGCTGAGGATAGTGGCTCGATCCGCGCCCGCGACTCCTCAGGCGGTGAAGCGCTCGCGGACCTCGGCGATCACCGGGCGGCTGTTCCACAGCAGGGCCGCGGCGAACGCGGAGGCCAGCAGGGCGGGCGCCAGCTCGGTGGCGACCATCGTGATGCCGCCCGCCACGATCAGCAGCGACGCGTTGCCGAGGGCGGCCTTCGGGTGGCGCATGAGGAAGTACGACGCCAGCCGCGCCACGTCCACCGCCCGGAACGCGAACAGCGACGTGATCACCAGCGCGTTGGCGGCCCACAGCAGCGCCGCCAGCGCGACGAGCACGAGCAGCACCGCCCACCACCCCGGGACGCCGGCGACGGCGAAGTTCGCCAGGTTCGTCCCGACGACGGCCAGCGCGACGAGCCACGGCACCCAGATCTTCAGCACGCCGCGCACGTTGGCCTGGTAACCGCGCCAGAACGCCGCCGCCGGATGCAGGTCCGTCATGTCCCGGCTGCGATGGCGCAGCGCGTAGAGGGCGGCGGACAGCGCGGGGCCGAGCGGCAGCGCGCAGGCCGCCACCAGCGGCACGTTGGCGGCGTCGCCGCCGAGCAGCGTCAGCGCGATCAGGCCAGGCGCGGTCGCGACGAGGAACAGGCCCTCGACCACCAGCAGGCTGTAGATCAGCGTGGCGGCGCGCGAGAGCGGGCCCTCGCCGAACCACCGCCCTGCCGACACCTCGCTCATGGGCTCTCCTCTTCCAGGCCGAGCAGCCGCCTGTCGTCCCACCACGGCGGCGTCCGGTCCACCACCGGTGTGAGCTCGACCAGCGTAACCTCGTGGCGGTCGAGCCGGAGATCCAGGTCCACGCGACCGTCCGCGACGGGCAGGCTCCGGTGGGAGCGCACGGGCTCGGCCGCCTCCCGCAGCGCGTCGAGCTCCCTGGGCCGGGGCGAGCGCGGGCGGCCCAGCTCGCGCCACGCCGCCCACGCGTTGCCCTTCTCCTCGCTCACCGACGAGCGCAGCTCGAACGCCGAGGCGGCGTCCCCGATGGGGATCGACAGCCGCACGGCGTGCCCGTCCACTGGAGGCGCGCCGGTCACGTCCGCCGGGGCCCAGGCCAGCACGGTGACCCGGCCGTCGCCGTCCCGGGTGACCAGGTGGTCCTCCCCGCGCGCCAGGACCTGGTCACCCATCCGGGCCATGAACGCGTACAGGTGGTAGGTGGGCTTCTTGATCTGCCGGTGGGTCAGCAGGCCGAAGCCGCCGTGGAAGAGCGAGGTCGGGATCCCCTGCTCCTCGAACATGTCGCTGAAGGTCCAGTAGGAGAAGGAGTCGACCAGGTCTCCCCCGGCCGCCAGCACCGGGGCGAGGTAGGCGGCGTGGAAGGCCGTGTCGTGGACGGGGTTGTCGGGCCGGTAGGAGGAGTTGAACTCCGTGATGTGCACCGGCAGCCCCTCCAGCGGGCCGCCCGCGAGCTGCCGCCGCGGCGTGGCGAACTGCTCCAGCAGCTTCGACGCCGGCGCGAGCGTCTGGTGCACGCCGAACGGCACGTGCTGGGCCGGGCCGGAGGTGTACGCGTGCCGGCTGACGAAGTCGATGGGCAGCGAATGCTCGGCCACGAAGTCGGCGAAGCGCACGAGGAACTCGTCGGAGCCGGGCGAGATGGCCGGGCCGCCGACCTGGAGCGAGGCGTCCACCTCCTTGACCGCGTGCGCGCTCACCTCATAGAGGCGGTGGTAGGCGTCCTGGTCGGCGTCCTGCCAGAAGTCCTTGAGGTTGGGCTCGTTCCACACCTCGATGGGCCAGGTGCGCACCTCGTCGAGCCCGTACCGGTCGACGAGGTGCGCCACCGTGGCCCGCACCAGCTCCGCCCACTCCCGCCAGGAGCGGGGCGGGGTGACGTTGCCCTGCCACCAGAAGACGGTCTGGTCGCCGGAGGCCAGCCCGGAGGGCATGAACCCCAGCTCCACGAAAGGGCGGATGCCGAGTTCGAGGTAGGCGTCGATCACCTGGTCCACGTACGTGAACGAGTGGCGCACGTGCCGCGCGCCCGCGTACTCGTACGGCTGGTGGACGCCCACCCCGTCGCTCAGCAGCCCGTGCCCCCGGATGTGCCGGAAGCCGATCTCCCGCTGGATCAGCGCCAGCGAGTCCTGGTAGTCGCGGCGCAGCGCCAGCTCGAAGCGGCCGGTGCCGACACAGAACCGCCAGGCGTCGGACAGCCGCCCCGAGGCCTCCGAGGGCACCCGCATCAGCCGTGGTCCTTCTTGAAGCGCTCGTAGGCGGAGTTGACGAGGTTCAGGTAGGAGGTCATGTTCTTGGCCTCCAGCTCCTTGACGTAGGCGTCCCACTCGCTCAGGTCACGCTCGCCGAGGACGAACTTGAGCGTCTGCTGGGTGACGTAGTCCTTCAGCGGCGTCTCCCACAGCGTGGCCTGCTCGCGCTCCTCGTCGTTGAACGGGTGCGGCGGCTCGACCGGCCAGTCCTTCCTGGCGTTCATCACGTCCTGGAAGGCCACCTCCTCCTCGGAGAAGGTGGAGTTCAGCAGCTTGGTGGTGCCGCCGTAGGCGAACACGCCGTTGGAGAAGCCGAAGTCCTTCTGCAGGTGCTTGGGCGCGCCGGGGTTGAGGCCGACGAAGTCGATGTCCTTGGCGATCTTGTAGTCGCCCGAGGCGTCCTTGGTGTACGTCGTGCCCTCGACGCCCCACTTGGCGAACTCCTCGCCCTGGTCGGAGTACCAGAGCCAGTCGACGAACTGCATCATGGCGACGAAGTTCTTGTTCTCCAGCGCCTTCTTGGAGATCATGATGCCGTTCTCGAGCCGGGTGTCGATCTTGTACTCGCCGACCGGGCCTACGGGCACCGGGATCTTGGCGACCTTGGCGCCGGGGACGAGCTTGCTCAGCGTCGGGCGGTAGTCGTTGACGATCGACTGCGCGTTCGCGCTGATCACGAACGACTTGCCGGAGTTGAACTTCTGCTTGGCCTGCTCGTCCTGCTGGGTGAAGCTCTCCGGGTCGAGCAGCTTCTCCTTCACCAGCTTGTTCAGGTACTCCAGCATCTGCTTGTACTGCGGCATCGCGCCGGTGTAGACGAACTTGCCGGCCGTGGCGTCGAAGGTCGCGTGCTGGTACTGCCAGCCGCCCTTGGCGCCGTAGGCCTGGGCGACGAGCTTGAACAGGTTGCCGCCGGGCGTGGGGACGCCGAACCGGTCGGTCATCGGGTAGAGGTCCGGGTATTCCTTCTTCAGCGCCTTGAGCAGGGTGTAGAGATCATCCCAGGTCTTCGGGACCTCCAGCTTGTGCTTCTCGAGGATGTCGGTCCGCACCGCCAGGGAGTAGTCGATCCAGATCTCCTCGTGGAGGCCCGGCAGCAGGTAGATGCGGCCGTCGGCCTGGCGCAGCGTGTCCAGCTCCGGCTCCATCTTCCACTTGGCGACCTTGTCCTTGAAGTTGGGCATCAGGTCGAAGTAGTCGCTGACCGGCAGGATGGCGCCGGAGGAGACGAACGCCTCCTCGGCCGGGTGGTAGGTCTTCGGGATGATGAGCGGGGCCTGGCCGGAGCCCACCAGCAGGCCGCGCTTCTTCTCGTAGTCGCTGAGCGGCACCTCCACCGGCTTGATCGTCACGTTGGTCCGCTTGGTCAGCTCCTGCCAGAACAGCCAGTCGCTCTTGTCCGGGTAGAACGGGTGGTTGTTGTAGAGCGCGTCGAACGAGACCGGCTCGGTGGCCTTGAACTGCTGGCCGACTCCGTAGTTGGCCATCGCGCCCGCCTTGTTCGCGGACACGTCGGCGGCCTTCTTCGGAGCCTCGTCCTCGCCGCAGCCGGCGACGGCAAGAGTGAGCGCACCCAGCCCGAGGAGTGCCTGACGGCGGGAGATGTGCTGCATGGGGGGATCCTTTCGGGAGGACAGTGGTTAACCCTTGACCGCGCCGAGCATGACGCCCGAGACGAAGTACCTCTGCACGAAGGGGTAGACCGCCAGGATGGGGACGACGGTGAGCATGATCGTCACCGACTGGATGTTGGCCGCCGCCGCCGACGCCTCGCTGAGCGACGCGCCCGCGGACTCGGCGCCGGTGGCGCCCGCGATGAGATTGCGCAGGTAGATGGTCACGGGGAACAACTCGGTCTTGTTCAGGTAGAGGAACGCCGTGAACCACGAGTTCCAGAACGAGACCGCGTAGAACAGCACCATCGTGGCGATGACCGCCTTCGACAGCGGCAGCACCACCCGCCACAGGACGCCGTAGGTGTTCAGGCCGTCGATCGCGGCGGCCTCCTCCAGCTCCTGCGGCAGGCCCTCGAAGAACGCCTTCATGACCAGGAGGTTGAAGACGCTGATGGCGTTGGGCAGGACGATGGCCCAGATGGAGTTGGTCAGCCCGAGGCCGTTGACCAGCACGTAGTTGGGGATCAGGCCGCCGGAGAAGATCATGGTGAAGACGGCGACCCAGATCAGGAACGTGCGGCCCCTGAGGTGCTTCTTGGACAGCACGTACGCGTAGCACGTCGTCAGCAGCATGGCGATCGCCGTGGCCACGACGGTGTAGACAATCGTGTTGCCGTAGTTCGTCCAGAATGTCGGGTCCGACACCACGAGCTTGTAGGTCGTGATGTTGAACCCGCGCGGGATGAGGTTGACCTGCCCGCCGACGATGTAGCGCTCCTCGCTGAACGAGCGGGCGAGGATGTTGAGGAAGGGGTAGAGCGTCACGATCACGACGCCGCTCAGGATGACGGCGTTGACCACCTGGAAGGCGCGGTAGCCACGGGTCTTCTCGAGGGTCACCACAGGCTCGTCCCTACTGTGCGGCGGGAGATCAGGTTCGCCGAGAGGATCAGCACCACGCCGACCAGGGCCTCGAACAGGCCGATCGCGGCGGCGTAGCTCAGGTTGCTGGACTCCACGCCCATCCGGTACAGGTACGTGGAGATCACGTCCGCCGTCGGGTAGGTCAGCGGGTTGTACAGCAGCAGGACCTTCTCGAAGCCCACGGCCATGAACGTGCCGATGTTGAGGATCAGCAGCGTGATCGCCGTCGGCCGGATGCCCGGCAGGGTGACGTGCCAGATCTGCCGCCACCGTCCGGCGCCGTCCATCCGGGCCGCCTCGTAGAGCTGCTCGTCGATGGTGGTCAGCGCGGCCAGGTAGAGGATGGTGCCCCAGCCGACGGTCTGCCAGACCTCCGACGAGACGAAGATCGTGCGGAACCACTCGGGTTTCTGCAGGAACGCGGTGGGCTCCCCGCCGAACACCTTGACGATCTGGTTCACCGGCCCGTCGATGGCCAGCATCTGCATGACGATGCCGGCCACGATGACCATCGACAGGAAGTGCGGCAGGTACGACACCGACTGCAGGAACCGCTTCACGCGCCGGTTGCGCACCTCGTTGAGCAGGAGCGCCAGCACGATCGGCAGCGGGAAGCAGAACAGCAGGGTCAGCGCGCCGAGGATGAGCGTGTTGGCGAACACGGTCCAGAACGACGGGTCGTTCAGGAACATCTTCACGTAGCGCAGGCCCACCCAGGTCTCGCCGAAGATGCTCCCGCCGGGCTCGAACTTGCGGAAGGCGATCACGTTGCCGAGCATCGGGAGGTACCGGAAGATCGCGAAGAACAGCAGCGGCAGGATCGCCAGCGAGTACAGCTGCCAGTCGCGGCGGATCGCGTGCCGCCAGGTGCCGGGTTTGGCCCGTCTGCGCCGGCTGGGCGCCGGTCCCGCCGCCCGTGCGTCTCGCGGCGGATTGTCCAACGACGTTGTGCTCATCCCGCTCCTTCCCGTGTTACACGAGCCGTGACCAGCAGGTTCCTGTCGTGCCCGAGCTCGCGCTCGGCGCCGGTCAGCCGCAGCGGCACGGCCGCCACCGTGCCCGCCGCCGTGCCCGCCACCGTGCCCGCCGCCGGGTCCGTCGCGGCGTCCCCGCTGGAGCGCGCGAAGCGCAGCTCGACGTCGCCGGGCTCGACGATGCGCCGGCCGCGCACGCCGGTGAACGACGCGGCGTCGGCCGGGACGGTGAACTCCACGCGGGCGGCCTGCCCGGCCTCCAGCGGAACGCGGGCGTAGCCGACCAGCCGCACCACCGGCCTGGTGGTCTGCGCGACCGGGTCGTGCAGGTAGAGCTGGACGACCTCGGCGCCGGCCCGCGATCCGGTGTTGCGGACGTTCACCCCGACGGTGACCTCGCCGTCCACCGGCCACTCGGCCGCGCCCGTGTCGAGGAGCTCCCACTCGAACGTGGTGTAGCTCAGCCCGTGCCCGAACGAGTACGCGGGCGTCGGGTCCACCGACGACACCTGCGTACGGCGCCCGAGCCACGGCGACAGGTAGGTGGCGGGCAGGCCGCCGGCGTCGCGCGGCACGCTGACCGGCAGGCGGCCGGTCGGGTTGACGGCGCCGGTGAGCACCTCCGCCAGCGCCTGGCCGCCCCGCTGGCCGGGGAAGAAGCCGTAGACGACGGCCGCGGCCGCGTCGAACTCGGGGCCCAGCGCGTACGGCCGCCCGGCCAGCAGCACCAGGACCACCGGGGTGCCGGTCGCCAGCACCGCCCGGACCAGCTCGGACTGCACGCCCGGCAGGCGCAGGTCGGCGGCGTCACAGCCCTCGCCGGAGGTGCCGCGCCCGAACAGCCCCGCCCGGTCTCCGACGGCCAGCACGCACACGTCGCTGTCCGCCGCCGCGGCGACGGCCACCGCGATCCCGGAGGTGTCGTCGCCGGTGATCTCGCAGCCCGGCTCGTACGCGAGATCGGGGACCAGCGCGCCGAGCGCCTCGCGCAGCGACGGGAGGTCGAGCCCGAGCCCGTGCTCGGGGTGCGGGCCCACGTGCGCGGGGAAGGCGTAGCAGCCGAGCATCGCCATCGGGTCGTCGGCCACCGGCCCCACGAGCGCCACCCGCCGGCCCGGCGCGAGCGGCAGGACGCCGCCGGTGTTGCGCACCAGCACGATCGACTCGCGCGCCAGGCGCAGGGCGAGCTCCTGGCTCTCCTCGTCGTCGAGCCGCACGTCGGCGGCGTCGCCGGGCAGCGGCCGCCAGTCCTCGTCGAGCAGCCCCAGCTCGGCCTTCTGCGCCAGCACCCGGGCCAGCGCGCGGTCGATGAGCGCCTCGTCCACCTGTCCCGACTTCACGGCCTCGATCAGCGGGGGGCCGAAGGTGTCCACCGTGGGCAGCTCGACGTCGATCCCGGCCCGCAGCGCGAGCCCGGCCGCGTCCGCGGCCTCCGCCGCGACGCCGTGCAGCTTGTGCAGGAACCGGATGGAGAAGTAGTCGGCGACCACCGTGCCCGCGAACCCCCACTCCTCGCGCAGCAGCCCGGTCAGCAGCTCCTCGTCGGCCGCGACGGGAACGCCGTCGATCTCGGCGTAGGAGTTCATCACCGACCGGGCGCCGCCCAGGCGCAGGGCCATCTCGAACGGCGGCAGGATCACGTCCGCCAGTTCCCTGCCTCCCATGTGGGCGGGGGCGAGGTTGCGGCCGCCCCGGGAGGCGGAGTAGCCGGCGAAGTGCTTCAGGGTGGCGACGAGGCCCGCGCCCTCGAGCCCGCGCACGTAGGCCGCGCCGACCGTCCCGACCAGGTAGGGGTCCTCGCCGATCGTCTCCTCGGTGCGGCCCCAGCGGTAGTCGCGGGTGACGTCGAGGACCGGGGCCAGGCCCTGGTGGACGCCGGCGGCCCGCATGGACCGGCCGATCCGCCCGGCCACCTCCTCGATCAGCTCGGGGTCGAAGGAGGCGCCCCAGCTCAGCGGCGCCGGGTACACCGTCGCCCGCCAGGCGGCGAAGCCGGTCAGGCACTCCTCGTGGACCTGGGCCGGGATCCCGAACCTGCCGGCGGCCACGATCTGGGCCTGCGAGGCGGCCAGCGAGCGCGCACCGGCGACGGGATCGACCGGCGCCGTGCCGAACGGGCGGGTCAGCTGGCCCAGCCCGTGGGCGATGACGTCGCTCCACTCCACGCCCGCCATGTCGGCCTGGTGCGGGGCGACGCCTCCCCCTGACGCGTCGGCGCCGACCCAGACGCCCACGAGCTGGGCGACCTTCTCCTCCAGCGTCATGAGCGGGATGAGCACCTCGGCCCGCTCGGCGGCAGTCAGCCGCGTGTCCCGCCACTTGTCGATTGGTACCTGGCCCCTCATGCCACCCTTTCGGCTCTTAGCCGGCCTGCTGCCGAAACTTTCGAGGAATTCCCGTTAATATTGCGGCAACTTATGGGTCCAGGTTTCGGCGTGTCAAGAGGGTGCAAACTGTTATATTCGTGCTGATCACCGCAGGGTCAGGCCGGCATTCGACGCCCGCATTTCCAGAAAGTTTCCGGATGCTCAGATGACAAGTTGCCGTTCAGCCACGCTCAGGTCAGGGACTCCGTCAGAGTGCGGGCCGCCCGGGTGACCAACTTGCCGTACTCCCCGCGCAGTTCCTCCGGCATGCGACTGGCGGGGGTGGAGATGCTGAGGCTGGCGACCGGGCCGTCCGGGCCCAGCACGGCGGCGGCGACGGCCGCGATGTCGGAGCGCCACTCACCGCGGTTGTCCGCGTAACCCCGCGCCCGGACCGCAGCCAGCTCGGCGTCCAGCGCCTCAGGGTCGACGATCGTCGTGTCCGTGTACGACGCGAGCTCCGGCAGCGGGGCGGACCTGTGCGCGAGCACGGCCTTGCCGTTGGCCGAGGCGTGCAGCGGGAGCCTGATGCCGAGCGGCAGCACGATGCGCAGCGGCTTGTCGGTCTCCAGCCGCTCGATCAGGACGACCGCGTCGCCCTCCGGCACCATCAGGTGGATCGTCTCCCCGGTGCGCTGCCGCAACTGCTCCATGACCGGCATCGCCGCGTCCCGCAGGCCCAGCTCCGTCCTGCGGCCGACCTGGAACGCCTTGCTCGTCACCTGCCAGCGCGTGATCTCGCCCGCGGCGGGCCTGATCCACCCGGCCTCGTGCAGCGTCCTCAGCGAGCGCTGCACCGTGCTCTTGGGCAGCCCGAGCACCCGGGCCAGCTCCCCGACTCCGGCGGGCTGGCGGGCGGCGACCTCTTCGAGCACCCGGAGGGCGTTGATCACGTTCTGCATCCATTGACTCCTCTGCGGACCGATTTTAATGTTAGTGAACCGCAACACGGCACACCGTGCCGTGACACGGCACGCAAGGAGATCAAGACGTGGGGCGTCATTTCCTGCAGATCCCAGGACCGACCAACGTTCCCGACCGGGTGCTGCGCGCCATCGCCCAGCCCACCGTCGATCACCGCGGCCCCGCCTTCGCCCGCCTGGCCGGCGAGGTCCTGGAGCGGCTGAAGGCGGTCTTCCGGACCCGCCACCACGTGATCGTCTACCCGTCGTCGGGGACGGGCGCGTGGGAGGCGGCGCTGGTCAACACGCTCTCGCCCGGGGACAGGGTGCTGGCGTACGAGACCGGGCACTTCTCCGCGCTCTGGTGCGAGATGGCCGCCCGGCTGGGGCTGGTCGTCGACCTCGTGCCCGGCGACTGGCGGCACGGCGCCGACCCCGACGCGATCGCGGGCCGCCTCACCGCCGAGCACGCCGCCGTCATGGTCGTGCACAACGAGACCTCGACCGGCGTGCGCAGCCGGATCCCGGAGATCCGGGCGGCCGTCGACCGGACCGGGCACTCCCCGCTGCTGCTGGTGGACACGATCTCGTCGCTGGGCTCGATGGACTACCGCCACGACGAATGGGGCGTGGACGTGACCGTCGGCTGCTCGCAGAAGGGGCTCATGCTGCCGCCCGGCATCGGCCTCAACGCGGTCAGCCCGAAGGCGCTGGCCCACCGGGGGCGGCTGCCCCGCTCGTACTGGGACTGGGAGCCGATCATCGCGGCCAACCGCGGCGGCTTCTACCCGTACACGCCGCCGACCAACCTGCTCTACGGGCTGCGCGAGGCGCTCGTCATGCTGCTGGAGGAGGAAGGGCTGGCGGAGGTCTTCCGCCGCCACGACCGGCACGCCGAGGCGACGCGGCGCGCCGTACGGGCGTGGGGGCTCGAGGTGCTCTGCGCCGACGAGCGGGAGCACTCGAGCTCGCTCACCGCGGTACTGATGCCGGACGGGCACGACGCCGACGCGGTCAGGAAGCTCATCCTCGATCGGTACGACATGTCGCTCGGCACCGGGCTCGGGCGGCTCGCGGGGCGCGTCTTCCGGATCGGCCACCTCGGCCACTTCAACGACCTGACGCTGGCCGGCACGCTGAGCGGCGTCGAGATGGGGCTGAGCGCGGCCGGGGCACCGATCAAGGAAGGCGGGACGCGCGTCGCGCTGGCGTACCTGGAGGGGGCCGAATGACCCTGGCCCGGACCCTGTCCCGGCTGCTCGAAGGAGACGTCAGGGACGATCCGTACACCAGGCATCTGTACGCCTCCGACGCCAGCATGTACGCCATCGAGCCGCTCGCCGTCGCCTTCCCCCGTCACGCCGGCGACGTCCAGGCGCTGGTCGCGGCCTGCGGCGAGCTGGGGGTGCCGGTACTGCCGCGCGGGGCGGGCACCAGCCTGGCCGGGCAGACGGTCGGGGCTGCGGTTGTCGTCGACTTCTCCCGCCACATGAACCGCATCCTGGAGATAGACGGCAGGACCGCCCGCGTGCAGCCGGGCGTCGTGCAGGACCAGCTCAACCGGGCGGCCCGCAAACACGGGCTGATGTTCGGGCCCGACACCTCGACCAGCAACCGGGCCACGATCGGCGGCATGATCGGCAACAACTCGGCGGGCAGCCACTCCGTGCTCTACGGGTCCACCGTGGACCACGTCGAGTCGCTGCGGGTGGTGCTCGCCGACGCCGGCACGCCCGACCTGCGCTCCGACGCCCGCCTGGGCGCGGCCGTCGCCGGGGCGCTGCAGGGGGTGGACCTGTCCGGGTTCCCGCGCTTCTGGCGGCACTCGGGCGGTTACCGCCTGGACCTGGCCGCCCGTGATCTGCCCGACCTCACCAAGCTGGTCGTCGGCTCCGAGGGCACGCTGGCCGTGGTGACCGAGGCCACGGTCGGGCTGGTGGACCGGCCCCGGGCCAAGGCCATCGCCGTCGGCCACTTCACCTCCACGCCGTCCGCCATCGCCGCCACCGCGGACGCGCTCTCCTTCGAGGCCGCCTCGGTCGAGCTCATCGACAAGGCCATCCTCGACCTGTCCAGGCGGCGCGTGGACTACGCCGGGCTCGGCGACATCCTGTCCGGCGACCCCGAGGCGCTGCTGTTCGTCGAGTTCTTCGGCGACAGCCCGGCCGAGGTGGCCGACCGCGTGGACAAGCTCGCCGCCACCTGGAAGGCGAACGGCCACGGCTACCACACCCTGCGGGCCGTCACGGCCGGGCAGCAGGCGGCCGTGCTCAAGGTCCGCAAGGCGGGGCTCGGGCTGCTGATGGCCTCCAGCGTGGGCAGCCGCAGGCCGCTGGCGTTCGTGGAGGACACGGCCGTGCCGCCGGAGCGGCTGCTGCCGTACGTCGAGGAGTTCGCGGAGATCCTCTCCCGGCACGGGCTCTCCGCGGGGTTCTACGGCCACTGCTCGGTCGGCTGCCTGCACATCCGCCCCTTCGTCGACCTTCGCGTGCCCGACGAGATCGGCACCATGCGCGCGGTCGCCGAGGAGATCGCCGAGCTGGCCGCCCGGCACGGCGGCGTCAACTCCAGCGAGCACGGCGACGGGCTGGCGCGCTCCGAGTTCAACCGGCGGCTGTTCGGCGACGCGGTCTACGAGGCGATGCGGCGCATCAAGCACGCCTTCGACCCGCGCGGGCTGCTGAATCCCGGCAAGATCGTGGACGCGCCCCCGATGACGGAGCACCTGCGCGATCCCGCGATGCCCGCGCCGCGCCCGCTGCGCACCACCCTGTCGTTCGCGGACGGCATGCACGCCGCCGCCGACCGGTGCATGAACGTCGGGGTCTGCCGCAAGGACGACACAGGCGTCATGTGCCCGTCGTACATGGCCACCCGCGAGGAGGAGCACTCCACCCGCGGCCGCGCCAACGCCCTGGTCAAGGCCCTGTCCTCGGACGACCCCCGGCAGGCCCTCGGCGACGAGAGGCTGCACGGGATCCTCGACCTCTGCCTGGAGTGCAAGGCCTGCCAGTCGGAGTGCCCGCTGGGCGTGGACATGGCGGCGATGAAGAGCGAGTTCCTGCACCAGTACCAGGAGACCCACGGCGTGCCGCCGCGGTCGCGGCTGTTCGGGGCGATCCGGACGCTCAACCGGCTCGGCTCGGCCACCGCGCCCCTGTCGAACTGGCTGGCCGCCCCCCTGCGCGGGCCGCTCGGGCTGAGCACGCGGCGGCCGCTGCCCCGTTTCCGCCGCGACAACCTGCTCCGCTGGTTCGCCCGCCGGCCGCCCGCCGCCGGGCGGCGGGAGGTGATCCTGCTCGCGGACTCCTTCACCTCCTTCAGCGAGCCCGGCATCGGGCGGGCCGCCGTCGAGCTGCTGGAGCGCGCCGGCTATCGGGTGCGGCTGGAGTCGGAGGGCTGCTGCGGCCGATCCAGCATCTCCAAGGGGCTGCTGGACCGCGCCCGCGCGATGGCCGAGGCCATGGTCGGCCGGCTCGCCGGCTCGGACGCGCCGATCGTCGGGCTGGAGCCGTCCTGCCTGCTCACGCTCAAGGACGAGTACGCCGCGCTGCTCCCCGGCGACCCCCGGGTGGCGGCGGTGGCGGCGCGGGCCAGGCTCATCCCCGAGCTGCTGGCGGAGGCCGTCGACGACGGCTCGCTGCCGCTGAACGGCGGGCTGAGCGGGCGCCGGATCCTCCTGCACGGCCACTGCCACGAGAAGGCCGTCGTCGGCACCGCGGCCACGCGCGAGCTGCTGTCCAGGATCCCGGGAGCGGAGGTGGAAGAGATCGACGCCGGCTGCTGCGGCATGGCCGGTTCGTTCGGATTCGAGAGCGAGCACTACGACCTGTCCATGAAGATCGGCGGCCTCCGGCTCTTCCCGGCGATCGCCGCATCCTCGCCCGACACCCTGCTGGCGGCCACGGGGGTCTCGTGCCGCCAGCAGATCGCCCACGGCGCGGGACGCGCTGCCCGCCATCCGGTCGAGCTCCTCCACCAGGTGGTCGACCTGCCATAACGCTCGGGGGAGATCGGAGTACGCAGTGTCCGCAGAGCTCCTGTCCATTCTCGCCCTCATCGTCATGTTCGTCATCGCGACCGTCTTCCCCGTGAACCTGGGCGCGCTGGCCCTGGTCGGCGCCTTCCTCGTCGGCACGCTGGCCGCCGGGATGAGCACGGACGACATCCTGGGGGCCTTCCCCGGCAGCCTGTTCGTGATCCTGGTCGGGGTGACGCTGCTGTTCGCGATCGCCACCAACAACGGCACGGTCGACTGGCTCGTACGGGCCGCCGTGCACCTGGTACGCGGCCGGCTGGCCGCCATCCCGATCGTGGTGTTCGCCATCTCGGCGCTGCTGACGGCCGTGGGCGCGCCGGCCCCGGCGGTGGCGGCGATCCTGGCGCCCATCGCTTTCGGGTTCGCGGCCGACTACCGGATCCATCCGATGCTGATCGGGCTCATGGTGGCGCACGGCACGCAGGCGGGCGCGTTCTCGCCGATCAGCGTGCTGGGCGGGATCGTGAACGGGGTGACCAGGGACGCGAAGCTGCCCGTCGACGACCTGGTGCTGTTCCTGTCGAGCTTCGCGTTCAACGCGGGCGCGGCGGTGGTCGTGTTCTTCATCTTCGGCGGCCGTCACCTGGTCAACCGCGGCGCCGTCTCCCCCGACGCGCTCGCCTCCTCCTCGCCCGTCTCCCCTTCGCCCGCCGCCTCTACGCCCGCCGCCTCTTCGGCCGCCTCGCCTTCGGGTGGGGCCGCTACCGGTTCGTCGTCCGGCGCGTCCGCCCCCGGAGCCGCGGCCACGTCCGTCTCCGTGGAGACCGCCGACGATGCCGCGGCTCCGGAACCGGTCCCCGACGCCTCTGACGCGGGGTCCGGTGGCCTGCGCCTCACCCCGCACCAGGCGCTGACCCTGACCGGCATCGTCGCCCTCTGCCTGGCGGTGCTGGTGTTCAAGCTGGACGTCGGCCTGACCGCCGTCACCGTCGCCGTCGTCCTGTCCCTCACCTCCCCCAGGACGAACAAGGGCGCCGTCGAGCGGGTGGCCTGGCCGACCGTGCTGCTGATCTGCGGCGTCGTCACGTACGTGGGCGTGCTCCAGGAGATCGGCACCGTCGACTACGTGGGCTCGGCGGTGGCGGCGATCGGCATCCCGCTGCTGGTCGCGCTGCTCATCTGCTACGTCGGAGGCGTGGTGTCGGCGTTCGCCTCGACGGTGGGCATCCTGGGTGCGCTGGTCCCGCTGGCCGTGCCGCTGCTCAACCAGGGCACCCTGGGCCCGGTCGCGATGATCGCGGCGCTGTCGGTGTCGTCGGCCATCGTGGACGTCAGCCCGTTCTCGACGACGGGGGCGCTGCTGGTGGCCAACGTCAGGGGCATGGAGCGGGACGCCTTCTACCGCAAGCTCCTGGCGTACGGCGCGGCGATCGTGGTGGTGGGCCCCCTGGCGGCCTGGGCCGTCCTGGTGGCGCCGGGCTGGCTCGGCTGACGCCGTCCTCGTGGCGCCCGGCCGGCTCGGCCGACGCCGTCGGGACAAGCCCCGCAACCCGGGGAGCGCGGGCCTCTTCGGGTTGCGGGCCTCTCACCCGTGGCGGTGGCGCTCACTCCTGGCGGTGGCGCTCGATCCAGGCGGCGTTCAGCTCGTCGGCCCGGCGCCGGTGGCCGGCCACGATCGCGCGTCCTTGGGCAGGTCGAGGAGCAGGGTGCCGCCGGTGCGGGGAGTGGCGCAGGCGAAGTACGGGTCCGCTGTCGGCATGGTCACGGCGTCCAGGTGAAACGATCAGGCAGGTCCCCCGCAACCCGATGACGCTCGTGGGCCAGGCGTGGGGTTGGTCGCCGGGTGAGGGCCGCTCCAGCGGGCCGCCTCGGCCGCCGCGCGGGCGGGCAGGTCGGGGCGCCCGCCGCTCGCCCAGGCGACGTACCCGTCCGGGCGGACCAGGATCACCGCCGGCCGGCCCGGCCGCGCGGGGCCCGTGTACCGCGTGACCTGGACCTCGGGCGCCGCGCTCGCGACCGCCTCGGCGACGGCGCCGGACGCGGTCATGTCCACCAGCCGGAAACAGCCGTCGCGAAGCAGCTCGTACAGCCTGCCGCCCTCGCACGCGAGATCCGGCATCCGCCGCCCGGTCCACGGGTGGGCGCCCCGGGTCGCGGCGGGATAGGCGATGCCGAGGCCGGTCAGCCGCCCGGCCAGGATGCGGCGGGTCGGCCCGAAGCGCAGGATCAGCCGGATCGCCATCGCCTGCGCCGCCCGGCGCACGGCCGAGCGGCCCAGCACGAGGCGGTTGAAGCCGTCGGTCAGGGCCAGCACCTGCGCGCCCACCCGGTGCCGCTCGCCCTCGTAGCCGTCCAGCAGCCCGGCCGGCGCCCGCCCCCGCACGGCGGCGGCGAGCTTCCAGCCGAGGTTCACGGCGTCCTGGATGCCGGTGTTCATGCCCTGCCCGCCCAGCGGCGAGTGCACGTGGGCGGCGTCGCCCGCGAGGAACACCCGGCCGACGCGGTAGTGCCGGGCCTGCCTGCGCTCGCTCCTGAAGCGGGAGCTCCACCGCTGCTCGCTCATCCCGAAGTCGGTGCCGGCGATGCGATGGAAGGCGTCGCGCATCTCCTCCATCGGCAGCGGCACGGTCAGCGGGATCTGCTCGCGCAACCGGTCCCAGGCGATGGCCCGGAACCAGCCGTCGCCGAACGGGACCATGATCACCACGCCCGCGTCGTTCCCCGTGGCGAACAGGGCCTGCCCGGGCGGGGCGGTGAGCCGTACGTCGGCGAGCAGGATGTGGGTCTCGTACTGCCGGCCGGCGAAGTCGACCCCGATCAGGCGGCGTACGGCGCTGTGGGCGCCGTCGCAGCCGACGACGTACGCCGCCGACTCCGTGCGGCCGTCGGCGAGGTCCAGCTCCACCCGCCGGGCGTCCTGCCGGATCCCGGTCACCTCGGCCCCACGCACGATCTCGACGCCGAGCTCGCGGGCGCGGGCCTCCAGCACGTGCTCGGTGCCGCTCTGCGGCACGATGAGGATCATCGGGAACCTGGTCTCCAGCGAGCGCAGGTCGAGCGTGGCGCCGGGCGCGGGCTGCACCTCGTGCACCCGCAACCCGCGCGCCAGGAGGTCGCCGGCGAGGTCGCGGGCGTCGAGGAGTTCGAGGGTGCGCGCGTGGACGGCGAACGCCCTGGTGATGTTGGGCTGTTCGGTACGCCGTTCGAGGAGGCGGCAGCGGACTCCGGCGAGGGCCAGCTCGCAGGCCAGCATGAGCCCGGTCGGCCCGGCGCCGACCACGATGACGTCGGTCTCGTTCATGGGGTTCTCCCATCGGATTCGATGCCCTCACGATGCCGCCGCGGGCGGTCCGGTCGAATCGGTGAAGTACACAGTCGTACCCACCGGTGCGAGCTCCCCTCGGCAAATGAGTAGGCCCTACTCATGCCGTCTTGCCCGGTCCTGCCTACTTTCGAGGCAGAGATCGTTCCCGAAGGGCAGGAAGACATGAACAAGACACTTCGCATCGCGGCGACCGCTGTGATGGTCGTGGCCGGGTCGGCCTTCGTGGCCCAGCCGGCCTCCGCGCGCTCGTGCCAGATCCAGCCGTACGGGCTGATCGGCGACTACTGGAGCTCGCTCGGCGGGGAGAACGCCATCATCGGCTGCCCCACCGACGAGGAGCGGGGCGTGCCGAACCGCAACGGCCGCAGGCAGAACTTCGACGACGGCCAGATCGCCTGGTCGCCGGACCAGGGCCCGAAGATGATCGTCGCGGCCTACTCCGCCAGGATCAACGGCAGGAACGGGCTGGTCTTCCGCTGGGGGCCGAGCACGCCCTTCAACTACGACTACTACCGGGTGACGCTCAGCGGCGGGCTGAAGGGCGAGCTGAAGCTGAAGGACCAGCCGCGTACGCGCGGCCGTCTCGTGGTCTACCCCGGTGCGGGGAAGCGGGTCAGTTTCAGCGTCATGGGCTGCGACAACAAGCTCCCCTCCGACACCTGCCGCCAGGGATGGACCATCTGGGTCTCGGCCACCTCCAGCTAGGGGCCGTGAAAACAAGTTGCAGCGTGCGCGCCCCGAAGAAAGTATTCGTGCATGATCCGGGTCGAGGGATTAACCAAGGTATTCCGCCGGCCACGCACCTTCCCCGGCCCCTTCGGGGCGTTACGCACACTGGTCACCCGGCAGTACGAGCACAAGACCGCCGTCGACGACGTCAGCTTCGCGATCGACGAGGGCGAGGTCATCGGCTACCTCGGACCGAACGGCGCGGGCAAGTCCACCACCATCAAGATCCTCACCGGCATCCTCACCCCGACGAGCGGCACCGTGCGGGTCAACGGTCTGGTGCCCTGGCGCAGCCGCTCGGCCAACGCGCGCAACGTCGGCGTGGTCTTCGGCCAGCGCAGCCAGCTGTGGTGGGACCTGCCGCTGATCGAGTCGTTACGGCTGGTGGGCTCGCTCTATGACGTTCCCGCCGCGCGCTTCGAGACGTCGCTGAAGAAGGTGCGCGACCTGCTCGGGCTCGACGAGTTCCTCGACACCCCGGTGCGCCAGCTCAGCCTGGGGCAGCGGATGCGGGGCGACCTGGCCGCGGCCGTGCTGTACGAGCCTCCGCTGCTCTATCTCGACGAGCCGACCGTCGGGCTGGACGTGGTGGCCAAGGAGGCCGTACGCGAGTTCATCGTGGAGACCAACCGCGCCGGCCGCACCACCGTCATCCTGACCACGCACGATCTGGCCGACGTCGAGGCGCTGTGCAAGCGGATCATCCTCATCGACCACGGCCGGGTGCTGTTCGACGGTGCCATCGACGCGCTGGTGAACCAGCCCCGGCGGCTGGTGGTGCTGCTCGAGTCCGGGCCGGAGGAGGTGCGTGGCGTGCCGCGGGACGCCGAGGGGCGCCACGTCTTCGAGATCCACGACGACCTGCCGGGCATGATCGCCTCGATCTCCGCCGAACACACCATCCGCGACCTGTCGATCGAGGAACCCGACCTGGAGAGCGTGATCAAAGGGATCTACACCCGATGACGCGCATCGGCTTCCTCCTTGCCCTGGCCTACCGCAGCAACATCATCATGACCTGCGTGACGATGGTCGCCCAGGTGTTCCTGCTGCGCATGATCTGGACCGCCGTGTACGGCGCGCGCCCCGTGGCCGCCGGGCTCACGCTGGAGGCGCTGCTGGCCTACCTCACCTTGGTCAACCTGCAGGCCTTCGCCACCCACACGCTCGTCTCCCGCACCGTCCATCACCGCATCCGTACCGGGACGGTCTTCTTCGACCTGGCCCGCCCGGCCGGCTACCTGAGGCAGATGGCCGCCTTCCAGGTCGGGAACACCGCCGGCGGGCTGCTGCTGCTCGCCCCGGTCGTCCCCGTGGTCCTGCTGGTCGGCTCGATCACCGTGCCGGTCAACGGCCCGGGCTATGTGATCACGCTGGTGCTCGGGTACGTGATCGCCGTGCAGATGGCGCTGCTGATCAGCCTGATCGGCTTCTGGACCATGGAGACCGGGGCCATCTCGCTGCTCTACCGGCTGGTCAGCCAGTTCTTCGCCGGGACGATGGTGCCGCTCGCCTTCTTCCCCGGCTTCCTGGGCGATCTGGCCGAGGTCCTGCCCTTCAAGTACATGGGCTACGTGCCCGCCGCGATCTACATCGGCCACATTTCCGATATTTCAGGACCTGTGGTGGTTGAGGTCGCCTGGATCGCCGGACTGTGGGGCCTGCTCGAACTGACCTGGTCCCGGGCCCACCGAAGGGTGGTGATCCAGGGTGGCTGAGCTCCTCCGCGGCCTGCGGCTGTACGTCCTGCTCCAGCGCGCCTCCGCCCGCGGCGCCCTGCAGTACCGCATGAACACCGTGATCGGCATCCTCAGCGGCGCGATCTGGCAGGGCACCGGGTTCGCCTTCGTCTGGGTGGTGATGCACACCTTCCCGTCGCTGGCGGGCTGGGGCCTGGCGGAGATCGCCTTCCTGTACGGCCTGCGCCTGACCGCCCACGCCCTGGCCATGATCCCCCTGATGAGCGTGAACGACATCCAGGGGCTCGTCCTCAACGGAGAGTTCGACCGCTTCCTGCTGCGCCCGCTCAACCCCCTCGTCCAGCTCATGGGCAACAGAATGGGCATCGCCCAGTTCGGCGACCTGCTCGTGGGCCTGACGCTGTTCGCCGTGGCCGGCCAGAACGCGCAGGTCCGGTGGAACGCCTGGCTGATCGCCTTCTGCCTGATGGCGATCGTCGGCGGCGCCCTCATCGAGGCCGCCTTCTTCCTCGCCCTCTGCTCCCTGTCGCTGCGCATGATCGACACCTTCGCGCTGCGGGTATTCGTGGACGACGTCTTCAGCAAGTTCGGCTCGTACCCGATGCGGATCTTCGGCGGCGTGGTGGAGTGGCTGCTCACGTTCGTGCTGCCGGTCGCGTTCGTGGCGTACGTGCCGGCGAGCGTCGTACTGGGCAAGCTCGGCAACCCCTGGGCGCTGGCCGCCCCGCTGGTGGGAGTGATCCTGATCGTGCTGGCGTACCTCGTGTGGCGCCGCCAGCTCGACCACTACCAGAGCGTCGGCCATTGAGCTCCGCCCCGAGAGCCGCTTTCAGGCCGCGCCGAGCCACAGGTCCGGGCCGAACACCTCGTAGTGGATGTCGCGCGGGGCGACCCCGGCCGTGATGAGCTCGCCGCGTGCCGTCCGCATGAACGGCACAGGCCCGCACATGTAGACGACCGCGCCCGCCGGGATGTCCACCTCGTCCAGGGACATCCTCCCGGTACGGGGGTGGCCTTCCTCGTACCAGAAGATCCGCTCCCCGCCGGGCAGGGCGTCGGCCAGGCGTTCCATGTCCGAGCGCAGGGCGTGGGCGGCCGGGGAACGGTCGGCGTGCAGCACCAGGACCCGGCGGGTGTCGCCGGTGAGCGCCAGGTGCTCCAGCATCGCGGTGATCGGGGTGCAGCCGATGCCCGCCGAGACGAGCACGAGCGGGGCTTGGCCGCCGTCGAGCGTCACGTCGCCGAATGGCGCGGACAGGGTCAGTTCGTCCCCCTCCTTGGCGGTGGCGTGCAGGAGGCTCGACACCTCGCCGTCGCCGACCCGCTTGACCGTGATGCGGCGCAGGCCGTCCGCGCCGTTCCCCGACAGCGTGTACTGGCGGAGCTGGCGGACGCCGTCGGGCATCCGTACCCGTACGCTGACGTACTGGCCGGGCCGGGCGGGCGGGGCCGGCGCGTCGCCGACCGGCCGCAGCACCAGCGACATGGCGTCCGCGGTCTCCTCGCGCCGCTCGACCACCTGCCACTGCCGCCAGGTGTCGCCGTGCCGGGCACCCGCGTCGGCGTACAGGCGGGCCTCGATGGCGATGAGCGCGCCGGCCATCAGCCAGTACACCTCGTCCCAGGCCGCCGCGACCGCGGGCGTGACGGCGTCGCCGAGCACCTCGGCGATCGCGCCGAACAGGTACTTCTGGACGATCACGTACTGGTCGTCGGTCACCCCCACCGCCGCGTGCTTGTGCGCGATGCGCGCCAGCAGCGCGTCGGGGCGCTCGTCCGGGTTCGCGACCAGCGCGGCCGCGAACGCCGCGAAGGCGCCCGCCAGTGCCTGCCGCTGCTCGCCGTTGCGCTGGTTGCCGCGGTTGAACAGCCCGTCGAGCAGTTCGGGGCGGTCGGCGAACATGGACTCGTAGAACCTGGCCGTGATCGTCTCGAGCCGCGCCTGCACGACGGGCAGGGTTTCGCCGACGATCGCCGCGCTCTCGGCGGACAGCATGAGACCTCCCAGAAAGGACCATAAATTGGTATCTGGGATTCATATTAAGCAATGGCGGGGTTGGTCCCCTTTCCGGGGGGCGTCAACGACAGCAAAAGCGGCCCGGTCGGCGCGTCCACCAGGGACGCGACCGTGATCGTGTCGAGCGAGGCGTAGAAGGCCTCCTGGGCCTGGCGCAGCGCGGACCGCAGCCGGCAGGCCGCCCGCAACGGGCACGGCGGGTCGTCCTCGCACCCCACCACGTCACCCGCGGGTTCGAGGGCGCGGACCAGGCCCCCGACCGTCGCCTCGCGCCCGGCCGCGGTGAGCTGCAACCCGCCGCCCCGCCCGCGCCTGGCCTCCACCACACCCAGCTCGCTCAGCCTCGCGACGGCCTTGGCGGCGTGGGTGTAGGGGACGGCGAGCAGGTCGGCGGCGGCCCGCGTGGTCAGCAGGTCGTCCGGATCCGCCACGGCCAGCCGCATCACGATGCGCAGGGAGATGTCGGCGAAGGCGGTCAGGCGCATGCACCCACGGTAGGCGCTGTCCCGCAGTGGTACGGCAGCCTGCTCGGCTTCGTCTATCCTCGCCAGCTATGGATCTTCGAGGCAGAACCGTGGTCGTGGCGGGCAGCTTCCGCACCGAGTCCGTCGCGAAGCTGAAGGCGCGGCTCGAGGCGGCCGGGGCGAGCGTCGTGGACGAGGTGTCGCGTTCGGTGGACGTCGTGTTCGACGGGTACGACGGCGGTTACCCGAACGAGCACGTCCGCGCGGCGGAGCGGCTGGGCGTGCCGGTGTTGCCGGTGACGGAACTGCTGGCGCCGGCCCCGCGTAGCGGGTCCGGGGAGTTCCCCGATCTGGAAGCGGCGCGGGACGATCCCGCGGCCCTGCTCGAACTGCTGGAGGAGGCCGACTGGTCGGCGTTCGAGCCGGAGCGGGACCTGCTCCCGCTGCGGGACTTGCTGGCCGGGGTGGAAGAGCGGCACGGCGTCACCGGCGCGCACCTGCTGGCCACCGAGCGCCTGCGCCAGCGCGGGGCGCGGCTGCGGCACCCGTACACCATGTTCGGGGGCGGCTTTCAGGACTACGCGCTCAGCCCGTGCGGCCGCTACCTCGCCACGGGCCGGGGCCTGACGAAGGACAACTACGATGGCACCGGTCCGCTGCAGGTGTGGGAGATGGCCACGGGGCGCCTCGTCAACACCATCGACATCATGTACGGCGTCGGCTGGCCCGGCCGCCGCGACACCGTGCAGTGGTCGGCGGACGGCACCCGGGTCGCGCTGGCGTTCTGCACGAACAACGTCGGAGTGTGGGACCCGTTCGGCGCGCGTACCAATCCGTACGGGAGCGCGGACGTCACTGACGGGTACGACGCCGCGGCGATCTTCACCCTGGCCCCCGACGGCCGCCGGGCCTACGTCTCGATGAGCAGCGAGCACGAGATGATGGGCTGCGTCGCGGCGCTGGACGAGGGCAAGGTCTTCTACAACGACTACCGCCACCACAACACGGGCCCCGAGCCGGCCATGCTGACCGAACCGCTGCCGGAGGAGGCGAAGGAGCGGCTCAAGGACGACTACTTCTCCTTCCGCCGGGTGCGCTGGTCCCGCGACGGCGGGCGGCTGCTCGGGGACAACGACACGTGGGCCGCCGTGGTCGATCTCCCGGGCGGGCGGATGCGCTGGCTGGCGCTGACCGCCGGCCCGGTCGCGTGGAGCCCGGACGACCGGTACGCCGCCGCGCTGACGCCGGGCCGCCCGCGCCGGCTGACCGTCTTCGACGCCGACACCGGGCGGCCGGTGGGCGACCCCGTGGCCCAGTCCGAAGGGTCGCTGCACTGGGGCATGCGCGGGGCCGAGGCCCGGCTGGCGGTCGTGGTGGAGGACGGCGGCGGTGTCGACGTTCACGACGCGCACGGCCGCCACCAGTACCACCTGCCCATCGCCACCACGAGGCGCGTCGGCCGGTACTTCTACGACGGTCAGGAGCGCCCCTGGGCCTGGGAGAGCGCCGGGGACTTCGGCGCCTGCCTGACCGCGGACGGGCGGGCGGAGGTGTGGTCGCTGGGCGACGAACCGGCCCGGGTCGGGTCGATCGAGGCGCCGGACGGGACGGAGGCGGTGCTGTGGGGCGCGGACGGGGTGCTCGCGCTGATCGGCGCGCAGACGCTCCGCTTCGTCGGCGCCTTCACCGGTGCCGTGCTGGGCGACTTCGTGTTCGGCCGTTACTTCGACAGTGAACGGAGTCCGCTCGACGACGATTATGCGACCTTGCACGGGATGTTCCGGTCGGACGCCTTTCCCCTGGCGGACTCCTCGTGGTGCGCGATCGCCGACCCCGCCGTCGGCCCTGCCGCGGCCCTGTTGATCGCCGACGAGGACCGTCTGAACTCCCCGGGCGACCTCGACGCCGTCCTGGCCTGGACCGTCGACCGCCGCTTCTCCTGGCCTGTCCGCTGGGGCCGGCTCGACGTCGTCGCGAGTGTCGAGGCGGCGTCCGCGCTCCTTCGCCGGACCTGAAGAACGGCAGGCGGGCCCCGCTGAGCCGGCCACGCCCGCCGTTACGTGCCCTGGTGCGGTTCGCGCGCGGACGCCTGCCCGGCGGGGCCCGCCGATGCCGGACCGGTGAAGTCGCGGATGCGAGCCGGCGGCGTCCCGGGCAGGATTGCCCGATGCGGCATGACGAGATGGTGTGCACGGTGTCCGGTTCGCTCGTCCGGGCCTACAGAGCGGGCGACGGCCCCGAACTGGTGCTCCTTCACGGCGGCGGGCTGGACAGCGCCCGCCTCACCTGGGAGCCGGTCTGGACGGCGCTCGCCGCGCACGCCCGGGTGACCGCACCCGACCTGCCCGGTTTCGGCGGCACCCCGCTGGGGACGACCGAGCCCACCTTGATCGGGTACGCGGCCTGGCTCCGGGAGTTCCTCGACACGTGCACCACCGGCCCGGTCGCCATCGCCGGGCTGTCCCTCGGCGGGGGGATCGCCCTGCGGGTGGCGCTCGACCAGCCGGACCGGGTCGCCAAGCTGGCGCTCTGCGCGCCGTACGGGGTGAGCCCGTCCGTGGCCGGCGGCCGGGCCGGCTACCTCGCCGTGCACGCCCCGTACGCGCCGGCCGCGTCCAACGCGCTCATGCGACGCAGCGACCGGCTCCTCCGCGCCGGCCTCCGGGCGGTGCTCCACCGCCGGGACGCGGTGACGGCCGGCCTTCTGGCCGAGGTACGAGCGGCGTTGTCCGGTCCGGACGCCGGTGTCGCGTGGTCGGCCTTCCAGCGGGACGAGGTGCGCTGGAACGGCCCGCGTACCTGCTTCGGCGACGAGCTGACCCACCTCGCCTGCCCGGCGCTGCTGCTGTGCGGGGCGAAGGACACGCTGGTGCCGCCCGGCGACGTACGCGCGGCGGCGGCCCTCATCCCGGACGCCCGCTTCGCCCTGGTGCCCGATGCCGGCCACTGGCTGCCCCGCGACGCGCCGGAGCGGGTCGCGAAGGAACTGGTGTCCTTCCTGACCTCAACCGCGCCGACGCCTCCCGCCCCGTGACCCGTCACCCCGGAAAGACCCACCCGGCCGAACGCTACCGCCCCGGCCCCGAACGCCACCGACCCGGACTCCGAACGCCGCCCCAGCCCCGCCGAGCGAGTCCCCGAACCACCGCCCCAGCCCGCTCAGCAAACCCCGAACCGCCACCCCCCTCGCTCAACGGCCGCCCAGCACGCCGCCGTCCTCGATGGCCAGCCGCACCAGCTCGGCCCGCGACGAGACCCCCAGCTTCACGAACACCTTGTGCAGGTGGTAGTCCACCGTGCGCGGGCTCAGGAACAGCTGCGCCGCGATCTCCCGGTTCGTACCGCCCTCGCTGACCAGCCGGGTGATCTGCACTTCCTGTGGAGTGAGCTGGGCGACCGCGCCGGGATCGCGTTTGCGCGCCGTCTCCCCGGTGGCCTGAAGCTCCACCCGGGCGAACTCCGCCCACGGCGCCGCGTCCAGCCGTTCGAACGTCTCGCACGCCGCACGCAGGTGACGCCGCGCCTCGGCCCGCCGCCGTCGCCTCCGCAGCGCCTCGTCGAACAGCAGTGCGGTCCTGGCCGTGTCGAACGGCCGCCCGGCCATCGCGTGCAGCGAGAGCGCCTCGGTGAAGTGAGCGTCGTAGGCGTCCCCGCCGAGCAGACCCTGGCAGCGCGCCACCAGCGCGTGGGCCCACCGTACCCGTGCCGGTCCGGCCCACCCGCGCAGCAGGTCCAGCGCGGCCCGCGCCCGTTCCATCCGATCCGTCCGTGTGGCCACCTCCACGAGATCGGCGGCGGCGAAGATCTTGACGATCGGGTGCCCCTCCCCCGGACCCGCGTCCGCCAGGGCGGTCAGCCGGTCGAATGCCTCCTCCGTACGGCCCTCCCCCAGGTCCAGCAGGGCCAGTGCCCACGCCGCGATCCCGGCCGGCGGTCCGAGACGCTGTCCGATGGCGTGCGCCAGCGCGGCGCTCGCCTCCGTACGGCACTCCTCGGCCCGTCCCTGCGCGGCGGCGATCCACGCGAGCACCGCGCGGTGGTGCGCGGCCGGGTTGTCCTGCCCGGTGTCCACGGCCAGCCGGAACCCCTCGCTCGCGGTGGCTCCGGCAGCGGCGAACCGGCCGGTCCACATCTGCACCGCGGCCAGCGGCGCGAGCACCATGGGCAGCGCGCTGACCGCACCGGACGTGCGGGCGCGCACGGCCGCCGCGGTGAACAGCTCGAGCGCCGCGTCATCCGCCCCCAGGAACAGCGCCGCGCCCCCGGCCAGCCCCAGGTCCTGCGGGTCGGCCGCGTCCTTCGCCAGCGCGCGTCCCTCACGCAGCAACGGCGCGGCCCGCTCGGCGTCCCCGTCCAGAAACGCGGCCAGCCCCATCACCAGCCGCGCACTGGCAGTGACAACCACCTCCACCGAACGCAGACCCGCCTCGGTCCCCTCCACCGAAGGCGAACCCAAACCGGCCACGTCGTCCTCCACACCAGTCCGACTCGAACCAGCGACGACGTCCTCGACCTGGGGACCACTCGAACCAGCCACGTCGCCCTCCACCACAGGCCGACTCGAACCAGCCACGTCGCCCTCCACCACAGGCCGACTCGAACCAGCCACGTCGCCCTCCACCACAGGCCGACTCGAACCAGCCACGGCCTCCTCAGTCGGACGCAGACTCGCGCCGGTGGGGGCAACGTCTTCAGCCGGGGGCGAGCCGGCGGCGGCTTCGATCGCGGGCAGGGCGGCGAGTCGGCGGCCGGCTTCGGCCAGCCGAGGGTGGTCGGAGGCGGCCCAGGCGAGCCGGCCCGCTTCGGTCAGCATGCGTGCGGCCTGGCCCGGGTCCAGATCGGCGACCGGCTCCGATCCGGCGATGAGCATCGCGTACGCGGTGTCCGGGCGGCCGCAGACGCTCTCGATCACGCCTCGTACGTACGTGCCGCGAGAGCGTAACCGGGGATCGGTCGCGTACTGGGCCGCCTCGTCCAGCAGCGCTCGGGCTCCGTCAGGCTGGCCCGCGAGCCATCCCGCCTCGGCGGCGAGGGTGAGCCGCCGCGCCCGGTCCTCGGCCGACGCGGTGAGGGCGGCCGAACGTCGCAGCGCGCTCGCGGCGGCGGCATGCCCGCCCCTGCGTGCGGCGCGTTCGGCGGACTGCTCCAGTTCCCGGGCCACCGCCTCGTCCGGTCCGATCGCGGCCGCCGCCAGGTGCCAGGCGCGCCGGTCGACGTCCTCGTCCGCCAGCGCCGCCGCCAGGGCCTGCTCCACGGCGCGGCGCTGCAGGAAGGTCGCGCCGCGGTAGACCGCCGAACGTACCAGCGGATGCCGGAAGACGATGGCGCCGCCCTCGACCCGTACCAGCCCGGCGGTCTCGGCCTCGTCGAGCGCGTCCGGCGGCACTCCCAACGCCTGCGCGGCCCGCAGCACGAGCTCGACGTCACCGCTCTCCTCGGCCGCGGCCACCAGCAGCAGCGTCTGCGCCGGGGCCGACCGCTCCCGCACCCGTACGAGGAACACCTCCTCAACGGCGGCGCCGACGGGCAACCGCTCGGGCAGTGGCCGCACGCCGGCGAGTTGCTCGGCCGACAGCGAGCCCGGCACCTCCAGCAGGGCCAGCGGGTTTCCGGCGGTGCTGCTCACCAGCAGGTCGGCCACCGCGGGGGCCAGCGTCACCCCCGCGCGCTCCGCCAGCAACGCCCGCGCCGCCTCCGGATCCAGCCCGCGCAGCCGCAGCTCAGGCAGCCCAGCGAACCGCCCTCCGCCCACCACCGTCCAGATGCTCCCACTCGGCCCACTGACCGCCGGATCCACACCTCCCACCGGATCCCTGCCGCTCCTCGGATACGTGTCTTCCACATCGTCGTCGCGGACCGCGAACAGCAGTGCCACCCCCTCCGCCTCCAGCCGCCGCGCCACGAACGCCAGCGCGTCGGCCGACGCCCCGTCCAGCCAGTGCGCGTCGTCGACCAGACACAGCAACGGCCGTTCCTCCGCCACCTCGGAGAGCAGGCTCAGCACCGCGACCGACACCAGGAACCGGTCCCCCTCGACCGGGTCCCCCAGCCCGAACGCCCCTCGCAGGGCTGCCGACTGGCCTGCGGGGATCGCCGGGAGCCGGTCCCGTACCGGATGCAGCAGCTGGTGCATCGCCGCATACGGGAGCTCCGCCTCCGACTCCACCCCGCCGCCCCGCAACACCCGCAGGTCGGACGCCTGCGCGGCGGCGAAGTCGAGCAGTGCCGACTTGCCGATCCCCGCCTCACCGCGAATGACCAGCGCCCCGCTGCGGCGCGCCCGCGCGTCGTCCAGCAGCCGCGCGACGAGCCCGCACTCCCGTTCCCGGCCATGCAGCATGAGCCGATCGTACGACCCGGCTCCGGAGCGGGATCCGGGTCAGTGCTCGGCGTCCCTCAGGTGCTCCCGCCAGGCGCGCAGCGATCCGGCCACCCCGGCGCTCATACCCGTAGGAATCATCACTTGTGGGACAGGAGGCGGTCGACCAGCGTGCCGGCGTAGCCGGGGGTGAGCGGGCCCGCTCCGAACAGGATCCGGATGTACATCGGGGCCAGGATGTGGTCGAGGACGTCCAGGACGTCCGGCGGGTGTTCGCCCCGGTCGCGGGCCCGGTCGAGCATGACCTGGAGTTGGCGGGAACGTTCGGCGAGGAACGCGTCGCGCGCCCGCAGGCCGTCCTGTCCCGCCGTGGACAGGGCGATGACCAGGCGCAGCACCGCCGGCCCGTCGGGGCCGGTGACGTCGCGGGCCACGTTGGCGGCGTAGGCGCGCAGGTCGCCCGCCAGGCTGCCGGTGTCGGGGATCGGCGACTGCGTGGTCAGCCAGGTGATCGCCACATCCATGAGCAGGGCCTCGAGGTTGCCCCAGCGGCGGTAGACGCTGGTGTCGGCCACGCCGGCGCGGGCCGCGACCTCGCCGACCGTGAAGTTCCCGTAGCCGCGTTCGGCGATGAGGTCGGTGACGGCCTGGTGCACCGCAGCCCGGACGCGGGCGCTGCGACCACCGGGCCGGCGGGCCGCCTGTCGCTCTTCCTCCATGCCGCCACCTTAACGCAGTTGCGACTTGCGTTTGCGGCTTCTGCGGCTCTAGATTGCGCTTTAACGCAGTCGCGGCCTGCTTTAGAGCGCGACGGTACGCCCCCGCATCCCTTGGAGAACGACATGAGCAGCGTCATCGAGCAGATCGACCGGGCCATCGACATGACGGCCGCCATCGTCAAGGGGATCGGGCCCGACCGGCTCGGAGCCGGCACGCCGTGCCCGGAGTGGGACGTACGCACCGAGCTCAACCACCTGGTGGGCGGCATGCGGATCTTCGCCGCCGAGCTCACCGGGACCGAGGATGGGGCCGATCACGAGTCCGACTGGCTGGGCACCGATCCGCAGGGGGCCTTCGCCGTCGCGGCCGACCTCGACCGTGCGGCCTGGCACCGGCCCGGCGTCCTGGAGACGAGCGTGCGTCTGGGGTTCGGCACCGTACCCGGGCCGATGGCGGCGCTCATCCACCTCACCGAGGTGCTCGTGCACGGCGCCGACCTGGCACTCGCCACCCGCCAGGAGCACCTCGTCGACCAGCGCTCCTGCGAGGAACTGCTGGCGGTCATGCGGGGCATGGACTTCGGCGCCTTCCGCCGGCCGGGCATGTTCGGCCCCGAACTGCCCGCCCCGGCCGACGCCACCGCTCACCAGCGGCTCCTTGCCTTCCTCGGCCGCGCCGTCACTTCCGAGGCCGCGCGCTGATCACCCCACTGGCCCACCCGGCAGACAAAGGGCCCGCAGACAAGAGCGCCCCGCTCCAGGCAAAGGGTCACGCATGAGCGCGTGGGTCCCGCCCGGCCACAGGCGTCCCGTTACGCCGGCGGCCAGCTCGCCCCCGGGCCCAGCTCCTCCGCCATCCCGGCCCGCATCGCCTCCAGCGTCCGCCGCCGCGCCCGCGCCTTCGTAGCCGCATGCGCTCTCATGTTCAGGCCGGTCAGCGCCTCGGCCGTCTCGCGAGCCACGTCGGACACCCGGGCCGGCTCCACCACCCGGTCCAGGAACCCGGCCGCCACGCCGTCGTCGGGCGAGAACGTCTCGGCCAGCAGCACCGCCCGCGTGAAGCACGCGGGCGTGAGCCGCTGCCGAAGGATCTCGACCGCCGCGTACGGCATCGTGATGCCCATCGCCACCTCGTTGGCCACCAGCCGGTACGGCCCGGCCGCGCCCACCCGGTAGTCGGCCGACAGCAGCAGGAACGCGCCCATCGCCACCGCGTGCCCCGTGCAGGCGGCCACCACCGGCGTCGGGAACGACAGCAGCCGCTCCGCCAGCTCGAACCCGCCCCGCACCAGCGCCAGCGCCCCGTCGCCGCCCGCCGCGAGCACCTTCAGGTCGAACCCGGCGGAGAAGACCCCCTCCCGGCCCTCCAGCAGCACGACCGCCGAGTCGGCGGCCGCCCGGTCGAGGGCGGCGCCGAGCTCGGTCAGCATCTGGACCGAGACCGCGTTCACCTTGCCGTCGTCCATGGTGATGGTGGCGACGGAGTCCTTGAGCTGATAACTGACGAGGGTGCCCATAGGGCTCAGAATAATGTTCTGGAGGCTAGCCGTCACGCAGTCCCGCGAACAGGTCCTCCTCGTGGTCGGGCGCGTCCACCTTGCACAGCTTCCGCTCGAACGCCTCGTGCGAGAACGCCTGCTGCTGCACTTCCTCGGGCATGCGGAGCAGGAAGATGTTCTCGCCCTGGCTCTCGTGCGCCCTGAGCGCCTTGAGCTTGCGCTCGACGAACGGCGCGATGTCGACGACGCTGGTGACCCGCTCGTCGGGGGTGCCGAAGTCGTCGGACGGCTGGAAGTCGCCGAGATCGACCCCGCTGGCCCGCATCATCTCGAACATCTGCTTGATGCCGGACCGAGGCATGGCCGTGTAGTAGAACTTGTCGGGAATGCCGGTCTGCTCGACGGCCGCCACCGTGACGCGGTGGGCCTGGACGTGGTCGGGATGGCCGTAGCCGCCACCGCCGGTCTCGTCATAGGTCACCACCACCTGGGGCCGGTAGTGCTCCATCAACGCGGCCAGCTTGGCGGCGGCCGTCTCGACCGGCACGTTGGCGAACGCGTCGGGGTGGGCGTTGGCGTCCCAGCCCTCCATGCCGGAGTCACGGTAGCCGAGCAGCTCCAGGTGGTCGATGCCCAGGTGGGACACCGACTCGCGCAGCTCGGCCAGCCGCTGCTCGGCCACCGCCGCGTCGTCGTGGCCGTCCTCGCCCGGCTTCACGCCGCCCTGGCCGTCACCCTGCTCACCGTTGGTGCAGGTGACCAGGACCGTGCGGATGCCCTCGTCGGAGTAGCGTGCCAAGATGCCGCCGGTGCTGAGGCACTCGTCGTCGGGGTGTGCGTGTACGACCATCAGGGTGAGTTGCCGTTCCATGGCCGGAAACACTACCCGCCGGCTCCGACAGTTCCCCGATCAGGACCCGGCCGCCGTTGCCGGCTCCCCGGCTAGGACCGGCCGCCGTTGCGGGCCAGCTCCCCGGCGCGCAGGCGGGCGGCCGCGGCGGCGCCCCGTTCGCCCAGCTCATCGGCGAGGGCGGCCTGCTTGAGCCAGTTGTACGGGCTGCACGGCCGGACGTTGACGCGCTCGCTCACCAGCACCCGCGCGACATCCCGCCGCCCCGCCCGCAGGGCCGCCTCCAGCAGGGTCTTCTGCACGGCGTCCCGCTGCGCGTGGCTGCCGCCGAACTCGTTCACCCGGTGCCTGATCGGATAGAGCAGGTCCACGACCGCGTCGTAGTCGCCCCGCCCGAAGGCCACCAGCGATCGGCACACCGGCAGGCCCACCCTGAGCGTCATGTCCCGGTTGGTGACGCCCGGACGCGGCTCCAGCACGTACGCCTCGCGCGTCGCGATCAGCTTCTCCGCCTCCCCGACCCGCCCGGCGCCCACGTACGACATCACCGCGTGCATGTCGTTGAAGGCGTAGAACGGCTCGCCCACCCTGACCGGCCACGCGTCGGCCAGAGCGCGCCAGCGCTCGTGCTGCTCGGAGCCCTCCAGGTGGAGCCGCCAGAGCAGGGCGGCGGCGTCCAGCAGCTCCATGCAGGTCTCCCCGCCCGCGAGCACCGAGTCGTAGATCGCCAGCGCCCGCGCCTCGTCACCGGACTCCAGCGCGAAAAGGCAGTAGTGCCACCAGTTGTGGATGTTGAAGAACGTTCCGGTGGACCAGTCCGGGACCCGCGCGTCGAAGTAGCGCAGCCCCTCCCCGAACCGCCCCTGCATCTCGTACGTGTGCACGACCGCATGAATGCCCCACACGTCGCGCGCGTTCAGCTCGACCGCCCGCAGCCCGGCCTCCTCCGACCGGTCGTAGTGCCCCGCCTCCTCCAGGCCGAAGGCGTACATCCCCAGCACGTGGCCGAAGTGCGGGTCGTCCTCCCGCCAGGCGTTCAGGGCCCCGCCGATCCGGTCGCGCAGCGAGCGCGCGTCGCCGGTGAAGAAGTCGACCTGGTGCCCGGCCGCCAGCGCCAGGGCGTCGCGCGGGTGCTCCACGGTGATCTCGCCGAGCAGCCGCCCGCACGTCAGCCAGTCGCCGTCGAGCAGCGCCTGCACGGCCGCCACGTGGGCGCGCTCGCGGGGCAGCAGCGACGACTCGTCGATCCTGTCCCGGAACGCCCCGAACCGCGCCCGCGCCTTCCGCGCGTCATCGACCTCGGTGGTGAGCAGCCCGAGGTACGCGCTCAGGACGTTGCCCATCGGGAAGCCGGGCGACTCGGCCAGCGCCGCCTTGGTCTCGGTGGCGACCTCCACCCGCAGGTGCAGCAGTTCGTCGATCGCGCGGTCGTAGTGCCGCGCCGCGGCGGCGCCGGCCCCGGTCATCGCCAGGCCGTGCTGGTCGTTCCTCACCGGACCAATGTACCCACTGATCCGGTGGGGAATAGGGCCGACGCCCCACGAGTCCCTACGCCTGCCGTCCGCTCACCACGGCCCTGCCCATGGCGGGGTCGTCGCAGAAGGCGCCGTCGATGCCCAGGTCGATCAGCTTCGACAGCCACCCCATCACGTTCCCGGTGGCCCGGGGGTAGACGGGGCTGGCCGGGTTGCCGAGCCGGTAGTCGGCGGGCAGCTGCGAGTTCTCGTTCCGTACCGTCCAGACGTGCACGTCCAGCCGGCGCCGGTGCGCGTCGGCGACCAGCGTGGTGGGTTCGAGGGTCTTGCCCGAGGCGTCCTGGGGCACGACGCGCCGGGTGTCCACCCCGATCCCGTTCGCGTACGAGGCCACCTCGCGCAGCCCGTCCGGCTTGACCATGTCGTCGTACGTGCGGGTGCTCCCGGAGGCGACCCAGTCGTACGGCGCGCCCCCGAACGTGATCAGCTGGATCAGCGGCAGACGGGTCTTGCCGCGCAGCTCGCGCAGGTTCGCGGTCTCGAAGGACTGGATGTACGCCTTGCGCACGTGATAGCGGTTGAGCACGTCCAGCAGCGGCTCCTCCAGCGACAGGCCGATGGAGTCGAAGTACGTCGGGTGCTTGGTCTCGGGGTAGACGCCGACGCCGTGCTCCTGCGCCAGCTTCACGACCTCCTCGAACGTCGGGATCTCCGGCAGCCCGTCGAACGCGGTGTTGTCCGGCCGCAGGTCGGGGACGCGCTCCTTGGCGCGCAACGTCTTCAGCTCGGCCAGCGTGAAGTCCTCGGTGAACCAGCCGGTGATCGGCCGGCCGTCCACGGTCTTGGTGGTGCGCCGGTCGGCGAACTCCGGGTGCGCGGACACGTCGGTCGTCCCGGAGATCTCGTTCTCGTGCCTGGCGACCAGCACGTGATCCTTCGTCGAGACGAGGTCGGGCTCGATGTAGTCGGCGCCCATGGCGATGGCGGTCTCGTACGACAGGAGCGTGTGCTCGGGCCGGTGGGCGCTCGCGCCCCGGTGGCCGATCACGATGGGTGCCTGGCCGCGGCGCTCGGCCGTGGCGGGAGTCGTCTGGGTCAGCACGACCGCGACGGTACCGCCGGCGACGACTCCGGCCAGCACACTCGCGAGTAACCTGCGCATTCTCATGCGCGCACCGTAGACCGCCCAGGTGGACCGCGAGTTACGCGTGAGCACACAGTGGAAGACGTACGGAAACGCCCCATTTCAACGTGCCGTCAACGCCTCTGTCACGGGGAAGATTGGGTGACATGACCCAACTCACTGGCCGCGTGGCCCTGCTGACCGGCGCGTCGGGCGGCATCGGGCAGGCGATCGGGCGCCGCCTCATCGCCGCGGGAGTCAGGACCGCCTTCACGTACGGCACCCGCTCCGAGCACGCCGACGACCTGGTGGCGCGAGCGCGGGCCGCCGGCGTGGACGCGATCGCGCTCCCGGGCGACCTGGCCGACCCGCAGGTCCCGGTCGCCCTGCTGCGCGCCACGGCCGACGCGCTCGGCCCCGTCGACCTGCTGATCTCCAACGCGGGCTATGCCATCCAGCAGGAGTACACGGCGGTGGACGCGGTGACGTGGGACCGCACGATGGCGGTCAACCTGCGCGCGCCGTTCCTGCTGGCGCAGCAGTCGCTGCCGGGGATGGCGGCGCGGGGGTTCGGGCGGGTGCTGTTCATGTCGTCGATTGCGGCCTTCACCGGCGGCATCGTCGGCCCGCACTACGCCGCGTCCAAGGCGGCGCTGCACGGCATGCTCCACTTCCTGGCCGCCCGCGTGGCCTCGCACGGCGTGACGGTCAACGCCCTGGCGCCCGCCCTGATCGAGGACACCGCGATGCTCCCGGCCACGGCGAGCCCGAGCCACCTCCCGGTCGGCCGCTTCGGGCGGCCGGAGGAGGTCGCCGACCTGGCCCTGGCCGTCCTCCGCAATGGCTATCTGACCAGCCAGGTCCTCAGCCTGGACGGCGGCGCCTACCCCCGCTAGCTATCTGGGGGCGGGCAGCTCGCCCGAGCCCCGGACGACCAGCCGGGTGGGCACCAGTGTCCTGCGGGCCTTGGAGCGGTCGCCGTCCAGCCGGGCCAGCACCTGCTCGGCCGCCGCGGCCCCCATCCGCGCCGGGTCCTGGGCCACGACCGTCAGCGGCGGGTCCAGGCACTCGGCCAGGGGCAGGTCGTCGAAGCCCACCAGCGCCACGTCCCTGCGGCGGGCCCGTGACAGCGCCACCACCGCGCCCGTGGAGGCGAGGTTGTTGCCCGCGAACAGGGCGGTCGGCGGATCGCCGAGGGCTAACAGCCGCATCGTGGCCCGGGCCGCGGCCTCCTGGTCGTGACCCGTCTCCACCAGGCCCCGGTCGAACGGCAGCCCCGCGCCTTCGAGCGCGTCGCGGTAGCCCTGGAAGCGTTCGCGGCGCGTGTAGAGGGCGGCGGGCACGTCGCCGACGAAGCCGATCCTGCGGTGGCCGTGGGCGATCAGGTGGGCGACGCCGGCTCTGGCGCCCTCCCGGTTGGCGCTGACCACGCTGTCGGCGGTCAGGCCGACGGCCGGCCGGTCGAGGAAGACGATGGGCAGGCCGGCCACGCGTTCGTTGCGCAGGTGGCGGTGGTCGCTGGTGGCCGAGGGGACCACCATGAGCGCGCTCACCCTGCGGGCCAGGAACGTCGCGATCAGCGACTGCTCCAGGTCGGCGGTCTCGCTGGAGTTGCCGACGATGAGGGTGAGGCCGCGGGCGCGGACGGCGCTCTCGATGCCGCCCGCGACCGTGCCGAAGAACGGGTTGCCCATCTCGGGGATGACCAGGCCGATCGCGGCGTCGCGCGCGCCGACCCGCATGTTGCGGGCCATCAGGTTGGGCTGGTAGCCCAGCTTCCTGACGGCCTCCATGACGCGCTCGCGGGTCTCGACGGCGACCGGGCCGTCGTCGTTGAGCACCCGCGAGACCGTCTTCGCCGTGACGCCGACCTCACGCGCCACATCTGTCATCGTCGGACGCCGCATTGCGCCCATGTTAGTGGCCGCTCATCAGGACAACCCGATAGCCTCCGCCGCGCCCTGGTCCGCCACCACCGCCTTGCCGTCCGAGACCTGGAGGGCGCCGGTCATGATGGCCACCACCTCGGCCATGCTGTGGTCGCCCGGCTTGATCTGGGCGACCCGGCGGCCGAGGCGCTGGACGTGGATGCGGTCGGCGATCTCGAACACGTGCGGCATGTTGTGGCTGATCAGCACGACCGGCGTGCCCCCGTCGCGGACCCGTTTGATCATGTCGAGCACCTGGCCGGACTCCTTGACGCCGAGCGCGGCGGTGGGCTCGTCCATGACCACGACGTGCGTGGCCCACGCCACCGCCCTGGCCACGGCCACACCCTGCCGCTGGCCGCCGGACAGCGACTCGACCGGCTGGGTGAGCGAGCGCAGCCCGATCTTGAGCTCGGCCATGTGCCGGGCGGACTCCTCGCGCATGCGCTTCTTGTCGAGCATGCGGAAGACGCTGCCGAGGATGCCGGGCTTGCGGATCTCGCGGCCGAGGAACATGTTCGTGGCGATGTCGAGCGAGGCCGCCACCGCGAGGTCCTGGTAGACGGTCTCGATGCCCTGCCGGCGCGCCTCCAGCGGGTCGCGGAAGCGCACCGGCTTGCCGTCGAGCAGGATCTCGCCGGTGTCGGGCTGGAGCGCGCCCGTGAGCGCCTTGATGAGGCTGGTCTTGCCGGCGCCGTTGTCGCCGATGACGGCGAGCACCTCGCCGGGCATCAGCTCGAAGTCGGCGCCGTCGAGCGCGGTCACGTGGCCGTAGCGCTTCACCAGGCCGCGGGCCTGGAGCACGGGGGTCGTCATCGGTTCCTCCTGCGGGAGAGCTGGTCGACCGCGACGGCGAGGATCACCAGGATGCCGGTGATGAGCGTCTGATAGATCGACGGTACGCCCATCAGCTGCAGCCCGTTGCGGAACACCCCCACGATGAGCGCTCCGACCAGCGTGCCGATCACCAGTCCACGGCCGCCGAACAGGCTCGTCCCGCCCAGGACGACCGCGGTGATGCTGTCCAGATTGTCGGTCTGGCCGGCCTGCGGGTCGCCCACTCCGGTACGCGAGACCAGCAGCAGGGCGGCGATGCCGTACACGAAGCCGGCCAGCGTGTAGACGCCGATGGTCAGCCGGCTCGTCCTGATGCCGGTCAGGCGGGCCACCTCGGGGCTGTTGCCGAGCGCGTACACGTGGCGGCCCCATGCCGTGGAGCCGAGCAGGTACGCGAACAGCAGGAACAGCAGGATCGTCAGCAGCGAGCCGTAGGTGACGTTCGTCTGCCCGACCTGGAACGTCTGGCCGAGGAACGTCAGCACCGGCGGCAGGTCCGTGACCGTCTGCTCGTTGGAGTAGATGTGGGTCAGGGCGAAGACCACGTTCAGCATGCCGAGCGTCACGATGAACGGCGGCAACGAGATCCGTGTCACCAGCAACCCGTTGACCAGCCCGAACAGCGAGCAGACGGCGAGCCCGGCGGCGACCGCGAGGACCGGCGGCAGGCCACTGTCCACGGCCAGCTTGGTCATCACGATGCCGCCGAACGCCATGATCGCGCCGTTGGACAGGTCGATGCCCGCGGTCAGGATGATCAGTGTCTGGCCGATGGCCAGCGTGCCGACCACCATGACCTGCTGGATGATCAGCGAGAAGTTCGGGCCGGTGAAGAACTGGTCGGTCCTGAGCGCGAAGAACACGCAGGCCAGGACGAGCGCGGCCAGCGGGCCCGCGACGGGTGTGGAGATCAGGCGGCGCGGCAGCGTCGCTTCCATGACGGCCATGTCAGCCCCAGCAGTTGGCCAGGCCGAAGGCCGTGTCCTTGGCCTCGACGCCGGAGACGGACTTGTCGGTGATCAGGGTGACGCCGGTGTCGGTGTAGCCGGAGGCCTTCTTGCCGGTCTTGGCGAACTCCGACACCGCCTTGACGCCGTCCTCGGCCATCTTCAGCGGGTACTGCTGGCTCGTGGCGGCGATCTCGCCCGACTTCACGGCCTTGGTGCCGGTGCAGCCGCCGTCCACGGAGACGATCAGCACGTCCTTCTCGCGGCCCTTGGCCTTCAGCGCCGTGTACGCGCCCAGCGCCGCGGGCTCGTTGATCGTGTAGACGAGGTTGATGTCGGGGGCCTTCTGCAGGCAGTTCTCCATGGCGGTCTGGCCCTTGGCCTGGTCGCCCCTGGTGTCCTGGGAGCAGACGACGGACGGGTCGCCCTCAGCGATCCCGTACCCCTTCAGGAAGCCGTCGTGCCTGAGCTGGCCGACGGTGATGCCGGGGGCCAGGTCGAGGGTGGCGATCTTGGCCGGCTTGCCGGCCATGGCGGCCTTGGCGTACTGGCCGATCAGCTCGCCGGCCTTGAGGTTGTCGGTGGCGAACAGCGCGTCCGTGGCGTCCTGCGGGTCCGTCGGCGTGTCCAGCGCGATGACGAGCACGCCCGCGTCGCGGGCCTTCTTGACGGCGGGCACGATGGCCTTGGTGTCGCTCGGCGTGATGAGGATGCCCTTCACACCGGCGGCGACCATGTTCTCGATGGCCGTGATCTGGGAGGCGTTGTCGCCGTCGAACTTGCCGGCGGCGGTCATCAGCTCCATGCCGTTGGCCTGGGCCGACTTCTGGGCGCCCTCCTTCATCTTCACGAAGAACGGGTTCGTCTCGGTCTTGGTGATGAGGCCGACCTTGGGCGTCGCGGAGGAGCTCTGCCCGGCGCCCCCGCCCCCGCCGCCACATCCGGTGACGAGAAGGGCGGTGACCAGGAGTCCGGCCGAAATCTTTGCATTCATGGGCGGTTCCTATCAGGGGGGACCCGATGTCATCGTTGACATATGTCAACGTTGACATCCGCTGTGCTGCGATGATGGACTCCCATCCGAGAAACGTCAATGCCCCCCTGCCGTAACAAATCGGCAACGTGCCTGAAAGGCAGGCTCGATGATCGCTGTCCTGGGCGAGTGCGTCGCCGACGGCTTCACCACCCGCTCCCCCGGCGACCACCCCCTCATATCCGGGCCGGCCGAGCACGGCGGGGAGGCGATGGAGCTGGGGTTGCGGGTGCTGCCGGGCGGCGGGCCCGCGAACACGGCGGTGGCGCTGGCCCGGCTCGGGACCCCCACGCGCTTCCTCGGCCGCGTCTCCGGCGACGTGTTCGGCGAGCTGTTCCGCCGCCACCTCGCCTCCTCGGGCGTGGACCTCTCGGCCTCCGTCGACGCCAAGGAGCCCAGCACGCTCGCCGTCGCCGCCCTCGACGCCGGTGGTCAGGCCGAGTACACCTTCTACGCCGACGGCACCGCCGACTGGCAGTGGACCCCGTACGAGCTGGACCTGGACCGCCTCGGCCCGGTCGCCTGCCTGCACACCGGATCGCTCGCCCTGGCCAGGGAGCCGGGCCGGACGGCGGTGGAGGCCTTCGCGCGGGAGGCCGCCGGGCGCGCCACGATCTCGATCGACCCGAACGTCCGCCCCAGCCTCGCCTCCCTGGCCGACTACCCGGTGTCGCGCTGGTGCGAGTGGACCGACATCCTCAAGCTCAGCGCGGACGACCTCGACTTCCTGCTGCCCGGCGTGCCGATGGAGCGTGCCTGCGACACCTGGCACGCCGCCGGCGCCCGGCTGATCGTCGTCACGAGGGGCGGGGCGGGCGCACTGGTATCCCTGGACGGTGAGCGCGCGTCGGTGCCGGCGCCGGAGGTGAACGTGGTGGACACGGTCGGCGCGGGCGACTCCTTCACGGCGGGCCTCCTGCACAGCCTCGCCGCCAAGGACCTCCTGGGTGGCCGCCTGGACGGCCTGGATCTCGGGACGGCGGTGGAGGCGGCCGAGTTCGCGGTAAGGGTGGCGGCACTGACGTGCTCGGTCGCGGGCGCCAACCCGCCTTGGACCGTGTGATCATTCCGTCGGGACCGTACGGTAGCCGTTCCAGACGAAGCGGGCGGTCGTCACCGCGTCGTCCCCGTCGCCGGTGATGAGCTGGTGGACGGCGATCCCGTCGAGCTCGCGATACTCGCACCACTCGTGGTCGGACGTGAGCACCAGGTCCAGCCCCAGGTTCACCAGCAGGTCGAACACCTGCCCCCGGTTCGTCCTGTCCACCCCCACGAACACCTCGTCCAGCAGGATGAACCGGGGACAGCCCGGGTCGCTCTGGTAGTGCGCGGCCACGGCGGCGAACAGCGGCAGGTGCAGCGCGATCGCCTTCTCCCCGCCGGACAGCGCCCCGTGCAGCTTCCTGGTGAGGTCCTGCCAGCCCTGACCGTCGCCGCGGTCCAGCCTGACCACGAACCGGTGCCAGGCCGTGTAGTCGAGCACCTTCATGAGCTGGTCCTCCCAGCTCGCCGACGAGTTGTCGGCCCGCGCCTCCTCCACCCGGTCCCTGAAGAAGACGTACAGGGCCTCCCTGTCGGCCTCGTCCAGCCCGGCCGGGTCGCGCAGCAGCAGGTCGCGGGCGGCCCGGGTGCCGGGCGACTGCGTGGGATCGACCTGCCACACCAGGCGGACGGCCACCCGGGAGGCGGTGCGGACGCGTTCGAGGCGCTGGTTCATGCCCTCCACCAGCGCGGTCGCCTGCCTGATCCGGTCGGCGAGGTGCCGCCGCGTGTCGCCGGCCAGCGTCCGGTCGAACAGGTCCCGCTCCGCCTCCGTGATGTCCGAGCGCCGCTCGTCGCGCTCCTTGCGCAGCGCCTCGCTGAGGGCGGCGGCCCCCGCCCGGATGCCGGCGACGGTGGCGGTCAGCAGCTGGACGTCCTCGTCGGGCGTCAGCTCCAGGTCCGCGCGGTCGGCGAGGATCTCCCTGGCGTGGTGGAAGGCATCCAGCAGCCGCGCCTCCGCCTCCTTGACGTTCTTCTGCTCGTACGGCACCGCCGCGAGCTGCTCGGCGACGTCCCTGGCCGAGACCAGCACGGCCCGCACCCCGGCGTCGCGCGCCAGCTCGACCGTCGCCCGCGCGTCCGCCGCCAGATGCCCGGCCGTCAGGCCGCGGAAGCGTTCGGACACCTCGTCCCGCACCCGCCCCGCCTCGGCGTGCTTCTCCTCGGCCGTGCCCAGCTCGCCCCTGAGCTCGCCGAGCCGGGCGTGCATGCGGGCCAGGTCGTCGTTGACCGAGCGGATGAGGCGGCGGCAGGTCTGGTACGCGGCCTGCGTCTCCTGGAGCCGCTCCAGCACGCGCAGGTGCTCGGCGCCGACCGTGGACTCGACGGCAGCGAGCTTCTCCGCCAGCGTGACGGCGCCCGCCGCGGCGTCCTCGGCGCGTTCGACGGCCCTGACGGCGAGGTCCTGGTATTCGCCGGCGGTCTCGGCGGCGTGCTGGGCGCGCTCCGCGGCGGCGCGGGCGTCGGCGCGCCGGTCGTGCCAGGCGGTGCCGGTCGTCTCGGCGGTGCGCAGGGCCTCTTCGAGGTTGTCGAGCGCGGGCGGCGCGGTGGGCAGGGCGTGGCCGGCCGCCAGCTCGGTGAGCCGCCGCAGCGTCCTGCCGACCTCCTTCTCCCGGTCGTGCAGGCGTTGTTCGTAGGCCCTGAGCTGGTCCTCGAGCAGCGCGACCTTCTTCACCGCCCCGTCGAGCGCGTCGAGCGCGTCCGCGTACGGCCGCCGGGCGGGCCGGCGCCGCAGCTCGGCGGCCAGCGTGTCGCGGTCGGCGTCGACCACGGCGAGCAGGTGGTCGCACTCGGCGACCGTGCCCGCGAGCTCGCCGAGCCGGTCGTCCAGCTCGGCGACGCGGCGGCGCCTGGCACGCTCGCGGGCGGTGGCGCCGATGTAGGAGGGTTCGGGCTTGACCCAGCGGCCCGCGGCGGGTCCGAGCCGCCAGGTGCCGTCGGCGCCGACGACCGCGGGGTGGTCGACGCCGATCGCGCTGGGCGCGAACGCGATGCCGGCCAGCACCGTGTCGGCCTTGACCGGGGAGTCCGCCTCCGTGAGCAGCACGTGGGCCAGGCTGTAGCCGGGCGCGGGCTTGGCCAGCGCGGCCACCGCGAACGCGTCGTGCTCCCCCGCGTCGAACCCGCCGTCCGGGCGCAGCCACAGGTCCAGCAGGCCCGCCGCCTCCAGCGCCGCCTCCACGCCCGCCTGGGCGACGGGGTCGAGGCCCGACCTGAATGCCACCGCCCGCCACAGCGGGGCCCCCGGGCGTCCCTTCCTGGCGGCCATGTCGCGGGCGTGCGTGGCGCGCGGGTCGAGGACGGTCCGGTCGTTGAGGCGTTCGCGTTCGCGGATCAGCTCGCCGCGCTCGGCCAGCAGCTTGTCGCGCAGGCCGGTCAGGTGCTGCTCGCGGGCGGCCAGCTTGACGGCCGCCGCCGTACGCGCGGCGCCCACCAGCTCGTCGGCCTGCTCGAACCGCTCTGCCAGACCCGCCAGCTCGTCCGCGTCGAGCTTGAGCTGCGCGCAGCCGGCCGCCCATTCGGACAGGGCGGCGGCCAGGTTGGCGGCCCGCTCGTCGCGCAGGCTCTCGGCCGCGTCGTGGGCGGCCTGGGCGGCGGCGAGGTCGTCGCGGGCGCGGTCACGGTCCTGCTCTGCCGTGGTGCGGCGGTTGATGGCCTCCTGGTGCTCGACGGCTCCGGCGCGTACCTCCCGGATCTGGGCGGCGCGGCTGGTGACGGCGGCACGCAGCAGCTCCCGGGCCCGGTGCACGGCGCCGGCCCCGTCGGCGGCGCGGACGGCCTGGTCGCCCTCGTCCGGCTCCGGGCCGGATCCGGCCCGGTCGGACTCCTCGTGGGCGGCCAGCAGCCCGGCGCGTTCGGCCGCGTGGCGGGCCTCCGTCCTGGAACGTTCCGACAGCGCGGCGGCGGTGCGGGCGGCGGCCTCGGCCAGCGCCGACAGCTCCTGCTTGGCGGCGGCCGAGCGGGCCGCCGCCCCCGCCTGGTCGCGGAGCAGGGCGGCCGTCTCGTGGGCGGCCTGCGCCTCCATGCGGAGCCGGTGCAGCTCGGAGCCCGCCCGGTACGCCTCGCTCTCCTTGAGCCCGTCGATCTGCGCCGCCAGCGCCAGCTCCTGCGCCTCCTCCTCCCCGAGCCGCACGGTCGTGGCGTTCAGCTCGCCCTCGACCTCCTTGAGCGCCTCGCGCTTGGCCTTGGCCTCGGCCGCCAGCGAGTCGAGGGTGTGGCCCGCGGACGTCACCGCGGCCGCGGCGGCGCGCAGGACGCGCTGCGCGTAGCCGCGCTGGCGGCCCGCCAGCCGGTCGGCCTCCTCGACGTCGCGGTCGAGCAGGCGCAGCTCCTCGCGTTGCCGGTCGAGCCGCTCGAACCCCTCGGCGATCTCGTGGATCTCCCCCTCGCCGAGCGGCGGCAGGGCGCTCGACAGCAGGTCGGACAGCAGGCCCGGGTCGAGGCGTTCGGAGAGCTTGGGGGTGCGCAGCTGGCGCAGGGCGGTGAGGAGCGAGTCGTAGCGCTGCTCGTTGAGCGCCCGGTAGAGCGTCTGGCGCACGACGGCGCGGTAGGCGTCGGCGGACTCGTGGACCTGGCCCGACGTGCCGAGCTCCTCGGCGAGCTGGGCCTTGGTCAGGGGCTGGCCGCCTTCGCCGGCGAGCCGGATGCCGTCGGGGGCGTCGACGCGGGCCTCGGTCGTGAAGTATGTGGCGGTGACGTTCTTGGTGTGGACGGTGGCCTGGAGCCGGGCGCCGCACGTGAACCAGCGCCCGTCGGCGTGCCGGAACTCCAGCCACACGTAGCCGACCCGGGTGGTGCCGGTGGCGCCGTCGCCCATGAGGTTCCAGTGCATGGTGCGCTCGGTGCCGCCGAACGTGGACAGCCTGCTCGGCTTGAGGCTGGCGTCGAGCACGTACGGGAGCAGCAGCTCCAGCACCTTGGACTTGCCGCTGCCGTTGGGCCCGCGCAGCAGCAGCCTGCCCCGGTGGAACTCGAACACCTCGTCGTAGTAGCGCCACACGTTCATGATCCCCGCGCGTACGGGCACCCAGCGGGCGTCCATGCCCTGCGCGGCACGCGTGCCGGTGGTGAGTGCGGCGGTGAGCTCCGTGACTGTCATGAATCCTCCTGGACGGCCGTGCCGCGATCGACCCGGTAGCGGGCCGCGGCAGGCAGAGCGGCGACCCGGTCACCCGTACGGCGGGCCAGCCCGAACAGTTCGAGCACCTCCAGCGCGTCGGCGGCCAGCCGCGGCCCGCCGCCGTCGGACTGGTACGCCTTGGCCCACTGCGGGAAGCGGCGCAGCAGCTCCGTGGCCTCGGCGTCGACCCGGGCGGCCCGGACGGGGCCGGCGGAGACGAGCAGGTCGAGCAGGAGCAGGGCGGCCACCTTGGCGTGGCTTCCGTCGTCGGGGAACTTGGTGTCCGTGGCGGTGGCGTCGGCGTCGATGAGCAGGAAGCCCTCGGACCGTTCCTCCAGCACGAACCCGGCCTCCTCCGCGGCGCGGCGGATGATCCGGCGGCCGGTGAGCGAGGCGGCGTAGGCCGACTGCTCGGGGGTCAGCTCGTCGCGGTAGACGACGGGCTCGTCGAGGAGGCGGCGCATGAGGGAGTGCCTGGCCCACAGGTTGCGCTGGGTCTCGGTCGGCTCGTCGCCGCCGTAGCGGGGCTCGGTGGTGAGCGTGCCGAGCACCCGGCCCATCGGGTCGTCGCCCTCGGCGACGATGCGGGACGGGGGCACCGGGGCGGCGAGGAGCCTGATCACGCGGGTGGTGTCGACGCGGTAGAGCACCTTGGCGTCCTCGTCGTCGAGGTAGGAGTCGGTCGCGCCGTCCATGGCCGTGATCGCGCCGTAGTGCTCCAGCTGTTTGAGCGCGTCCACGAACGCGGCCCGCTCCTCGCTCCTGACCGGGTCGAACGCGGGCACCCCCGCCTCCACGGCGGCGGCCTGGACCACGCGCTGGGCTAGCATGCCGATCGTGGTGACCGGCGAGGTGAGCAGCTCGGCGGCGCAGAGGCAGAGCAGCGTGTAGCGGCGGCGGTCGAACGGGGCCCTGGTGGTGCGGCGGCGCCGGGCGGGCCGGGTGGCGCTCGCCTCGGATCTGACCTTGACGAGGCGGGCGTACCCCTGGCGCGGCTCCACCACGAGCCGCCAGCCGCAGAAGTAGTCGAACCACTGGATCAGCGGCTGCCGCCGTTTCCTGATCAGGTCGAAGGCGGCGGCGTCGTCGTGCAGGGACACGAGCGGCCGGCCGAGCAGGGTCCTGATCGCCCGCGCGATCTCCTCCTTCTCGGCTCTGACGAGCTGGTTGGCCAGGCTGCTCATGCGCCCGCCGCCTGCTCGTGGTAGGCGGGGGAGCCGCCCACGCGGGCGAGCTCCAGGGAGCGCACGTCGATGAGGTAGTCAGGACCGCGGAACCAGCCGTCCGACGTACGCAGCACCGCCACCGCGCCGTCCTCCGGGGCCCGCAGCACGATCTCCACCCGCCCGTCCGAGGTCACGGCCCGCCGGAACCCGGTCGAGTCGGGCCGCTCGGCCAAAGCCCTGCCGAGCAGGTCGAGCAGGCGTCCGAAGGTGTCGTGGTCGAGCTCCCCCAGCTGCGACAGCCGGGTCGCCCCGGTGGTGGCCAGCGCCGACCAGGCGGCCTCCAGTTCGGCCCGCTCCTTCCCTGCCCGTTCCTGGCGCTCGGCCCGCAGGGCGATGACGTCGCGCACCTTGCCCGTGCGGCCCATCCGCTCGGTGCGCCCGCGCGAGCGCAGCAGCGCCGACACCTCCACGGGCTCGGCCTCCCGCCACGGCACACCGGCCGGGATCAGCTCCGCGTCCGCGTGCCCCAGGTGCGCGTGCCGGGCGGGACCCAGCCCGAACGCCGCGTCCCACAGCCGGTGGGCGTCGTCCTCGCTCGGGGCGCCGGCGAACCAGCGGGCCAGCGTACGGAAGTCGGCGGCGGCGCTGGAGGAGCGTCGGCGGGAGTCGGTGATCCGGTCGAGCACCTGCAGCAGCGACACGATGGCCTGCCGCGCCACGTCATGGAGCCGGCGGATCCGCGGCTCCCCCCAGTCGTCCGGCCCGCCGTCCGATCCGTCGGTCGGCCTGTCCTCGGGCGCGAACCACCGGCACAGGCCCTCCCATCTGGCTGCCCGCTCCGCCAGCCACAGGGTGACGTGATCCGTGCCCGGCGCCTCCGGCAGGTCGGCCCCGTCGAGCGCCCGCGCGTGCAGCACGGCGACCCCGTGCCCGGCCACCCCGCGCAGGGCCGCGGCGATGGTGTCGGCGCGCTGCTCCAGATTGCTCACGAACTCCTGCAGGTAGGCCACGGTGGCCCCCTTGACCTCGTGGAACGTGGTGAGGTCGGTCCCCTCGACGCGCAGCAGCCGCTGCAGCTCGCCGTTGAACTGCCTGGTGTTGTCGCGCAGCCCGTCGAGGTGGCCTTCGAGCTCCCGCAGGCTCGCGAAGATCCGCCGGTTGCGCCCGGGGTCCGGGTCGCGCAGCAGCGACTCCAGCTCCCCCAGCCGGTCGGCGATGGCGTCGAGCACCGCGGTCTGCAGCGCGCCGGCGGAGGCCAGCACCGCCATCGCGTGCCGTACGCCGGCGAAGGCCGCCTCGCCGCGCCTGGTCAGCGAGTACTGCAGGTTCTTGCGCTCGTACTCCTCGGCGGTGGCGAAGCTCCCGGCGTGGTTGAAGATGACGTCGAGCAGCCCCCACCCCGCGAGCTGCTTGAGCGTCGCGGTCAGCTCCTGCTCGCCGACCGGCGCGTACCAGCCCACCGCCCGCAGCCGCTCCCGCGCCGCCTCCACGGTGAGCGCCGTCTCCAGCCGCTCGCCGGCCTCGCCGAAGGCGTAGAGGACCGCGGTGTTCAGGTCTGCCCGGTCGGTGGTGGCGAACCGGAACATCTCCGGCGGCACCCGTGGCGGCTCAGCCATCGCCCCGCTCCCCTCGCCGCACGATTTCCACGCGCGCAACCGTAGCGGGAAGCCCTCATGACCCGACCCCGGTTTGCGCGAGGATCACCGAGGGCACGGCGCGCGCAGGGGAACGGGGGCCGGGATGGCGGGGTTCGGTACGACACGTCCCCGCGCCTGACGCGGGATCGGCGCGATTCGGCGTCCGAGCACTACCGTCCGATTACCTTGTCGAGGGCGGCGCATGGGCGAGCCCCGAATTCGCGCTTGCAGACGATCTATTCCAGCGCCCTTAAAGGCCGCCGCAAGCTTTCACATTCACGTTCTATTCATGCGACGTCTAATCACCATCATTTCGCCCGCCATCGCAGGCTTGATCGCCGCCGCCGGTCTCGCCGGGCCGGCGCGGGCGACCGAGCCCGGCGGGCTCGACGCTTATTACGGTCAGCGGGTGGCCTGGTCCTCCTGTGGCAACGGATATGAATGCGGGAAATTGCGGGTCCCGCTCGACTATTCGAAGCCCGGCGGCAGGCAGATCAAGATCAGCCTGGTCCGGTTGCGCGCCACCGGAAAGAAGATCGGGTCGATCGTGCTCAACTTCGGCGGCCCGGGCATCTCCGGCGTCGATTCGTTGAAGGCCGCCAAGACCATGGTTTCCCCTTCTCTCAGGCAGCGGTTCGACGTGGTCAGCTTCGACCCGCGCGGCGTGGGCGCCTCGGCTCCCGTGCGCTGCCTCGGCACGCTGGGCCTCGACGCGCTCTTCGCCACCGACCCGACGCCCGACAACCGCACCGAGGTCAAGCAGGCCAAGCAGTGGGCCAAGGCGTTCGCCGGCGCCTGCGCGAAGAACGCGGGCAAGCAGCTCCTCGCGCACGTCGGCACCGGCGAGGCCGCCAGGGACATGGACGTGATGCGGGCCGCGCTGGCCGAGCGGCGGCTGACGTACCTCGGCTGGTCGTACGGCACCTACCTCGGCGCCAGGTACGCCGACCTGTTCCCCACGAGGATCCGCGCCATGGTGCTCGACGGCGCCGAGAACCCGAACCAGACCGGCATCGAGTTCGCCCGGTCACAGGCCAAGGGCTTCCAGGTGGCGACCGAGTCGTTCATGCGCGACTGCTTCAAGGCCAAGAACTGCCCGTTCAAGAAGCACTCCGTCAGCGCGGCCTGGAAGCGGCTGGACGCGCTGTACAAGCGGGCCGACCAGGCGCCGCTGCGCAACACCTACGACGGCCGTCAGGTCAGCGAGGCCGTCGCGCGGACCGGCGTCATGAACGCCCTCTACGCGGTGGCCTACTGGCCGACGCTGCGGGTCGCGCTGGCGGACGCGTTCAAGGGCGACGGCACGAAGCTGCTGCTGCTCGCCGACGACTACAACGGTCGGCGGGCCGACGGCAGCTACGACAACCGGTACGAGGCGCTCATGGCGATCAACTGCCTCGACCACCCCGAGTCGCGCTGCCCGTACTGGCCGGTCAAGGGCACCAGGTTCGCCAAGAAGGTGCGGGCCCAGGGCTCGCCGCCGATCGTGGTGGTGGGCACGACCCGCGACCCGGCCACGCCGTACGGCCTGGCGAAGGCGCTAGCGTCGCAGCTGTCGAAGGGCGTGCTGCTGACCAACGACGCCGACGGGCACACCGCGTACAGCGGCGGTTCGAGCTGCGTGGAGAAGCAGATCGACCGCTACCTGATCACGGTCGTCCCGCCGCGGGCCGGAGCCTGTTCCGCCAAGGCGTAAGCCCCCTGTTCCCCCAGTCCCACACCACGGTGTGGGACTGGTGTCGTTCGGGTCAACCACGGTCGCGCCTGCGGGGCGCGCGTGCCATGCCGGGAGAGATTGGCGGACGTAGCCGGAAAAGTCCCTCCCGAGGAGCCCATGGAGTCGCTGCTGGTCCTGCACGCGGTGGCGGCGGTGTGCGCTCCCTGGCTGGTCAGGCGCACGTCCCTGGCCGTGCTCGCCCTTCCCCCGGGCATCGCCTTCCTCGCCGTGCTGCTGTGGCTGCCCCCGCGGGAGAGCGCGGCCTGGGCGCCCGTGCTGGGGCTGGAGCTGTCCTTCCGCGCCGACGCATTGGCCGTGCTGATGATGTCGCTGGTCACCGGCGTGGGCGCACTGGTCATGATCTACAGCTCCCGCTACTTCAGCCGGGACGACAAGGGGCTCGGGCGCTACGGCTGCTTCATGACGGGCTTCGCCGGGTCGATGCTGGGGCTGGTGGCGGCCGACGACCTGCTCCTGCTGTACGTCTTCTGGGAGCTGACCACCGTCTTCTCCTACCTGCTCATCGGGTACGACCCCGAGAGCAGGCTGAGCAGGCAGGCCGCCATGAAGGCGCTGATGGTCACCACGTTCGGCGGTCTGGCCATGCTGGCGGGGTTCGTCCTGCTCGGGCAGGCCGCGGGCACGTACCGCGTCTCGGACATCGTCGCGCACCCGCCCCACGCGGGCCCCGTCGCCGTCATCCTCATCCTGGCCGGCGCGCTGTCGAAGTCGGCGATCTTCCCGTTCAGCATGTGGCTGCCGGCCGCCATGGCCGCCCCCACCCCCGTCTCGGCCTACCTGCACGCGGCCGCCATGGTGAAGGCCGGCGTGTACCTGCTGGCCAGGCTCGGCCCCGCGCTCGGGGACCTGGCGGTCTGGCGGGCGGTGGCGGTGCCGCTCGGCCTGGTCACGATGGTGCTGGGCGGGTGGCGGGCGCTGCGCGAGACGGATCTCAAGCGGCTGCTCGCCTACGGCACGGTCGGCCAGCTCGGCTTCCTCACGGTGCTGTTCGGCTCGGGCGACGGGGGCGCGGCGCTGGCCGGCGTGGGCATGCTGCTGGCGCACGCGCTGTTCAAGGCCGCGCTGTTCCTGGTGGTGGGCATCGTCGATCACGCGGCGGGCACCCGCGACCTGCGCGAGCTGAGCGGGGTCGGCCGGTCGATGCCGTGGGTGTGCGGGGTCGCGGTGCTGGCGGGGGCGTCGATGGCGGGGCTGCCGCCGCTGGCGGGGTTCGCGGGCAAGGAGGCCGCGCTGGAGGCACTCATGGGCGCTCCGGTCGTGCTGGCGGGCGTGGTGGCCGGGTCGGCGTTGACGGCGGCGTACACGCTGCGGTTCCTGTGGGGCGCGTTCTGCGACAAGCCGGGGGTGGCGGCGCGGCAGACGCATCGCATGCCCGCGGCCATGACGGGACCTGCCGCGCTGCTGTCGCTGCTCGGGCTGGTCCTGACGCCGTTCGCCGGGTGGTTCGCCTCCGCCTTTTCTGGATATATCGGGACATTTCGCATTAAGGGGCATGACGTCCATCTGGCGGCGTGGGGTGGCTTCACCCTGCCGCTCCTGCTGTCGGCGGTGTCGGTGGCGGCCGGGGTGGCGCTGTTCCTGGCCAGGGAGCCGGTGGCCAGGGCGGGGGCGGCGCTGCACGTGGTCGACTCCGGGCAGGTCTTCTGGGCGCTCGTGCAGCGGCTCGACCGCTTCGCCATCCAGCTCACCGGCTTCATCCAGCGCGGGTCCGTACCCGACTACCTGACGCTCACCCTGCTGGCCGCGGTCGGCGTCGGCGTGTTCTCCCTCGCCTCCGGCGGCCCGCCCCACCTCGGCGTGCCCGTCGTCCTCTGGCAGCGCCCCGAGCAGCCCGTCGTCGTCGTCCTGACGGTGGCGGCGGCCGTGCTGGCGCTGTTCGCCCGCGCGTTCATCCTGCTGGCCCTGGTCGTCGGCCTCACCGGGTACGGCACGGCGCTGCTGTTCCTGGCGCACGGCTCGCCCGACCTGGCGCTCACCCAGTTCCTGGCCGAGACGGTGAGCCTGGTCATGTTCGCGCTGGTGCTGCGGCGGCTGCCGCTCGGCCCGGTCAGGGGGCGGCTGCCGTTCCCGTTCAGGATGGCGCTCGGGCTGGCCGTGGGGGTGGTGGTCACGGGCGCGGGCATGCTGGCGATGGGCGCGCGGACCGCCGAGCCGGTCGGCGCGCACCTGGAGGCGGCCGCCGGGCAGGCCGGCGCCAGGAACATCGTCAGCGCCCTCATCGTCGACCTGCGCGCCTGGGACACCATGGGCGAGAGCACGGTGCTCGTCGTGCTGACCCTGGGCGTGACGAGCCTGGTGTTCCTGCGGCGCAGGTCGTACCACATCGAGCCGGTCGCGGGGCCGCCCGCCGAGCGCACCCGCTGGCTGTCGGCCACGCTGCCGCGCGGGCAGCGGGCGCTGGCGTTCGAGGTGGTGGCCCGGCTGACGTTCCACACGGTCCTGGTGCTCTCGGTGTTCCTGCTGTTCATCGGGCACAGCGAGGTCGGCGGCGGGTTCGCCGGCGGCATCGTGGCCGGGCTGGCGATCACCGTGCGCTACCTGGCGGGCGGGCGGAACGAGCTGGCCGCCGCTCTCCCGGTGCACGCCGGGGTGCTCATGGGCGCCGGGCTCACGCTGTCGGCGGGCACGGCGCTGATCGGGCTGGTGTTCGGGCGGGCGGCGCTCGACCTGCTGACCGTGGACGTGAGCGTGCCCCTGGCCGGGCACCTGCACGTGTCCACGGGGCTGCTGTTCGACCTCGGCGTGTACGTGTCCGTCGTCGGCATGGTCCAGGACATCCTGCGCTCCCTCGGCGCCGAGCTGGACCGGCAGGAGAGCATGTGACCGTCACCCTGCTGCCCTTCCTGGCCTGCTTCGCGATGGTCGCCACCGGGGTCACGCTCCTGCTGGAGCGGAGCCTGGTACGGGTGCTGGCCGGCGTCGTCCTCCTGGGCAACGGCATCAACCTGCTGATCGTCACCGCGGGCGGCGACCCGGGCGGCCCGCCCTTCGTGGACGTCCGCGGGCGGGCCGACCCGCTGCCGCAGGCCATGGTGCTCACCGCGATCGTGATCACCCTGGGGGTGACGGCGTTCCTGCTGGCTCTGGCGCACCGGTCGTGGCAGCTGTCCGGGAGCGACGAGGTCCAGGACGACACCGAGGACCGCCGCGTACGGCTGCGCGCCCGGCGCGGCGAGCTGAGCGACGCCGTGCGCGCCCGGCGGGACGCCTACCGGCGGCTGGTCGCCGAACAGCGCGCCGAGCTGGCCAAGCTCGCGGCCGAGCAGGCCGAGCGCGAGCGGCTGCAGGAGGCCGACCTGGAGCAGCGCATCTCCAGGGTGCACGACGAGCTCGAACGGTGGATGCACGAGCGGCGGCAGGAGGGGCTGACCGAGGAGGAGGTGCACCTGCGCTTCGAGGAGGCGGGGCGGCGCGAGGACGCGGCCGCCCTGGACAACGCCGAGCGCATCGAGCAGCTGCGCGAGCAGCACACGCGGGGGCGGGAGGAGCAGGCGGCCAGGGAGCGGACGATGCGGAGAAAGCTCAAGGCACGGCAGCGGGAGGCGCGCAGGCAGATGCGGGCGGCCATCAGGGAGGAGCGGGAGCGCCAGGCCCTCGCGCAGGACCCCGAGCTGGAAGGCGAGGACTGACCATGAGGAGCCGCGTGCCCGGACCGGAAGGCGAGGTCTGACCGTGGAGAGCCGCGTGCCCGAGCCGGAAGGCGAGGGCTGATCCCGGTGGAGAGGCTGATCTGCGTGCCCGTACTGCTGCCGCTCCTGGCCGCCGGCGTGAAGCTGGCGATCGGGGGGCGGCTGCGCCGGCTGCAGTCGCTCATCAGCCTGGTCACGCTCGCCATCTCGGTCGTCGTCTCGGCGCTGCTGCTGGTCGCCGCCGACACCCGCGGCCCGCTGGTCACCGAGCTGGGCGGCTGGCCGGCGCCCGTCGGCATCTGCCTGGTGGCCGACCGCCTGTCCACGCTGGTGCTGCTGGTGTCGTCGGCGGTGACGTTCTGCGTCATGGTGTACTCGGTCGCCAACGCCTACGCCGCGCAGGAGCACGACGCCCCCATGGCGATCTTCCATCCGGCGTTCCTGGTCATGGTGGCCGGGGTGGCGGACGCGTTCCTGTCGGGTGACCTGTTCAACCTGTACGTGGCGTTCGAGCTGCTGCTGAGCGGCTCGTACGTGCTGCTCACCTTCGGCGGCACCGAGTCCAGGATCCGGGCGGGCGCCACGTACACGCTGATGGCCCTGGCCTCGTCGATGTTGTTCCTGATCGCGCTGGGAGTCACGTACGCGGCCACCGGGACGCTGTCGATGGCGCAGCTCGCCGAGCGGTTCGCCACGTTGCCCGTGCAGGTGGCGCTGCTGGTGGAGCTGACGCTGCTGCTGGCGTTCGGCATCAAGGCGGCGATCTTCCCCATGTCGGCCTGGCTGCCGGACTCCTATCCCACCGCGCCCGCCCCGGCCACGGCCGTGTTCGCCGGCCTGCTGACCAAGGTCGGCGTCTACTCGATCATCCGTCTGGAGGCGCTGCTGTTCCCCGGCGGGCCGGTGTCGACGCTGCTCATGTGGGTGGCGCTGGCCACGATGCTGACGGGCGTGCTGGGCGCGGTCGCGCAGACCGACCTCAAGCGCATGCTCTCGTTCACGCTGGTCAGCCACATCGGCTACATGGTGTTCGGCGTCGGCCTGTCCACGGTGGCCGGGCTGGCCGGGGCGATCTTCTACGTGGTGCACCACATCACCGTGCAGACGACCCTGTTCCTGGTGACCGGGCTGGTGGAGCGGCGCACCGGCACCACCTCGGTGAACGGGCTCGGCGGCCTGATGACCACCGCGCCGCTGCTGGCCGTGCTGTTCTTCGTGCCCGCCATGAACCTGTCGGGCATCCCGCCCATGTCCGGCTTCCTCGGCAAGCTGATGCTGGTGCAGGCGGGCCTGGCCGACGGCCGCCCGCTGCCCGTCGCCCTCGTGGCCGGGGGCCTGGTGACGAGCCTGCTCACCCTGTACGCCGTGGCCCAGACGTGGAGCAAGGCGTTCTGGCGCGGCCCGCGGGCCGTGCGGGCGGGCACGGTCGTGGAGAGCGAGGAGTACACCGGCGAGGACCCGACCGTCACCACGACGGCCGTCCCGGGGGCGCTGACGGCGGCGGTGGCGGCGCTGGTCGCGATGGGGCTGTCGTTCACGGTGCTGGCCGGGCCGCTGTCGGCGTTCACGCACCGGGCCGCCGCCGAGCTGATGGCCCGCGAGCCGTACGTCACGGCCGTGCTCGGAGGGCGGCCGTGAAGCCGCGGCTGGCGCTGATCGCCTGGCTGGCGGTGGTGTGGGTGACGTTGTGGGGCGAGCTTTCGGCCGGCAACGTGCTGGGCGGCCTGGCGGTCGCGCTGGTGGTGACGTGGCTGCTGCCGCTGCCCGTTCTCGACCCGGGCATCAGGGTCCATCCGGTCGCGCTGGTGGACTTCCTGCTCTGGTTCGGCCGGGACCTGGTGGTCTCGACCGTGCGGGTGGTGGTCTGGGTGGTGCGGCCCGGCGTGCCGCCCACCCAGATCGTCCGGGTACGGCTGCGCACGTCGTCGGAGTCCATGACCGTGATGATCATGGTCGCGCTGTCGACCGTGCCCGGCAGCCTCGTCGTGGCGGCCTACCCCGAGGAGCGCGAGCTGGACCTGCACGTGCTGGGGCGTCCGGGAGACGTCGCCGAGGCGGTGCGGGCGGACGTGGCCGGGCTGGAGTCGCGCATCGTGGCGGCGTTCGGCACCCGGCGGGACCGGGAGGAGCTGCCGTGACCGTGGTGTACCTCGTGACGCTGGGGCTGCTCGGATGCGCGGCGGCGGCCACGCTCTACCGGGTGGCGCGCGGTCCGACGATGCTGGACCGGGCGGTCGCGGTCGACGTGATGACGTCGCTGTGCATGTGCGGCGTCGGGGCGTTCGCCGTGGTCAGGGACGACTATTCGGACCTGCCGATCCTGCTGGTGCTGTCGCTGCTGGGGTTCGTCGGGTCCGTGTCGCTGGCCCGCTTCTTCTCGGGGAGGTCCCGATGAGCCGGCTCGACACGTGGCTCGACATCGCGGCGGCGGCCTGCCTGCTGCTGGGCGCGACGCTGGCGCTGTCGGCCGGGGCCGGGCTCGTCCGGTTCCGCACCACGCTGGACCGCATGCACGCGGGCACCAAACCGCAGGTGCTCGGCGTGCTGCTGGTGCTGCTGGCCATGTGGCTGCACCGGCCCACCTGGGCGAACGCCGGGCCGCTGCTGCTGGCGGGCATCTCCCAGGTGATCACCGTGTCGGTCGCGGCGTACATGGTGGGGCGGGGCGCCTACTCGCGCGAGCGCGCGGACGACGACACCGAGCTCCCGTCGGAGGACTGATCGTCCGAGCGGTTGAGCGCCGCCTGGCCGAACCAGGTCCACAGGGCCAGCGCGGCCAGGATCCCGCCGGTGGTCCAGCCCAGCGCGGGGCCGAACAGGTAGTCGATCACGAGCATGGTGGCCGTCGCCATGGACACGGCCAGCGCGAGCGCGCCGACGATGCCGTAGAGGTTGGAGCGCCGTACCAGGGTCTCCTTGCGCCCCTGCCGGAACAGCACGCGGTGCTGGGCGGTCGGCGCGATGTAGCAGATGGACGCGACCGCCGCGCTGACCAGCGCCAGGTAGAACAGCCACCGGTCGGGCTGGTCCAGCTTGCCGAAACCGGCCGAGAAGGGCACGGTGAGCAGGAACGCGAACAGCACCTGCACCCCGGTCACCGCCACGCGCGCGCCCTGTAAGAGCTCCACGAAGTTCCGGTCCGCGCGCTCCTGCTCCGACTCGTTCTTCACGCCGCCTCCCGCCTCACCAACGAGAGACTTCTCCTTCCTTGACGGAGCGCGCTAAAACATCGCCCGAAGGATCTTGGCCGGGGTGATGGGCAGATCGCGCACCCGGTGGCCGATGGCGTGGTGCACGGCGTTGCCGACGGCGGCGGCAGTGCCGACGATGCCGATCTCGCCGATGCCCTTGCTGCCCATGGGGTTGAGGTCGTCGTCCTCCTCCTCCAGCCAGACCGCCTCGATCCGCTCCACGTCGGCGCAGGCGGGCACGTGGTACTGGGCCAGGTCGCGCCGGAGGAAGCCGCCGAACTCCTCGTCGGTGTACGTCTCCTCCATCAACGCCATTCCCATGCCCATCGTCATGCCCCCGATGAACTGCGACCTGGCCAGCTCGGCGTCCAGGATGTGCCCCGCGGCGAAGACGCCGAGCAGGCGCGACACCCGTAGCTCGCCCGTCACGGAGTTGACCCGCACCTCGGCGAACTGGGCGCCGAACGCGTACCTGGCCAGCTCCGCGTCCCGCGCGACCTCCTCGGTGGTGTCGGCGCGGCCCACCGTGCCGTTCACCTTGAGGTGCTCGCAGGCGCGCACGACCGCCGAACCCCACGAGGCCGTGCCCATGGAGCCGCCCGCGAGCGGGGCGTCCGGCAGGTCGCTGTCGCCCAGCTCGACGTGCACCCGGTCGGGTGCGACGCCCAGCACGCCGGCCGCGATCCCGGTCAGCGCGGTACGCGCGCCCGTGCCGATGTCGGCGGCGGCCACCTGGACGAGGAAGTCGCCCTCCCGCATGGTGACGACGGCCTTCGACGGGCTGCGCCTGGCCGGGTAGGTGGAGGCGGCCACGCCGGTGCCGACCAGCCACTCGCCCTCCCGGTGGCGCCCCGGCTCGGGGTCGCGCCGGTCCCAGCCGAAGCGGCGGGCGCCCTCGCGCAGGCAGGCGACCAGGTTGCGGGAGCTGAACGGCAGGCCGCTGTCCGGCTCCGTCTCCGGCTCGTTGCGGACGCGCAGCTCGATCGGGTCGATGCCGGCGGCGCAGGCCAGCTCGTCCATGGCGGACTCCAGCGCGTACATGCCGGGGCACTCGCCGGGCGCGCGCATCCACGACGGGGTGGCGACGTCCAGCCGGACGAGCCGGTGGGCCGTGCGCAGCGCGGGCGTGGCGTACATGACGCGGGTCGGGGTCGCGGTCTGCTCGGCGAACTCCACCAGCGTCGAGCTCTGCTCGTAGGCCACGTGCTCCAGCGCCGTGAGCCGGCCGTCGGCGTCCGCGCCGAGCCGCAGCCGCTGGATCGTGGGCGTGCGGTAGCCGGTGACGTCGAACATCTGCTGCCTGGTCAGCACGATCTTGACGGGCCGGCCGACGGCCCTGGCGGCCAGGGCGGCCAGCACGGCCTGGGGCCTGGAGGTGCCTTTCGAGCCGAAGCCGCCGCCGACGTGCCGGGACACCACCCGCACCTGCTCACCGGGCAGGCCGAGGGTCCGGGCGATGAGGTCGCGGCTCGCGGACGTGCCCTGCGTGGTGTCGTACACCAGCAGCCTGCCCTCGCCGTCCCACAGCGCCAGGGCGGCGTGCGGCTCCATCGGGTTGTTGTGCAGGACAGGGGTCGTGTAGGTCACGTCGATGACGGTCTCGGCCGCGTTGAGCCCGGCTTCGACATCGCCCTTCACGGTGTCGGACGGGAAGCCGGGGTTGACGGTCTCCGGCTGGTACAGGTTGGGGTGGTCGGCGCGCAGGGCCACGTCGTGGATGTCCTGCTCGTACTCGACGACGATCGCGTCGGCGGCGGCGCGGGCGTTCTCGTAGGTGTCGGCCACGGCGGCCGCCACGAACTGGCCGCGATAGGCGACCTCCCTGCTCTGGAACAGCGCCAGCTCGCCCTCGGCGGCCGGGCCCAACCGGGGCGGGTCCTCGCTGGACAGCACGGCCAGCACGCCGGGCATGGCGAGTGCGTCACGGACGTCGATGCGCCGGATGCGGCCCTTGGCGATCCGCGACTGCACGGGATAGGCGTAGGTGACCCCCTCGACCGGGTATTCGGCGGCGTACGTGGCCAGCCCGGCGACTTTGACGCGGCCCTCGACGCGGTTCACGGCGTCAGCTCCTCAAGCGTGCGGACGATCAGATTGCGGGTCAGCGGCACCTTGAAGTCGTTGCGCGGGAGCGGACGGGCCTGTTCCAGCTCGGCCTCGGCGGCGGTGCGGAACGCCTCACCGGTCGCCGGGCCGCCGACGAGGACCTGCTCGGCGCGTTCGGCCCGCCACGGCGCGTGGGCCACGCCGCCGAGCGCGATGCGGCAGCCGGTGACGGTGCCGTCGCGGACGTCGAGCACGGCGGCGATGGACACGAGCGCGAAGGCGAACGACGCCCGCTCGCGTACCTTGCGGTAGAGCGAGGCGCCCGGCGGCGGCGCGGGCAGCTCCACGGCGGTGATCAGGTCACCCGGCTCCAGCACGGTGTCCCGCTCGGGCGCGTCGCCCGGCAGCCGGTGCAGCCCCGGCATCGGGACGATCTTGTCACCGCCCTGGCCGGTGACGTGCACCTCGGCCTCCAGCGCGACCAGCGCGACCGCCATGTCCGACGGATGGGTGGCCACGCAGGCGTGCGAGGTGCCGAGGATCGCCAGGTTCGTGTGGTCGCCCTCGATGGCCGGGCAGCCGGAGCCGGGCTGGCGCTTGTTGCACGGCCGGGTCACGTCCTGGAAGTACGGGCAGCGGGTGCGCTGCAGCAGGTTGCCGGCCACCGTCGCCATGTTGCGCACCTGGCCGGAGGCGCCGGACAGCACCGCCCGGGCCAGCATCGGGTAGCGGGATCGCACCAGGGGGTGGAGCGCCAGATCGCTGTTGCGCACGGCGGCGCCGACGCGGAGCCGGTCGCCGGTCTGCTCGATGGCGTCGAGCGGCAGCTTGCCGACGTCCACCAGGCGGTCCGGCTCGGCCACGCCCAGCCGCATAAGGTCCACCAGATTGGTGCCGCCGCCCAGGTACATGGCGCCCGGCCCGAACCTGCGCACCGCGTCCGCCGCGCTGCCCGCCCTGGTGTATTCGAAGAGTTTCACGGCGCGACCTCGGCGATGGCGCTGACGATGTTGACGTAGGCGCCGCAGCGGCACAGGTTGCCGCTCATGCGCTCCCTGATCTCCTCCGGCGTCAGGCCGGGGTCCTCGCGGAGATCGCCGGTGATCGCGCTCGGGCCCTGCTCGCCCAGCATCCCCACCGCCGAGCAGAGCTGCCCCGGCGTGCAGTAGCCGCACTGGAAGGCGTCGTGCTCGATGAACGCGGCCTGCAGCGGATGCAGCTCGTCACCCTCCATCAGCCCCTCGACGGTGACGATCTCCGAGCCGTCCATCGCCACCGCCAGCGCCAGGCAGGAGTTGGCCCGCCGCCCGTCGATCAGCACCGTGCAGGCCCCGCACTGGCCGTGGTCGCAGCCCTTCTTGGCGCCGATCAGCCCCAGCCGTTCCCGGAGCAGGTCGAGCAGCGACATCCGAGGGTCTACGTGCACAGAATGTGACGATCCGTTCACCTTCAGGGTGATGTCCATGGCGCACGACTACCCGACCTCCAGACGAGGCAATCTCTGAGGGCGGTAAAGCGCGGTGTCCGTTTTGCGCCTGGGATGAGGGGTAGCCGAGCGGGCATGGGCGTGTCGATCGACGAGCAGGTGACGGAGTCGGCGGCGATACTCACTGTCAACGCCGGGTCGTCGAGCCTCCGCCTGGACCTGGTGGAGGGCGGTTGCGTGCTGGACAGCGTGCGCACCGAGCGCGCCGTCGACCCCGGCTCGGCCAGGAGCGAGCTGTCGTCGTTCCTCGGCGGGCACTTCGGGCGCGACATCCGCGCCGTGGCGCACCGCCTCGTGCATGGCGGCGATCTCGTCCGCACCCCGACCGTGGCCGACGACGAGACGGCCGAGGGGCTGCGGGGCCTGACGAGCCTGGCGCCGCTGCACCTGCCGCCGGCGCTGGCCCTGCTGGACGCGGCCCGCGCGGAGCTGCCGGCCCTGCCGCACGTGCTCTGCCCGGACACCGCCTTCCACGCCGGCCTGCCGGAGGAGGCCGCGGTCTACGCGCTGCCGCTGTCCTGGCGGGAGAAGTACGGGCTGCGCCGCTACGGCTTCCACGGCCTGTCGTACGCGTGGGCGGCCGACCGGGCGGCCGAGCTGCTCGGCCGGCCGCCGGCGGAGCTGGACCTCGTGCTGACGCACCTGGGCGGCGGCTGCTCGGTGTGCGCGGTGTCGGGCGGGCGCAGCCTGGACACCTCGATGGGCTTCACCCCGCTGGAGGGGCTGCCCATGTCCCGGCGCTCGGGCAGCGTGGATCCCGGGATGCTGATGTGGCTGCTGGGGCCGGGCCAGCTCACGGTGGATGAGCTGAGCGAGGGGCTGGAGCGCCGCTCCGGCCTGCTGGGGCTCTCGGGCGGCTTCTCGGGGGACACGCGTGAGCTGGTGGCGGCCGCGCGGGAGGGCGACTCGGCCGCGGAGCTGGCGCTGGAGGTGTTCAGCCACCGGGTGGCCAGGGAGATCGCCGCCGCGGCCACCTCGCTGCGGCGGATCGACGCGCTGGTGTTCACCGGGGAGATCGGCTGGGACCAGCCCGAGGTGCGCGAGGCCGTCTGCGCCCGCCTCGGGCTGCTCGGCATCGAGCCTCCCTCGCTCGGCAACCGCCACGACGACGGGTCGGTCAGCGCGTACGACGCGGCCGTCCCCGTCATGGTGGTGCAGGTGCGCGAGGAGCTCCAGCTGGCCCGCGAATGTCTGCGCGTGCTCGCGGAGGAGGACGAATGACGGTTCTCGACGAGGTACGCCGCTCGGCGCTGCCGCTGACCGGCCCGGGGGACCTCGACCCGCTGATGGAACGCGTGGGCGAGGCGAGGTTCGTGCTGATCGGCGAGGCCAGCCACGGGACGCATGACTTCTACACCTGGCGGGCGGAGCTGACCCGCCGGCTGATCGCCGAGAAGGGATTCGGTTTCGTCGGGGTCGAGGGCGACTGGCCCGACTGCGAACGGGTGCATCGGGCCGTGACCGGCGACACCGATCCCTTCGAGGCCCTCTACACGTTCGAGCGCTGGCCGACGTTCATGTGGGCCAACGAGGAGGTCGTGCAGTTCTGCCGGTGGCTGCGGCGCTACAACGCCGCGCTGCCGCGCGAGGAGCGCTGCGGCTTCCACGGCCTGGATGTCTACAGCCTGTGGGACTCGCTGCGCGCCGTGCGCCGCTACGCCGCCGCCCGGCTGCCGCACGAGATGGAGCCGGTCATCGACGCGTTGTACTGCTTCGAGTCCTACGGCCACGACCCGCAGCAGTACGGCCTGGCCACCCGGCTGGTCCCGGAGGGCTGCGAGGACGAGGTCGTGCGGCTGCTCCAGACCGTGGTCCGCGCGGCGCCCGGCGACGAGCAGGGCTTCAGCGCGCGCCAGAACGCCGAGGTCGTGGCCGGGGCCGAGCGCTACTACCGCTCCATGATGCGCGGCGGCCCCGAGTCCTGGAACGTCAGGGACGTCCACATGGCCGACACCATGGCCCGGCTCGCGGACTTCTCCGACGCCAAAGGCGTGGTGTGGGCGCACAACACCCACGTGGGCGACGCCCGCGCCACGGACATGGCCGCCGCGGGCATGACCAACCTCGGGCAGCTGGCCCGGGAGCGGTACGGTGACGACGCGGTGCTGGTGGGGTTCGGCACCCATCGCGGGTCCGTGGTGGCCGCGACCGCCTGGGGCTCGCAGCACCACGTCATGCGGGTGCCGCCGGCGCGGCCCGCGTCGCTGGAGGCGCTGCTGCACGAGGCCGTCGTCGAGCCCGAGGTGCTGTTCGTGGTCCCGCCCAAGTGGTCCAGGCCCGCCTGGTACGACGAGCCGATGGGGCACCGGGCGGTCGGCGTCGTGTACCACCCCGAGCGGGAGCTCAGGGGCAACTACGTGCCCACGGTGGTGGGCGGCCGCTACGACGCGTTCATCTGGCTGGACGAGACCAGGGCGCTGCACCCGCTGCACGGCGAGCCGTGGGGCGACGCCGAACCGGCGACATACCCGACCGCCATGTGACCTTGTCGGTGCCAGGTGGTTGGATCTGCGGTGTGGAGGCGTCGGTCGAGCAGCTCGTCTACGTCCGGGAGGACGAATACACCGTCGCGCGCATGAGCGCCGACGGCGAGCCCGACTTCGTGGCCACCGGGCGGGCGCTGGCGGGGGCGCAGCCCGGCGAGACGCTGCGGATCTTCGGCGAGTGGGGCCGCCATCCCCGCTACGGGCGGCGCTTCGCGGTCAGCGGCTGCGAGCGCATCGTGCCCTCGTCGGTCCGGGCCATCCGGATCTACCTGGGGTCGGGGCTGATCAGGGGCATCGGGCCGCGCCTGGCGTACGCGATCGTCGACCACTTCGGCGAGGCCACGCTCAAGGTGATCGACAGCGAGCCCGAGCGGCTCACCGAGGTCGTCAACATCGGGCCGCTGCGGCAGGGGCAGATCGTCCAGGCGTGGCAGGAGCAGAAGGCGATCGCCGCGCTGATGGTGACGCTGCAGGGGCTCGGGGTCAGCCCGCTGCTGGCGGCCAAGATCTACCAGGTGTTCGGACAGGACGCCGACGAGGTGCTGGCCACGGACCCGTACCGGCTGATCGGGCGGGTGCGGGGGATCGCGTTCCGGATCGCCGACAAGATCGCGCTGCAGTCGGGGGTGCCCGAGCGCAGCCCGCAGCGGGTCAAGGCGGCGCTGCTCGACCGGCTGGAGGCGGCGGGCAGCCGCGACGGCCACTGCTTCGTGCCGGTGCCCGCGCTGGTGCGGGAGACGGCGGAGCTGATCGAGCAGGACCAGGAGCTGGTGCGCCCGATGATCGACGCGCTCGTGGCCGACCGCCGGGTGGTCGTGGAGGCCGCGCCGGGCCAGCCGGGCCAGGCGGTGGCGTACGCCAAGCACGTGCACGGCCGGGAGGCGGCGCTGACCGAGCAGATCGCCCGGCTCATGCGGGCCCGCTCGACGCTCCCCCTGCGCGCCTTCCCCGACGACCCCGGGCTCCACGAGGACCAGCAGGCCGCCGTCAACATGGCCCTGACCAGCACCGTCTCCATCATCACGGGCGGTCCCGGGTGCGGCAAGAGCCACACGGTGAAGGCCATCGCGACCACGGTCAGGGCCGCGGGCGGCACGGTCACGCTCACCGCGCCCACGGGCAAGGCGGCCAAGCGCCTGTCGGAGCTGACCGGGCTGCCGGCGATGACCATCCACCGGATGCTCGCCCGCCAGCCCGATCCCGACCCGGAGACGCTGTTCGACGAGACGCCGTCGCAGGCCGACCTGATCGTGGTGGACGAGGCGTCCATGCTCGACCTCCACCTGGCCACCCGGCTGACCGCCGCGGTGCCGTCCGGGAGCCATCTGCTGCTCATCGGCGACGGCGACCAGCTGCCCAGCATCGGGCCCGGCGACGTGCTCGCCGACCTGCTGCGCGTGGAGGCGGTCCCGCGGGTCCAGCTCACCCACGTCTTCCGGCAGGCGGGCGGCAGCGGCATCATCGACGCCGCCCACCGCATCCGCGCCGGCCGGCTCCCGGTCAGGACGGCCGGCGGCGGGTTCTGGTTCGAGGAGCTCGACGACCCCGCCCAGGTGGCGCGGCGGGTGGCCCATCTGGCGATGGTGGCGATCCCGCGCAAGCAGAACGTCGAGCCCGACCAGGTGCAGGTGCTGTGCCCGATGCGCAAGGGCGAGACGGGCGCCACCGCGCTCGGCCGCCTGATCCAGGACCAGCTCAACCCGGCCGCCGACGACAAGCCGGAGCACTGGTCGGGCGCGTCGGTGTTCCGGGTGGGCGACCGGGTCATGCCGATCCGCAACAACTACGACAAGGGCGTCTTCAACGGCGAGACCGCCACGGTGACGGCGGTCGTTCAGGAGGAGCGCACGATCGAGATCCTGACCGACGACGGTGAGCGGGTGCGCTTCGGCTTCGACGAGCTCGACGACCTGACCCACGCCTACGCGATCAGCGTGCACCGGTCGCAGGGCAGCGAATACCCGTTCGTGGTGGCGCCCGTCGTGGCCGAGTCGGGCGGGATCATGCTGCGCCGCAAGCTCCTCTACACGCTGGTGACCAGGGCGAAGGCGTGGGTGGTGCTGGTGGGCCAGCGGGAGGCGCTGGAGCTGGCCGTCCACCGGATCGGCCACCGGCGCAACACCGGCCTGGCCCGCCGCCTGGCCCTCGCCCTGGAAGGCTGACCTGGCGGGGGTGCCCGGCCCCTCACCGTGGACGGCCGGCCCGGTGGCCGCCCTCATGCGACGAGGACGGCAGCGGGCCTCGGTTCAGGTGGCTCCCTTTCCGCCGACGGATCTCGCCACCTCCCCGGCCGTACGAGCCAGCACGTTCCTGGCGATCAGCGCCACGGTCTTCATGTCGCCCAGCGCCTCGATCCGGCCGTCGGCCGACCCGCCGTACTTCTCGTAGGCGGACGACAACTCGCCTCCGTAGAGCGCCTCCCGCGCCCTCGGTACCGCCTGGTCGGCGAGCACCCTGAGCGCCGCCCGGTACTGGCCGGGCGGCAACGTCAGCAGATCGAGGTGGAGGCCTGCCCCGCCGGGACCGTCGTGCCGGGGCACGACGGTGAGGTCCCCGAGCCCCGGCACCCCTTCGCGGAGGACCGTCACCATCAGGCCGAACATGGGCTCCGAGCCGGCGTACATCAGCCAGCTGTATTCGGGCGAGAGGGAAACGCTGTAGAGATTCACTCCGCGCTCCTCTCGTCCAGCTCCCGCAGCACCTCGACGGCCATCATGGCCAGGATCTCCAGATGATGGACCTCGCCGGTGACGTGCGGCTCGTACTGCGGTCCACGCTCGCGCGCCCACGCGCCGTAGGCCGCCGGAACCTCCTCGGCCAGGACCCCCAGCACCGCGTGGCGGCCGGGCTCCGGGAGGTCGTACACGCGGAAGTTGTGCAACTCCTCGAAATCGGCCTGGTCGGCGTACGACCAGACGGGCTCGTCGGGGATCCGTTCCTTGAGATACCCCACGACCCACGAGGCCAGGCCCGTGGACGCGGGCCAGACGTACTCCGGCGAAACGCTGATGTCCCTGCTCATGCGCACCACCCCTCAGCGGACACCGACGAAGGAGACCTTGCTGGACCAGCCCATCTCCTGGTAATAGCCCCTGAGCGTAGCGAGCTCGGAGGCCCCCAGTTTCGACACGTCGAAGATCGTCACATCGGCCTTGCCGACATGCTTGGCGATGGTTGCCTTCAGGTCTCCGCCGTTGCCCGCCCAGTGCTCGGCGAAGCGCTCCGGCGTAAGGTTGCGCCCCATGGCGTCATACGTCAGGCCGTTGGAACCGATCCAGTCAGGGTTGGGCGGGGTCGGCTGGCCGGGCACGGGTTTGGGCGGCGTGTAACGGCTGAGCCTGACACTCGACTGCGCTTCGAACAGCGTGGCGGACGCCGCCTCGTCGGCCCGGAAACCGCGCCCGGCATCGAAGCCCAGGTCGAAGGCGTGCGCCAGTTTGGCCACTTGCTCGCTCGCGGTGCCGGTGGCCTTCATCCCGGTGACGGCCTCCAGGCGGGCGACCGTCGTCGCCAGCGCTTGTGGCACGACCTTGCCGGCGGCGACCGCCGTCCTCAGCGCGTCGACGGCGGCGTCGAGACCGAGACCGGTGCGCATCGCCGTCTCGAGCGCAACGATCTTCCGGGCGAACTCGGCGATCTTCTCCGGTGGGATGAAGATTGTCGCCGCCATCGCGCAGTTGAGGACTTCGCCCTTGGCGCACTCGGTGAAGTCGTGCGTGATGATCTTGAGCAGGTTCCGCAGCGCACCGGCCATCAGCTCCTGCTGGGTGAAGTGCCGGGTCGTCTCGTACTCGGACGTGAATGGCTCGCTGCCCAGCGGGAAGTACGAACCGGTACAGGAGTCGTCCGAGGAGTACTGGCAGTCCGACAGCACGAAGTAGTAGATCGTGCCTTCGAGATGCACGCGCAGCCTGATGTCACACCCGCCGGTGCCCACACAATCGCTGAGCGGCTCGATGTAGCCCTTGTCGTTGAACACGAAGTACGTCAGGACGTTCGAGTGGGACGCCACCTGGTCGTTCAGGTCGGCGGCTTCCTGAGCGGCCTCGGCGCGAGTGGCGGCGTCCTGGGCGTCCTTGGCCGCCTGCCGGGCGTTGGCGGCCGCGGTCTCGGCGGCGGTCGCGTCCGCCTCGGCCTGGGTGGCAACGTCGCGGGCCTTGGCCGCGTCGCTCTCTGCTGCACCGGCGGCCTCGCGGGCGGAGGCGGCGTCCCGCTCGGCCTCGTCGGCCGAGTCACGGGCGTCGCCCGCGTACTCGTCGGCGGCGTCGGCGGCCGATGCGGCCGCCGCCGCGTCGGCCGTGGCCTGGCGGTCGTACTCGACGGTGTTGGATTCCGCCTCCACCGCCGCCTTGGCCGCCGCCTTCGCCTCTGCGGCCGAGGCTTGGGCCTTGGCGAGCGAGGCCACCGCCTGGGCCGCGGAGCCCGCCGCCTGGGACGCCGCGGTGGCGGCGGCCTTGGCGTCGGCCGAGGCCTGGTCCGCCAACGCCGCGGCCTCTGTCGCGGCCTTCTGCGCCTGGGCGGCCTTGGCCTGGGCGACGGCGGCCTGCTGCTGGGCAAGCGTCTTGGACGACTGGGCGGTCAGCACGGCCAGGCCCGCCGAGGCGTCGGTGTCCTTGTACGGAGAGCCGAGCTCGATCGCGTCGTTGGCCGGCTTGATCACCTGGGCCGCGGAGTCACGAGCGGCGATCGCCGCCTGCGCGGTCGAGTAGGCGAACCCGGCGGTCTTGACCGCGCTGACGTGCGCGGCGTCGGCCTCCTTGCGTGCGACGACCGCGTCGGCCCTGGCCCGGACCGCGTTGGCCTTGGCGGTGTCCGCGTAGGCCTTGGCGTCGCGGACGTTGATGGCGGCATCCCACGAGGCCTTGATGGCGTCGGCCGCCGCGGCGTGGGCCTTCATGACCGCCGCGTTGGTGATTGCCACGTCCCGCTGGGCCGCGTCGGAGGCGGACCGGGCGCGGGCCGCGGACGCCTCGGCGCGCGTGGCCGCCTCGCGAGCCGCGGACGCGGCCGCGGTGGCCTCGTTGGCGGCGGCGCGGGCGTTGGTGGCGGCGGTCGTCGCGGCGGTCGCGGCCGACCGTGCCCGGGTCGCGGCGGCGCGGGAGGCGTCAGCGGCGTCCGTTCCCTCGTCCGCCGCGGCCTGTGCCTCCGCCGCCGCGGCCTGCGCGGACAGCATGTCGCGCCTACGTTCCGCGGCGAGCGCGTCGCTGCGCGCGGTGGTGGCCCTGCGTTCGGCCTCGACCGCCTCGTCCTTCTTGCTCGCGGCGGTGGCACCGGCCGACTGCGCGTCGCCGAGCCTGGAGGCCGCGGTCTGCCGTTCGGACTGGGCCCGCTGTTCGGCGGCGGCGGCGTTGGCCTGCTCCCGGGCGGCGATTTCCTTCTGCGCCTTGGCGTTGTCGCGCTCGGCCTCGGCGATCTCCCGCTTGGCGCGGGCGTCGGCGGCGGCCGCCTTCGCCGTCTGCTCGGCGGCCTCGGCCCTGGCCTGGGCGTTCTTGGCCTTGGTCGCGTTCTCGGCGGCGAGGGCGGCCTGCGTGGCGGCGCCCTCGGCGGCGGCCTTGGCCTGGGCGGCGGCCTCCTCGGCGGCCATCCGACGGAACTCCGCCCGTGAGGCGTGCGCCTGGGTCTCGGCCAGCGCCATCAGCGTCTTGCTGTCGGCGGCCGAGGCGCGGGTGGCGTTGGAGGCGGTCTCGGTGGCCTTGGAAACGGCCTGCGCGGCGGCGGCCGAAGCCCGGGTGACCTGGACGGCCTGCTGCCCGTAGAGCAGGCCGCGCCCTCGGGGCAGGCCGGCTGCGTCGGCGATGGCGTACGCGGCCTGCTGGGCGGTCACGGCCGCGGCGGCGCGCCGCTGCGCCGACTGGGCGGCCCTCGAGGCGACGAACACCCGGCCCAGCGCCATGGCCTGGGCCTTGACGATGTCGTTCTTGACCTTGGCGAACTGCGCCGCGCTCGGGTAGGACAGGTCGTCCGGCGACTGCTTGAGCCAGTACGCCTGCCACTCGGCCAGCCGGCTGGCGATGATCGACTGGCCCAGCGCCTCCCCCAGTGCCTGCGAGGCGACCTGGAGGTCGGTCGCGGCCTCGGCCTCCTCCTTCAGGATGGTGTCACGCTGGGCGCGCTGGCCGTCGACCTCCTGCTGCCACTCCGCCGACGCCGTGGCGAACTCGGCCTTCAGCACCCCGTGCGGGTCCAGCGGGTTGGCGGTGGTGCAGGAGGCGTAGCGGGCCTTGAGGTTCTCGACGTCGACCCGGAACTCCATGCTGTCCGGATCGGGCGCGCCGGTCGGGAAGCCGCCGCGCTCCAGGAAGGCCCGCGCGTCGTCGGCGTACATGGGGTGCATGAAGGTCATGTCCTCCCACGCCTTCCACCCCTCGTAGTCGTCGCCGTTCTCGGGATAACGCTCGGCGGCGATCTGCTTGGCCGCGTCCACGGACTCCTTGGCCGCCCGCGGCGTCTGGTCGGCGTAGAAGTCGTCCTCGTCCTGCCAGAACTGGTTGGAGATCCAGGGCAGCAGGCCGACCTTGCTGAACGGGTTGTCCTTGTTCTTGATCCACTGGAAGTCGGCGTCCGTGTAGCTCGCCGGGGGCGGGACGTCCAGCGACTCCTCCCAGACGTAGTGCCGGTCGTTGAGTTCATCCAGCTTGGCGCCGATCCGCTCTTCGTCCTGGTCGAAGGCGGTGTGCAGGGGGGTAGGAGGGTCGGCCCAGTAGTCCTCGGCGGCGTTGCGCAGCAGGACGTCGTCCGTGCCGCCCAGCCCGGCGCGGGCGACGGCCTTCATGTCCTGGCCGCCCTTGCGTTGCACGATGCTGAGCAGACACTGGGCCGCGCGCACCGACGCGGCATGTGCGAGGTCGTACTCGGCGGCGTAGGCGGCCGACGGGCCGGCGCCGGGCAGAGGCGCGAACTGCACGCCAGCGATCACGACGGCGGCGGAGGTGAAGGCCGCGGCGGTGGCGCGCAGCCGTCCTAAAAGAGGGCGCCGGGCACGGCGCGATGAAGAGGTGGTGGTGATCATGGTCAGCTTTCAGCCGTTGGTTACAGGGACGGGTGCGCTCAGAAGAAGGCGTTGAAGGCGTTCCAGCCGGCGTTGCCGATCTTCTCCTTGGCGGCGAAGGGCGCCGAGGCGACGCCGGTGCCCTTAAAGAGCCAGAGCGCGCCGGCGGAGTCGCGGGCGATCAGGTCGGCCTTGCCGTCCCCGTTGTTGTCGCCGGTCGAGACCAGGGCGGTGTAGGCGTCCCAGCCGGTGCCCGCGCTGACGCGGGCGCCCAGGATCTGGTTCTCGGTGACGCCGCCCGTTCCCGGATAGAGGTAGAGGGTGCCGGCGGTGGTCCTGGCGAGCAGGTCGTTCTTGCCGTCGCCGGTGTAGTCGCCGTATCCAGCCAGGGCGTCCATGCCGTTCCAGCCGGCGGTCCCGGCCTGGACGCGACCCGAGAGACCTCCGTCGGAGCGGCCGGGGTAGAGCCACAGGGCGCCGGCCGTGTCCCGCGCGATGATCTCGGGCGAGGCACTGCTGCCCATGTTGCCCGGGGTCATGATCAGGTTGTACTGATCCATGTTCGAGGCGACCGGCATGGTCGAGGTGCCGCGTTCGGCGGTGTAGTAGAGCTCGCCGCCCAGGCGGAAGAACAGGTCGTTGCCGGTGCCGTTCTCCGAGGTGGTGGCGCGCAGGATCGCGGTCGCCGCGGAGAAGCCGCCGCCGAGGTCGACGGGGGTCTGGAGGCCGCCGGTGCCCTTGGGCTCGTAGGCGAGCAGGTGGCCGTCGCTCGCCCTGCGGACGAACAGGGGCAGCATCGGCGCGCCCGCCGCGGTGGCGGACGCGGCGGGCGCGGTGAGCAGCGAGCCCAGGACGGTGAGCAGAGCCAGCGCCGCCAGCGTTCTGGTACGGACTGGCGCCCAGCGTAAGAATGTGGACATTCGACGTGACCTCGTATGAGGAAGAGGTGAAAGGATCTTTCAGGACGGACCCGACCGTTGCGCAAAGCGCTACCGGATCGCTTCCGTTGCGCTTCCCGCGGGCGGCGTTCGCGCTCTGCCCGCGGGAAGCACAACGGAAGGGTGACTCAGCCGGGTTCCGGGCGGGACAGCGACGTGGCGAGGAGCTCGGCCAGGTGGCGGGCCCGGCGGCCGCTGCGGGAGGCGGCGATCTGGGTGCGGCAGGAGAAGCCGTCCGCGAGGATCGCCTGGTCAGGGCCCGCCGCCCGGACGGCGGGCCAGACGGACTCCTCCGCACAGGCCACCGAGACGTCGTAGTGCGAGCGTTCGAACCCGAAGTTCCCGGCCAGGCCGCAGCAGCCCGCGTCCAGGACCTCCGTGCGGATGCCGAAGCGGTCGAGAACGGCGCGGTCGGCGTCGTACCCCATGATGGCGCTCTGGTGGCAGTGCACCTGCGCCACCGCCTCCCCGCCCGGGGAGGCCGGGCGCCAGTCGGGTGCCCGCGACTCCAGCAGCTCGGCGAGCGTCAGCGTGCGCTCCGACAGCAGCCGCGTGTCCGGCGTGTTCAGCAGCTCCGGCCCGTCGGCGCGGAACACGGCGGTGCAGCTCGGCTCCAGCCCCACCACCGGGACCCCGGACTCCGCCCACGGCCGCAGCGCGCGCACGCTGCGGGCCAGCACCCGCCGCGCGATCCCGAGCTGTCCCGTGGAGATCCAGGTCAGCCCGCAGCACAGCGCCACCGGCGGCACGTGCACCTCGAACCCGGCCGCCTCCAGCACGCTCACCGCCGCCTGCCCGATGTGCGGGTCGAGGTTGTTCGTGAACGTGTCCGCCCACAGCACGACCTTGCCCCGCGTGCCGGGCCGCGCCGGGCCCCGCCGCTTGAACCAGTCGATGAAGCGCTCGTTCGCGAAGCGGGGCAGCTCCCGCTCGGCCGCGACCCCCGCGACGACCTTGACCAGCCGTGACAGGCCCGGCGTGTGCGCCAGGGCGTTGAGCGGGCCGGGCATGGCGGAGGCGAGCGCCGCCCACATCGGCAGCCAGCCCATGGAGTAGTGCTCGCGGGGCCGGATCCGGCGCCGGTAGTGATGGGACAGGAACTCGGCCTTGTACGTGGCCATGTCGACGTTCACCGGGCACTCGGACCGGCAGCCCTTGCAGGCCAGGCACAGGTCGAGCGCGTCGCGCACGGCGGCCGAGCGCCAGCCGTCCGTGATCAGCTCGCCGCGCACCATCTCCCCCAGCAGCCGGGCCCGCCCCCGCGTGGAGTGCTCCTCCTCGCGCGTCACCCGGTAGCTGGGGCACATCACCCCGCCCTCGAAGGTGTCCTGGCGGCACTTGCCGATCCCGACGCACCGGGTGGCGGCGTGCCCGAACCGGCCGTGGTCGCCCTGGTAGTCGAAGGACTTCTGCCGGGGCTCCAGCGGGTAGAAGTGCCGCTGGGAGAGGTCCTGGTCGAGGCGGTTGGGGTGGACGACTTTGCCGGGGTTCATCCGGTTGCGCGGGTCGAAGACGGCCTTGAACCGGCCGAACGCCTCCACCACCTCGTTGCCATACATGCGCGGCAGCAGCTCGGCCAGCGCCTGCCCGTCGCCGTGCTCCCCCGACAGCGAGCCGCCGAAGGCGGCCACCAGGTCGGCCGCCTCCTCCGCGAACGCCCGGAATCGGGCGATCCCGTCGTCGGTGTGCAGGTCGAGCGGGAGCCTCCCGTGCACGCATCCCTGTCCGAAGTGCCCGTACAGGGCCGAGTCCGCGTAGCCGTGGCGACGCAGCAGCTGCTCGTAGTCGCGCAGGTACGTGCCCAGCCGCTCGGGCGGCACGGCCGCGTCCGACCAGCCCTCGTACGTCTCCCGCCCCTCCGGCGGGTACGCCTCCACGCCCAGGCTGGCCTCGCGCCAGCGCCACAGCTCGTCCTCCTTGGCCGGGTCGCCGAGGAAGGTGTGGGTCGCGTGCTGCCCCACGTCGCGCATCAGCCCGTGCGCCCGTTCGAGCGCCTCCTCGGCGGTGTCGCCGCCGAACTGCACCAGCAGCCACCCCCGCCCCTCCGGCAGGTCGCGCAACGCGGGATCGTCGGGGCGCTCCTGGCGGGCGAGCCGGCACATCCGGTCGTCCATGGCCTCCAGCGCCAGCGGCTGGTGCCCGGCCACGGCGGGGACGGCGTCGGCCGCCGCGAAGATGTCCTCGAAGCCGAGCACCGCCAGCGACCGCGCGGCCGGCCTCGGCACCACGGCCAGCTCGGCGCGCAGCACGGTCACCAGCGTGCCCTCGCTCCCGACGAGGGCGCGGGCCAGGTTGAAGCCGTTCTCGGGCAGGAGCTGGTCGAGGTTGTAGCCGGAGATGCGCCGCTCCAGCTTGGGGAAGCGGGTGCGCACCAGCTCCATGGTGTCGTCGCGCAGCTCGCGCAGCTGCCGGTAGAGCTGGGCCGGCCGCCCGCCCATGGCCTGGATCCTGGCGTACTCGTCGTCGTCGGTCGGGCCGACCCACATGCGCACGCCGTCGTAGGTGAGGATCTCCAGCCGCAGCACCGACTCCGACATCTTCCCGTACGCCTGCGCGGACGCCCCGCACGAGTTGTTGCCGATCATGCCGCCGATGGTGCAGGTCGGATGGCTGGACGGCCGGGGCCCGACCATCAGGCCCTCCGGCTCCAGCACGTGGTTGACCGCGTCCAGCACCGCGCCGGCCTGCACCGTGATCCGCCTGCCCGCGACGTCCACGGACTCGACCGCGCCGCAGTGCTTGGACCAGTCGATCACCACGGCCACGTTGCAGCACTGCCCGGCCAGGCTGGTGCCGCCGCCCCGCGACAGCACCGGCACGTCGCGGGAGCGGCACGCGGCCACCGCCGCCACCCCGGCGTCGAGCGTGTAGGGCACCACGACGCCGATGGGCACCTGCCGGTAGTTGGAGGCGTCCCGCGCGTAGGCGGCGCGGCTGCCGGTGTCGAACCGGACCTCGCCGTCGACCGTCTCCTCCAGCCGCCGCTGGAGCGGCTCCACGTCGATCTCGAGCGGCCGGCGCGGGCGCGCGGCCGGTGTTCTGATCAGGCTGTCCATAGCTTCGCGCGCCATCGTCCGCCGCCCGGCCCTAGACGCCGAGCAGATCGGTGAGGTCGTCGGCGTGCTCTTCTTCCTCTTCGAGGATCGACTCCATGAGCCGCCGCGTCGTCGGATCGCCCTCGCCCAGCCAGCGGATGATCTCCTGGTAGGTGGAGATGACGATGCGCTCGGCCCAGAGGTTCGCCTCCAGCAGGCCGCGCAGGTCGGTGTCGGCGGGGACCTGGTAGTCGGTGTGGGAGCGCTGCACGAGGCTGGCGGGGTCGAAGTCGGGCTCCCCGCCGAGCTGGCTCACGCGCTCGGCGGCGCGCAGCGCGTGCTGCAGCTCCTCCTGGGCGTGCTCGGTGAACTCCGCCGACACCTGCGCCCGGTCGATCCCCTTGGCCGAGATGGCGTGCCTGGTGTACCTGAGCCAGCACACCACCTCGGTCGCGATGACGTCGTTAAGGATGTTGATGACCTTCTGCGGGTCGTGCCCGAAGGTGCCGGTGATCGGCCCTTCGTTCATCTTCTGCCGCACCTGGTCACGGATCCTGGTGACGTCCAGCACGAAGTCGTCGGTGTGGCTCATGTCTGTCCTGTCCTTCCCCCGGCAAGGAGTTCCCCCAGGTCAAAGGTAACTTTGCGGGACGTCGCAGGCGGGCTGCGACACCCGGGGACAGTCACGTCGAAACCCGGTTGACGGGCGCGGGATCATGGCGGTGATGGACGAACGACGCTTGATACGCGTTTCCAAATATCTGGCCAGGCACCTGCGGCACGACCCGGGGCGCATCGGCCTCACGCTCGACCCGAACGGGTGGGTGCCGGTGGACACCCTGCTGCGGGCGGCGGCCGAGCACGGGTTCCCGATCACCGCCGCGGAGCTGTGGAAGGTCGTCGAGGCCAACGACAAGCGGCGCTACGCGATCGAGGACGGCCGGATCCGGGCGAGCCAGGGGCATTCGGTGCCGGTGGATCTCGACCTGCCCGCCGTGCGGCCACCCGAGGTGCTCTACCACGGCACCGTGGGCCGGTTCCTGGCGGCGATCAAGGAGGAGGGGCTGCGGCCCATGAACCGGCACCACGTGCACCTGTCGCCCGACCGGGAGACGGCGACGCGGGTGGGGGCCCGGCGGGGCGTGCCCGTGGTGCTGGTGGTCGCGGCCGGGACGATGCACGCCGGCGGGCACGAGTTCCGGGTCAGCGCCAACGGGGTGTGGCTGGCCGACCACGTGCCGCCCGGCTACCTGCGGTTCCCCTCCTGACGGCGGGCGCGCAGGGTGTCGCGGGCGGCCATCAGCGCGAAGCCGAGCAGGTTGGGACCCTGCCACGCGGCCGGTGACGCGGCCCGCTCGTCCGAGGCCGCCAGCCCGATGCCCCACACCCGGTCCAGCGGGCTCGCCTCCACCAGGACCCGGCCCGACGTGCCGAGCAGGAACTCCGCCAGGTCGTCGTGCGCCCCGAACTTGGCGACGTTGCCGCGCACCACGATGCCGAAGTGGTGGGCGTCCCACGTGGGCTCGTCGAAGCCCCGTACGGTCCGGCCCAGCGCCTTGGCCTCGCCCGGGTGGCCGGCCTCGAGGATCTTGTCCGCGCTCTCCCCGTCGCCGAACAGCCACGCCTTGTGCGCCATCATGTAGTGCTCGGCCGAGGCGTACGTGTGGCCGTCCTCCGTGAAGGTGACCGGCCACCACTGGCTGAGGCAGCCCGGTCCGACGCCGCCGTCGCGGGCGGGCTGGTGGCCCCAGAAGTACAGAAATTTGACGTGCCGGCCGGACCGCTCGGCGGCGATGGCCTCGTCCACGGTCATGGGAAGTTCGTCGGACATGTCCCCATACCTTACGCTCGCGAGCCCGCTCTCATGAGGCGGTCGGCGACCTCGCGCAGCACCGGCACCAGCTCGGGCGGGTCGAGCACCTCGAAGTCGAAGCCCTTGGCCGCGACGTGGATCGCCAGCTCCTCCAGCGAGTTGGAGCCGGCCTCGAACAGGCACGTGCGCGCGTCCACCGCCGCCAGCCGCCCGGCCCCCGGCGAGGTGCGCGGCGCGACCGCGTCCATGGGCGCGTGGAAGAGGATGCGTGCCCGGTAGCGGTAGGGCGCGGAGGTGATGGCGCGCGAGACGTACGCGGCCGCGTCCTCCTGGGGCACCGCGCGCGGCCTGAACCGGGCTCCCGGCTCCCCCAGGGGATCCTCGATCCGGTCCACCCGGAACGTCCGCCAGTCCTCCTTGGCCACGTCCCACGCCAGCAGGTACCAGCGGCGCGGCGTGTGCACGAGCCGGTGCGGCTCCACCTCGCGCGCCGTGACGCCGTCCCGCCCCCGGTAGCGCAGCCGCAGGCGCCGGTGGTCGCGGCAGGCGGCGGCGAGCCCGGCCAGCACGTTGGCGTTCACCTCCGGGGCCGCCGCGCCCGCCAGCGGCACCGTCGCCGTCTGGAACGCGCTCACCCGGTGCCGCAGCCGCGACGGCAGCACCTGTTGGAGCTTGGCCAGCGCCCGCAGCGCGACCTCCTCCAGCCCGGCGACGCTGCCGGTCGCGGCCGTACGCAGGCTGATCGCCACGGCCACCGCCTCCTCGTCGTCCAGCAGCAGCGGCGGCAGCGCGGCGCCCACGCCGAGCCGGTAACCGCCGGCCACGCCGGGGGTGGCGTCCACGGGATAGCCGAGCTCGCGCAGCCGCTCAATGTCGCGCCGCACGGTGCGCAGGCCGACCTCCAGCCGTCCGGCCAGCTCGGCGCCGCTCCAATCCATGCGCGACTGGAGCAGGGACAGCAGGCGGAGCAGCCGCGCCGAGGTCTCCAACATGAGGATGATTCTGCCGGACATCGGTGCCAGAACCTGTCACCAATCCCTTCTACTGTCGCAGACATGACGAACAACGGCATCGCCCCCTATCGCATCGACATCCCGCAGGCCGACCTCGACGACCTGCGCGAGCGCCTACGGCGTACGCGCTGGGCCCCCGAGCTGCCCGGCACCGGCTGGGAGCGCGGCGTGCCCACCGGCTACCTGCGTGACCTGGCCGCGTACTGGGCCGACGGCTTCGACTGGCGCGCCCAGGAGACGGCGCTGAACGCGTACCCGCAGTTCACGACCACGGTCGGCGGCGCGGACGTGCACTTCCTGCACGTCCGCTCCGCCGAGCCGGACGCCACCCCGCTGCTGCTCCTGCACGGCTGGCCCGGCTCGGTCGTCGAGTTCCTCGACGTCATCGGCCCGCTCACCGACCCGGTCGCGCACGGCGGCGCCGCCGCCGACGCCTTCCACCTGGTCATCCCGTCGCTGCCCGGCTACGGCTTCTCCGGCCCGCTGCCCGGCACCGGCTGGACGGACGGCCGCACGGCGGCCGCGCTCGTGGAGCTGATGTCCCGGATCGGGTACGAGCGGTACGGCGTCCAGGGCGGCGACGTGAGCGCCTTCATCGCTCCCCTGATGGGCCGGGCCGCGCCGGACCACGTCATCGGCGTGCACGTCAACGGGCTGCTCACCTTCCCCGACCCGGCCGTGATGGGCTCGCTGAACGAGGCCGAGCAGGCGCGGATGGCCGGGATGCGGGAGTGGCAGGACAAGCTCGGGGCGTACATGCAGCTGCACGGCACCCGGCCGCAGACCATCGCCGCCGCGCTGCACGACTCGCCGGCCGGGCAGCTCGCCTGGATCGTGGAGAAGTTCAAGGACTGGACGGATCCCGAGGCGAAGCTGCCCGAGGACGCCGTGGACCGCGACCGGATCCTCACCGACGTCAGCATCTACTGGTTCACGCAGACGGCGGGGTCGACGGCGCACACGTACTACGAGCGGTTCAACGACTTCAGCGCGTGGGCGCCCAAGGAGCGGGGCACGGTGCCCACCGCGGCGGCCGTCTTCCCGACGGACTTCTCGGTGCGCCCGCTGGCCGATCGGGTGCACAACGTGGTGCGCTGGACGGAGTTCGGCCGCGGGGGCCACTTCGCGGCGCTGGAGACGCCGGACCTGCTGGTGACGGACCTCCGCGAGTTCTTCGGCCGGCTCCGCTAGGGCAGCTCGGCGAAGCGCTCGACCTGCTCGGTCCGGCCGGAGACGAGGACGACGTCGCCATAGGACAGCTCGGTCTCGGCGGTGGCGTAGGTGAACTCCTCGCCCGGCGCCTTGACCGCCACGATGGTGACGCCGTACTTGCGGCGCAGGTTGGAGCGGCCGAGGGGGACGCCGACGTATTCCTTGGGCGGGGTGGTCTTGGCCAGCGCGAAGTCCTCGTCCACCTGCATGTAGTCGAGCATGCGCCCGCTCACCAGGTGGGCCACCCGCTCGCCCATGTCGTGCTCGGGGAAGACGACGTGGTGGGCGCCGATGCGGCTCAGGATCCGGCCGTGCTGGGTGCTGATCGCCTTGGCCCAGATGTCATTGATCTCGAGCTCGACCAGCAGCGACGTGGTGAGGATGCTGGCCTCGATGTCGCTGCCGACGCCCACCACCGCCTGGTAGAAGTCGGACACGCCGAGCTGGCGCAGCGCCTCCATGTCGGTGGCGTCCGCGGTCGCGATCTGCGTGATCCGCCCGGCCAGGCTCTGCGTGACCTTGGGCCGGTGGTCGATGGCCAGGACCTCGGTGCCGCGCCGGGTCAGCTCCAGCGCCAGCGACGTGCCGAACCGGCCGAGACCGATGACCACGACGGGGGTGTTGTCAGCCAACGATGACTCGCTCCTCGGGTAGCTCGTAATGTCGTGAGCGCTGGTTGAGCGCCAGCGCGGAGCCCATGGTGAGCGGGCCGATCCTGCCGATGAACATCAGCACCGTCAGCAGCAGGTGACCGGCCACGCCCAGGCTCGGGGTGATGCCGGTGCTCAGCCCCGCCGTGCCGAACGCCGCGACCACCTCGAACAGCACCTGGTCCAGGCCGTGCGGGGTGAGCGCGAGCAGCACGTACGTGGACGCGGCGACCAGCGTGACGCCCAGCACCGTGATCGTGACGGCCTGGCGCTGCGTGGCCTCGGGGAGCCTGCGATGGCCGATGTTGACCCGGCTCTCGCCGCGCACCTCGGCCCAGACGACGAACGCCAGCAGCCCGAACGTGGTCACCTTGAGCCCGCCCGCCGTGCCCGCGCTGCCGCCGCCGATGAACATCAGCACGTCGGTGGCCAGCCAGCTCGACGGGTACATCTGGGAGATGTCCAGGGTGTTGAACCCGGCCGAGCGCGGCATGACCGCGGCGAAGAACGCGGCCAGCAGCTTGCCGGGATCGTCGAGCGCGCCCAGCGTGCGGGGGTTGCGCCACTCGGTCATCAGGAAGACCAGGGTGCCCAGCACCAGCAGGGTGACGCTCACGCCCACGGTGACCCGGGTCAGCACGCTCCACTTGCGCGGGTGGCGCCAGGAGCGGGCCAGCTCGAACACCACGGGGAAGCCGAGCCCGCCGACGATGACCGCGAGCGCGATGGTCAGGCAGATCCACGGGTCGGCGACGAACCGCATGAGGTTGTCCGGCCAGAGCGCGAACCCGGCGTTGTTGAAGGCCGTGACCGAGTGGAAGGCGCCCAGGTAGGCGGCCCGGCCCAGCGGCTCGCCGTACCCGATGGCGAACCGGGCGGTGAGCACGACGGCGGCGACGACCTCGCACACGAGGCTGAACAGGACCACCTTGCGCACGACGCGGCGCACGTCGCTCATGCTCAGCGTCTTGGTCTCCGCCTGCGCCGCGATCCTGGCCCGCAGCCCGAGCCGGCCGGAGACGAGCAGGGTGAACAGGGTGGCCATCGTCATGATCCCCAGCCCGCCCACCTGCACGAGCCCCGCGATCACCACCTCCCCGAACACCGACCAGTGCGACTCGGTGTCCACGATCACCAGCCCGGTGACGCAGACGGCCGAGGTGGCGGTGAACAGGGCCACGACCCAGTCGGCGGGCGCGCGCTCGGTGGTGGCGATCGGAAGGGCCAGCAGCACGGTGCCGATCCCGATGGCCAGCACGAACCCGGCGGCCACGACCTGCGCCGGATGCCGGAAACGGGTCAAGAACGACGGCATCATGCTCATCACCTGGCCCCGCCACACAGGTCACGCATCGAGAGCGCCTCCCCCGTCGAACCCCAGCCGAAATCCGAGCCGACCAGACTTCCCGGCGCACCGCGCACTACCGTAACAGGCCCGGGTGACGCCGGCGCACTTACGCGTCCTTGACGCGAACCCCACGCGCCCTTGACGACCCAGCGGCGGTGGGGGCGACGTAGGCTGGGCGCCGGAGGCCACTGATGCGCGCACGCGATCTCGCCGTCGACTTCCCGACGGTCACGCTGGACACCCCGGCGCTGGAAGCCGCGAAGCTCCTGGCGGAGCAGGACCTGCCGGGGCTCATCCTCGTCGACCCCGACGGGCGCCCCCTCAGCATCCTGCCCGGCACCCAGGTGCTGCGGCTGGCGGTGCCCGCCTACTGCCAGGACGACCCGGCGCTGGCCCGGGTGGTGGACGAGGCCCACGCCGACCTGTTCCTGCGGCGGCTCGGGGGCAGGACCGTGCGGGAGTGCCTGCCCGAGCAGCCGAAGGAGCTGCCGGTCGCCGACCTGAAGGCGACCGTGCTGGAGCTGGCGGCGTTGATGGCGCGGACGCGCAGCCCGCTGGTCGCCGTGGTCGACGGGGGCCGGCTGATGGGGGCGGTCACGCTGCAGTCGCTGCTGGACCACGTCCTGGAGCTGTGACCCGCGCGGCGTCGTAGGCTGGTCGCATGGCCAAGACCGCGGCACGACAACCCGTACCCGCCCGGCGCGCGGACGCCGAGCGCAACATCGCCGCGATCCTCGAAGCCGGCACCAGGTTGCTCAGCGCCGACCCCACGGCCAGCGTGGCGGACGTCGCCAAGGCCGCCGGGGTGGGCAGGGTGACGCTGTACGGCCACTTCCCGTCGCGGGAGGCGCTCGTGGACGCGGTGCTCGACCACGCGGTCGAGGTGGCGGACGCGGTGCTGGCGGACGACTCGCTCGACACGGCCCCCGCGCCCGAGGCCATGGCGCGGCTGCTGCGCTCGTCGTGGGAGGTGCTCGACCGGCACCGCCGGCTGTTCCTGGCCGCCGACCGGGTGCTGGCCACGGAGCGGATCAGGGAGCACCACGAAAGGCCGCTGCGGCGGGTGGAGCGGCTCATCGTGCGCGGCCAGCGCACGGGCGAGTTCCGTACGGACCTGCCGTCGGAGTGGCTGGTGACGACGTTCTTCTCGATCATCCACGCCGCCGCGCAGGAGCGTGAGGCGGAGCGGCTCGCGCCCGAGGAGGTCGAGCTGGTGCTGACCAGGACGATGCTCTCGCTGCTCGCCCCCACCCGGCCGTAACCCTACCGGCCCTGACCGCGGGCTCTCGCGGCCCTTCAGCATGCCCTACCCACGTATGGTTCATGCGTGCTAACTTGAACATCAATGTTCAAGTTAAGGAGAGTATCCGATGAGCCTTGATACGGCTCCCGCCGGGCGGCGCACCGGCGGATGGGGTGTGCTGGTGCTGCTGTGCCTGGCCCAGTTCATGCTGATCGTGGACATCACCGTCGTACAGGTGGCCTTGCCGACCATCGGCGTGGACCTCGCGCTCGACCGCGAGTCCCTCACCTGGGTCGTGACCACGTACACGCTCTGCTTCGGCGGGCTGATGGTGCTCGGCGGGCGGCTCGCGGACGCGCTGGGCGCGCGCCGCACGCTCCTGGCGGGCCTGGGGCTGTTCACGGCGGCCTCGCTGCTGTGCGGGCTGGCCGGCAGCGGCGCCGCGCTCATCGCCGGGCGGGCGCTGCAGGGGGTCGGCGCGTCGCTGCTCTCCCCCGCCGCGCTGGCCGTGATCACCACCACCTTCACGGGTGAGCGGCGCGGCCGGGCGCTCGGCGTCTGGGCGGCCATCGGCGGCACCGGGGCGGCCCTGGGCGTGCTGGTCGGCGGCGTGCTCACCGCCGGGCCGGGGTGGTCGTGGGTGTTCTTCGTCAACGTCCCGATCGGGCTGGTGGTGCTGGCGGCCGTGCCCGCCCTGGTGCCGCCCGCGCGCGGGCGGGGCGAGCGGGTCGACGTGCCCGGCGCGCTGGTGGTCACGCTGGCGACGGCGCTGCTGATCTACGGGCTGGTGACGGCCGGCGACGCCGGCTGGGGCGCGGCGGGCACGGTGCTGCCGCTGGCCGGGTCGGTGCTGCTGTACGTCCTGTTCGTGGTGGTCGAGCGGTCGGTGCGGTCACCACTGATGCGGGCCGAGACCCTGACCAGGCGGCCGGTGATCTCGGGGACGTTCGTCATGCTGATGGCGACGGGGCTGATGCTGGGGCTGTTCTTCCTCAGCTCGCTCTACCTCCAGCACGTGCTGAAGTTCAGCGCGCTGGAGACGGGCCTGCTCTTCCTGCCCGTGGCGATCGCGATCACCATCGGGGCGCAGCTCGGCGGGCATCTCATCGGCAGGATCGGCGGGCGGCCGGTGGCGGTGGCGTCCTTCGTGCTGACCGCGGCGGGGGCGGCGCTGATGACGCGCATCTCACCGGACGCGAGCGCATACACCACGCTGCTGCCGGGCTTCGTCCTGGCGGCGCTGGGCATCGGGCCGGCGTTCGTGACGGCCACCACGACGACCATGGCGAACATCCCGCCCGGCGAGAACGGCGTGGCGTCCGGCGTCATCAGCACCTTCCACGAGCTCGGCGGCTCGATCGGCGTGGCCGCCGTCTCGACGGTCGCCGCGTCGAGCCTCGCGCCCGGCTCGGCGGGAGGCGTCGGAGGTTTCGTCGCGGGGCTCACGCTGTGCGCCGTCGTCGCGGTGGTCGCGGCGGCCGTCTCGCTGGGGCTGGTGCCGCCGGGCCGACCGGCCGCGGCGTTCGTCGGCCACGGCCACGGTCACTGAGGAAAAACCGGGATATCGCCAACGTCTCCGGCGCATTATCCTTCATTGATGGTCAACTTAAGCCGGGCGAGAGCGGTGAAGGCATAGATGCCGCGACTGAGGCTTGCGCACCAGCAACTGCCCGGCGTGACCGTGATCGCCGTGATCGGTGAGATGGACGCCGCCAACCGCGCCCAGCTCGAGGCGTACATCGCGCAGGTCCAGCCGGCGCCCGCGGGGAGGCTGGTGTTCGACCTGTCGGAGGTGCCGTTCATGGACAGCTCGGGTCTGCACGTGCTGCTGACCTGCGCCACCAACTGCCTCAAGGACGGCGGCGCGGTCCACCTGGCCGCCGTCCAGCGCATGCCCGCCCGGCTCTTCGAGTTGACCGGCGTCATCGCCCACGTGCCCGTGCACGACACGGTCCAGGGCGCCATCACCGCCGCCCTGGCCTCCTAGGAACGCTCCACCGGGGCGGGCTCCGGCCGCCACTCGCGGACGTTCCCGCCGACCCAGCCCAACATCCCATGATCAGCCGGCGCCGAAGCACATGAACGTGGCGGCGGGCTCCCCCGCCGACGCCGCCGCCAGCGCGTCGGCCGGGGCCGCACCCTCGGCCACGCCCCGGTGGTAGGCCGTCATGACCGCCTCGGCGACGTGGTCCGGCACCCGGGTGGGGCTGGAGATGACGGTGGACGTGCCCAGATGGAGCAGCGCCGCGGTGAAGCCGAGCAGCTCGTCCCCCGCCCGCACCACCGCCTGGCCCACGTCGCACGCCGACAGGACGACGTGCCCGGGGGCCCTGCCGAGCCGCTGCAGGTCGTACGCCATGAGCGGCCCGTCGGCCAGGTCCAGGCGGGAGAAGAACACGTTCTCGCGCTCGTGGTGCCCGTGCGCGGCGAAATGGGCGAGGGACGCGCCGTCCAGCGCCTCCAGCGTGGCCGACACGGTGGCCAGCCCGCCGCTGAGCCGGCGCGCCTTGGGGTGCACGGCCGCGAGCCGCTCGACCTCCGTCTCGGCGTGGTCCAGGCCGGGCCCGGCGACCAGGACCGGCGGGCCGTCGGGCCCGTACGGCGCCCGCCCGCGCCCGGCCGACAGCCACACCAGCGCGGACGGCGCCACCACCAGCGGGCGGCCGCGCAGGTCGGGCAGCAGGCCCCAGGGCACGGCGGACAGGCCCATCGTCGGGATGACGACGATCCCCCGCGCGCCGGACAACACCTGGCGCAGGGGCGCCATGACCGCGCCGGTGATGGTCGCCAGCTGCCGCCGGACGGACGCCTCGATCACCTCTCTCAGCGCGGGCCGCAGGGTGCGCCCGGCCTGCGCGTTGAGGTCTCCGGCCAGCCTGCGGGCGGCCTCGGCGACCGGTTCGTACGCACTGAGCTCGTACAGGTGGCACCGGCCGCGCACGAGCACCAGCGCCAGCAGCCTGCCCCCGACGTTGAGCAGGCTGACCATGGCATCGTCGCCGGCCGCCAGCGCCTCCTCGACCGCGCCGACGGGGGCGGGGGCCAGGCCGGGGCCGACGCCGGGGAGCTGCCAGCCGCGTTCCCTGATCACCTGCTCCAGCTCCAGGCAGCGCCTGCGCAGCCCGGGCCGCCGGCGTCCCGCGGCCTCGTCGGCGCGCATCCGCTCGGCGAGCTGGCGCAGCTCGGCCAGCGCCTCGGCGGTCGCGGGGTCCTCGGGGGCGCGCGTCGGCCGGTGGCGGAACGCCTGCGCCCGGCACCGCTCCGACCAGGCGAACACCTGCCTGGCCGACCCGCCGGCCAGCGCCGTGGTGAGCCCGTACGCGGCCAGGTCCGCGCCGAGCGCGGCGACGCCGGTCAGCAGGTCGAGGCTGCCCAGCCGGCCGCGGTGCGAGTGCACGAGCGCCAGCCCGGCCCGCACCCGGCGCAGCGCCAGGCCCCGCTCCCCGTGCGCGCCCGCGAGCTCGGCGGCGGCGAGATGCCGCATCAGCCGCACCTCCAACGACGCCCTCCGCGACCCCGCACCACCTCCCGACGCGGCGGCTGTTGCCTCGGGGAGACGGCCGGCGGCGGTCAGGGCCCTGACCGAGACCAGCCGGGCCAGCTCGGCGTCGTCCGCCATGTCGAACGCCGCGAACCCCGCCGACAGCTCCGCCGCCCGCCTGGCCACCCGCCCCGCCGCGCCCGCCTCCTCGCCGCGCAGGCGCATGAGTGCCGCGCGCAGCGCCCACGCCGTGCTCCCCCGGCGCCTGAAGTGCGTCTCCGCGCGCCGCGCCCGGGCGCGCGCCTCGGCGAGCCGGCCCGCGTCCAGCGCGCACTGCGCCCGGGCCAGCTCCGCCTCGGCGTAGTCCTGCATCAGGCGCTGCCTGCGGAACCCGTCGATGGCCCGGTCGAGCACGCGCCCCGCCTCGTCCGTCAGGCCGACCGCCAGCAGCGCCCTGGCGCGGTCGAGCGCGAGCACCGGGCGGAAGCCGGGGTTGACGTCCTCGTAGAGCCGGTCCACGCGGGCGAACACGGCCAGCGCCGCCGGCACGTCGCCGAGCAGCAGGTCGCAGTAGCCGTCGTTGTGCAGGGCCTTGGCGGCGATCACCTCGTGCCCGTGGGTGTGCGCGAGCTGCGCGCTGCGGCGCGCGTCGTCCCTGGCCAGGCGGATCCGGCCGGCCATGAGGTGGATGACCGACCGGTTGAGCAGCACCCTGGCCAGCTCGACCCGGTCGCCGTCGGCGAGCAGGGGCGCGGCGATGTCCAGCTCCCGGAGCGCCTCGGTGCCGGCGCCCATGCGCAGGTGCATCAGGCCGCGCTGGGCGTGCACGATGGCCAGCTCGGCCGGTGGCGCGCGGCGCTGGGCCCGGTCGAGCAGCTCCATCCCGAGCTCGGTCCGCCCCTGCTCGGCCTCGGCGTGCGCGAGGCTGGTGAGCACCCGGGCGACCAGGCCGTCAGACCCGTCGCGGTCCTCGGCCGCAGAACCGACGGCAGTCGCCGATCCGCCGTCGGTCGCGGGTCCGCCTGCGGTCGCGGGTCCGCCTGCGGTCGCTGGTCCGCCTTGGGGCGCGGATTCGAGCAGGGTGAGGGCCCGGCGGAGTCTGCGGGCGGCCAGGGCCGGGCGGCCGTTGTCGGTCGCCTCGACGCTGAGCCGGTGCAGGCGTTCCACTCGCTCCCGGAGCGACGCTGCACGCCCGCTGTCCCGCAATCGCGCCTCGCGGTGGTCAGAGAATGAGTGAGGGCGTCACCGCCAGTATCGTCGCCCGCGCCGGATCGTCCAGTCCCTGGCGTACCACGAGTTGCGACAGGCCACGCGGCACCGCGTCCAGGACGAAGCGGCCCTGGTCGTCGGCCCTGACCGTGCGCGGGCCCTCGCCGGTGCGCAGCTCGACCAGGTGGTCGCCCGGCGGCGCGAGCCAGCCGTCCACGCGTACGGCGTCCTCGTCCCGCGCGGTCACGCTGATCATGATCGTGAGGACCTCGCTGTCGAAGGTGATCGTACGGCTGTCCTCGCCGCCCCGGACGCCCGCCGGCAGCGGGGCCTCCTCCTGCGGGCGGAGGATCTCGAAGTCCAGCTCGGGGGATTCGAGGGCCAGGGCGAACTGCAGGCGTTCGACCAGCGTGGCGGGGACCGGGTCGACGGTGCGGTAGACGTCGGCGATGTCCTCGATGAGGAGCTGGTCCTCGGCGGTGAAGGGGGGAGGGTCGGTCCCGTCGGCCGTGTTCATCGGGGGCTCCAATCGGGGTCCTTCGCGAGCAGGCGGCGTAGCTTCGCGAAGCACCGGCCGCGCGTGGGTCCGATGCTGCCCATCGGCATGCCCAGGGCGGCGGCCACGGCGTCGTAGTGCGGACGAGGCACGAAGGCGATGATCCTGAGCAGCTCGGCGCACCGTTGGGGCAGGCTCTCGACGGCCTGCCAGAGCGCGCGCCGCCGCTCGTCGTGCACGAGGAGCTCGTCCGGCGTCAGCACGGGGTCGGGCAGCTCCTCGAACGCGTCGTCGCCCGGCAGGTCGTCCCTGCGCGAGGAGGCGCTGACCCGCCACGCCTCGCGCCGGGCGGTGGTGACGAGCCATTCGATCAGCGCGCCCGGCGCCGAGATGGTGTGCAGGTGGCGCAGCAGGATCAGCCAGGTCGTCTGGACGACGTCCTCGGCCGCCTGCGGGCTGAGGCCCTGGTTCCTGGCGGTGTGCCAGAGCACGGGCGTCAGCTCGGCGACGATGGCGTCCAGCGCGCCGCTCTTGCCCTCCCTGGCCTCGACCAGCAGGGCGGCCAGCCGGTCGCGGCGCCGGCCGGGAGCGGGCGCGCGTTCGAGTGCGGGGTCGCCGGTCATCAGATGGGGACGATTTCCGGCCGTACGGCCTTGTCGTCGACCATCGCGTCGACGACCTGCCTGGCCCGCTGGACGGGATCGACGCCGACCTGGCCGAGGGTCTTGGTGAGCTCGGCGGCGATGGTGCCGGCGACGATCGGGGCGGCGAACGACGTACCGCTCCAGCCGCAGAACGGCCCCACGGCGTCGCAGTCGAGCGAGGCGCGCTCGCCCGTGGTGAGCATCGCGTTCTGGGCGCCCCTGAACTTCGGCGGGAACGTGCTGACCACCATCGCGCCCGGAGCGCGCCACCGGACGGCGGGGTGCTCGTTGCTGAAGATGGCGATCGTGCCGTCGGGGTTCTTGGCGGCGACGCCCAGCATGGGTGCCAGCGGCGGGCCGGGCACGGCCGTCTCGGACAGCGCGGCGAGGTAGAACGGCCTGGTCGTGGCGTAGTTGCCGGCGGCGTTGACCACGATGACGCCGCGTGCCCGCAGCTGGTTGACCTTGTCGAACAGCGCCTGCATGGCCGGGTCGCCCGCCTCGGAGAAGCCGCCGAAGGAGCAGCACAGCACGTCCACGGCGGCGCCGGAGGCCATGAGGGCCAGCAGCCGGTCGAGCGCCGCGTGCACGGCCTCGAGGGGGACCACGCCGTCGCTGTGCATGACCTTGTACATGAGCACGCGGGCGTCCGGCGCGATCTGCGCGATGAGGCCGGCGAGCATGAGGCCGTGCCCGGTGTGGGAGTTCAGTACGCCGACGAGCGGGTTGGGCAGCTCGCCGAGGTCCTCGTAGCCGACGAGCTTGGCGACGTCGCGGCCCTGGTAGGCGGGGTGGGAGTCCTCGATGAGCTGCTGCCCGGCCGGATCGACGGTGAGGAAGGCGTCGGCGTCGGTCACCGGCCTGAACCAGGGGTGTTCCGTCACGCCGGTGTCCAGCGTGACCACCGTGATCCTGCGACCGCCGAGCTGGGCGAGCGACCTGCGGCGCGGCGGCCCCGCCACCACGGTCACGGGCACGCGTCCGTACCCCGGCCGGGCGCTCGTCTGCGGCTCCTCGATCACGGCGTGGCCGCTGGTGGCGGGCTCGCCGCCCAGGCTGAGCGAGCCGATGCCGCTCGTGGCCGAGCCCACGAACAGGTGGTCCAGTGAGATCGTGGCGAGCACCGCCTTGAACGGCCACCCGTCGGACTCGGCGCGCAGCGCCCTGCGCACGACGCGGAGGGCGCGCCAGGCGTCGACGTCGATGTCGTGCGCCTCCTTCTGGATCTCCAGCACGCCGGGCAGCCAGACGGTCTCGCGCCCATAATCCCGCTCGCGGGCGCGCCTGACGCTGACCGGCGACAGCTCCAGCTGGATCCCGGACAGCGCCCGGTTGATCCAGGAGACCACCTCGTCGGAGCGGAGCGCCTGCCCGGGGAAGAGCAGCACGTCCGAACGGTAGACCGTGGAGTCGGGGCGGCGCTCGCCCGGGTCGAGGGGGACGCCCCAGGGGTCGAGGATCCTGGCGCCGTGCCGGTCCAGGATCTCGCGGGGAAGCGTGATGCCCTGCCAGGGCGGCCCGAATCGTTCGGAGCCGCCCGATGCAGCTGGTTCGCGGATGTAGTCGATGCTCATCTCACCGTCTCCGTTCTTCCCTCTGTGGCGTACGAGAGCGGCGCCCCCGCCTCGATACGAGAGGTCGATAACGGAATGGTCACGATCCCGTCGGGTCGATCCCGCGGAGCATCATGCCCTGGCCCCGGGAGCGGTGGACGTCGTCGGCGGGCTGGTCCTCGGGGTCGCGGTACTGGATGAGCAGGGTCGTACGCGCCTCGTCCGCCCGGTTGACCCCGGACCCGTGCACGGTGAGATAGCTGAGGAACAGCACGTCCCCGGCCTCCGCCTCGACCGGGACCGCGGCCTCCAGCGGCCACTCCGCGAGCGGCAGGTGCCACCCGCCCGCCTCGAGGTGCGGCAGCGGCCCGTACCGGTGGCTGCCCGGCACCACGCGCACGCACCCCTTCTCCTCGGGCGCGGCGTCGAAGTGGAAGATCGCCGCGCCCATGGTGTGGCGGGTGTGCGGGAAGTGCGCGGCGTCCTGGTGCATGGGGAACGGCGAGCCCTTCTCGGCGGGCTTGACGAAGATCTTGGTGTGGTGGAGCTGCACGTTCTCCGAGCCCATCAGGGCAGCGGCGACGTCGGTGAAGCGCGGATCCACCATGAGCCGGGCGAAGGCGGCCGAGTGGAACTGCGCGTCGTGGCAGTGCCGCAGCTCGGTCCCCGCCCCGCCGATCTCCCGCGCGCTCCCCCACGTGGGGTCCGTCGGGCGCAGCCGCGCGAGCACCGCGTGACACTCCTCCCGGTACGCCCGCGCCTCCGCCGCGCCGAGCAGCCCTTTGACCAGCAGGTAGCCGTTGTCCTGGTAGAACCGCACCATCGCCGAATCGGTCATCGCACTCTCCCGCGCGTCCGCCCCGTGCCGTCCCTCCGAGTGATTCCCACTCCTGCGGGTGCGCTCGCAGCCGTGGCCGCGCGGGTGCGGGAGACTGGTGGGGTGACCACCGAGAACGCCGATCGCCCCGGTCCGCCCGTGACCAGCCCCTCGATCGTCCTGCTCACGCTGGCCCGCCGCATCGAGACCGAGCTGGCCGCCGCCCTGGCCCCGCTCGACCTCACGGTCAGCCGGCTGGGCCTGCTCGGTCACATATCCGGCGTGCCCGGGGTGTCGTTCAGCGAGCTGGCGCGGATGTCGGGGACGACGGTCCAGAGCGTGCACACCGCGGTGAAGGCGCTGGTCGCGGCGGGGCTGGCGCGCGACAGCACGGCCCGCGCCGGGTCGGCGTCGACGATCGAGCTGACGCCCGAGGGCGCGCGCCTGCTCGAGGCGGCCACAGGCGCGGTGTCCCGGGTGGACGACCTGCTGTTCGGGCCGGAGGCCGACCCGATCCAGCGCCAGATCGCCGACGCCGTCCACGCCGCCTTCGCGGGGGTCAGGCCGGTACGCGGGAGCGATGCCAGGCGTACGAGCTGACCGCGATGCCCGCCACCGTGACCACGGCGGCCACGACGTAGAGGGAGCGCAGCCCGAGCCCGCCGTCGATGACGCGCCCGCCGAGCCAGGCGGCGAACGCGGCGGCCAGCTGGTAGGCGGAGGCGTTCACCGCCATCGCCAGGGTGGGCGCCGCCGAGGCGGTGGCCAGCACGCGCGCCTGCATGCCGGGGATGACCGCGAACCCCGCCGCGCCCAGCACGAACACCATGACCGCCGTCACCGCCGTGCTGCCGCTCCCGGCCCACATGAGGACGAGCACCGCCGCGAGCACGCCCAGCAGCCCGAGCTGCGCGGCCCTCGGCGCCCGGTCCGACAGCCGGCCGCCGAGGAAGTTGCCCACGGCCGCGCCCACCCCGTACACCAGCAGCAGGACCGCCACCGCGCCGCCGGCGAAGCCGGTGACGTCCGTGACCAGGGGCGCGAAGAAGGTGAACACCATGAGCAGCCCCGCGTTGCCCACGGCCGTGACCGCGATGGCGAGCCGCACGTCCCGGGCGCGGAAGACGCGCAGCTCGCTCACGGCCGAGCCCCCGCCGGACGGCTCGCGCACATCCGGCACCAGCCGCGCGACCAGCGCGAACCCGGCCGCGCAGCACGCCGCGACCACCAGGAACGTGGCCCGCCAGCCGTGGGCGTTCCCGATGAACGTGCCGATCGGCGCGCCCAGGATCATCGACAGGTTCATGCCGAAGACGAGCTTGGAGACGGTGGACGCCTGCTTGCCCGGCGCGGCGGTGGAGACCGCGATGACGATCGCGTTGGCGAAGAACGTGGACGTCACCAGCGACGTGACGACCCTGGCCGCGAAGAGCACGCCGTACGCGGGGGCGAGCGCGGAGGCCAGGTTCCCGGCGATCGTGATCCCGAGCAACACCAGGATGAGCGGCTTGCGCGGGAAGCGGGCGGTGAGGGCCGTCAGCACGGGCCCGCCGACGATCATCCCGATGGCGTACGCCGTCACCAGCAGCCCGGCGGCCGGGATCGAGACGGCCAGGTCGGTGGCGATGCCCGGGAGGATGCCGGCGATGACGAACTCGCCGGTCGTTATCCCGAACACGCACCACATCAGCGACGGCACACTGAACCTCATCGATCTTCGCTCTCTTTCTTTACAGATCAGTACAGAACTAGGGCGGCAAAAAGGCCGCGGCTCCGTGAACCGCGGCCAGGGCTGCTACAGGGCGGCGACGGCCCCGTCGACGACGTCGAGGAGGGCGGCCCGATCGTCGGTGACCTTGGCGAGCACGCGCAGGCCGTAGTAGGCGCTCTGGAACGCCCGCGCCACCTGCCGCGGCGACCGGTCCGACGACAGCTCGCCCGTGCTCTGGCCGATCTCGACCAACCGTTGAAGCGCCTGCTCCAGGTCGGCGAACTGCCGCCGCACCAGCCCCGCGACCGCCTCGGTGCGCCCGCCGGCCTCGGTGGCGGCGTTGAGCGCCAGGCAGCCGCGCCGGCCCGGGTCCGCCATGTCGGCGTCGATCACGCCGAGCATGAGGTCCCTGAGCCGCGCGCGCACCGACCCGGACTCGGCCAGCATCGCCAGCTGCGCCTCGGCCCTGGTCTCGGCGTAGCGGCGGATCGCCTCCTCGTAGAGGCGGTGCTTGCTGCCGAAGGCGTTGTAGAGGCTGCCGCGGCCGAGCCCGGTGCGCTCGCACAGGTCCTGGGTGGAGGTCGCCTCGTACCCCTTCTCCCAGAAGACCTCCATCGCGGCGTCGACGACCGCCCGATCACTGAACTCCCGTGGCCTGCCCATGGGAGGAGGCTACCGGATTTTGTACAGACCAGTAAAGAACTGTCCGGGCTAGGGCGTGGTGGCGCAGAACTCGCCGCTCAGGGTGCTGACGCGCATGCATACCTCGTCTCCGCTGACCAGCACCACAGCGGGCCGGAAGTCCCCTTCGAGCGCCGTGCCGGAGGTGGACGTCGTGAGAGAGCCGGGGGTCAGGACATCGTTCACCATGAAGGTGAAGACGCCCGTGGCCGGCGCGGGCTGGATCTCGAACCAGTAGAAGCGGTCGCCGGGCACCCCGCGGACTTCCTGGCAGACAGGCGTTTCCGGCAGGCAGGTGATCGCCGCCTGAGCTGGAGGCGATCCCCCGAGCGAGAGGATCCCGGCGGCCACCGATACGGCGAGGGCGCGGAGCATGTTCGTCACCTTTTCTTCAGAGATCATCGAAGCCTTCCAGCCGATGATCTCTGAAGAGGAGGCGGCGGGCTACCGGGCGTCGATCCGCTGGCAGAGGCCGTAGACGAACCGGGCGCGGTAGGTGGCGCCGCCCTGGGCGAAGTCGACCGCCCAATGGTGCGGGGCCTGGCCCTCCTGATGGACGGCGCCGGGGAAGCTCGCGGCGACGTCGGCGACCACGCAGTTCCAGGGCGCCAGCTCGGCGAAGGACAGCGTCCTGGGGTCCCCGGGGCGGACGAACCACTGGTTCCACGTCTCGCCGCCGGGCCCGTACAGGACCTCGAACTCCAGGCCGGGCCAGGACGGCAGGGCCCAGCGGGACACACCGCAGGTCAGGCTGCCCACGGCGGTCGTGCCCTCGTACACGGGGCGGCCGAGCAGCGGCCGGAGCGTCTTCGGCGCCCTCGGCGAGTGGAGCATCCTCGTCCACTGGGCGTGCGCGGCCCGCAGCTCCGCCCTGGTCGCGCCCATGCCCCGGAGCGCGTCCTCGACCCGCGCGGGGTTGAGATCGCGCATCCGGTGCATCAGGGACAGTTCAAACTGCCGCACGCCGAATCGCACACCCCCGTTTTACCTGCTCCCGGCGTTGCACGAGGCATCGGGCGGGTGCCCTTTCCTACCATCGGCGGGTGACCATGGCGCGCCCCGTCCCAGGCCCCGGCTGGCTGACCCCGTTGGCGTTGCCCGCGTACCTCGTGCGGGGGGAGCACCTCCTCGACCGGGCCTTCGAACGCTACGGCGACGTGTTCGCGTTCTGGGCGCCGGGCATCGGGCGGGTCGCGCTCATGCGCGATCCCGCGCTGATCGGCGAGGTCATGACGGCGCCGCTGTACCCGTTCGAGGGCCGGCCCACGGCGGCGGCGTGGGGGCCGCGGTCGATCTTCGCGCAGCACGGGGCCGACCACCACCGGATGCGCAAGCTGGTGCTGCCCCTGCTGGGGGGCAGGGCGGTGCGGCGCCACCGCGAGATCGTGGCCGACGTGGCCGGGCGGACGGTGGACGGGTTCCCGGCCGGGATGCCGTTCGAGCTGCTGCCGCTGCTGTGGGAGGCGCTGCTGGAGATCGCGCTGCGCGCGCTGCTCGGGCTGGACCGGCGGCGCCTGGAGGTGTGGCGGCCGCTGGTGCGCGAGCTCCTGGACGTGGCGCTGACGGAGGAGCTCATGGTCCGTTTCGCGCTGCGCGGGCTGGGCGCCATCCGGCTCTGGCCGTCCGCGCAACGGCTCCGCGCCCGCTGCGTCCGGCTGGTCAGGGGCGAGATCGCCCGCCGCCACGACGGCGGCACCGGTGACGACGTCCTGAGCCTGCTGATGGCCTCGCGCACCGCCGAAGGGTGGCGGCTCAACGACGAGGCGCTGGTCGACCAGGTCCTGACCATGTTGCTGGCGGGGCACACCACGACCGCGCTGGGCGTGGCCTGGGCGGTCGAGCGGCTCGTACGGCACCCGTCCGCGCTCCACCGGCTGACCACGGAGGCCCTGCACGGCGAGGACGACCGGTTCGCCACCGCGGTCGCCTGCGAGACGCTGCGCCTGCGGCCCTCGACCTCGACCGTGCCGCTGGGCGTGGCGCGCGAGCGGCTCATGTTCGGCGGCTACCGGGTCGAACCCGGCACCAACCTGCTGGTGGCGCTGCGGGCGCTGCACCGCCATCCCCGGCACTTCGCCGACCCGTCGGCCTTCCGGCCCGAACGGTTCCTGGAGGGGCGTCCCGCCCCGTACAGCTGGCTGCCGTTCGGGACGGGGCCGCACGTGTGCGTGGGCAGGCACTTCGCGCTGCTGCAGATCTCGACGTTCCTGCACGTCGTGACCCGCCGCGTGATCCTCTCCGCCGCCGACCCGCGCGACGAGGGGATGAACCGCGTCGCCATCACCCACCAGCCCGACCGGGGCTGCACGGTGGTCGCGGTGCCCCGCGGCCCGATCACCCCGCGGCCTTTCGGGGGCCGGCCCGATGCCTGACACCCACCGATCACCCCGCGACCCTTCGACGGCCGGCCCGATGCCTGAGGCCCGCCCGCCGATCACCCTGCACCACGCCCGGCTCCGCGCCGCCCCGCACGGGCCGGACCAGCCGCCGCCCGATCCTGGGGTGATCGTGGCCCAGCCCGATCCCGAGGTGATCGTGGCCCGCGCGGGCGAGCGGATCGAGCGGCTGCGCGAGGCGTGGCGCGAGCTCCGCTACGAACGGTTCCTCCCGGAGGCGTGGCAGGCCCAGCTCCACCGGTTCGCGACCGCCCTCGACGAGCTGGCCCGCCCCGGCCGCCTGGGCGCCGTCGTCCTCGATCTGCTGCGGGAGCACGGGCTCGCGGAGCCCGGGCCGGACGGCCGGTGGCGGCTGACCGGTCCGGCCAGGCCGTACGAGCTGACCCGGAGCCTGCTGCTGCGACACCCGGCCTTCGTCACGGAGGTCGCGCTGAACAGCCGCATGTACCACCACCTGCCGGCGGTCCTGCGCGGCGAACGGGACCCGCTGGAGCTGCTGAGCCGCGACGGCGGCGGCGAGCTGACCCGCCAGCTCTACGACATCGCCCCGCTCTGCCGCTTTGCCAACCAGGTGGCCGGCACGCTGCTCGACGAGATCGTGGCCGCCTGGCCGCCGGACCGGCCGCTCCGGGTGCTGGAGGTCGGCGCGGGCACGGGCGGCACGACGGCGGCGCTCCTGCCGCGCCTGCCGTCCGATCGCACCCGCTACACCTTCACCGACGTCTGGCCGTTCTTCTGCACCGCGGCCCGCCGCCGCTTCGCCGCCCACGACTTCCTCGACTACCGGCAGCTCGACCTGAACACCGACCCCGCTGCCCAGGGCTTCGCGGCGGGCGGCTATGACGTGGTGGTCGCCGCCAACGCCCTGCACACCGCGCGGGACCTGGCCCCTGCCCTGCGCCGGGTCGGGCGCCTGCTCGCTCCCGGCGGTCACCTGCTGGCCGTCGAGACCCACGATCCGCGTCTGCTGATCGGCACCTTCGGCCTGCTGGAGAGCTTCTGGCAGGTCGACGACCGCGACCTGCGCCCGCACGGCCTGCTGCTGTCCCGGGATCGGTGGCCGTCGTTGCTGCGCGAGTGCGGGTTCGCCCAGGTGGTGCAGACCGGCGACGACCGGCCGCCTGCCCGGGACGGCTTCTCCGTCATGCTGGCCGCTCGTCTCCCGAGTACCGAGGCTCGGCGACGACCGTTGCCCGCGGCTGCCGGCGACACCCGATGGGTCGTCGCCGCGGAGACGGACTCCGAGCTGTCGCTCGCCGACGCGGTCGCCCGGTTGCTGACCTCCGGCATCGAGGGCGAGGCGACGAGCGACCAGGCCGTGGCGGCGTCGGCCCCGGCTGGGGCGGCGGGCGGTGCGGCCGTGGCGGCGCTCGCGGATGGGGATCCGGCTCGCTGGCGCGAGTGGGTGTGCGGCAGCGGGCCATCGAGCGGGTGGGTGTGCGGTGGTAGGCCGGGGAGCGGGCGGGTGTGCGTCGTGTTCGTGCTGGCCGAGCATGGTGAATGCGCCGGCACCGATGACGAGCCGCGTCTGAGGATGGAGCAGGCCGTCGCGCGGATGGGGGTGCTGCGGGCCGTCGTGGCCGCGTGCGACGAGCTGCCACCGACCGTCGAGCGCACCCTGTACGTGGTGACGCGGCCCAGCGGCGCGTTGCCCGCTCCGGAGCTGCCCCTCGTGCCCGCCGACGCGGCGATCTGGGGAGCTGCCCGCGCCATCGCCAACGACCGGCCCGGCCTGCGCCTGCCCAGGATCAGCCTGCACCGCGAGGGGACGGTCGCCGTGGACGCCCGCCGGCTGGCCCGCGAGCTGCTGGCCGCCTCCGGGGAGAGCGAGGTCGCGTTGACCCCGGGTGGCCGCTTCGTCGCCCGGGAGGTGCCGTACGAGGGGGTCGGCGACCGGGTGCGGCACTACGTCCTGGACCTCCGCCGGTCGGGCCGGCGCGGAGAGCCCGCCTGGACGGAGGCCGACCCTCCACCCCCGCCCGGCCCCGGCACCGTCACCGTCGAGGTCCGGGCCGTCGGCCTGCCCGATCGCTCGCTCCCGCCCGCCGTTGATGCCCGAGCTGCCGGTGATGCCCGGGAGGCCAGGGGCGCCGGGAACCCTTGGGACGGGAGCGCCGGGGGCGCCGGGAGCCCTGGAGACGGGAGCCCTGGAGACGGGAGCCCTGGAGACGGGGGTCCTGGGGACGCCGGGGATGTCAGGGAGGCTGGGTGGGCGTTCGCCGGGGTGGTCAGGGCGGTCGGGACGGGTGTGCGTGATGTCGGGGCCGGTCGGCGGGTGGTCGGGGTGGCGGCGGGCGTGCCGGCCTCCCACCTGCTCGCCGACGCCCGGCTCGTCGGCGCGATCCCCGACGGCATGAGCTTCGCCGAGGCCGCCACCCTGCCGATCCCGTTCATCGCCCTCGCCCGCCACGAGGCGCGCGGTGGCGCCACAGCGCTCGGGCTCGCGGCGCTGCAGGACGCGTGGCACCGCGGAACGCCGATCGCCGCCACCGCGAGGACGGCGGCCCAACGCGAGCTCCTGCACGGCCTCGGCGTGCCGGAGGTGCTCGACGGCCCGCACCCCGGGGAGGGTGTCCAGGAGGTGCTCGACGGCCCGCACCCCGGGGACGGCGGGCCGGAGGTGCTCGACGCAACGCACCCCGGGGACGGCGGGCCGGGGCGGGCGGTCGAGCCCGAGGTGTTCCGTGAGGTCATGGAGCGCGTCCACGCGGGCGTTCACCGCCCGCTCCCGCACACCCTCTATCCCGCCGCCCGGGTCCGGGAGGCGGTCGCGTCCATGCGGCACGACCGGCACCTCGGCGCGGTCGTGCTCTCCTTCGACCCCCTGGACGGCCCGGTCCCGGTCAGGACGCGACCCGGACGGCTCAGGCCTGATCCCGGGGGCACGTACCTCGTGGTGGGTGGCGTGGGTGGGTTCGGGGCCGCGGCCGCGTACCGGCTGGCGGAGCGGGGCGCCCGGCACTTCGCGCTGGTCTCGCGCAGGGGCGGCGACGCGCCGGAGGCGGCCGCCACGGTGGCCGGGCTCCGGTCGCGGGGCGCGCGGGCGTCCGTCCACGCCGCCGACGTCACCGACCTGGCCGCGATGGCGTCGGTGCTCAAGGAGATCGACGCCGGGGAGCAGCCCCTGCGCGGCGTGGTGCACGCCGCGATGGAGCCGGACTCGGGCGACCTGCTGCGCCTGGACCCCGCGCGGCTGGCCCGCGTGCTGGGCGGCAAGATGGCCGGCGCCCTGGTGCTGGAACGGCTCACCGAGGGGCGCGAGCTGGAGCTGTTCTGGCTGTTCTCCTCGGTCAGCGGCACGTACGGAGGCACGCGCCAGTCCGCGTACGCGGCCGCCAACGTCTTCCTCGACGCCCTGGCCCGGCGGCGGCGCGCCCGTGGCCTGCCCGGGCACGCCACCGCGTGGGGCACGATCGGCGACGCCGGGTTCGTCGCCCGCCACGGCATCGCGGAGGTGTTCGGGCGCAACGGCTTCCTGCCCATGACGTCCGGGGAGGCGCTGACGGCGGCCGAGGGCCTCATCGCGGCGGGCGTCGAGGCCGGTGCCGTGTCCCGCTACGACTGGGCCCGCTGCCGGGCCGCCCTCAAGGCCGGAACGGACGTCGCGACCCGGCTCGGCCCGCTGATCGACTAGTCCAGGGCCGTTCTTGACCGGACACGAGGACTCCGGCGCCGCCCCGGCCTCCCGCGCGGCGACATGCTGGGACCCCCGACAGACCCCCGACGGAGAGGCGAGGACTCTTGTCCGAGGAAGACATCCTGCGGCTCGTACGCCAGTACTGCGCCGAGATCTACGTCGTCGACCCGGCGGCCGTCACCCCGCAGACGACGTTCGTGGACGATCTCGAGTCCGACAGCATGAGCGTGCTCGAACTGCGGGCGGCGCTGGGCGGCCACGGGCTGGACATCGACCCCTCCGACTTCACGATGGAGATGACGGTCGGCGATGTCGCCCGGCTGGCGCACCGTTCGTACCTCGCCCGGCGAACGGCCGGTTAGCCCGGTCATGCGAGCTGCTGGGACCGTACCGCTGACCGGGTCGGACCGGCTCTTTCTCGGCGAGGTCGGCTCGGCCCGAGACCACCGGCTGCACATCGCCCTCGCGGCGCGGATGTCCGGCCCGGCCCCCGACTCCTGGGAGTTGCGGCGGCGGGTCGCCGAGGCGGCCGCGCGGGCGCCGGTCCTGACCTACCGGCTGGCCCGCGAGGGGTGGGAGCCGGATCCCGCCTTCGACCCGGCCTGCCACGTCGTGGAGTACCGGGTGGCGCCGGGCCGTGACGTGGGCGCGGCCGTGGTGGACGCCGTCAGGGAGAACCGGCTGCTGCCCGAGCACCCGCTGTGGAGCCTGATGGTCGTGCACGGGTACGCCGCGGACGAGCACATCCTGTGCTACCGCGTGCACCACGCCTTCCAGGACGGCGTGGGGGCGGCCCGGATCGCGACGCGGGCCGTGCTGCTGGGCAGGACCGTCCCGGCGCCCGACCCGAACGTGGCGGTGCGGGCGCCGGCCATGGCCCAGATGCGGCTGCTCGCCACGGCGGCCCGGCTGGCGGCCCCGTCGGCGCGGCTCAGACCGCCCCCGGGCAGGACCGGCAGATCGAGGGCGCGCACGTTCTTCCTGCGGCTCGACCTCGCCGCCTTCCGCGAGATCGCCGCCGCGACCGGCGCGAGCGTCCCGCAGGTCGGCCTGGCCGTGCTGGCCGGCGCCCTGCGGGCCTGGAACCCGGCCCACTGGCGGAAGGCGGGCCGCCGGGGCACGACCGTCTCCTTCCCGCTCAACCTGAACGGCCGCCTGCGCGACGGCGGCCTGGGCAACGGCGCGACCACCATGCCGGTCGACCTGCCCTGCGCCGAGCCCGCGGCGCGCGAGCGGCTGCGCGGGGTCATGGAGCAGACGAGCTTCGAGCGGATGGCCGTCTACCGGCGCGACCGCTATCCCGTCAAGGCCCCGGCGGTGGTGTTCCGGCTGCTCAGGTGGCTCGTGCCGAAGGCGTTCCCGGGCCGGATGACGGTGAGCGTCATCGGGGTGAACCTGCCCCTGGACGGCTGCTTCGCGGTCCCGCCCACGTACGACACCGGCGGAGGGGCCGTGTCGATGGTCTACAGCGACACGACCGTGGTCGTCTCCTGCGTCCTGTCCGCCGCGCTCGCGCACGGCGACCGGCTCCCGCGCCTGATGGAGGAGGCCCTCGAGGAGCTGCGGCAGGAGGTCACCCGGTGATCCGGCCCAGTGATCCGACGGGTCAGCAGGCGCGCAGGCGCAGGAGGGTGCTGGCGTAGGCGCCGTTGGGGGTCAGCGGCGGCAGGCCGCGGGACATCAGCACCGCGCCGTGGTGCACCGCGCCGGTGTCCTCGTCCCGGTAGCGGCCGTCCGGGTCGAGCCCGGCCAGGCGGAGAGGGGCGATCGGCGTGCCGAACGCGACGGGCCCGTGCCAGGCGAGCACCACCACCCGGTCGCCGTGCACGTACTGCACCCCGTACGGAAGCCGCCACAACCGCCCGAACTGCACGACGGGCCGGATGTCCTTGTAGACGGCCACCAGCTCGGCCGCCTCGGACAGCTCGGCCTCGCTCCAGCGGGCGAGGTCGCCGCCGAGCCCGAGCGCCCCGGCCATGGCCACGTGGAAGCGGAAGCGGAGCGGGACGGCCCGCCCGGTGAGCGGGTTCGGGCTGTCGGTGACCCAGGCGGCCATGGCCCGGGCCGGGTAAACCTGGCTGAATCCGCGCTGGATCGCGATGCGGTCGTGGGCGTCGGTGTTGTCGGAGGCCCACACCTGGTCGGTGCGGGCCAGGATGCCCAGGTCGGTACGGCCGCCGCCGCCCGCGCACGCCTCGATGCGCAGGTGCGGGTGGTCGGCGCGGAGCCGGTCCATGATCGAGTAGACGGCCCTGACGTGGTCGATCCAGAGCCGGTCCTGGTCCGGGTCGCCGGGCCGGCCCGCCTCGGTGAAGGCGCGGTTGAAGTCCCACTTCAGGAAGTCGACGGCGTGCTCGGAGACCAGCTTGTGCAGCCATTTGTGCGCCCAGTCGGCGACGTCGGGCCGGGCGAAGTTCAGCACGAGCTGGTTGCGCAGCAGCGTGCGGGAGCGGCCCGGCATGTGCAGGACCCAGTCGGGGTTGGCTCGGTAGAGGTCGCTGTCGGGGTTGACCATCTCGGGCTCGACCCACAGGCCGAAGCGCATGCCGAGCCGGTGCACCTCGTCGATGAGCGGGCTCAGCCCGTCGGGGAAGCGCTCCTCGTTGACCCACCAGTCGCCGAGCCCCGCGCTGTCGCCGGTGCGGCCGCCGAACCACGCGTCGTCCATCACGAACAGCTCCGCGCCCGCCCGGGCGGCCAGCCGGGCGAGGTCGCGCTGGTTGGCCTCGTTCACGTCGAACCCGACGGCCTCCCAGGCGTTGTAGACGACCGGGCGCGGCTCGTCCGGCCGGGGCAGCACGTGCCTGGCGATGTGGTCGTGCCAGCGCCGGCTGGCCTCGCCGTACCCGTCGGGCGCGTACACGCCGGCGAACACCGGCGTCACCCACTCCTCGCCCGGCTCCAGCCGCCAGGTGAGGCCCTCGTGGCCGAACCCGCCGGTCCAGCTCGCCCGCCCGGACGGCGTGCGGGTGAGCGTGACGCGCCAGCTCCCGCTCCAGGCCAGCGCGCAGCTCCACACCTCGCCGTGCCGCTCGCCCGCGTCGCCGCCGTCGATCATGAGCCAGGGGTTCGCGTGGTGGCTGGTCACCCCGCGCCTGCTGGTCAGAGTCGTTTCCCCCACGGCCAGCTCGGTACGGCCCAGCGCGTGCTCCGAGCTCCAGCCGCCCGTGACGTGGCTGAGCCGGTAGCCCTCCAGCGCCGGAACGCTCCAGGCCGCCGAGTCGCACCGCAGCACGGTCACCGGCACCCGCGGCCGCAGCACGGTCCAGCGCTCGATCACGTCGCTGTCCTCGTGCACCCGGTAGTGCAGCTCGACCAGGAGCGGATGGCGGCGGTCGGAGAAGCGCAGCGTCAGGTGACCCCCGTCGATGTCATGGCCGTCGTGCCGCCACTCGATCCCCCGGTCGCCGCCCGGGAGGACGACCTGCAGCGACGGCGTCTCGAACCGCGCCCCCACCTCGGAGACCAGCTCCTCCTCGCCCGCCGTGCTGTCGAAGCTGCTGGCCCCGGACGCGGCGGGACCGGGGAGGCTGGCGGCCTGCTCGGCGGTCAGCGCGGGGCCCCAGTGCAGGCAGCGGGGGGCGTCGTCGTCCGCGAGGGCCACGACGTAGCTCGTGCCCGGGGTACGCAGCAGCCACCTGCGGCTGGAGGCGTCGAAAGTCACCGATCGCATGCCCCGGAGCCTAGGCACGACCCCGCTCGAATTCAATTCTTGACGAAGTTAATTACTGCTACTATCGCACTCATGCACCCTCGGCTCACCTCGACCCCCGCGGCGGCGACCGTGTTCACCATGGTGCTGACGCAGGGGCCGGTCTCCCGGGTGGAGATCGCCAAGCGGAGCGGGCTGTCGTCCGCCGCCGTCACCAAGGCCGCCCGGCCGTTCATCGAGGCGGGCTACCTGGAGGAGCTGGAGGCCACCGAGCGCACGGCGCCGGGTGCGGGCCGCCCGGCCAGCCCGCTCTCCATCAGGCCGGAGCGGGAGTTCTTCTGCGGGGTGAAGATCACCCACGAGGAGCTCATCGGCGTGGTCACCGACCTGCGCGCGCAGCCGCTGGTCTCGGCGCACCGCCCGCTGGCCACGACGTCGGCCGAGGGTGTGGTCTCGGCGCTGGCCGAGCTGGTCGCCGAGCTGCTGGCCACCGACCCGGCCTACGGCGAGCGCTGCCACGCGCTGGGCCTGGCCGTGTCGGGCGACGTCGACAAGGCCCACGGGGTGGTGCGCTACTCCCCTTTCCTGCAGTGGCACCAGGTGCCGCTGGCGCGGCTGGCCGCCGAGGCCACGGGCCTGGTCGTCACGATCGACAACGACGTCAAGTCGCTCACCGTGGCCGAGCAGTGGTTCGGCGACGGGGTGGGCACGTCGTCGTTCGCCCTGGTCACGGTGGGGGTGGGGATAGGGTGCGGGCTGGTGGTCAACGACCGGGTGGTGGCCGGCGCGCACGGGGTGGCCGGGGAGATCGGCCACATCCCCGTCGGGGGTGACGAGCCCGAGTGCCACTGCGGCGGGCGCGGCTGCGTCGAGGCCATCGCCGGCACGGCACCCCTGCTGGCGGCCGCGCGCACGGCGTCCGGCGACGCGTCGCTGACCGTGGACGCGGCCATCGACGCCGCCCAGGCGGGCGATCCGGCGGTGCGGGAGGTGTTCGCCCGCGCGGGGCACGCCATCGGGCTGGCCATGGCCGCGATGGCCAACCTGTTCGGGCCGGAGCGGATCATCGTGACCGGGGACGTGCCGGGGCTGGCCTCGTACGGGCTGTTCGAGGAGCAGCTCAACCGGTCGTTCGCGGCCCAGGCGTTCGGCGCGGCCGCCGACTGCCGCCTGCTGCTGCGCCCGCGATCGTTCGAGCAGTGGGCCCGCGGCGCCGCCGCGGTCGCCATCCAGCAGCACTTCGCCCTCGAGCCATGAACAGGGAGACCGAGTGACCGCAGCGCCCGGCATCTGGCAGCCGCACGATCGAGCGTTCGAGCAGCCGGAGGAGGTGCGGATCGAGGCCGCGGGGCTCGCGTTCGAGTGCTCGGCGGCGGCCGTGCTCACCTGCACGGCCGCCGAGCCGTCCCCGGGCGTCCTGGAGCTGCGCGTCGTCCCCGACCGGACCGCGGACGTGCGGGTGGCCTGGCAGGTGCCGTGCGTGGACGCGACCGCGTTCTGGGCCGCCGACGGCGGCGAGCATCGGGGGTTGCCGCCGTTCTGGCGCCGTCCCCGCGTGGCGGCGCTGGAGAAGAACGCGCCCGTCGGCTGCCTGGTGGGCGCCGGTGACGTGGCGCTGTGCGCCTACGCCGCGGGCGAGGTGGTCAGGCCCGTGCGGACGCGTACCGGGGTGGTGGAGGAGACCGGCGAGTTCGGGTTCTGGGTGGAGCACGAGGCCGACCCGGACACGGGGCTCGTGCTGCGGCTCGACCTCACCCGGCGGCACTTCGCGACCACGCTGGCGGAGGTGGCGGACTGGTGGCGTGCGCTGCACGGACCGGTCGCCGACGTGCCGCGGGCGGCGCGGATGCCCGCGTACTCGACCTGGTACGCCATGCAGCAGCACGTCAGCGCCGAGAGCGTGGAGCGGCAGGCGGGGCCGGCGGCCGAGCTGGGCTGCGAGGCGATCATCGTGGACGACGGCTGGCACAGCGACGACCGGGGGCGCGGGTACGGCTATGTCGGCGAGTGGGAGCCGTCCCCCACTACATTCCCCGATATTTCGGGACACGTGGCCAAGGTGCGGGGCGCGGGGCTGGCCTACCTGCTCTGGTACGCCCTGCCGTTCGTCGGCAGCCACACGGCGCTCTGGGAGCAGGTGCGGGGGTACACGCTGGCGTACAAGGAGCACATGAACGCCGCCGTCGTCGACCCTCGCTACCCGCACGTCCGCGACCTGATCGCCGGCCACCTCACCCGGGCGGTCACGGAGTGGGGCATGGACGGCCTCAAGATCGACTTCATCGACCAGTTCGCCGTGGAGGACCCGCCCGAGCCCGGCCCCGAGGCCGACTGCCGGACGGTGAACGAGGGCGTGCGCCGGCTCCTGGCGCAGCTGCCGCGTGACTGCCTGGTCGAGCTGCGGCAGCCGTACGTGAGCCCGGGCCTGTGGCCGTACGCCACGATGGTGCGCGCCTCCGACTGCCCGCTCAGCCCGGCGCACAACCGGCAGCGCACGGTGGACCTGCGGCTGATCGCGGGACCCCTGGCCGTGCACGCGGACATGCTGATGTGGCACCCGGACGAGCGGCCCGAGCACGTCGCCACGCAGCTCGTCAACGTGCTCTTCTCGGTGCCGCAGATCTCGGTGGACCTGACCGCGCAGACGCCTGAGCAGCGCGAGGTGCTGCGGTTCTGGCTGGGCTTCTTCCGGGAGCACGCCGAGGTGCTGCAGCGCGGCTCCTTCGAGCCCGCCCGGCCCGACCTGGGCTACCCGCAGGTCACGGCCCGCTCGGGCGACACGGTGATCACGGCCCGGTACGCGCCGATGCCGGTGGCCGCGCCCGCCACCGGCACGCTCTGGCTGGCCAACGGCGACGCCTCCACCGACGTGCTGCTGCGGGTGCCCGACTCGGGTACGGCCCACGCCACGATCCTCGACTGCCGCGGCCGCACCGTCACCGAGGGCAACCTGCCCCTGCGCCCGGGCATCGCCCAGGTCAACGTCCCCGTGGGCGGCCTGCTCCGACTGACCCGCTAGCGGGTCAGGTTGTAGGCGCAGCCGCTCTAGCGCCCGGACAGTCGGCGGCTGCGCCTGGTCCGCGTTACCGGCGCAGCCGGTCCAGCAGCTGGGCCTGGTAGAGCGAGGGCGGCAGGAGGCCGGGCTGGTTGGCGCCCTCGATGTACCCGGCCGGCTGCGCGAACGGCCCGTCGCCGGTGATCGTGCCCTGGCAGCCGATCGCGTAGTTCTGGGCGGTCGGCGGTTTCTGCACGATGAGCCTGCTGGTCGAAACGTCGCAGTTCCACGCCACCGAGTGGGCCGCCGACCACCCGTGCGAGGTGCCGTACCGGCCGCGGTTGTACAGCCCGAGCGTGTAGTCGTAGTGCGGGTCGACGTCCTTGTGGCCGTCGAACAGCAGAGCCTGCGACCACCGGCGGTGGCCCTCGCTGGAGTTGAGCGCGTACTCCGAGGTGCCGCGCAGGAACACCACGCCCGACACCGTGCTGTGGCCGTTGGAGACGAACGCGTGCCTGGCCTTGTACGCGTAGCAGTCGCGGAAGAGCACCTGCTGCGAGTAGACGTAGGTGTTGAAGTTGTAGCGCCTGCTCCCCGTCACGATGCTGACCGGGTCGACGGCCCGGCAGTTCTCGACCGTGGCGCGGGTGGTCTCCTGGGTGGCGACCCCGGCCTGGGTGAAGTGGAGCATCGTGCAGTCGCGCACCCACGAGTCCTCGGTGCGCAGCAGGACGATCGCGTTGTAGGCGTGGTCCTCGTCCTGCTCCGGGTCCCCCTGGTACTCGATGTCGACGCGCAGCCGCTCCACGCCCACCTGGGTGACCAGCCCGGCCCGGTCCCACTTGTAGAGGAAGGACGGGGACAGGGCGCGGTTGAGGTGGTTGAAGACCGGGACATCGATTTTCACGACATTTCCGGAAACTTCGCGTACGTACCTGTTGTAGATGAGGGGGTGCTCGCCCACCTTCCACGCCGGTCCCACGTCGTGGCCGCCGTAGTCGATGGCCTTCAGCCACTCCTCGGTGCAGGGATGGGTGATCACGATGTTGTCGCCGGGCCGCAGCGAGCCCGCGTCGGCCACCGCGAACTCGCGCGCGCCCACCTGCACGAAGTCGGTGGTGATGTCGGTGCGGGTGCCGGGCACCTCGCCCGTCCAGCCGCCGCCCGCCGCGCCGCCGGCCACGATCACGTCGCGGTCCTTCGGGTTGTTCCCGGTGGCCTTGATGATCGTGTTGCCGGCCGGGTCCTCGCCGTCGCCGGAGCCGCGCAGGACCGTGCCGCTCGCCCGTACGTACAGGGTGCCCGCCACCGGATAGAGGCCGGGCAGCAGGAGCAGGGCGCCGCGCCGCGCGCGGGGCAGCGCGGCCACCTCGTCGAGCGCCGCCTGGATATGGGCGGTGTTGTCGCCCTCGATCGGGCGGATCGTCTTGACGACGGGCACGTGCGGGATCGGCCGCTCGCCGTTGCGGTAGCCGGCATGGCTGAAGTCGGGGATGCGGTTGCCCTCCGCGTCCTGCTCGTACGCCAGCCGCCCCCACCGGTCGTAACGCACCAGGCGGGACTGCCAGATCGTCGAAGCGCTCGCGGAGACCGCTCCCGCGGCGGACAGCGCCAGCGCGCCGCCCGCCGCGAGCACGGCCCGCCTGCTGAGGTCATGTGCCATGGTCCACCTATCTGATGACGATCTTGTCGAGCTCGGGCCCGCGGGCGGTGAGGCCGAAGAACCGGATCGTGTTGACCCCGGCCACCAGGTCCACCGGCACCGTCGTGGTGGTCACCGTGTCCTTGGTGCCGGTCATCGGCACCTGGATCGCGTCGCCGCCGTTGACGCTGACCGAGAACGACTGGGAGCCGTCCACCAGCGCGTGCACGGTCAGCTGCCGGGTCCCGGTGGTCTCCGACAGCACGCCCCTGACCACGGTGTAGTCGTAGACGTTGCCGCCGACGAGGATGACCTTCCGCCCGCCGGAGCAGACGGCGCAGTAGGCGGGCTCGGCGGCGCCCTCGAAGACGTTGCCGGCCCGCTCGGCCTCGTACGTCCCCGGGCCGCGGTCCGGCGGCGGCAGCTTCACCGGCGGCGTCGCGGGCCCGAGCTGCTCCGCCTTCAGATCCTTGACCAGCAGGTACGTCTCCTGCAGCCCGGCGCTCTTGATGCTGCGGTAGATGCCCCACTTGGGCCGGTTGTACTGCTCCTGCGTCCACCACAGGTCGATGTTCTCGACCTTCTGGTCCACGATCGTCCGCGAGCCGTTCTTCGGGCCGTCACGCAGCACCCACCGCATGTATCCGGCGTCGCCGGACTTGAACTCGATGGTCGTCGTGACCCACTTGTTCTGGATCGGCTCCAGGTCGGCCGTGGCGAAGTCGTGCGACTTGTTGTCCTCCAGCGTCCAGTAGCGGGCCGCGATCTTCTGCACGCCGTTCACGACCGGCAGCGAGATCTGCGCGATCGGCGTGCCGACGTCGGAGTTCTTCAGCTGCCAGATGTGGGTGAAGTTCGTGGTCGCGTCCAGCGTGTCCGGAATGTACATCTGGTACGTGATCCGCCAGGTCTCGTCCTTGCGGATCTCCAACGGGCTGCCGTCGGCCGCCCGCATGCCGCGTACCTCGTTGCGCATGCGGTCGGAGCCGTCGCGGTCCTCCAGGTGCGCGTCGAACCGCCACACACCCTTCTCGGCGCGCACGTGCGGCAGGCCCTCGGGATGGGAGCCGCGCCGGTCGTCCTCCAGCGCCTCGAACGCGTTGACGCCGTCGCGCCACGGGCTGGGGTTCCACCGGGTCTCCCATCGGGGAGCCCCGCCGGGAGACGCTGCGACGACGGCGTGGGCCGGGGCCGTCTGCAGGAGCAGCGCCATCGCCGCCAGGGCTCCCACCAGGTGCCTTCTCACTGAATCGTCACCCTGTCGAGGTCGGGCGCGCTGGCGCCGTCGTTGAAGAAGCGGACGCTGTTGGCGCCCGCGGCGAACTGCACCGGGACCGTCGTGGAGACGGGCGTGCTCCAGTCCGTGCCGGTCAGCGAGACGGTCTGGGCGGCGCCGCCGTTCACGCTGACCTGGAAACTGCGCGTGCCGCTCACCAGGCCGTGCACCGTCAGCTGCCGGGCGCCGGCGGAGGAGGACTGCACGTTCAGCGTGACCGCGTTGCCGGAGCCGCCGCCGATCCAGCCGACCTTGGTGCCGCCCGAGCAGCCGGAGCAGGACGCGGTGCGGGCGGTGCCGCTGAAGGAGCCCTGCTCGGCCTCGTACGCGGACGGGTCGGTGCTGCCGCCGCCGGTGAGCTGGTAGGCCTGCAGGTTGCGGACCAGGAGGTAGGTGTTCTGCAGGCCGGAGCTGTTGATGCTGCGGTAGATGCCCCACTTGGGCCGCAGGTACTCGTCGTCGCCCCGCCACAGGTCGGTGTTGTCCAGGCGCTTGTCGACGAGCGTGGTGGAGCCGTCCTTGAGCGTCCAGCGCAGGTAACCGCTGTCGGAGGCCTTGAACTCGAACGTCGTGTCCACCCACTTGCCCTGGATCGGCTCCAGGTTGGTGTTGCCGACCTCGTGGGTCTGCTCGGCCTCGTCCCAGTAGCGGACGTTGATCTTGGGGGTGCCGCCCGAGATCGGCAGCGACATCGTGTAGAGCGGCGCGCCGGAGCCGGGCACCTTCATCTGCGCGATGTGGGTGAAGCTGCTGGTCGCGTCCAGCGAGGTCGGGATGTACAGCTGGTAGCTGATGCGCCAGGTCTCGTTCTCGAGGATCTTGAGGTACGAGCTGCCGCCGGTCCGCATGCCCTTGACCTCGTTGCGCTGGCGGTCGTCGCCGTCGCGGTCCTGGGTGTGCATGTCGAAGCGGTACGCGCCGCCGGAGACGTAGATGTGCGTGACGCCGGAGTGCGAGTCGGCGCGGTCGTCCTCGATGCCCTCGAACGCCTCTGCGACGGTGTCGTCCGCCGGATCCGGGCTCCAGCGCAGCGTCCAGGCGGCCGCCGCGGCGGGAGTGGCGGCGGGCAGTGCGGCGGCGGCGGTGACCACCAGGGCGGCTAAGACGCCACCGATGCGCTTGTTCATTGGTCTTCTCTCCTCAGGTGAAGCGTGAACCCGCCGTTGGGGGGAACGGCGAGGTCGAGCTTGCCCCCGGCGGAGACGGTGACCGTCTCGGCGAGGATCCGGTCGCCTGGGGCGTCCCGGTAGATCTCGGCCGCCCATTCCCCCTGGTCGAGGAAGTCGAGCGGCACGGTGAGCGTGCGGGCCTCGCCCGACACGCCCGCGCCGACGTACCATTCGCCGCCGTTCCTCCTGGCCAGCAGGATGTGGTCGGCGGGGTCGCCGGACAACAGCCGCGTCTCGTCCCACGCGGTGGGGACGGCCGACAGCAGCCGCAGGGCCTCCGGCCGGGCTTCGTAGGCCTCGATGCCGTCGGCGAAGTGCTGGACGCCGGACTCGAAGATCACTGACAGCGCGAGTTCGAACCCGGCCGAGATCGTGCGCACGCCGGTGAACGTGCACGGCGTGAAGTCCATCGGGCCCTGCACGTTGCGGGTGAAGGCCAGCGACAGGTAGTGGGCGGGCTGGTAGAGCGGCTGCTTGCCGGGCTTCGGCTTGATCCACTCGGCGCCCTTGACGGCTTCGGCGGTCATGAACTGCGGCCACGTCCGCTCGGTGCCGCGCGGGATCGTGCCGCCGTGGAAGACCACCATGAGCTCGAGCCGGGCGGTGGCGGCCAGGATGGCGTCGAACCAGCGCATCCGGTCCTGGCCGTCGGACTCGGTGAAGTCGATCTTCACGCCGACCGCGCCCCACTCCTTCCAGAGCGCGAGCTTCTCGCGGTGCTCCAGCTCGGTGTCCACGTGCTGCCAGTGCGACCAGAGCCAGACGCCGACGCCCTTCTCCTTGGCGTAGGCGATCAGCTCGGGCATCCACTCCTTGTTCCAGCCCGCGTCGGCCAGCAGGTACGGCCAGCCGTTCGCGGCGGCGAAGTCGGTCCAGCGCTTCTGGGCGTCGAGGTCGCGCGTCGAGGGCCCGTCGGACCACCACGACCAGGCGGCCGCCCCGGGCTTGATCCAGGAGGTGTCCTCGACCCTGGACGGCTCCGCGAGGCTGGTGACCAGGTCGCTCTCCACGATCGTGGCCAGGTCGCCGACGATCATCGTGCGCCAGGGGGTGGTGAGCGGGCTGGCGGCGGTCACGTACGGGTCGGGCAGGTCGAGCCGGAACGTGTTGCCGTCGAGGAGCAGGCGGGAGCCGGCGTAGCCGCTGTCCAGGTTCGACTCGGTCACGAACATCCAGGAGCCGCCGGTCTCGAAGAGCGAGGGGTAGCCGTACAGGATGGGCTCGGCGTCGGCGACGGTGCCGTGCCGGTGGATCTCCTCGTAGTCGCAGCGGCCGTTCTCGTACGGGAGCAGCACCGCGCGGGCCTCGGGCGGCAGGACGTACTCGGAGGCCTCCTCCACGACGGTGACCGGGCCCGTCCACGGCACCACGTACCGATAGGCCACGCCGTGCCCGCCGACGCGGACCTGCACGTCGAGCCGGTGCCCGTCCTTGGTGAACGACAGCGTCCACTCGCCGGCCTCGTAGCCGTGCTCGCGCCGCTTGCCGGTGACCGTCCGGTAGGTCTCCTCGACCCGCCGCTCGGACATCCCGGACAGGGTGAGCCCCTTGCTCAGGTCGGCGTGGGCGGTCCTGATGCCCAGCCTGGACGGCTCCAGCACCGTCCGCTCGCGGTGGCGCACCTCCAGCGTGAGCACGCCCTCGGTGGAGAGGGTCAGCCCCGCTTCCAGGTCCTCGTCACTGAACGTCCAGCTTGGCACGTGCCCTCCAGGGAAAAAGGAAGAGATAGGAGGAGTCGATCGCGGCTCACCAGCCGTCCCCACACCTGGCACGGCCGCCGGTCAAGGCGTCCGGATCTCCTCACAGTGCGCTAGAGCCTAGGTTGCAAGCGCTTTCAATTCAATTCTTGACGAAGTTAATTACCGGGTCTACGGTACGGCCATGCCTCACGGACTGCCACAGGTCCAGCTCATCAACGCGCTGATACATCCGACCTCTATCGAGCTCTTCCTTTGAGAGGCCCACCATGGAGATGAACCGTCGCCAGATGCTGGCCCTGGCGGTGGCGGCCGCGACCGCGCCCGTGCTGTCCTCCTGCGCGGACACCAGGCAGCAGAAGCAGGCCGCGGCTCCGGTCAAGTCCGGGGCGCAGCTGATCGACCCCAACCGGCCGGGCAGCGACGCCTGGCCGTTCGAGGCGGCCGAGCAGCTCAACAACTCGCTGACGTGGCCGAAGACGGACGTGGCCGACCCGGCGTCCAAGGTGACGATCACGGTGGCGATGACCACGGACGCGGTCACCGAGGTGCGCAACGCCCAGTTCGACTTCTTCTTCAAGAAGCGCCACCCGAACATCGAGATCAAGCGCGAGTCGTCGCCCTTCGACCAGTTCCTGACCAAGTACATGACGCAGGCCGCCGGCGGCACGCTGCCCGACGTGCTCTACAACCACTACTCCTGGACGCAGAACCTCATCTCCAACCAGGTGCTGCATCCGGTGGACGAGTACATCGCCAAGACGCCCGAGTTCGACATGGACGACATCCCGCAGAGCGGGCTCGGCTACTTCAAACGCGACGGCAAGCTGTACGGCCTGCCCACCGACATGGCGCCCAAGCTGCTCTTCTACAACAAGGACCTGTTCGACAAGGCCGGGATCGACCACCCGGACGAGAGCTGGACGTTCGACAAGCTCTTCGAGACGGCGAAGAAGATGACCAGCGGGTCGGGCGCGGAGAAGATCTACGGCTTCTCCCCCATGCCGACGGCGGCTCCCGACCTCAGCGCCGTCTTCCTGATGCCGTTCGGCGGCCGCTTCCTCGACGCCTCCGAGTCGAAGGTGCTGATCAACGAGCCCAAGGCGAAGGAAGCCATGGGTCGCTGGCTGGACCTGCTGCTCAAGGACAAGGCGGTGCCCAGCCTGGCCGAGCTGCAGCTGCTGGAGAAGGTGGACCCGTTCAAGACCGGGCACGCGGCCATGCTCATCAACGGCGCCTGGCTGATGCTGGAGCTGTCCAAGCAGACGGCGTTCAAGTGGGGCGCCACGCACATCCCCAAGGGCCCGGCCGGCCGCTTCACCCCGGCCGTGGGCAGCGCGCTGGTGATGACGGCCTCCTCGCAGAACAAGGACGCCGCCTGGATCTACATGCACGAGTTCCTGTCGTCCTCCGGCTACAAGTTCCGCCAGATCACCGCGCCCGCCCGGCAGTCCGCCTGGGACGCCAACGCCAAGGCGGTCGGCATCCCCGACGAGACGGCGAAGCTGGTCAAGGAGGTCCTGGCCGACTACGCCTCCGACGACGGCGTGCTGCGGCTGCCGGCCAACAAGAAGGTCGTCGACACGGCCAAGCCCATCTGGGAGCGCGCGATGCTCGGCAAGGTCAGCGTGGACGACGCGCTGAAGGAGATCGCCGACAAGGTCACGCCCGTACTGGCCGAGAACAAGATCGCATGACCGCCGTCAGCGCCCGCAGCACGCTGGCGCGCCGCGAGGCGCGGCGCTTCCACCTGTTCGTCTCGCCGTGGGTGATCGGGTTCGTGCTCTTCAGCGCGGGCCCGATCCTCGGCGCCGTCGTGCTGAGCTTCATGGACTGGAACCTGCTGAAGCCGCCGACGTGGGTGGGTCTCGCCAACTACGAGCGCATGCTCAACGACCCCGAGTTCTGGGAGTCGATCGAGAACACCGTGCAGTACGGCCTCGGCTCGGTGGCGCTCGGCGTGTCGTTCACGTTCCTGCTGGCGCTGCTGCTCAACCAGCCGCTGCGTTTCCAGGGGCTGTTCCGCACCGTGATGTACCTGCCGTCGGTGGTGTCGGGCCTGGCCACGGCGCTGCTGTGGCTGAACATCCTGCACCCCGACTACGGCCTGATCAACAAGGTGCTGGCGTCGGTCGGCATCGAGGGGCCGGGCTGGCTGGCCTCGCAGGAGTGGGCCATCCCCGGGCTCGTGCTGATGAGCGTGTGGGGCGCGGGCAACACGATCGTCATCTACCTGGCCGGGCTGCAGGGCATCCCGAAGACGCTCTACGAGGCCGCCGAGATCGACGGGGCGGGGTGGTGGCGCCGCTTCTGGAGCGTGACCGTGCCGATGATGTCGCCGGTCATCTTCTTCAACGTGGTGACCGGGTTCATCGCGGCGCTGCAGAGCTACGTGCTCATCCTGGTCATGACCGAGGGCGGGCCCGGCAACGCCACGATGGTGCTGGGGCTCTACATCTACCGGCACGCGTTCGTCTACTTCGACATGGGGTACGCGGCCACGCTGTCGTGGGCGATGTTCGTGCTGGTCATCGCCGTGACCGCGATCCAGTTCGGCCTGGCCAGGCGCTGGGTGCACTACGAGTTCAAGTGAGGTCGCCGATGCTCGTCGAGACCGCGGTGAAACCCGCGCGCTCCCCCCGCACGGGCGGCAAGCCCTTGAGCTCGGAGCAGGCCGAACGCGTCAGACGGATCCGGCGCTCCGGCGCGTACATCCTGCTGGCCATCAGCTCGGCGGTGTTCCTGCTGCCGTTCCTGTGGATGGTGACGACCTCGCTCAAGTCGGACGCCGAGAACCTGGCCTTCCCGCCGCAGTGGCTGCCCGACTCCTTCAACTTCGACAACTACGCCAAGGGCTGGTCCGGGTCGCTGCCGTTCACCAGGTTCCTGCTGAACACGATCGTGATCACCGCGCTGTCCATGGTGGGCAACCTCGTCTCGTGCGTCCTGCCGGCGTACGCGTTCGCCCGGCTGCGGGCGCGGGCGGCGGGCTTCATGTTCGCGGCGCTGCTGGCGACCATGATGATCCCGCGCGAGATCACGCTGGTGCCGAAGTTCGTGATGTTCTCCAAGCTCGGCTGGGTCGACACGTATCTGCCGCTCGTCGTGCCGGAGTTCTTCGGCGTCGCGCTCTACATCTTCCTGCTGCGCCAGTTCTTCACCACGATCCCGCAGGAGCTCATCGACGCGGCCCGCATCGACGGGGCCTCGGAGCTGCGCATCCTGTGGAGCGTCATGCTGCCGCTGGCCAAGCCGGCCATCGCGGCGATCTGCCTGTTCTCCTTCGTGGGCAACTGGAACCAGTATCTGGAGAACTCCATCTACCTGCGCTCGATGGAGAAGATCACCCTCGCCCAGGGGCTCGGCATGTTCAACGGTCAGTATGTGACCCAGTACAACCAGATGATGGCCGTCGCGCTAGTGTCGATGCTGCCCATCCTCGTCATCTTTTTCCTGGCGCAGAAGACGTTCATCCGGGGCGTCACGCTCACCGGAATCGCAGGAAGGTAATCCTTGGACTACGAACGCCAGCCGTACAGAAGGTGCGGCCGCAGCGGTCTCCTCCTCCCCGCCGTGTCGCTCGGCCTTTGGCACAACTTCGGCGGGGGTAAATCCCTCGACAGCCAGCGCGCCATCTTCAACAAGGCGCTCGACCTCGGCATCACCCACTTCGACATCGCCGACCGTTACGGCCCGCCGTTCGGCGCCGCCGAGGCGACGTTCAACCGGCTCCTGCCGCGGTCGCTGCGTGACGAGGTGGTCGTCACCACCAAGGGCAGCAACCCCATGTGGGACGGCCCGTACGGCAAGGGCAACTCGCGCAAGCACCTGCTCGCCACGCTCGACCGCTCGCTGGCCCGGCTCGGCCTCGACTTCGTGGACATCTTCTACCTGCACCGCGACGACGAGGAGACGCCGCTGGAGGAGCAGGTCGCCACGCTGGACTACATGGTCCGCACGGGACGCGCTCTCTACGTGGGCGTGTCGAACTTCTCGCCCGAGCGCACGGCGCAGGCCGCCCGGCTGCTGCGCGAGCTGGGCACGCCGCTGCTGATCCACCAGCCGTCGTACTCGCTGCTCAACCGGAAGATCGAGCACGGCCTGCTGGGCGTGCTGGAGCAGGAGGGCGTCGGCTGCGTGGTCTACTCGCCGCTGGCCCAGGGCCTGCTCACCGACCGCTACCTCGACGGCATCCCCGCCGACTCGCGGGCCGCCGAGGCGCGCTTCCTCACCCCTGACCGGGTGACGCCCGAGGTGCTGGCGTTCGTGCGGTCGCTGTCGGAGCTGGCCGCCTCCCGCGGGCAGACGGTGGCGCAGCTCTCCCTGGCCTGGGCGCTCAGAGACCCGCGCGTCACGTCGGTGCTGGTCGGCGCCTCCAGCCCCGAGCAGCTCGAGGCGAACGTGGCCGCCGTCGACCGGCTCGACTTCTCCGACGACGAGCTGGCCGCCATCGACCGCGCCGCCAAGGAGGCCGGTATCGAGGCGTAAGGAGTCGTCTCCCCCGTGAGAGTGAGGGCGCTCGCTCGTCACGGGGATCCGCCGCTGCCCGGGCGACCGGCACGATCGTGACATGATCACCTGGACCGGCCGATGGGCCGTCTGGGCAGCGGCCTCCTGGACGCTGCTCTACGTCGCGTCCAAGATTCACTTCGCCCTCGCCGAGCGCATCGGCGTGACCGGCGGCCCGCGCGTGGCCCCGGAGACCTATCTGGAGTACGGGCCCGGCGAGGTCGCGCGGGCCCAGTGGGCCAACGCCGCCGCGGGCCTGCTCATGGCCGCCGTCGTGCTGGCCTCCCTCATTCCTTTCCGTCGGCCGCTGCCGCGCCGGACGCTGGCGGCGCTGCTGTGGTCGTGCGCGGCGATGGCCGCGGCGGGCGGGATCGGCATGACCGCCGGCGCCCTGTTCGCCGAGCGCGGTGGCGCTCTCTTCGGTGGTTACTGCGCGGTGTGGGCCGTGCTGCTCTGCCTCGCCTCCCTCTCCTTCCATCGACGCCGCCGTTCCATAATGAAACAGCTTTCCCGTTAGCGTGCTATCTTAAGGGGACGGCAGACCCATTAAGGAGTGATTTTTCATGGAATATCGGCAGTTGGGGGCGTCCGGGCTCAAGGTTCCGGCATTGAGCTTCGGCGCCGGCACGTTCGCCGGGAAGGGCGAGCTGTTCGGCGCGTGGGGCGACACCGACGTGGCGCAGGCCCGGCGGCTGGTGGACATCTGCCTCGACGCGGGGGTGACGATGTTCGACACGGCCGACGTCTACTCCGACGGCGCGTCCGAGGAGGTGCTGGGCCAGGCGCTCAAGGGGCGGCGCGACCGGGCGCTCATCTCCACCAAGGCCGGGCTGCCCATGGGCGACGGCCCCGGCGACGCGGGGACCTCCCGGCACCGCCTGATCAAGGCGGTCGACGACGCGCTGCGCCGCCTCGGCACCGGCCACATCGACCTGTTCCAGCTGCACGCCTTCGACGCGGCGACCCCGGTGGAGGAGGTGCTGTCCACGCTCGACGACCTGGTCAGGGCGGGCAAGCTGCGCTACGTGGGCGTCTCCAACTTCTCCGGCTGGCAGCTCATGAAGTCGCTGGCGACCGCCGAACGGTACGGCTACCCGCGCTACGTGGCGCACCAGGTCTACTACTCCCTGGTCGGGCGCGACTACGAGTGGGAGCTGATGCCGCTCGGCCACGACCAGGGCGTCGGCGCGGTGGTGTGGAGCCCGCTCGGCTGGGGCCGCCTCACCGGCCGCATCCGCCGGGGCCGGCCCCTTCCCGAGGGCAGCCGGCTGCACAGGACCGCCGCCTTCGGGCCGCCGGTGGCCGACGAGCTGCTGTACGCGGTGGTGGACGCCCTGGACGAGATCGCTGCGGAGATCGGCAGGTCGGTCCCCCAGGTCGCGCTGAACTGGCTGCTCCGGCGCCCGACCGTCTCCTCGGTCATCGTCGGCGCCCGCGACGAGTCGCAGCTCCAGGAGAACCTGGGGGCGATCGGCTGGGAGCTGACGCCGGACCAGGTGGCCCGGCTGGACGCGGCGAGCGCGACCACGGCGGCGTACCCCTACTTCCCGTACCGGCGTCAGGAGGGTTTCGCCCGGCTCAACCCGCCGATCGCCGGCGGCGTGGAGTTCTGAGCGCCGCCGGCGATCGGCGGAAGGCGGGCACCCCATAAGGTGGGATTCATGGGGGCGCTCAGGGATGGGTGGTACGTCCGAGTGCCTCCGGCGCCGGGCACGGACCGGCCGATGCTCCCCCGCCTGCCGTTCGCCGCGCTGGCCGCGGCGGTCCTGATCTTCAACCTGCTGTTCTACGCCGTGAGCGCCGGGTTCGGGGTGCTCGCCGTCCCGGCCGCCGTCCTGCTCGCCGGACCCTTGCTCATGGCGTGGTACCGGCCGCTGCCCGCCTGGTCGGCCATGGTGGTGGCCATGCCTCTGACCACCGGCCTCGGGCTGGCGCTGCACAGCTCGATCGTGCCGCAGCCGTGGCTGCTCAATCACACGCTGGCCCAGCTCCCCGTCATGTACGTGCTGGCGCTGTCGTCGGCACGGCGCGTGACGATCGTCGCCGTCGCCGTCACGCTCGCGGCCGGGGTCGCCATGAGCGTGCCGCAGGACATGGCGCCGGACCGCTTGTCCAGGGGGCTACTGGCCTGGACACTGGCCCTGCTGCTGGCCGTGGTCCTCGGCCACGCGAGGCGCATGGGGCGGCTGGCCACCTTACGCGTCGCCGACGAGCTCGGGCGGCGCCGGATCCTCGAGGAACGGGCGCGGATCGCCAGGGAACTGCACGACGTGGTGGCCCACCACATGTCGGTGATCGCCGTACAGGCCGCCAGCGCGCCCTACCGGATCGGCGGCGGGGTGAGCGAGGAGGTCGCGGAGGAGTTCGCGGCCATCAACGCGGCCGCCCGCGAGTCCCTGCGCGACATGCGGCACCTGCTCGGCGCGCTGCGGGGCTCGGACGACGGACCGGGGACCGTGCCGCAGCCCGGGCTGGAGGATCTCGGCGCACTGGCCGAATCGGTGCGCCGGGCGGGCGTGCCCGTCCAGCTCGCCGTCTCCGGCCCCGCCCCGTCACTCTCTCCCGTGGAGTCCGTCACCGTCTACCGGATCGTCCAGGAGGCGCTGAGCAACGTCGTACGGCACGCGCCCGGAGCCAGGACCACCGTGTCCGTCCGCGCCGAGGGGGACGCAGTGTCGCTCGCCGTGGACAACGAGCCTCCTCGGCACGTGTCCGGCACGACGCAGCCGGGCTCGCGACTCGGGTTGATCGGGATGCGCGAGCGCGTGGCGGTGCTCGGCGGCGACCTCACGGCGGCGGCGACGGACGAGGGCGGCTTCGCCGTCCGGGCGCGGCTGCCGCGGCGGGCGGCCGGGTGAACCACGAGGTCGCCGCAGGGCGAAGACGAACGTTCCGCGACGTCGCCGAAGGAGGCGCTGGATGATCACGGTGCTGGTCGCCGACGACCAGGCGATGATCAGGGCCGGGTTCGCGGCCCTGATCTCCGCGCAGCCGGACCTGCAGGTGGTGGGAGAGGCCGCGGACGGTCTGGAGGCGGTGACGGCGGCGCGCGATCTGCGACCGGACGTCGTGCTCATGGACGTGCGCATGCCCCACCTCGACGGTCTGGAGGCCACCCGGCGCATCGCCGGAGCGGGCGGCTCGAAGGTGCTCATCCTCACCACCTTCGACATCGACGACTACGTCTACGCCGCGCTGCGTGGCGGGGCCAGCGGCTTCCTGCTCAAGGACGCGCCGCCGGCCGACCTCATCACCGCCGTACGCGTGATCGCCGCCGGCGAGGCGCTGCTCGCGCCGTCCGTCACCCGCAGGCTCATCGAGGAGTTCGCGACCCGGCAGCCCATCGACGAGCGGGAGGCGCTGCGGCTGAACGCGCTGACCCCGCGCGAGCTGGACGTGCTCAGGCTGGTGGCGGCCGGGCTGGCCAACGCCGAGATCGCCGGAGAGCTGACGATCGCGGAGGAGACCGTGAAGTCGCACGTCGGCCGGATCTTCACCAAACTGGGCCTGCGCGATCGGGCACAGGCGGTGATGCTCGCCTACGAGAGCGGTCTGGTCGTACCCGGCAATCCCTCTCCAGCGGCACGCCGGGGCTCGCGACTGCGCTCCTGAGAGGGATCCGCCGCTCCCCACCCCGTCTCTACCGTCACCGGCATGATGAGAGTGGAAGCCGTGGCCGCGATGCTGCGGGCGGGGGCGGCGGTGTCGCTCAGCGAGCCGGAACTGCGGGGGCTGGCCGAGTTCGTCCGGCCGGGCGCGGTCTGCTTCGACATCGGGGCCGCCTACGGGATGTACACCTACCCGCTGGCCAGGCTCGCCGGGCCGGCCGGGCAGGTGCACAGCTTCGAGCCGCTGCCGGTGCCGTACCGGATCCTGGAGGCCGGGCGGCGGGCGAGCGGGGCGCGCAACGTGCGGGTGACCAACGCCGCGCTGAGCTCGTCCACCGGATACCGGCGGCTGCGGCTGCCGTACCGGTTCGGCCTGCCCGTCCACGGCTGGGCGCACCTGGAGGAGGGGTTGAAACATCCCGGCCCCTTCGCCGCCACCAGGACGCTCGAGGTCCCCGTGTACACCGTGGACCGCGTGTGCGAGCTGCGGGAGATCTCCCGCGTCGACTTCATCAAGATGGACGTCGAGGGGTGCGAGACGGAGGTGCTGAAGGGCGCGGAGTGGGCCATCGAGCAGCACCGGCCCGCTCTGCTGCTGGAGATCGAGGACCGCCACCTCGGCAGGTACGGCAGGGACTCCGCCGAGGTGGCGGGCTCACTGATCGCGCGCGGCTACCGCATGCACGTCTGGCACCGGGGCCGCTGGAACCGGGCGGACCGGGTGAGCACGCACCGGCGCAACTACCTGTTCGCCCGCTGAGCCGCGCCGGGTGCGAGGCCGCCGGACGCCCGCTGAAAATTTCACCGCGGCGACGGGCATTCGCGCTGGTGGCCGGAAGGGCGGGGGCGACGCCGTTGCGGCGGCGGATCACCGTGTCGTGCAATTTACGGTGATCCACCCCTCTTCGAGATGGGAGACCTGGTGCGTCACCGACTCGCCGCCCTGTCACTGCTCGCCGCCACCGCCCTGGTGCCCGCCGTGGCCGTGGCCGCACCCGCGCACGCGGACCTGACCCTGCAGAAGGTCTACTCCAGCCTGCCCTACGACATCTGCATCTCGTTCGGCCAGTCCGGCCAGCAGAACGGCCGGTGGAGCACCTGGTGGTGCAGCACCACCCAGCCGCAGAACCCGCAGTACCCCACCTACGACCTGTGGGCGTACGTGAACTGAGGCCGGGCGTCCAGGACCGTGCCGTTCCAGACCAGAGTCGGCGGCTCGGGGGACGAGGGGCGCAGCCAGGCCACCTCCACCCCCGTGCCGACCAGCTCGAAGACGTGGGCGTCCGGGCGCTCCGGCACCTCCACGCGGCGCACGTCCGTCGCGCCCGCCAGCCGCGACGACAGCTCGGCGAACGCGTCCGCGCCGGGATGCCGCACGGACATGGTGCCGCCCTCGAAGGCCATGAGCTGGAATTTGGAGAACATCAGCTGGAGGAGGTTGTACGGATCGGGCGGCGCCGGCATGTCGGGGCCGAGCTGCCAGCAGACGGTCAGCCGGAGGCCGGACGACAGGGCCAGCATGTTCCTGATGACGATGTCGTCGGCGTTGATCCGGTGCCGCTCGGCCTCGAGCTCCGGCGGGCAGCCGGTCATGAACATCTGGAGCGTGGGCGGCAGCTCCGCCATCCGGTCGTAGAGCCGTTTCATGGCGGCGCGCACCGGTTCGGTGGTGAGCCGCCCTTCGTGGAGGTCCTCGACGGTCAGGCGGTGCCACGGCTGCATGCCCCCGGCCTCGATCACCTCCGCCAGGTGCTCGAACACCTCGGGGTACTGCGTCGGCAGCGGCCCGTTGTACTCGCCGGCCACGATCGGTTTGTCCCCCACGGCCGCGCGCAGGTCCTCGATCGCGCGGGGGATCAGGTACGGGTCCCCGTACAGGTGGACGTCGAAGACGTCGTAGGCGTCCCGGCCCTCCTCGATGACCTGGAGGAAGAAGTCCCGTTCGTCGTCGGGCTCGTCCGAGGCGGAGAAGACGCCGGGCGGGCAGCCGCCCAGCACCACGGCGGCGTCCGGGTCGGCGCTCTTGACCGCCTGGTGGAAGGTGGCGAGGTGGGCCACGTAGTCGGCGGCCGTGCCGGCCCAGAACAGGGGGATGCAGGGCTCGTTCTCGCACTGCCAGTAGCGCACGCGGCCCCGGCAGTGCGTCACGAGGGCGCGCAGCGTGGCCGCGTAGGCGGCCGGGTCGAGCGGCGGCGAGGCGGGCAGCAGGTCGGTTGAGCGGGTCGAGCCCCACGGCGAGGCCGCGCCGAGCGTGAACCAGAGCTCGGTGTCGTCGTCGAACTGGCCGAGCACGGCGTCCACCGCCGACCAGTCGTGGCGGCCGGGCTCGGGTTCGAGCTGCGACCAGTAGAAGAACACGCGTACCAGCCCGGCGCCCAGCTCCCTGGCCTGCGGGGCGAACGTGTCGGGCTTTTCGACGAGGCCGTACTGGAGGCCTCGTACCACTCCGAGTCGGATGTCCATGACCTCACGGTCCCCGGCCGGCCTGGCAAAAGGCTGGCAGCACGCTGTCAGTCCGTGCACAGGCGGACGGGGCCGAACAGGCCGGTGCTGCGCTGGCCGGGGAAGACGAAGTGGGTGGGGCTGATCTCGTCCATGAACGGGCCGAGGGTGCCGAGGACCAGGATCTCGATCGTGTTCTCGCCCTCGTCCAGCCGGACGTCGAAGGTGTAGGGGGAGCACACCCGGATCCCGCAGGGCCGGCCGTTCACGGTGGTCTCGGCCGTGCCGCGCACCCTGCCGAGGTCGAGCACGCCGGGCCCGGCGGCGGCGGTGATCGTGGTGCGGTAGCGGACGCCGCCGCTGTAGCCGGACAGGCCGCGTTCCTCCCAGTCGCCGAGCCGCATCCGGCCGGGGCCGCAGGTGAAGCGGACCGGGCCGGTGAGCGACCCGGTGACCTCCAGCTCCGTGCCGTGGATCCGTACGGGACCCGTCGCGTCCACCTCGATGCCGGTCACGCCGGGCGGCGGGTCCAGGAGGAGACGGCCGGGGCCGGGGTATCCGCCCGGGACCGCGAACCCGGCGGGCAGCGCGCTCGCGCGCCCGTCGAGCCAGCCCGCCCCGGGCAGCGGATGCGGCCGCGGCCGCAGGTGGAGCGCGGCGGGGTCGCCCTGCTGGCGCCGCCGTACGCGGGGCCGCGACGGCCAGCCGGGACCGGAGACCGCGAGCCCGTCCACCAGCACCCAGCCGTCCGACTCCACGCTGATCGTGTTGCCGCCCGGCCGGAGCAGGCCGGACACGTCGTAGCGGCGCACCCGGGGGATGTCCGCCTCCTCATACGGGTCGAACCCGCCCTGCCTGCCCGCTTCCGCCCCGTTCACCAGCACCCGGCAGTACGCGGTCGAGGCCACCTGCAGCAGCTCGTACGGCGGTGCGCCGACGTGCACGGTGGTCTCCATGGCCCCGCCGATCCACTCGGGCAGAGCGGCGTCGCGGGGGTCGGCGACCAGGCAGGCGTACGCCCGCAGGTCGAGCTCCTCGTCGGGGACGAACCGCAGCTCCAGGAGGTAGGTGCCGGGCGCGAGCGGCGCGCGCGAGACCGCCGCGTATCCGGAGTCGTCCAGCGGCAGCTCCTCTCCGTCCAGCCAGGCGGTCTTGGCCGCGCCCGCCCCGATCGCCAGCCGGCCGCCCTCGGGCATGTCGGCGGGCATGTCGGCGGGCACGGTGAGCAGGCTGCGGAAGCGGGCCTCCTCCCCCGCCCCGACCGTCCCGAACGCCAGGAACTCCACGGGCACGTGCCCCTTGGGGCCGAGGGTCTCCCGGTGGATCGGGTCCTTGCGCAGCCCGCGCGACGGCGACCACACCGACGGCGTCCACGGCCCGGCCCCGACCCGCTGCTCGCCCCTGGGCTCGAACGTGACGTGCACCGGCTCGCCGTCCGGCGTGCGCAGCGTCCAGCGTTCGACGACGGCGCGGCTGCCGAAGTCCGACCAGGTGTCGTCCAGCGTCGGCACGAGCTCGACGTCCCACTCCTCGCCCAGCTCCACCTCATGCGGGAAGCTCGGGCGCGGCGCCGGGACCCGGGAGGTCCCGTCGAAGATCAGCAGCGCGGCGGGCCCGTCGTCGAAAGGCACGACGACCTCCAGCGCGTCCCCGTCCGTGGTGCACGGCAGCGCCCGGGGCTCCCCGCCGAACGGGCTCGCCAGCAGCGGCGTACCGGAGACGCCGCGCACCTTCACCCGCATCTCGCGGGCGTACCGGGACGGGTCGAAGTCGATGGCCGCGTCCAGCCAGCCCAGTTCGACGCCGCGCTCCTCGGGCCGTCCCACGCCGATCCTGCTGGCCATGGGGAACGCGGCGGTCAGGAACACCAGCGTGGTCTCGCCGATCTCGCGTACCAGCGGCGGCACCGGCGCCTCGACCCGCCGTTCGAGCCCGGCCAGCGCCGCCCCGATCCCTTCGGCGCTCTCCACGGACACGGCCGGGAGCCCGTCGGGGACCGCCCCCACCGCGACCAGCAGCCCCCCGCCGGCGGCGAACTCCTTCAGCCGCGCGGCCACGTCCTCGTCGAGCACGGTCACGGCGGGCAGCACGACGGCCCGGTACGCCTCGGTGGAGACGGCCAGCCGCCCGTCGCGCACGTCCGCGCGCCGCACCGAGTCCTCGTCGATCACGTCGGCGTCGAGGCCGAGCCTGTCGAGCGCTCCCGGCACGGTCGCGAACCACGCCATGTCGCCCACAAGCTCCCGGTAGACCTCCTGCGCCCGCGCGGCCTGCGCGCCGACGCCGTCCAGCCCGGTTCCGGCCTGCGACGTCGCGGTGGGCAGGAGCACCGCGACGTCGCAGGCGTGGCGGCCCAGGGACAGGGCCGCGCACAGGCGGGTCACCGCGTCCGCGAAGACCCGGTGGTGCCGCCAGTAGGGTTGGCGCCAGTCGGTGGACGGCGGCGCCCACTCCCACCAGCCGCGCCGGGTCGTGTAGTAGACGGCGTGCGGGTTGTAAAGGTTGGCACCGGCGCGCAACCAGGGCAGCAGCCAGTCGAAGGTCTCCTCCAGGGTGCCGCCCCAGCCGCTGGAGTGGAACGCCTCGATCCAGGTGCGCGGCCGGCCGTACAGGTGGGCGAGGGAGGAGTGCAGGCGCGCGTCGCCGTGGTGGTCGGAGCCGGGCGCGCCGAACCAGCGATGGGTACGCGCGTAGTCGGCATAGAGCCGGACCCCGTCCACGGGATGCCCGGCGCGGGCCGGGTCCTGCTGGTCGCAGCCGTTGAGCAGGCCGTGGCGCTCGTGCCAGGCGGCCAGCGGCCGGAAGAACGCCTCCTCGGCCAGCTCGGCCCGGGTCTGCTGGTAGGCGTGCCAGTCGGGCGCGTCGAGGGTGAAGGGCCGGCCGCGCCGTGCCGCGTACTCCTCGGCGAACGTCGCCGACCAGGTGGGCACGGTCGGCAGCTCGTCCTGGAACGACCCGGCGATCACCGTGCCGAACCAGTGGCCGACCCGTCGCTCGAACTCGCCGTGCACTCGGTCGAGCAGCACCGCGCATGCCTCGCGGGACAGGTAGTCGAAACCGCGCGTCGAGACCGTCCCGTCGGCGGCCAGCCACTGCCCGGCGAACTCCGGGCGTTCCTGGACGAGACGGGCCTGCAGGTCGGCGCCGGAGAAGCCGAGCTGGTCGTAGAACCACAGGTACGCGCCCAGCTCGCAGGCGTCGGCGCAGACGCCGTCCAGCAGCTTCCACCACGCCTCCGACAGGAACGGCGGGTCGTCGGCATCGGAGCCGAACAGCGGCCCCGACGGCGCCAGGTTGAGGATGACGAGGTTGCGCACTCCCCCGGCGACGAGCCGCTCCATCTGCCAGCGCAGCCGGTCGCGGCGCAGCGGCTCGCCGCTCCACCACCAGATGGCCGCCGGGGAGAACTCCCGTGGCGGCTCGCGGAGCACGTCGAAGACGGTCATCCCTTGAGCCCGCTGGAGAAGCCCTTGATGACGTAACGCTGCAGCACCAGGAAGACCAGCACGATCGGCAGCGCCCCGAGGACGAGCCCGGCGAAGACGAGGCCGTGGTCGGAGACGTACTGGCCGACGAAGGCGAAGACGCTGACCGGGACCGTCTCGAACCCGGAGCCGCCCAGGTAGAGCAGCGGGGTGAAGAAGTCGTTCCAGATGAAGACGGCGTTGAGGATCAGCACGGTGCCGGTGATGGGCCGCAGCAGCGGGAAGACCACCCGGGTGAACGCCGTCAGGTGGGAGGCGCCGTCGATCTGGGCGGCGCTGGCGTACTCGCGGGGCAGCGCGCGGATGAAGCCGGTGTAGAGGAAGACCGTGAAGGGCAGCTGGATGCCGGTGTAGAAGAGGATCATCCCGGCGTGCGTGCCGATCAGCCCCAGATCGGTCACCAGCTCGTAGAGCGGGATCATGCCGAGCTGGAACGGCAGCACGATGCCCAGCAGGAAGAGGATGTACAGGCCGTAGCCGAGCCTGCTGTGCACGCGGGCCAGGAAGTAGGAGGCGAACGAGCCGAGCGCGATCAGCAGGACCAGGCTGGCCACGGTGATCACCGTGCTGTTGACCAGCGACGGGCCGAGCGCGGCGGCCGACCACGCCTTGCCGAAGTTGTCCAGCGTGGGCGGGTCGGGCAGCGCCAGCGGCGTCTGGGAGATCTGCGCCGGGTCCTTCAGCGACAGCGAGATCAGCGTGTAGACGGGGAACAGGAACGCCACCGCCGCCGCGATCATCACGATCTCCAGCAGGAACGTCCTTCTCATGCGGACACCTCCCGGTTGCGCAGGTAGTAGACCTGGACGAGGGAGACGGCCGCCACGAACAGGGCGAGCACCAGCGCGATCGCGGTGCTGTAGCCGAACTTGCCGAACACGAACGCCTGCTTGTAGAGCACCGTGGACAGGGTCTCCGTGGCGTAGCCGGGGCCGCCGTTGGTGGCGGCGAAGATCTGGTCGAAGAGCTTGAGCCCGCCGATCGTGGAGAGCATGAGGTTGATCGTCACGGCGGGGGCCAGCAGCGGCCAGGTGACGTAGCGGAAGCGCTGGAAGGTGCCCGCCCCGTCGATCATGGCCGCCTCGTGCAGCTCCTTCGGCACGCCTTCGAGCCCGGCCAGGAAGATGACCATGGAGTATCCGGCGTACTGCCACACGACCATGCCGGCGATCGACCACAGCGCCACCGACGGGTCGCCCAGCCAGTCCACGCTCAGGCCGAGCAGCCCGTTCAGGCCCGCCGACGGGTCGGGGTTGTAGACGTACTTCCACAGGAACGCCACCATGACCGGGCTGACGACCACCGGCGCGAAGAAGATCACCCGTAGTAGCGCCCGGCTCTTCAGCTTGGCGTTGACGCCCAGGGCCAGCAGCAGGCCGACCCCGTTCTGGACGGCCACGATGGCCACGGTGAGCAGCAGCGTGTTGCCGATCGAGCCCATGGCCTGCTCGTCGCCCAGGAGCGCGCCGAAGTTGGCCAGGCCGACGAAGGACATGTCCTGGCCGATGCCGCTCCAGTCCGTGAAGGCGTACACCACGCCGGCCGCGGCCGGGTAGAGCACGACCAGCGCGTAGACGACGAGGGCGGGCGCGGCGAACAGCCAGGACGGCGAGTTGGCGCTGAAGCGCCGCCTGCGCCGCGAGACGGCCGAGCGCCGCTGGACAGTCAGGGAAGTCACTTCTTGTACGCCTCGTCCATCTTCTTCAGTGCCTCGTCGATGGTCGACTTGCCGGCCAGCAGCTCCTGGATCACCGCGAAGTGCACCGGCTGCACCTCGGCGTTGGGCCAGCGCTGGTCCATGAACGGCACCGCCCGGTCCTTGGTGAACGGCAGGAACGACTGGACGGCCGGGTCGATGGTCGAGGAGGAGTCCTGGGTGAGCGGGATGGCGGCGATGGCCTTGGCCCAGGCGTTGATGCTCTCCTGCTTGCCGAGGAAGTCGATGAACGCCTTGGCCTCCTCGACGTGCTGGCCCTTGGCGCTGGCGCCGAGGCCGACGACCACGCCGGCGGGGATCCACACCTGGTTGGCGTCGTCCGCGCCCGGCACGGGGAACATCGACAGGTCGTCGGGCGAGGAGGCCGCCTTGCGGAAGTCGGGCAGCACGGCCGACACCTGGATCGCCATGCCGGCCTTGCCGGTGGCCACCATGGAGATCTGCTGCTCGAACGTGGTGCCGTTCGGCTTGTCATTGAAGAAGCCGCGCTTCTGCAGCTCCAGGTACATCTCCATGGCCTGGCGCCAGCCCGACTGGGCGAAGGAGGTCTGCCCGGCGAGCTGCTTGTCGTCGAACGTCGGGTCCTTGGCGTAGACGGTGGAGGGCACCAGCGCGTACGTGATGAGCTGCGTGACCCACGGCGTCTGCGCGCCCAGTGCGATCGGCGTGATGCCGGCCTTCTTCAGCTTGTCGCAGACCGCGAGGAACTCCGTCCACGTGGTGGGCGGCGCCTCCACGCCGGCCTTCTCGAACGCCTTCTTGTTGTAGACGGCGCCGATGACCGACGAGCCGGCGGAGTAGATGTAGGTCTTGCCGTCGAGCTGGAAGGCGGGCTTGAACCCGGCGGGGATCGTCTGCGTCCACGCCTGGGAGGACAGGTCGGCCAGCAGCCCGGCCTTGGCGATCTGGCTCATGGACATCGCGCTGCCGTTGCCCGGGTAGACCACGTGCAGGTCGGGGGCGTTGCCCGCGCCGAGCTGGGTGCGGACCGAGGTCTGCACCTGGTCGGTGGGGGCGAAGGAGGCGGTGAGCCGCACCTCCGGCTTCACCTTCTGGTAGGCGGCGAGCAGCGCGTCCATCGGCGCCTTCTGGTCGGCCACGCCGAGGAACTTCAGGTCGACCCCGGCGGCGGCGGTCCCTCCGCCCGTGGTGGCGGTGGTCTCGGGCTTGGTCGAGCAGGCGGTGGCGGCCGCGGCCACGGCGAGGCCACCCATCATGCGGAAGAACTGGACCCGGCTCAGTCGGGCGTCACGCAGATCGGTCATGTCATGTCTCCTCGCCCGGCACTGGGGGGGCCGATACGAACGTTTTAATGACGGGCCTGTTAAGTTAACAGCCGATTTTGTTAAAAATGAGGGATGTCGGGAGAGTACGAGTCGCCCGAGAAGAGTGTCAAGAGTAGGATCCGCAACCGTCCAGGCAAGGGTGAGGGCTCAGGGTGAATTCGCGGCAGCACACCTCCGGCAAGTCCGCTCGGTGGCGGGACATGGCCGAGCACATCGTGCGGCGTGGCTCGGCCACGGTGACGGAGCTCGCGGAGAGCTTCGACGTCAGCGTGATGACCGTACACCGCGACCTCGACGAGCTGGAGCGCCAGGGCATGGTGCGCAAGGTTCGCGGCGGCGCCACCGCCCAGGCCTCCAACGTCTGGGAGAGCAACATCGCCTACCGACTCACGGCGCACACCGCGGAGAAGGACGCGATCGCCAGGGTGGTGGCCGGGCTCATCGAGCCGGGCAGCTCCGTGATGCTCGACGACTCCACGACGGCCCTGGCCGTGGCCCGCCACCTGGGCGAGCTCGCGCCGCTGACCGTGCTGACGAACTTCCTCGAGGCGATCAGGCTGCTCGCGGCCACCCCCGACATCCGGCTCATCGCGCTCGGCGGTGAGTACCATGCCACACACGACTCTTTCCTCGGACTGGGCTGCGTGGACGCGGTCGAGGCGGTCAGCACGGACGTGGTCGTGGTCTCCACCTCCGCGGTCTCCGACCAGTACGCCTTCCACCAGGAGCAGGAGATCGTGCTGGTCAAGCGGGCGATGCTGGGCTCGGGCACCCGCCGGATCCTGGCCGTGGACGGCTCGAAGCTGGCCAGGGTGGCGCTGCACCGGGTCGCGCCCCTCGACGACTTCGACGTCATCGTGGTCGACGCCAACGCCCCCGCCGAGATGCTGCAGCGCCTGCGCGACCGGCACCGGCGGGTCGAGGTCGCCCAGTTGTAACACGTTTGTGTGTGATTTTTAACTTCAGTCTTGTTACAAGCTTGCCTGCTTGCTACAAAGTGAGGGCTTTCGCCCCCCATCTGAGGAAGCAGCATGCACACGCGCCGTTCGTTCCTCGGTCTGAGCGCATTAGCCCTGGCGTTCAGCACCGACCTCGCCGACCCGTGGACCGCAGCCGCCACGGTGAGCGGCGACTACCCCTTCCAGCTCGGCGTCGCCTCCGGCGATCCGCTGCCCGACCGGGTGATCCTCTGGACCCGGCTGGCGGTCAGGCCGCTCGAACCGCTGGGCGGGCTGCCGTACAACAAGATCAAGGTCGAGTGGGAGATCGCCGAGGACGAGGCGTTCACCCGGCGCGCGGGGTACGGCTCCACGTGGGCCACCCCCGAGTACGGCCACTCGGTCCACGTGGACGCGAAGGGGCTGCGCCCCGGCCGCGACTACTTCTACCGCTTCCGCACCGGCGGCCAGCTCAGCCCGGTCGGCAGGACCAGGACGGCGCCCGCGCCGCGCAGCAGCCCCGAGTCGCTGCATCTGGCCTTCGCCTCGTGCGCGTCGTGGCAGGACGGCTACTACGCCGCCTACCGCCACCTCGCCGAGGAGCGTCCCGACGTCGTCTTCCACCTCGGGGACTACATCTACGAGTACGGCATCGTGCCTTCCGGCGGGAACCGCAACACCCCGGTGCCCGAGCAGTTCCGGGTGCAGTGCGACACGCTCGACCGCTACCGCGTCCAGTACGGCCTCTACAAGAGCGACCCCGACCTGCAGGCCGCGCACCAGGCGGCGCCGTGGATCGTCACCTGGGACGACCACGAGGTGCTCGACAACTGGGCGGGCCGCTTCGGCCCCGGCGGCGAGGTGTCCGAGCAGGACTACCTGGTGATCCGCGCCAACGCCTTCCGCGCGTACTGGGAGAACATGCCCATCAGGGTGCCCGCCGTGCAGGGGCCCGACGCCCGGATCTACCGCAGGTTCTCCTTCGGCGACCTGGCCGAGTTCAACGTGCTGGACACCCGGCAGTACCGCGACGACCAGGTCTGCGGTGACGGGCAGCAGATCGACTGCGCCGAGCGGCTCGACCCGGCCCGCCAGATGCTCGGGGCCGAGCAGGAGAAGTGGCTGCTCGACGGCCTGGGCGAGTCCCGCGCCAAGTGGAACGTGCTGGCCCAGCAGATCGCCATGATCCAGCTCGACTACGACGCCGGGCCCGCGCAGAAGCTCAGCATGGATCTCTGGGACGGCTACAAGGCCGCCAAGGACCGCGTGCTGAACGGCATGGTGGAGCGGCAGGTCAGCAACCCCGTCGTGCTGACCGGCGACATCCACTACAACCTGGCCGGGGAGCTCAAGGCGAACTTCGACGACCCCTCCTCGCAGACTGTCGGCGTGGAGTTCGTCGGGACCTCCGTCAGCAGCGGCGGCAACGGCAACCCGAACACCGGCCTGCCGGCCGGCGGCGTCGACCCGGTCAACCCGCATCTCCGCTTCTCCAGCTACCAGCGCGGCTACGTCTCCTGCGAGGTCACCAGGAGCCAGTGGCGGGCGGACTTCAAGGTGGTGCCGTACGTGGACCGGCCCGGCGCGCCGGTCTCCACCAGGGCCAGCCTCGTGACCCTCGACGGCGTGCCCGGCCTGCACGCGCTCTGACAGGAAGGACCGATCATGCGACTCCTCACCGCCGCGCTGGCCGCCACCGCCGTCGTCCTGACCGCCCCGGCCGCCGCCTATGCACAGGATCCCTCCGAGCCCCCGTCGAACCCGTCGCTCACCGTCAAATCGGGCGCCTCCAAGGGCACCGGCAGGCTGACCCCCATCGCGGGCGCCGACCGGGTCGTGGCCCCGCTCGGCGTGGACCCGGCCTGCCCGGCCAAGCTCGAGATCGGCATGCGCAGCGACGCCAGGAAGCCGTCGTACGCGACCATGTCCGTCGAGGTGACAGCGCCGCTGTCCGCCTCCCGCTCGATGCTGACCAGCTACCTGCCGCCCGGCTACGAGCTCGGCGCGAAGCTGCTGATCGCCGTGCCACCCACCACGCCACAGGGTGAGTACGCGCTGCGCCTCAAGACGCCGGACCGCACCCTGTCGGTCCCCGTCCAGGTCGTCACCCTGGACCAGCTCGACAACGGCGGCAATCTCGCCCTGCGCCGTCCCGTCACCGCCTCGTCCCAGCACACCAACGCGAACTACCCGCCGTGCAGCATCGCCGACGGCGATGCCGGCTCGAACGGCTGGGCCGGGGGCAACGGCTGGAACGACGCCACGGCCAGGGCCTGGCCGGACACGGTGTCGATCGCGCTGGGCGGCCCCAAGCAGATCTCCCGCGTCGACCTCTACACCCTGAACACCGAGCGCTACCCGTCCTCGAGCGTCGGGCTGCGCGACTGGGACGTCCAGGCGGGGCTGAACGGCCAGTGGCAGACGGTCGCGCAGGTCCGCGGCAACACCGCGGGCAGCGTGCGCTCGGACTTCGCCGCTGTGACGGCGGACGCGGTCCGCATCGTCGCCCTGGCCTCGAACGGCGCCAACGACTACACCCGCATCACGGAGGTGGAGGTCCGCTAGGCCAGGAGACGGAGCGGCTAGCCCAGGAGACGGAGCCGCTAGGCCAGGAGACGGAGCCGCCGGCTCACAGGGACGCGCCGCCGCACATCACCAGGTGCTGGCCGGTGACCGCGCCCCCTTCCGGGCCGAGGAGGAAGGCCGTCAGTCCCGCGACCTCCTCGGCTCTGATGAACCGGCCCAGCGGCGGAACCCGTGGCGGCGTGGCGGCACGTCCGGGATCCCGCAGCATGGGGGTGTCCGTCGGGCCGGGGGCGACCACGTTGACGGTGATGCCACGCGGGGCCAGTTCCATGGCCCAGGAACGGGACAAGCCCACGAGCGCGGCCTTGGTCGCCGCGTACTGGCTCTTGCCCACCGCGCCCGCCATCGTGCGGCTTCCGATCAGCACGACGCGGCCACCTGGGCGGATCGCGCCGGCGAGGGCGTTCACCAGGACGGTCGCGGCCTCGACGTGGACGCGCCACATGAGGGCGCCGTCCTGTGCCGAGAGGCGTCCGAGCGGTGCGGAGCGTTGCAGACCCGCCGCGTGAACGACGGCGTCGACGGTGCCCACCGCGGCCGATGCGCCGGCCAACTGGTCGAGGTCGGTCAGGTCGGCCTGGATCCACGAGTAGGCCGGGCTGTCCTGGCGGTGCTCCGGAGGGCGGGTACGGCTCATCCCGGTGACTTTCCAGCCCTCGCGGAGCAGGCGTGCGGCGATGGCCTGGCCGATGCCGGAGCTGGCCCCGGTCACCACCGCGTGCTGCGGCTGCTCCGCGGTGTGCCGGTCTGGCGTGGTGCCCGTCGACACGTCAGACGCCCGCGGCGCGGGCGGCCCACTCGGGTCGCACCCGTACGTACTTGATGACGCGGCGGTGGTAGGTGAAGGCGATGTGCAGGTCGCCGTCGGCGGTTTCCTGGATGGACGGGTAGGAGTACTCCCGGTTGAGACCCTCGCGGGAGTTGTTGGTCAGGCAGTAGCCGTCGCCCACCTCCAGATCGCGGCGGATCGGCCACGTGCGCCCACCGTCGTCGGACAGCGCGAGGGTCATGGGCGCGCGCGGAGCGCCCCAGAACGCGGTCCGCTCATCGCTCCCGGCTGGTGCCGGCTCTTCGTCGACCGGGGTCGCCGGGGTCGCGGCGAGGCCCTCGTCATCGATCTCGTCGTACAGGGAGACTCGCCGCTCGGTGGCGTCGGCCGCGCTGCTGGCGTTGAACACCAGCGCGAGCCGGCCGTCACGCAGTGTGACGTACTGGATGGAGGAGTTGTTGTTGGGCAGCTCGGTGGCGGCGGGAGCGCTCCAGGTCACGCCCTCGTCCTCCGACCGGCTGGCGTGGATCGAATCCGCCCAGCGGCTGCGGAACAGCGCGAGCAGCGTGCCGTCGGCCAGGAGGTGGACGTTCATGTGGACGCAGCCGGTGCTGTCGGGGACGAGCTGTTCGCGCCAGGTTCGTCCCTCGTCGTCGGAGATCATGAGGGAGCTGGTGTCACGGTCGCCGACCCAGCGCCTGCCCGGCGTGGTGACGCAGTTGAAGACGGGCAGGAGCCATCGGCCGGAGGGCAGCACGAGCACGGGCTGCCGGACGAAGACGCCGCCGCGGCTCGTGGCGGGGAAGAGGGTGTGCACAGGCCCCCAGGTCTGACCGTCGTCTCGGGAGATGCGACGGCGGACTTCGGCGGTGTCCTGGTTGCCGGCGTGCTGGGCCGTGTACAGCAGCCACAGCTCTCCGGCGGGCGTGGGGAACAGGACCGGGTTCTGCTCGGAACGAGTCATGTCGTCGGACAGCCGCGTGGGCGTGGACCAGGTGTCCGCGCCCTTCTGCAGCCGGGAGAACCAGATGGAGATGTCCGAGACGCCTTCCTGCGTGCCGCCGAACCACACGCAGCCGAGATCACCGTCGTGCAGCGACATGAGGTTGGCCGCGTGGTTCTGCACGGCGGGCGCGATCAGGTACGCGTCATGGCGCTCCGGATCGTCGTCGCGAACCCGGATCAGGCCGTCCATGGGCAGGTGATCGGGGACGGAGGTCGGGGACTGGCTCACTGTTCTCCTTGGCGAGACTGGGCTCGGGCGTCGGTCAGGTGGGACTTCGCGGCCTGTTCGAGGTGGACGAGGTCGCAGGCGATGGTGGCGAAGGTGTATCCCTCGGCCAGGCGCTTGGCGGCCGTCCCGCCGTCGGGGGTGTGAATGCCGGCGGCGATACCGGCGGACCGGGCGGCTTCACGCACCGTGACCAGCGCGTCCTCGAACTGGGAGGCGATCGCGGGGTCGCCGGGGAAGGCGCCGCCCAGGGCCAGGGACAGATCGGACGGGCCGACGTAGACGCCGTCGAGGTCGGGGGTGGCGCAGATCGCTTCGATGTTCGCCAGCCCCTGTGCCGTCTCGATCATGGCGAGGACCAGCACAGTGGCGTCGCTGTCCGCGGGGCGCGGTCCGATGCGGAGCGCGGAGCGCATCGGGCCGTACGAGCGGCGCCCTTTCGGTGGATAGCGGGTCGCGGAGACAGCGGCCGCGGCGTCCTCGGCGGTGTCGATGAGAGGCACGATGACGCCTGCGGCGCCCGCGTCGAGGGCACGGCCGATGGGGGCGGGGCTGTTCGCCTCGACTCTGACCAGGCCCGCGGACACGCCGCCCGCGTCGATCGCGGTCAGGCCGCTCAGCAACCCCGAGTAGCCCAGCAGCCCGTGCTGGGCGTCCAGGCACACGTAGTCGTATCCGAGGCGCGCGATGCGCTCGGTGGACACGGGCGAATCGAGCACGGACCAGTAGCCCAGTGCGGGTTGCCGGGCGCGGATCCTGGCGGTGAAGTCGGTGATGCTCACGGCTGGCCTTCTCCTCGGTGGTCGGCTCTCATCGGTTGTAGGCGGGCATGGGGCCGCGCAGCGCCGCGCCCACGCGGTCACAGGCTGCCACGACGTCCTCGGGAAGGGGTCCTGCCGCGGCGGTCGCGATGTTCGCGCGGAGGTGTTCGACCTTGGAACCGCCGAGCAGGAGGGCCCCCACGCCGTCGCGATGGAGCAGCCACCGCAGAGACAACTCGACGAGGGGGGTGCCCGACTGCGCGGCGATCTCACCGAGGGCGGTGACGGCCTCGAACAGCGCCGGGTTCCAGTACCGCTGCCGGTACATGGGGGCGAGCTTGGAGTCACCGAAGCGGCCGGCGGAAGGGTCCTGCTCGAAGGTGTGCCGGCCGGTGAGCAGGCCCCCGCCGAGCGGGTTGTAGACCATGGTCGTCAGGCCGGTGCTCTGCGCGAACTCCAGGTATTCCTCCTCCACCCTGCGGGCCAGGAGGTTGTAGAGCTGCTGGGCGACGACCGGGCGCGGCGCGCCGACGTCGTCGGCGGTGTGGTTGAGCTCGGCGATCTGCCAGGCCGCGTAGTTGGAGACGCCGAGCGCGCCGATCTTGCCCTCGGCGACGAACTCGGCGACGGCGCCGAGCGTCTCGGCCGGCGGCGTGCGGCGGTCGGGCTGGTGCAGGTAGAACAGGTCGACGTGGTCGACCCGCAGGCGGCGCAGGCTGCCTTCGAGGCTCGCCCGCAACGCCTTGGCGGACAACGGCGCGTCATCGCCCGCGTCCGGATGGGGCATGCCGGCCTTGGTGGCGAGGACGACCCGGTCGCGCCGGGTGGCGAGCAGCGGTCCCAGGATGGACTCGGTCGCGCCGCCCGCGTAGACGTTCGCGGTGTCCACCCCGGTGATGCCGGCGTCGAGCGCCGCGTCCAGCATGCGCGCGGCCTCTTTCGCGTCGGCCGTGTCGCCGAACGTCATGGTGCCCAGCACCAGCCGGGACAGCCCGATGCGCGCCCCGGACGGTGTCGCTGCCGGTGTCGCCGCCGGTGTCGCTGCCGGCACAGAAGGTGTCATCGGTCGGTTCCTCGCTGAACGGGTGTCCCGGGGGACTGCTTGGTGGACTGCTTGGCGGACGGGCCCCGCACCAGATCGCGCGGCTTGCGCCCGCGTATGGCGGACGGGTCCAGCGCGGCCCTGCGGAGGGCGCGGGTGTAGGGGTGGGCCGGCGCGGCCAGCACCTTCCGGGTCGGGCCGGACTCGACCAGGCGCCCTTTGCTCATGACGATGATGTCCTCGCTGATCTCCCTGACCACACCGAGATTGTGGGAGATCACCACATAGGTGAGACCGGTCTCGGCCTGGATCCTCATCAGCAGGGCGAGGACCTGCGCCTGGACGGACACGTCCAGAGCGCTCGTCGCCTCGTCGCAGACCAGCAGATCGGGCTTGGAGGCCAGGGCTCTGGCGATGCCGATGCGCTGGCGCTGGCCGCCGGAGAACTCCGGCGGGCGGCGCTCGAGGGCCGTGGCGGGCAGGCCCACCTGGTCGATGAGCCTGGCCGCCTCCTTGGCCCGTGCGCGTCTGTCGCGCATTCCGCGCACCCGCAGCGGTTCCGCGACGATCTCCTCCGCCGACAGGTGCGGGTCGAGCGATCCGTACGGGTCCTGGAAGATCATCTGTACCCGGGTGCGCATCGGGCGCAGCTGTTTCTCACTCAGCCCCGCGATGTCGGTGCCGCCCACCACGATGCGGCCCGCGGTGGGCTTGACCAGCCGTACGATCGACCGGGCGATCGTGGACTTGCCGCAGCCCGACTCCCCCACGATGGCCAGGGTGCCGCCCTGCCGGACGGTGAAGCTGACGTCGTCGACCGCGCGGAACAAGCCGTGCGCGACGGGATAGTCCACGACGAGGCCGTCGACCTCGAGGAACGCGTCATCGGTCATCGGGATTCTCCCAGTGCCACCGGGTCGGCGGGCGACCCGTCGTCGAGGGGCGCTTCCGGCGACTCACCGTCCTCGTCCCACGGGCCGAGCCGCGGGACCGCCGTCAGCAACTTCCTGGTGTACGGATCGCCCGGCGCGTCGACGATCTGTTCGGCCTCGCCGGACTCGACGAATCGCCCGTCCTTCATGACATGGATGCGGTCGGAGACGAGCCGGGCCACGCCGATGTCGTGAGTGATCATGAGGATGCCGATGCCGGTGTTCTCCTGTACTTCGAGCAGCAGGTCGAGGATGCCTGCCTGGACGGTGACATCCAGGGCGGAGGTCGGTTCGTCGGCGACGAGCAGTACGGGCGACCCGGCGAGCGCGAGCGCGATGAGCACGCGCTGCAGCATGCCTCCCGACAGCTGATGCGGATACTTGCGGAGCTGGGACTCCGGATCGGGGATGTGCATCTTGGCCAGCAGGTCGACGGATCGCGCGATGGTCTCCGACTTGGACAGGCCGCGGTGCCGCAGCCGAACGGCCTCACGGAGCTGCTGCCCGATGGTATGGACGGGGCTGAGCGCCGTCATCGGATCCTGCGGGATGAGGGAGACGGTACGCCCGCGTACCTTGCGCGCCGCGCGCGGATCGGCGATGACGTCGATGCCCTGGAAGCGGGCTCTGCCGGACAGGACCGCCAGCTCCGGCGGGAGCAGCCGCAGAATGCCCATGGCCGTGGTGGACTTGCCGGATCCGGACTCACCGATGATCGTCACGGTTTCGCCCTGGCGGATGACGAAGCTGACGCCGTCGACCGCGCGGACGATACCGGCTTCGGTGATCAGCTCGATCTGCAGGTCCTCGACCTCCAGCAGGGGACGATCAGCCTCGTCGAACTCGGCTGTCATGCTCGGCTCACCTTCCCTTTCCGCCTGCGTACGCGGTCCCGAAGCCCGTCTCCGAGCAGGTTGACTCCGACGACGAGCAGCACGATGACCAGTCCGGGCAGCGTGACCAGCCACCACGACGTCGTGATGTAGTCCTGGCCGTCGGAGATGATGCGGCCCCAGGTGGCGAACGGGCGCTGCGGACCGGCGCCCAGGTAGCTCAGCGCGCTCTCCAGCAGCACGGCCTGGGCCAGCAGCAGCAGGATCACGAGAGTGGCCTGCTTGACGACGTTGGGCAGCACGTGCCGGAGCAGGGTGGTGACGCGGCGCAGGCCGAGCACCCGGGCCGCGGCCACATAGGGTTTCTCCCGCTCGACGAGCACCATGGAACGGGTCAGGCGAGCCACCTCCGGCCACTGCGCGATCGCGATCACGAAGGTGATGACCGGGATGGAGGGGCCGAAGAGCGCGACGACCAGCAGCAGCATCAACAGCAGAGGCAGCGAGAGCTGGGCTTCCAGCAGGCGGGAGACCACGGTGTCGACCCAGCCGCCGAAGAATCCGGCCGCGGCGCCGGCGATGAGGCCGATGATGCCGGACACGACGATGGCCAGCACCCCGACGGTGAGCGAGACCTGGCCGCCGTGCAGGACCCGGGAGAGAAGGTCCCTGCCGAGCTGGTCGGTTCCGAACAGGTGCCCGCCGGTCAGCGGTGGCAGGCGGCGCAGGCCGAGGCTCTGCTCGTCCGGCCCGGGGATCGGCAGCACGTTGGCCAGGGCGACGGGCACGACGACCAGGGCCACGCACACCGAGCCGATCCACAGCTTCAGCCGCGCGCCCTTGCGGCGGCGGACCGCCGCGGATCGCGCGAGATCCTTGGCGGTCACCGCGCTGGGCCGCGCGGGGGGCTCCGGGACGTCCTGGTCTCTGAAGCCGTCGGTGGGGCCGGCCTCCATGGCGGTCATGAGGCCACCGCCTTCCCGAGTCGTACCCGCGGGTCGAGCAGCGGGTAGGCCAGATCGATGAGGAGTTGGACGGCCACCGTCAGGATGGCCGTGACCAGGACGGTCGCCTGGATCAGCGGATAGTCCCTGGTTTCCAGCGCGCGCACGACGAGCGATCCGACACCCGGCCAGGCGAAGACGACCTCGACCACCACCACGCCGTTGAGCATGGCGGCGAACCGGGTGCCGAGCGCGGTGACCACCGGGACGGCCGAGTTGCCCATGGCGTAGCGCCAGGTCAGGCCGCGTTCGGAGATGCCGCGGGAGCGGGCGATCGTCAGGTAGGGAGCCGCGAAGCCGGTCCCCATCTCCCGGCGTACCAGGCGGGAGATCAGCGCGATCTGCAGGATGCCGACCGTCAAGGTCGGCAGCACCAGGCCGCCCCAGCTGGTGAAACCGGATGCCGGCAGCACGGGGACGAGCACCGCGAAGATGGTCAGGAGCATGATGCCGCTCCAGAACTCCGGCATCGACTGGCCGGCGATCATGGCCACGTTGGCCCCCAGCTCGCGGGCGGTGTCGGCGTGCCGCGCCATCCAGACGCCGAGCGGGATGGCCACGACCGCGGCGAACAGGATGGAGGACACCGCGAGCATGACGGTGTACGGCATCCGGCTGAGGACGACGTCCAGGGCGGGGGCCTGGAAGGAGAAGGACGTGCCGAGGTTGCCGCTGAACAGGTCACGAACGAAGATTCCGTACTGCTGTATCAGCGGTTTGTCCAGGCCGAACTGGACGCGGATGCGTTCGAGCTCCGCCGTGGTGGCCAGGGGGCTGGCGTAGGCGGCGGCCGGATCCCCTGGCGCCAGCCGTACGAGGACGAAGACTGTGGAGACGGTCAGGAAGATCGCCAGCAGGCTCTGCCCGACACGTTGGGCGACATATCGGACCACGAGTCATCCATTCAGCCGGACAGATGCCAGATCGTAGGAGTTGGTGGGACTGAGCAGTACGTTCTGCACGCTCTTGCGCCGGGCGATGACGGTCTTGGGGACGAAGGCCCACATGCAGGGCCAGGTGTTCCAGATCTCCTTCTGGGCGGTGGCGAGCAGGGCGTCCCGGGCCGTCTTGTCGGTTTCCCGGGAGGCCTTCTGGAGCATTTCGGTGATCTTGGGGAACACGTAGCCGTGGTAGGTGTCCCGGGTGGCCTCCTTCTCCTTCGTGCCGGCGAACATGCCCTGCAGCGGAGTCAGCGCCAGCCCGGTCGGGCCGGGGTAGCCGTTGCCGAGGACGTCCCAGTCGCCGCCCCGGCCCTGCCGCCACTTGGAGATGTCGCCGCCCGGCTGGAACTGCTGGAGTTCGGCCTGCACGCCGACCGCCTTGAGCATCTCCACCACGGCCTCCATGACGCTCGTGTCGTTGGCGAACTCCCCGGTCTCCCAGATGATCTTGATCTTGAGATCCTTCACCCCGGCGGCCTCGAGCATCTGCTTGGCCTTCTGCGGGTCGTAGACGTACTCGCCGGTCTGCACCGCCCCGGTCAGGGTGTCGGCCACCACGCCCCGGGCCTGGGTCACCGAATCGGCGAAGACGTCCTTGATCAGGGAGGGGCCGTTGATGGCGTAGCTGAGCGCCTCGCGCACGCGCGCGTCGGCGAGCGGGTGCCCGGCGGGCTTGCGGAAGTTGTAGAAGAGCTGCGTGATGCGGGTGCTCGGCACCTGCTGGATCTCCACGTCGCCGAGACCGGACAGCTGGCTGATCGCATCGGGGGAGATCGCGTCGATCACGTCGACCTCGCCGCTGCGCAGGGCGACGACGCGGTTGGCCTCCTCCGGGAGGAACCTGACCTGTACGGTCTTGATCCCGGGCGCGGGGCCCCAGTATTTGTCGTTGACCTGCAGCGTGTACTCGCCGGTGCCCCGGTTCGCGGAGGTGACGACGTAGGGGCCCGAGCCGATGCCGCCCTGAAGTTCCTCCGCCTTGTTCGCGGCGGCGGGGGTGATCAGGATGTTCGCCATCAGGTAGTCGAGGGTCGGCACCGGGTTCTCGGTCACGAGCTTGAAGGTGCTCGCGTCGACGGGGGTGACCGTCGGCCATTCGGGAAACAGGCCGGCCAGGAACGATCCGGGGACCTTCTGGTACATCTGCAGGGCCGTTGAGACGTCTTCGACCTTGACCGGGCTGCCGTCGGAGTAGCGGACGCCGTCCCGCAGCTTGACCGTCCACTCGGTGGGAGCCGTCAGCTCGAACCTCTCGGCCAGGACGTGCTGCACGGTGAGCTTCGGATCGATGAAGGTCAGCGCCTGGCGGACGCCGCGCTGGACGCTGACGGCGGCGTCGAACTGGTTGAGCTTGTTGTCCAGCGACACGAGCGAGCGGTTGAGCGCCAGCGTGAGGCCAGGACCGGCGGTGGAACCGGCACCAGAGCCGGCGCCGGGGACGGGCCCCGGTCCCGCGCAGGCGGCGAGGGGACTCAACGTCATGGCCGCGCCGGTGAGAGCACCGAGACGGAGAAGACTTCGTCGGGAGTACTGGGGGCCGCTTCCGAGATGAGTCACTGGGCTTCTCGCTTTCTGGACCGTCCTCAGCGGTGCGCTTCTCAGCGGCCGCCTGCCAGGACCGGATGTTTCCCACGTCACAACGACGTTGCTGCACCATTACACGCATGCGCGCTTCGCGCAAGAGCTCTAGCGCATTTTGTGCAAGCTGTGACATCATCCAGTCAAGGCGGAGGCTGCGCCGACGTGCCTGCCTCGCTCCGGAGCGGATCGCGCATGAGGGTTCGCAGGGATAGTGAAAGCCTGTCTGAGGTGCATAGATCGAACACATCGGGGGATTCCTTGACGCCCAGGAGAAGCACGGCCGCGCACGGTGTCCTCATCGTGGCCGACGACCTCTCGGGCGCGGCCGAGTCGGCAGCGCGAATAGTTATGCGCGGAACACGCACGAGGATTGTTCTCACTCACCAGGCCGTGCGGGACGAGTGCGATCCCGCCGACATCCTGGTGGTCGATACCGACTCCCGGCACCGGCATCCCGCCGAGGCCGCCGCGGCGGTGCGTTCCGCGGTCGCCCTGGCCTCGGCCGGGCGTCCGCGGCTGGTCTTCAAGAAGATCGACTCTCTGCTGCGCGGCAACGTCGCGGCGGAGGTGGCCGCGCTCAGGGCGCCTGGGGCCGGCATCGTCGTCGCCCCTGCCCTGCCCGGTCTGGATCGGGTGGTACGCGGCGGCGTGCTTTACCTGGCCGGTGTGGCCCTCCACCGTGCGAACGCCTGGGCGGTGGACGGCGTCTCCCCTCCGGCGTCGGTCGAGGCGGCCCTGGCGCCGCTTCCGGCCCGCGTGCTGGACCTCGCGACCGTGCGATCGGATCGCCTTTCCGACGCGATCGCCTCCTGCGCCGAAGACTCGCACATCGCGCTGTGCGACGCCGAGACGGATGCCGATCTGGACGCCGTGCTGCGTGCCGCGCTGGCCGTGCCGTCGGTGCGGCTGGTCGGATCCGGCGGACTCGCCGACGCGCTCGGGCGTCATCTGCGGAGTCTCGGCACGGCCACCGAGCAGACGGCCACCGAGCAGACGGCCACCGAGCAGACGACCATCGAGCAGACGGCCATCGAGGAGCATGAGCCCGTCCCTGCGCATACCGCGCGGCACGGCGACGTGGCCCGCCCGGCGCCGCTCGTCGTGGTGGGCAGCGCCGAGCCGGTCGCGGCCGAGCAGGTCCGCCGGCTGGTCGAGGCGGGAGCCGTACCCGTGGCCCTGCCCTTGACGGCGCTCCTCGGCACACCCTCCGGACGGGACCCCCTCCCCCGCATCCCGATCGGCGAGCGGGCGGTCGTGGCCTTCCTCGACTCCGCCGGCGCCGTCCTGCCGGCGGCCTCGCGTGACATCGCGCGGCGGCTGGCCGAGGTCGTCGCGGACGCGGTGCGCGCGTCCCCGCGGACGGTGGACCTCGTGCTGACCGGCGGCGAGACCGCCCGGCGCGTCCTCGACGCCCTTCAGGTGCGGGAACTGACACCGGTCGGACAGGTGCACCCGGGAGCCGTCCACTCCCGGACGCCCGACGGCCGTTCCGTGGTCACCCGCCCGGGCAGCTTCGGGGGAGCCGACTCGCTCGTCGAGATCGTCAGGGCCCTGGCCGCGCGCTCCCTCGCAACCCTTGACCCCGCCCCTCCCCAGAACCAAGCGAAAGGTCCCCAAGTGAGCATCACCACCGCCGCCGTCGGCGCACAGCCGCGCACCGCGGCCACCCCGATCATCGCCGTCACCATGGGTGACGGAGCCGGCGTAGGCCCGGAAGTCATCGTCGGCGCCCTCCAAGACCCCCACGTCGCCGAGCTCTGCCGTCCCGTCGTCATCGGCGACGCCGTGCGGCTGCGCCAGGCGGCCGGCATCCTCGGGATCGACGCCGAGATCGTGGCGGTCGACACCGTGGCCGATGCCGTGTTCGAGCCGGGACGCGTCAATGTCATCGATCTCGCGCTGCTGCCGGAGGATCTGCCCTGGGGGAAGGTCTCCCCCGTGGCGGGGGCGGCCGCGTACCACTACGTACGCGTCGCCAGCGGGCTGGCGATGGCCGGGGAGGTGCAGGCGATCTGCACGGCGCCGCTGAACAAGGAGGCTTTGCACGCGGGCGGCCACATCTTCCCGGGACACACCGAGCTCCTCGCGCACCTGACCGGGATCGACGAGGTGTCCATGATGTTGTCCTCACCGAAGATCCGGGTCATCCACGTCACCACGCACATCGGGCTGATCGACGCGATCGCGAAGATCGAACCCGGCCTGGTGGAACGGACCGTTCGCCGCGGCCACGAGGCGCTGCGGCGGGCCGGGATCGACAACCCGCGCATCGGCGTGTGCGGCATCAACCCGCACGCCGGGGAGAACGGCCTGTTCGGGTACGGGGAGGAGGCCGAGAAGATCGTTCCCGCCATCGAGGTCCTGAAGGCCGACGGCATCGACGTGCAGGGACCGCTGCCCGCCGACACGGCGTTCTTCGTCGCGGGGCGCGGAGACTACGACCTCATCGTGGCGATGTACCACGACCAGGGCCACGGCCCGGTGAAGATCCTCGGCATCGAGGCCGGGGTGAACATCACCGTGGGACTGCCCGTCATCCGCACGTCCGTGGACCACGGAACCGCCTTCGACATCGCCGGGAAGGGCCTCGCCGAGGTCGGTAGCATGATCGAGGCGCTGCGGCAGGCCGCCCAGATGTCTCCCAGCCCGGCCGTCTGATCCCGGGGCGTTGAACGACAAGCCGAGAAGGAGGAGCGTTGTCCAGTAACTCTGAGCGTCGGCGCGCCGAGATCGTGCGTCTGGCCACGACCAGTGGTCTGGCCAGCGTCGAAGAGCTGTCCTCGACGTTCGACGTGACGTCCTCGACCATCCGGCGTGACCTCGCCCGGCTGACCGCGCAGGGGCTGCTGGCCCGCACGTACGGCGGTGCGATGGCCGTCGTCGCGCACCCCGAGGACTCGTTGCGCCAGCGCGTCGGTGACGCCTTCGAGGCCAAGCGCGGAATCGCCCGGTGGGCGGCCCAGCAGATCGGAGCCGGGGAGTCCGTGTTGCTCGACGCCGGCTCGACCGTCGCGGCGCTGGCTCACGAACTGCGCTCCAGCACCCAGCTCCTGATCGCCACCACGAGCCTGACGGTGCTGAAAGAGCTCGACGACGTCGAGGGCCTCCATGTGGAGTGTCTCGGCGGCAGGCTGCGCCACCTCAGCCAGGGATTCGTCGGCCCCGTCACCGAGACCGCCCTGGAGCGGATGTCGTTCGACCGCGTCTTTCTCGGGGCTGACGGAGTCACCGCCGACCGCGGGATCTGCGAGGCCGACCTCCAGCAGACCCGGCTCAAGGAGCTCATGGCGCGCAGTTCCCACAGGACCTACGTGCTGGCGCATGCGGCCAAGCTCGGGCGACGTCCGTTCCACGCCTGGGTCCGGCTCCCCCGGCCCTGGACGCTGGTGACCGACGCCGGTGCCTCGGAGGACGCGCTGGCCCCGTTCTCGGCCGAGGGAGTCGAGGTGGTCGTGGTCGACGCCGAAGGACAGATCAGCAAGCCGAAGCCGGCCGCGGGTCAGCCGATCGCGCCATAGCGTGGGGTGCAAGAACGGGCGAAAAGCCGCTGGTCCGGGCTTTTACGTGATGCCTGGGCGGCTCGGCCGGCAGGTTCCGTAGCCGAGGCCGTCGCCGACGCGGCCCGAGGAGACCCGCTCCGGCCTTGGTGCAGCGGGGCCCGCGGTCAGACGAGCGGGACGCCCGTGTGGCTCTCCAAGGCGTGAATGAGGCGATCTTGGAAATCTTCGTCCTGCGACGCGGGGTGTGGCGTCTGCACCTGCCGGTGATGCCAGTAGCCGCCGGTGCCCGGGCGCACGTCATGGTGGGTGGCGAGCCACACTTGTGTCTGGTGTCCGGCTGCCAGGTCATCCGGTGCGCCGGCGCCGCCCATGCGTGTGGGGACCCACCCGGGGTCGACCGCATGGCTCGAGGTTCCCTCCCACCGCGACGCGACCGCCAGCGCGAGCGTGGTGACCCACAGCTTGCTGTCACTGTAGGAAGCGGTGCCGGTGGCCAGCCGGCGCAGGTCGGTGGAACCGCTTCGGTGCATGGAGCTGCTGAGGTAGATGAGCCTGCCTGGTTTGTCCATCAGGACCGTCAGCATGTACGGCGCGACGGTGTTGACGATGCCCGCTTCGGGAGACCGCATGGTGCCGGCGTTGTGGATGACGGCGTCGAAGCGGCCGAACCTGCGGGCTTGCCGGGCGACGTCGTGGATCTCGTCCAGCTCGGAGAGATCCCCGATGACGACGTCTTTCCACCGGGCGGTGTCATCCGCGCCGGTGAGACGGGCCCGGTTGCGGACGTGGATGACCACGTCGTGCCCGCCGCCGGCCAGCGCGTTCGCCGTGTCGCGCCCGAGCCCGGTGGATGCCCCGGTTACCAGAATCAGTGCCATGTCAGTCCTCTCGCGCCTGCGTGACCGGCCGGTTCCGCGCTGTCTGCCGGTTCCTCACCATGGGCCGCGGTCACGCGCTGCCGGCTCCCGAACCCCTGGGTGGCGGCCAGGTCGAACAGGTGGTCGCGTTCGACGCCGTTGAGTTGCAGCGCTCGCGCGACGGCGTTGAGCACGCTCTCGGAGGCGCCGCGGATCTTGCCGCGTTCGAGCCGGGTGTAGCAGTCGACTCGTCCTTCCTGCTCATATCCTCCACCGTAGACCTGTCGCCTGACCTGGTCGGCGCTGCGGATCATCGGGACGTTCGTCGACGCCACCGGCGGCAGCCTCCTCGGCCAGACGAGTACGTCCTAAGTCGTCCAGGGCGTCACGGGGACATGCCGCAGGTCGGCGGACATTTTGGCGGACGTCTCGGCCAGCGCGGGCAGGACGTCGCGGAGCAGGTCGGCGCGGGTGGCCCGGCTGGCGTGGGTGGCGACGTTGACGGCCGCGACCACCCGCCCGTCCCGGCCCCGGACCGGCACCGCGATGGACCGGACCCCCTCCTCCAGCTCCTGGTCGACCAGCGCGTAGCCGTCCTCGGCGGCCTGCCGGACGGCGGCCCGCAGCCGGTCGGGCGCCGTGATGGTGTGGCGGGTCAGCGGCTCTAGCGCGATGGCGGCCACCCGTTCTTCGGGCTGGTCGGCCAGGAGCACCCGGCCCATCGAGGTGGCGTACGCGGGGAAGCGGGTGCCGACCGTGATGTTGACGGTCATGATGCTCACGGTGGGCACGCGGGCCACGTACAGGACGTCGTCGCCCGACAGCACCCCGACCGAGGCGGACTCGTGGACGCGGGCCACCAGGTCGGCCAGGTGCGGCTGGACGACCTCGCCGAACGTGCGCTCGGACAGGGCGGCGTAGCCCAGCTCCATCGCCTTGGGGAGCACGGCGAAGCGGGAGTCGTCGCAGGCCACGTAGCCAAGCCGCGCCAGCACCTGCAACGATCGCCGCACGGTGGCGCGCGCGAGCCCGGTGATCTTGGCGGCGTCGGCCAGGCTCAGCCCGCCGCGGGCCGAGCCGAGCGCCACCAGCACAGCGAGACCTCGGGCCAGCGACTGCAGGTATCCCGCGCCCAGCTCCTCCTTCGCGGCGCGCGAAAGATCTGTGTTGATGGCCTCAACTCCGTTGAGGCGGGCTCGGTCGCCCTCGATGCCGCCGCCTTCCCCCGCTCTGGTCGCTGCGCTCCCGCCGCTCCTCCAGGCGACGGCGCTCCCTCGCCGGGCGGGTGCCAGCGGGGGCCGGGGCGCCGGCTCGGTCAGGGCCGCCTCCATGGCCGCGACCGTCTCGCGCAGCCGGGGCAACGCGTAGTCGCGCAGGCTGGCGGCGGTGTGCCGGCTGGTGTGGCTGACGACGCTCACCGCGCAGACCGCCTCCCCCCGCGGGTCGCGTACGGGCACCGCGACCGCGACCAGGCCCGGCTCGATGAGCTGGTCGTCCTCGGCCCACGGCGCGGCGGGGTCGCGCAGGGCCAGGCCCGCCGCGCAGCGGTCGGCGGGCAGCAGGTCGCCGACCCGGAAGGCGACCGACATGGTGCGCCTGCGGGTGAACTGGCCGATGAAGCGCACCCCGTCGCCGTCCGGGACGGCCAGCGACACGGACTCGTCCAGCTCCTCCGCGAGCCGCTCGGCCGGCGGCGCGAGGGGGTCGCGCAGGCCACCGCAGGCGAGGTACGCCTCGCCCAGCTCCATCAGGCGCGGCGCGGGCAGCAGGTCACGCCCCTCCGCGCGGACGTAGCCGAGGTGGACCAGCGTGGCCAGCACGCGGTCGACCGTGGACCTGGCCAGGCCGGTGGCGCGTACGAGGTCGGTGGCGCGCACCCGCAGGGGGCGCGAGCGCCCGGCGGCATCCGCCGTCAGCGCCCGAAGCACGGCCAGGCCGCGTTCGAGGGTCCCCGCAGGCTCCATCGGCCCTCCTTTGACACGGGCGCGGTCACGTACGCATACTCGACATCACAATAGTGAACTAAAGTTCACTATGCGAACACTCCCGATGAATGGAGCGTCGTGCGGAGAGACAAAGTGGTCGCGACCGCGGAGGAGGCGCTGGCCGGCGTGTCGGACGGCGCGTCGTTCGCGGTCGGCGGCTTCGGGCTCAGCGGCATCCCCAACGTCCTGATCCAGGCCCTCTACACCACCGGCGTGACGGGGATCGGCGTGGTGTCGAACAACTGCGGGGTGGACGGCGGCGGCCTCGGCATCCTGCTGGCGGCCGGCCGCATCGCCCGCGTGACCGCCTCCTACATCGGCGACAACAAGGAGTTCGCCCGCCAGTACCTCGCCGGGGAGATGGAGGTGGAGCTGACCCCGCAGGGCAGCCTGGCCGAGCGGCTGCGGGCGGGCGGCGCCGGCATCCCCGCCTTCTACACCCCCGCCGGGGTCGGCACGCCGATCGCCGACGGCGGCCTGCCCTTGCGCCACAACCCGGACGGCTCGATCGCGGTGGCCTCGCCGCCGAAAGAGGTCCGCGAGTTCGACGGCCGCTCCTACGTGCTGGAGCGCAGCATCACCACCGACTTCGCGCTGGTGCGGGCCGCCAAGGGTGACCGCTTCGGCAACCTGGTCTTCAACAAGGCCGCCCGCAACTTCAACCCCCTCGCCGCGATGGCCGGGCGGGTCACGGTCGCCGAGGTCGAGGAGCTGACCGAGCTGGAGCCGGACGAGGTGCACCTGCCCGGCGTGTTCGTCCAGCGGGTCCTGGTCCTGACCCCCGAGCAGGCCACCGACAAGGGCATAGAGAAGAGGACCACCTCGTGAGCTGGACCAGGGACGAGATGGTCGCGCGGGCGGCGGCCGAGCTGCGCGACGGCGACTACGTCAACCTCGGCATCGGGCTGCCCACCCGCATCCCGTCGTTCCTGCCGCCCGACGTGGACGTGATCCTGCACTCGGAGAACGGCATCCTCGGCGTCGGCCCCTACCCCGCCCCCGACGCGCTGGACCCCGACCTGATCAACGCCGGCAAGGAGACCGTGACCGTGCTCCCGGGGGCGGCGTTCTTCGACTCGTCGCTGTCGTTCGGGATGATCCGGGGCGGCCACATCGACGTGGCGGTGCTGGGCGCGATGCAGGTCTCGGCGCGGGGCGACCTGGCCAACTGGATGGTGCCCGGGAAGCTGGTCAAGGGCATGGGCGGGGCGATGGACCTGGTCCACGGCGCGGGCCGGGTCATCGTGATCATGGACCACACCGCCAAGGACGGCACGCCGAAGATCGTCAAGGAGTGCTCGCTGCCTCTCACGGGGAAGGAGTGCGTGCACCGGATCATCACCGACCTCGGCGTCCTCGACGTCACCGGGGACGGGCTGAGGCTGGTCGAGACCGCGCCCGGAGTGAGCGTGGCCGACCTGCGCGACCGCACGGAAGCGGAGGTGTCCGCATGAACACCGTCTACATCGTGGACGCCGTCCGCACGCCCTTCGGCCGCCACGGCGGGGCGCTGGTCGGCATCCGCCCCGACGACCTGGCCGCCCACGTCGTCAGGGCCGTCGCCGAGCGCAACGGCGTGGAGGCCCCCGACGAGGTGATCCTCGGCAACGCCAACGGCGCCGGCGAGGAGAACCGCAACGTCGCCCGCATGGCCGCGCTGCTCGCCGGCCTGCCCGTGACCACTCCGGGCGTGACCGTGAACCGGCTGTGCGGATCCGGCATGGAGGCCGTCATCCAGGCGTACCGCATGATCGCCCTCGGCGACGCCTCCACCGTGATCGCCGGCGGCGTGGAGTCGATGACCCGCGCGCCGTGGGTGCTGCCCAAGCCGGACCGGGCGTTCCCGGCCGGCGGGCAGGAGCTGGTCTCCACGACGCTCGGCTGGCGGCTGGTCAACCCGAAGATGCCCGCCGAGCACACCGTGCCGCTGGGCGAGGGCGCCGAGCTGATCGCCGACCGGCACGGCATCGCCAGGGCGGAGCAGGACGCGTACGCGCTGGCCAGCCACCAGAAGGCGGCCAAGGCGTCGTTCGAGCGCGAGATCGTCCCCATCGGCGGCCTGACCAGGGACGAGAGCATCCGCGAGGACACCGGCCCCGACCAGCTCGCCCGGCTCAAACCGGTGTTCAGAAAGGACGGCGGCACGGTCACCGCGGGCAACTCCTCCCCGCTCAACGACGGCGCGGCCGCCCTGCTGCTGACCGACGAGGCGGGGCTGCGTGGCCGCGAGCCCCTGGCCAGGATCGTCGCCGGCGCGGCCAGTGCGCTCGAACCCCGCTACTTCGGGCTCGGCCCGGTCGAGGCGTCGCGCAGGGCTCTGGCCAGGGCGGGCAAGGGGTTCGGCGACCTGGCGTCGGCCGAGCTGAACGAGGCGTTCGCCGCGCAGGTGCTCGGCTGCCTGGCCGAGCTGCCCGACCTCGACCCCGCCATCGTCAACCCCGATGGCGGCGCCATCGCCCTGGGCCACCCGCTCGGAGCCTCCGGCGCCCGCATCACCGGCACCCTGGCCCACCGGCTCGCCGCCGCCGGCTCCGGCACCGGGCTCGCGTCCCTCTGTATCGGCGTCGGCCAGGGCCTGGCCGTCGTCCTGGAAAGGTAGCCGCAGATGACCCCACCCCTCACCCAAGCCGACATCGACCGCGAGATCGCCGAGGTCCACAAGGCCCGCGAAGGCGCGGAGGCCAACCATCCCGATCGCGACTTCGCCCCCTACCGCAGCAGCGTGCTGCGCCACCCCAAGCAGCCGCTCGTCGCGCTGAAGGACCCGGAGGCGGCGGAGTTGGCCGGGCCGGTCTTCGGCGTCGCCGACGTCGCGCCGTTCGACGCGGACCTGACCAGGCAGCACGCCGGCGAGCCGCTCGGCGAGCGGATCACCGTCCAGGGGCGCGTGCTGGACCGCGACGGCCGCCCGGTACGCGGCCAGCTCGTGGAGGTCTGGCAGGCCAACGCCTCGGGCCGCTACCTCCACCAGCGTGACGACCATCCCGCGCCGCTCGACCCCAACTTCTCCGGCGTGGGCCGCTGCCTGACCGACGACGAGGGCCGCTACGCCTTCACCACGATCAAGCCCGGCGCGTACCCGTGGCGCAACCATGTCAACGCCTGGCGGCCCGCGCACATCCACTTCTCGGTGTTCGGCACGGCCTTCACGCAGCGGCTGGTGACCCAGATGTACTTCCCGAACGACCCGCTGTTCCGATACGACCCCGTGCTCAACTCCGTCACCGACGAGCGGGCCCGGCAGCGACTGGTCTCCGCCTACGACCACGACCTGTCCGTGCCGGAGTGGTCGCTGGGCTACCGGTGGGACATCGTGCTGGACGGCCCCGCCGCGACCTGGATGGAGGAGGGCCGATGAACCCCACCCCCTCGCAGACCGTGGGCCCGTTCTACGGCTACGCGCTGCCGATCCCCCGCGGCGGCGACGTCGCCGACGGCGGGATCACCGTCCACGGCCACGTCTACGACGGCGCGGGCGAGCCGGTGCCCGACGCGCTGCTGGAGTTCTGGCAGGCCGACCCGTCCGGCGGCCTCGCGGGCGCGCCGGGCACGCTCCGGCGCGACCAGGTCACCGGCGTGCCGCTGGGCAGGCGCGGGGTCGACTTCACCGGGTTCGGCCGGGTGGCCACCGACGCCGACGGCGGCTGGGCCCTGCGCACGCTCCCGCCCGGCAACGGCTACATCAGCGTCTGCGTGTTCGCCCGCGGCCTGCTCCACCACCTCTACACCCGCATCTACTTCACCCAGGACGCCTTCCTCGGCTCGCTGCCGCCGGAGCGCGGGCGGACGCTGGTGCCCGTGGAGGAGCGTACGGGCGTCTACCGGTTCGACATCCACCTGCAGGGCGACGAGGAGACCGTCTTCCTGGACTTCGGCTGATCTTCTCAGACCAGGCCCACCATGAAGCCCTCGTCGCGGATGCCCAGGTAGATGGCCGGGCGGTACTGGCGCATGGCGTGCTCGATGACCGGGATGTACTTGGGGTTCGAGCCCAGCGGGAGCCGGTAGCCGTTCTTGACCGTGTGGAACTCCCACAGGTGCTCCATGTCGGGATGGCGCGCGCGGAAGCCCGGGTCGGCCGGGAAGAGGTCGAGGCGGACCATCGTCTTGCGCATGATGTAGTCGGCCGGCTTCACGCGGCGCTGCTGCGTGCGCGAGATGCCCACCCCGGACAGCTCGGCCCACGGGGCCGCCCACGGGCGGCCCTGGGGGTCGTCCCAGCGCACGCCGTGGACGTCGAAGACGAGCTTGCGCGGCCGGCTGAGCTTGCGCCAGGTGATGATCGGCAGCAGCCCGATGAACAGGAAGACCAGCCCGAGGACCAGGACGGCGACCGCGGAGCCCGCGCCGCCCGTCGTCTGCCCGGTGAGCGCCGAGAAGACCGCCATGAGCCCGATGGCCCCCGCGACGGAGCCGCCGATCAGCGCCTTCACCTTGGCGTCGCCTCCGACGTCGATCACCACGGGAGGCGGCGCGAAGGCGGGCTGCTGCTGCGGGGGGTAGGGGGCGTTGAACCGCTGCGGTGGCTGCTGCTGGGGGCCGTACATCATGAGACGGCAGGTTAGCCGGGATCGCCCGTTGTGCCGTGACGCTTCGTACATTTGCGAAGCATCCAGAGTCACCCGGACTCGGCGGGGCGGATCTCGGTGAACAGGCGCAGCGTCACCGGCCGCAGCCGCCACCTGGGCCAGCGCAGCCGCAGGGGCGAGAACCTGGCCGTGAGGACGATCTTCAGGTACGAGCTCCCGGTCCATCCCACGGGCACCCGCGCGCAGAGCCCCGACACGTCGGCGCGGGCCGCCCGCCCGTCCAGCAGCAGCCGGCTGCTCCCGCGGACCTCGGATCCGCCCTCCAGGCTCACCGACTCCCACAGGAGCTCCGGCGCCCCGGGCGGGGAGAGCCGCAGCGTGAAGCCCGCCAGCGACCCGGCCGGGCTCAGGTAGAAGGAGCCGTCGAAGTCGCCGCTCCCGAGGCCGGCCGAGAGCGTCGCCTCGCTGGCGTCCATGGCGATCCGCCAGGCGTTGGGATCGGTATAGGGGATCAAGGGGCTCACCTCGCTGTCCGGTAAGACGCGTCTACACAGACAAGACGTCGTAGCCCCCGCGAATGTGACAACCGGGTCAGCGTCGCGCGGGCACGGTCGCGTCGAGCCGGAAGCGGTGATCCCGGGAGGCGGTCGTGAGGCGGCCGCCCCGGGCGGCGAGGCGGGCGGTGAGGTTGGCGACGCCCTGGCCGGGCTCGTCGGGGCGGCCGGTGACGCCGTCGTTGTCCATGCGCAGCCGTACGAGGTCGTCGCCGGTGGTCAGGGCGATCGTCACGTGGCGGGCCTCGCTGTGCCGCAGCACGTTGGTGGCCGCCTCGCGGACCACGACGGCGAGCAGGGCGTCGACGCCGGCGGGCAGGGGTGCGGGATCGGGGTCGATCTCCACGGTCGCGCCGGTCGCCTCGAGGACCTCGCGGGCCGAGGCCAGCTCGGCGCGCAGGCTGAGCCCGGGTTCGCCGTCATCGGGGATGGCGCGCAGGTCGGCCAGCGCGGTGCGGGCCACGGTGACGACGCCGGCCAGCTCGGCCTCGGCGCGGGCGGGGTCGCGGGCGGCCAGCTCGGCCTTGACGGTGATCGCGGACAGGCCGTACCCGATCAGGTCGTGGACGTCCTGGGCGATCCTGCGCCGCTCCCGGGCCGCGGCCAGTCCGGCGAGCGCCAGCCGCGACTCGCGTACCTGGTAGACCAGCCGCGTCACGGCGGTCAGCCCGTAGAACATCGCCGACAGGCCGACCACCTCCACCAGGGCCGCCGGGACGCCCGCGGCCGAGCCGGACCGGGCCAGCAGCACCGCGGGCACGCTCGCCACCACCGCCGCGTACAGCGCCCACGCCAGGCGCGGCGCGGGGATCACGATCAGCAGGGCCGCGGCGGCCCAGCCGACGAGCTGGTAGTAGGGGCGGTCCGGTTCGAGCAGCGGCAGCCACGCGAGCAGCAGTTGCGCGGGCAGCGTCCAGGCGGCGTGCCTCGGCCGGACGCCGGGAGGCCGCGGCAGCGCGTGGTACGCCTGCAGCGCGACCACCGCGACGACCGCGGCCCAGTACGCCACCCGCAGCCCGGCCGGGACCGGCGCGCGGGCGATGACGATGATCGCGGCGACGGGGACCCACAGGTAGACCACCGTCAGGATGGGCAGCGCGAGCCGCGGGGTCAGGTCGCCGGGCGGCGGGATCGGCGGCGGTTCGGGGCGCTGCCTGACCTGCCGCGCGGCCCGCCGGGTCAGCGGCGGGATCTCCCCGGCCCGCCCGGCGGCGGCCAGCCCGATGACGCGGGACAGCGTGGACCCGAGCACCGCGTCCAGGTCGTGGCCGGCCCGCTCGCGCTCCTCGGCCACCGAGCGCGCGGCCAGCTCGGCCCGGGTGGCGTGGAGCTCGTCGCGCAGGTCGCTGAGCCGCGTGAGGGCGAACACGACCAGCCCCTGCGTGGCCGTGTTGCCCACCGCGTTGACCCAGACGTAGGCGTCGGCACCGAGGTTCACGGCGCCCGCGGCGGCCGTCACGCCACCGAAGAGCACCCACCGCAGCGGCCCGCGGGCGACCAGGAGGACGGAGGCGGCGAAGAACGCCGACGGCCCGCCGAACGGCACCGGCCCCATCCAGGCGAACAGCGCCGCCTGGCCGGCCACCAGCCACCAGCCCCGCAGCCGCCGGGTCCGCGGGAGCGAGCACAGCAGTTGCAGAGCGAGGGAGAGCAGCGCCGGCACGCCCGGCAGTCCTGCGGCCGGGGGGATCACCAGGAGGAGGAACACGACCAGGATGATGAGCGTGGACACTCGATCCCCACCGCGAGACGACCTTCACCGTTTCGCGGCCAAGCATCCCACAGCGCGGGTCCGGGTCCCGGGCGGGGATCAGCCGAACACGCCCCCGACCATGTGGTACGCGTACGCGACGGCCATGAAGCCCGCCGAGACGAGCGCGAAGGCCGTGTAGGAGATCCGCCCGGCCGGGCCCCACCAGCCCTTCCACCAGGCGCCCGCCGAGCAGGCCAGGACCCCGCCGCTGAGCACGAACGCCGTGGACGAGGCGATCAGGGCGGCCGTGAGCAGCGGGGACCCGAGGAAGATGGCGTCGGTCGGCGCGATGACGATCGTGACGGCGAGGCCGTACGCGAAGACCAGGACGAGCACACTGGTCAGCCAGGCGAGCCACCACGCGGCCCGGTGCCGGGCGGGCCTGCCCCGGAGCCTGCGGACGAGCGCCGCGACCGGCATCCCGAGCCCGGCGAGCACGAACGCGGCCAGGCCCGCATACACCAGCCACACGTGCAGGCCGGCGGCCGAGCGTTCGAACGTGGCCGCCTCCTCCTGATGGCCGCCGGCGAGCAGGCCGTGGCCGTCGAAGGCGATGCGCTCCTGTCCGCCCCGCTCGGCGAACAGCCCCGGCCCGACGAGCTGCCACGTCTGCACGGGTCTGGCGGGGTCGCGGGACAGGCCCGTCGTGGTGATCGTCCCGTCCCCCGCCGCCTCCACGGTCACGTTGCCGAACAGCGCGCCGAACCTCAGCAGGTCGCCGCGGATCCGGGTCGAGGTGTACGTCCCCGCGTACGCCGAGGTGTCCCCGCGCACCGGCCACGGCTGCTCCGGCTTGCCGGGGAAGTAGCGGTCGACGATCCGGTCGACCAGCTCGGCGGCGGCGGCCGCGGAGTCCTCGCCGTTGTAGACGGCGTACACGCCGGTCCTCTGGTCGGGCAGCAGGGCCAGGACGTGGTGGAAGCCGTTGATGTCGCCGCCCTTGGAGAAGATCCGGTGCCCGTTCCTGGCCGTCTCCTCCAGGCCGTACCCCATGCCGGGGAGCCGGTGGTCCTGCGTGTAGTGGCGGGTCATCATGGTCGTGCCGACGTCCCTGCCCAGGCGGGGGTCGTCGCCTAGCAGCGCGATCATCAGCCGCCCCATGTCGGCGGCGGTGGTGACGGGCCCGGCCCCGGAGGCGGGCGACCCGTAGTAGCGCTTGTACGGAACGTCCCCGTTGTATCCCCGGGCCAGGGTGCCGAGCAGGGCGGCGGGCAGTGGCGCCTTGAACGACGTCCCCTCCATGCCCAGCGGCCCGAGGATGCGCGAGCGCACGTACTCGGCGAACGGCCGGCCCGAGGCCACCTCGACCAGGTGGCCCGCGAGGTTGTAGGCGTAGTTGTCGTAGGCGAGGACGGTCCCCGGCGGGCGCACCCGCTCCGGCCGGCCGTTCTTGACGACCTCGGCCAGGGGCTCGGCGGCGCCGGGATCCTCCCAGGACGAGCCGAGCACGCTGTCCGCGAAGCCGGCCGTATGGGTCAGCAGGTGCTCCAGGGTGACCGGCCGCCCGGGGAAGGTGTTCTCGATCTTGAAGGTCTTCAGGTACGTGTTGACGTCGGCGCGCAGGTCGAGCTTGCCCTCCTGGACGAGCTGGAGCGCGGCGATCGCGGTGAACGTCTTGGCCGTCGAGGCGGTGAAGAACCCCGTGCGGGCCGCGTCCACCGGAACGCGCCCGGCCAGGTCGGCGTAGCCGTACCCGCGGGAGAAGACCTGCCGGCCGCCCGACACCACCGTGACCGCCGCGCCGGGGATCCCGTGCGCGGCGAGCTGGGCGGGCACCACCTGGTCGACCAGCGTTCCGACGTCCTCCAGGTCGGTGGAGGCTGCGGCGGCCCCGCCGGACAGGCCGCACACCAGCAGCGCGGTCGTCAGCGCGGTCATCAGGCTGGGGAACAGGGCTTTCTGCATGCCTCCCAAGATCGCGAACCCGGCCGGTCCCGGACCAGTGCCAGGCACCTCGATCCGGCAGGTGAAACGCACGAACCGGACATCGGAAATATCATGGTCCCCATGCTTCGGGGGAGTCGAGAGTGATCCGGGTGCTGCTGGCCGAGGACCTGCATCTCATCCGCGGGGCGCTCGCCTCGCTCCTGCGCCTGGAGCCCGACATCGAGGTCGTCGCCGAGGCGGCGGACGGGGACGCGGTGCTGCCCGCGGCGCTGGCGCACCGGCCCGACGTGGCCGTGCTGGACGTGCAGATGCCCGGCATCGACGGCATCGAGGCCGCCGCCGTGCTCCGCGAACGGGTCCCCGGCTGCCGCGTGCTCGTCCTCACCCAGCTCGGCCGTCCGGAGGTGCTGCGCAGGGCGCTGGCGGCCGGCGTCCAGGGGTTCATGCTGAAGGACGCGCCGCCCGCCGACCTCGCCGCGGCCGTGCGCCGCGTCCACGCGGGCGAGACGGTGGTCGACCCCGCCCTCGCCGCGGCCACCATCGCGGCCAGGGCGAACCCGCTGTCACCGCGCGAGGTGGACGTGCTGCGCCGGGCCGCCGACGGCGACGACCTCCCGGAGATCGCCGCCGCGCTCCACCTGACCAGGGGCACGGTACGCAACTACCTGGGGGCGATCGTCACCAAGCTCGACGCCCGCAACCGGCTGGACGCGGTCCGCATCGCCACCGAGGCCGGCTGGCTCTGACCCGCCGTCAGGCGCGCTCGCTCCGGGCCATCCGGTAGAGCCCGTACGCGGCCTCGATCGCGCCGAGCACCATCATGACCACGCCGATCTTCGACGGGGTGAACACCACGATCTCGACGTCGGTCCCGAACAGCCACAGCGCGAGCCCGATGACGAGGACCGCCAGTCCGGTGAGGAACGTCTTGCGGGCAGGATCCATGGGGACCTCTTTCGATCAGGGCCGTTTCCAGCAACGCTAGCGACGGCCCGGGTCTCCAGGCTTCCTGCCCGCTGAGGAGATCGGCGTACATCCTTCGGGTGACGCCACCGGACCTCGTGATCGTCACGCGGGAACGCCGGTGGCCCCCTTGGGCGGCGCGATGAGGCCGTACATGACCAGGGCGCAGAGCGCGATCGCGATCACCGACCAGAGCGGGAAGGCCACCATGAAGGCGAAGTGGCCGATCATCGCCAGCCCGGCCAGGACGACCCCGGTCCAGCGGGCCCAGGTCTGCCCGGCCAGCACGCCGAGCCCCACCGCGAACATCAGGACGCCGATCGCCAGCCAGATCACGCCCCAGGCGGTGTAGTTCCACACCAGGAGGCGGCCTCCGGGCGTGACGAAGAAGTACGTCTTGAACAGGGCTATGATGCCCTCGATGATGTTGAAGATACCCAGCACCATCGAGAGGGTGCCGGCGAATCCGAGCCAGCCCGAGTAACCACCACGGTGGAATGCGAACGGTGACGTTGACGTCGCCATGATCGTCTCCTTCCCGGCGAGTTGAAACTCCGGGTCGCCGTCTGCATCCATGCCCGAGATGCCTAAAGGCAAAATCCCGCCGGGCAAAGCTATGTCCTCGCATCGGTAAAGTGCGCCGCCATTTAGCCACCGACTTTTCCCAATTTTTCCGGAAAATGGGGATTTGCTTGACCGACTGCACCCGCGCGGAAACGACAAAGTGCGAGGGGTACCTTCACCGAATAATCTGGGAGTGGAAGCTCGGGCACCGGAGGCGCGGTGATCCGAGCACCGGAGCCGTTGGAGCATTCATGACCACAACCGCACCGAACGTTTCGTGCCACCTGCCCGCCGAGCTCAACAGCTTCATCGGCAGGCGGCACGAAATCGCCGAGGTCAAGCGGCTGCTGTCCGATGCCAGGCTGGTGACCCTGATCGGCGTCGGTGGCGTCGGCAAGACCCGCCTGGCCATGCGGGTCGGCTTCGACCTGCGGCGCGCCTACCCCGACGGCGTGTGGCTGGTCGAGCTCGCGGGGCTGGAGAGCCCCGAATTGCTGGTGCAGACGGTGATGGAATGCCTGGAAATCCAGGACCGTTCTGTACGGCCCTCCATAGAGGTGCTCACGGATCATCTGCGTGACAAGAAAATGCTCCTCATCCTGGACAACTGCGAGCACCTGCTGGACGAATGCGCCGCGGTGGCCGAAACGCTCATGCGCGCCGCGCCCGGTCTGCGGATCCTGGCCACGAGCCGGCAGACGCTCGGCGTCGTGGGCGAGCAGATGATGCCCGTTCCGCCGATGCCCATGCCGGATTCCGACGGTTCGCGGTCGTCCACGGATTCGCTGAAACAGTTCGACGCGATCCGGCTGTTCGCCGACCGGTCCCAGTCTGTGCTGCCGGGGTTCGAGGTCACCGACGACAACCAGGACAGCGTGGCGCGGATCGTACGACGGCTGGACGGCATCCCGCTGGCGATCGAGCTGGCGGCCGTCCGGCTGCGGGCGATCTCCGTGGATCAGCTGCTGGCCCGGCTGGACGACCGGTTCCGGCTGCTCACGATGGGGGCGCGCACCGCGATGCCCCGCCAGCAGACGCTGCGGGCGCTGATCGACTGGAGCTACGGCCTCTGCACCGAGCAGGAGCGGCTGCTCTGGGCCCGGCTGTCGGTGTTCTCCGGCGGTCTGGACCTGGAGGCGGCCGAGCACGTGTGCGCCGGCGACGGCATCGAGCCGGACGAGGTCGTCGATCTGGTGGTCGGCCTGGTGGGCAAGTCGGTGCTGGCCCGCGAGGGCGACCAGACCACGGTGCGCTACCGGCTGCTGGAGACGATCCGCCAGTACGGCCGCGACCGGCTGCGCGAGTCGGGCGACGAGGCGGCGCTGCGGGCGCGGCACCGCGACTGGTTCGCGGACCTCGCGAGCCGCGGGCAGCGAGAGTGGTTCGGCCCCGACCAGGTGGCCTGGTTCAACCGCCTGCGCGCCGAGCACGGCAACATCCGCAGCGCCCTCGACTACTGCCTCACGACGCCGGGCGAGGCGGTGCGCGGCCTGGCCATCGCCACGGCGCTGCGGTTCTACTGGATCGCGACCGGGTCGCTGCGGGAGCCCCGCGACTGGCTCGACCGCCTGCTCGCGACGGGCGACGCGGCGGCCCCTCCGGCGGGCCCAGCGGCAGGTCCGGCGGCAGGTCCGGCAGCGGGTGACGCGGCGCTGACCGCGCGCGCCAACGCGCTGTGCGTCAACGCGCGGCTGGCGGTGCTGCAGAGCGACTTCGCGCTGGCGGCGGACATGCTCGAGGAGGCCCGCGAGCTGGCGAAGCGGCTCGACGGCGCGGCGATCCCCGCCGAGATCTCCTACGTCTCCGGCCTGGCGACCCTGCTCCAGCGCGACATCACCGGCGCGGCGGCCCTGCTGGAGGAGGCGGTGGCGGGCTACCGCGAGGCGGACGCCCCGATGGGGGTGGTGAACACGCTGCTGTACCTGGCCACCGCCCACTCGCTCCTCGGCCATCCCGACGAGGCCGTCACGCGCTTCAAGGAGGGCCTGGAGGCCTGCGAGGCCCGCGCGGACCACTGGTTCAGGTCGTACACGCTGTGGGTGTACGGGATCGAGGTGTGGCGGGAGGGCGACGTGGCCAGGGCGGTCGAGATGGAGCGCGAGGCCATCCGGCTCAAGCGGCCCTTCGACGACCGGCTGGGCACCGCCCTGTGCATCGAGGCGCTGGCGTGGATGGCCGCCGACGGCACGCCCGAGCGCGCCGCCGTGCTGTTCGGGGCCTCGCAGGAGCGCTGGCGGTCGTTCGGCGCTCCCCCGTTCGGCTACCTGTCCGGCCACCACGACGCCTCCGAGGCGCTGGCGCGCGAGCGCCTCGGAGAGGAGCAGTTCGAGGCCGCCTTCCGCAGAGGGACCGAGCTCACCCCGGCCGACGCGCTCGCGTACGCGATGTGCGAGAGCGTGAAACCGGCCAAGCCCGCGGCGGTCCAGGCCTCGCCGCTCACCCGGAGGGAGATGGAGATCGCCCGGCTCGTCGCCCAGGGCATGACCAACAAGGCCATCGCCTCCGCGCTCGTGATCGCCCAGCGCACGGCCGAGGGACACGTCGAGCACATCCTGACCAAGCTCGGGTTCAACTCGCGCTCCCAGATCGCGGCCTGGGTCGGCGAGCAGGGCCTGCTTCCCGGGGGCGCCCCATGAGGTCCGGCGCCGGCGTTCTGACCGACAAGTCCACCTTCGTCGGGCGGGCCCAGGAGCTGTCCACGGTGCGGAAGCTGCTGGGCAGGTCCCGGCTGCTCACCTTGACGGGCGCGGGCGGCGTCGGCAAGACCCGGCTGGCGCTCAGGGCCGCGGAACTGCTGCGGGACACCTACCAGGACGGGGTCGAGGTGGTCGAGCTGGCCACCCTGGAGACGGGCGACCTGCTGGAGTCGGAGGTCGCCATGGCGCTGGGGTTGCGTGACGTGCGCCGCGACCCCATGGGCGTGCTGGTGGACTACCTGTCCCGCAAGCGGATGCTGCTGGTCCTGGACAACTGCGAGCATCTGAGCGCGGTCTGCGCCCGGTTCGTGGACCGGCTGCTGCGCTCCGCGCCCCGGCTGCAGGTCCTGGCGACCAGCAGGCAGACGCTGCGGGTCTCCGGCGAGCAGGTGCTGACGGTCGCTCCGCTGTCCACTCCCGATCCCGGTCCGGGCTGCGGCCACACGGTCAGGGAGATCGGCCGCCACGACTCCGTCCGGCTGTTCGTGGCGCGCGCGGCGGGCGCCGTGCCCGGCTTCCGGCTGAACGCGCGCAACGTGGCGCCCGTGGCGGAGCTGGTCCGGCGCCTGGAGGGCATCCCGCTGGCGATCGAGCTGGCGGCGGTCCGGCTGCGTTCGATGCCGCTCGAACGCCTGGCGCGGGAGCTGGAGGAACGCTTCGACGTGCTGGTCGCGAAGACGCCCACCGCCCTGCCCCGCCACCAGACGATGCGCGCGACCATGGACTGGAGCTTCCGCCTCTGCTCGGCCGGGGAGCGGCGGCTGTGGGCGCGGCTGGGGCTGTTCCCCTCCGGGGCCGACCTGGAGACCGCCGAGGCGGTGTGCTCCGGTGACGGCATCGACCGGCTCGACGTTCTCGACCACCTGACCGGGCTGGTGGACAAGTCGGTCCTGGTCAGGGAGGGCTCCAGATACCGCATGCCGGAGGCCCTGCGCGCGTACGGCTGCGAGCAGCTGCCGCCTCCCGAGGAGCGGCGGCTGCGCCGGCGTTACGCCGAGCACTACCGGGACCTGGTGACGGAGCACCGGATCGACCGGATGGTCCCCGAGCAGCTGGACCGCTACCTGCTCCTGCAGCGGGAGCTGCCCAACATCCGCGTCGCCCTGGAGATGTGCCTGAGCGACCCCGCGCTGGCGCCGATGGAGCTGGAGGCCGCGTCGGCGATGTGGTGCTTCTGGCTCCTGACCGGATCGTTCGTGGAGGGCCGCTACTGGCTGGGACGCGGCCTGGAACTGGTGCCGGAGGGCAGCCGGTGCCGTGCCTTGGCGGTCTGGGCCGACAGCCTGCTCTCCCTGCGCCAGGGCCAGGCCGCGACCGCCACGCGGCGGCTGGAGGAATTCATCGCCTTCGCCCGGCGGGAGGGTGACGAGCAGCTCGTGGCGCACGGCATCCGCAGTTCGGGCGTCGCGGCGTTCTACACCGGCGACGCCCGGCGCGGCCTGGCGCTGATCCGGGAGTCCCTCGCCCTCCACGAGGCCATGGGCGACATCGACGGCATCATGTTCAACCTCTACGTCGGAGCCGCGTACGGCTCGACCGAGGATCCCCGCCAGGCGAGCGAGTTCGGCGAGCGGCTCCTGACCCTGTGCGAGAGCCGGCGGGCCCTGGTCTTCCGCGCGTACGCGCAGCTCGCGCTGGGTGTCGCGCACTGGAATCTGGGCGAGCGCCGGCGTGCGGAGGCGTTGCTGACGGCGGCCACCGAGTTCACCGGGCGGATCAACGACCGGTGGTGCCTGACCCAGTGCCTGGAGGTGCTGGCCTGGCTCGCGGGCGCGCGGGACGAGCACGACCGGGCCGCCGCGCTGCTGGGGGCGGCGCACGCGATGTGGCAGGCGGTGGGGACCTCGCCCGAGTGGATCAGCTACCACGCGACCTCGCACGAGCGTTGCACGAAGCAGGCCCGCGCGGCGCTGGGCCGGTCGGCGTTCGCGACGGCGTTCCGTCAGGGGTCGCGGCTGGGGCCGCAGCGGGCGGCCGCCTACGCGGTGAGCGGCGCGCCGCGGGAGCGTTCGGGGCGACGGGGCGTCCGGGGTTCGAAACCGCCCGTCACGACGGGTGCGGGAGGCCGGCGGCGGCCTCGGTCAGGCACGTCTCCAGCCGGGTGACGATGGCCGGCGCCCCGGCCGTGTCGATCCGGCAGCAGTACAGGAAGCGTACGAGGGGCTCCTCGGCGATGGGGCGGGCGACGACGCCGTCCACCGTGTCCGTGAGCGCCAGCGCTGGCAGCACGGCGATGCCGAGCTCGTGGGCGACGAGTTGCAGCACCGTCCTGAAGTCGTCGCCCTCGAAGGCGAGCCGGGGACGGAAGCCCGCGGAGCGGGCCAGCTCCGCGAGGGGGCCGAGGTTGGGGCCGGTGACGGGGGTGCCGATCCACGCCTCGCCGGCCAGGTCGGCCAGGCTCAGCGACGTGCGCCCGGCCAGGGCGTGGCGGGCGGGGAGCGCGACCATGACCGGGTCGCGGCCGATGAGCGAGCGCCGCAGGCCCGGTGGCGGCGGCAGGGGGAACCAGCTGTAGTCGAAGGTGACCGCGAGGTCGAGGTCGCCGCGGAGCAGCCGCTGGTAGGCGTCCTCGGTCTCGTACTGACTCAGCGTGACCCGCACACCCGGGCAGGCCCGGCGGAACGCGGCCAGGGCCGGCGGGACGAGGCCGGCCGCAGCCGAGACGAAGGCGCCCAGCCGCACTTCGCCCGACTGCCCGGCGTTCAGGGCCTCCAGCTCCGTCCGGGCCCGGGTCATCGCCGCCCGGACCGCCTCTTCGGCCCGCAGGAGGACGGTGCCGGCGGCGGTGGGGCGTACGGGACGGCGGTCCAGGAGCCGCAGCCCCGCCCGCCGTTCGAGGTCGGCGATCTGCTGGGAGACTGCCCCCTGCGTGTAGCCGAGCTCCTCGGCGGCCGCCGCGAACGAGCCCAGCCGAACGACGGCCTCCAGCGTGGCCAGGAGGCGGGGCTCCAGTTGTCCGGGCACGAGCATTAGCATACCTAATGCCAGGCTTAGTAGACTTTGCTGGTGCTTATGGTCGAGCTGATGGAGCATGGAGGCACGTCGCCTGAAGAAGGGTCTCCACCATGGACCTCGCCGCCCTTGACGCGCTGGTCGACCGGCTGCCCCGCAGGCGGATCGGCTTCTACCCGACGCCCTTCCACCGCCTGGACAATCTGTCGGCCGCCTACGGGGCCGGCTTCTTCCTCAAGCGGGAGGACCTGGCGGGGCCCGGCACCATCAGCGGAAGCAAGACCCGCCTGGCCGAGTTCATCATCGGCCAGGCCCTGGAGGACGGCGTCACGCACCTCATCACGCAGGGCGTCTACCTGACGAACTCCGGCATGCAGTTCGCCGCCGCCTGCCGGGCGGCCGGGCTCACGCCGATCCTCTTCCTCACCCGGGACGAAGGACGCCACGGCGAGCTCGCGGAGTACCGCGGCAACCTGCTGCTGAGCAAGATCATGGACGTGGAGACGCACTACCTGCCCACCCGGGGCGGCGCCTACTGGGACACGGCCGACGAGCAGCAGCGCATCGCCGACGCGATGACCGCCCGCAAGGCCGAGCTGGAGGCACAGGGGCACAAGGCGCTGATCGTGCCCACCGGCGGCGCGCATCCGTACGGCTTCGTGGCGCACACGCTGACGTTCACGGAGATGAGCCGGCAGGCCGGGGCGTCCGGGGTCCGGCTCGACTACCTCTACCACACCGCGGGCACGGGCACGGCGCTGCCGGGCCTGATCGCGGCGAAGCTGGTGACGGGGAGCCCGGTCGTCGTGCGCTCCATCGCGATCTGCCACTACCGGCCCGGGAACTGGATCAACGTCGAGGTGATCGTCGACCGCGTGAAGCACATCCTCAAGCTGCTCGAGGTCCCGGTCCCCGCCGACGAGGTCATCCGCGCCGAGATCGACGTCGACGAACGGTTCATCGGCGAGGACTACGCGGTGCCCTCGCCGGAAGGCGTCGCCGCCATCAAGGAGCTGGCCCGGTCGGACGGCGTGTTCATGGGCCCCGTCTACACGGGCAAGGGCTTCGCGGGGCTGCTCGACCACGTGCGCTCGGGGCGGGTCGAGCCGGGCCGGAACGTGGCGTTCCTGCACACCGGAGACACCGCCAACCTGTTCGAGATCCCGCAGGTCGTCGGCGACGTGGCCGGCGGCCGGTAAGCGGGCGGTCAGGAGCGCGGGGACAGGCGGAAGACGCGCAGCTCGCGGCCGGAGCGCTCGGTGTAGCCGTCGTACAGCGGCCAGAAGCCGGTGAGCGCCTGCCAGGCCTGCTCGCGGTCGGCTCCGGCGAGCAGGGCGGCCGTGACGGGGATGACCCGCCCGCGGAAGGTCACGGTGGCCTGCGGGGTCTTGAGCAGGTTGCCGCTCCAGGCCGGGTGGTGCTCCCTGCCGAAGTTGCTGCCGACCACCAGGAACGTGCCGCCGTCCTCGGGCAGGCAGGCCAGCGGGCTCTGGCGCTCCTGCCCTGACTTGCTGCCGGTCGTGGTGAGCAGCAGGTGGGGGATCATCTGGTCCCCCATGAGCACGCGGCCGCCCGTCACCCGATTGACGAAGCGATCAAGAGGCGGGACGATCTTGGGCGCGACCCGCGCGAAGCCCCTCGTGCCCGCGAGCCACTGGAAGAACGGGCGGAGCGCGGTGCTGACGCGTGCCATGAAACCGCCGCTGGACTGCTGCTGCTCGACCACGGTGCCCTCACGTCCTCGTTGCGCTGCCGACGGGGGCCAAGAATACTTCCCAACCAAGCGATTGGTCTACTCGGGGTCGGCCGGCCGGTCGATCCGGTAGACGTAGTGGGCGCGATCGTGGATCGGGTTGTCGGGCTCGAGCTCGCCCTCGGCCACCCGGCGCATCCCGGCCTTCTCCAGCGCCCGCCACGACGCGCGGTTGGCCGCCGAGACGGGGACCAGCACGCAGGACGAGCCGGGGATCTCCGTCCAGGTCCGCTCGATCACCGAGCGGATCATCTCCGGGCCCAGGCCCCGGCCGACCTGGCCGGGATCGCCGATCAGGTAGTCGATGCTCACCGCGCCGTCGGGGACGGGGGTGATCGTCGCCAGTTCGGCCAGGTAGCCGGGGTAGTCCGCGTACCGCGACCGCTGGACCAGGCCGAGCGGCCGGCCGTCGAGGAACACGAGCAGGTCCTCCGACGGCTCCTCCCCGCGGGCGGCGGGGCCGAAGTCGCGGGTCACCGCCTCCATCGAGGTCTCGTGGTTCCACCACAGCGCCACGTGCGGCTGCTCCAGCCACGTACGCAGCAGGGGGAAGTCCTCCTGGCCGAGCCGACGCCATGTGATCATCAGGACGCTCCGGGGGTGTGCTGCCGGCGGTAGTAGCGGGCCTGGCGGTCGCGGTGACCGCACGAGGGGTGGCACCAGCGCCGGCGGGGGTGGTTCTGGACGAAGAACAGCGAGCAGCCGGGGCCCTGGCAGCGGCGTACCCGATCCGCCTGGGGGCCGGTCAGCAGCTCGACGCAGCAGGTGGCGATGCTCCCGAGCACGGCGGCCGGGCCGGCGACGGTGCCGGTGACTGTGCTGGCCCAGCGCGAGGCCGGCGCGCCGCCGCTCCAGTCGAGCCACAGGTACGTCGGCGCCGCCGCCGTGAAGTCGTTGACCCGCCGGACCGGCGCCGCGTCGGGAACGCGCCCCTCGACGGCGGCCGACAGCAGGGCGTGCACGCAGTCGCGCAACATCCGCACCCGGGCCGCGTGCGGACCCATCGGGACCGCGACCCCATGGCGCTCGGAGACCCGGGCGAACCACTCGCCGACCCGCCGGGCGTCCGGCAGGAAGTCGATCCGCGCCTCCCCCGCGCCGTACAGCGTGTTGGCCAGCTCCACCGCGAGAGGTTCCGTCCCGAGGATCGGGAACTCGACTGCCGTCACGATGCTGACGCTAACAGAGCACCTTAACCGTCAGCATCTGATTTATAGGGGTAGCAAGTCCCTGTACGGGGATATAACTTGGCGGCCGTGGAGGAACGCACAGGCAGGACCGGGCGGCGGCCGGGGGCCTCGACCACCAGGGAAGAGATCGTCGCGGCGGCGGCCAGGGCCTTCAGCGCGGGCGGCTACGAGGCCACCAGCATGCGCCAGGTGGCCGCGGACGCCGGCGTGGACCCGGCGCTCGTGCGCCGGTTCTTCGGCGGCAAGGAGCAGCTGTTCAGCGCGGTCGTGACGTCGGTGTTCCAGCCCGAGCAGGCCGTGGCCATGCTGCTGGACGGGCCCCGCGGCAAGCTCGGGGAGCGGCTGGCCGGATACGTCCTCGGCCTGCTCGGCGCGGTGGACCGGCCCGGCCCGGTGCTGGGCCTGATGCGCTCGGCCGCCACGAACGCGCACGCGGCCGCCCTGATCAGGGAGTTCCTCGCCAACGACATGCTCGGCAAGGTCACCAGGAAGCTCGGCGTGGACCAGCCCGAGCTGCGCGCGGCGCTCGCGGCCGGCCAGCTCGTGGGGCTGGCCATCACCCGCTACGCCGTACGGGTGGACGCGCTGGTCTCGTCCTCGCCCGACGAGCTCATCGCCTGGATGGCGCCGACACTCCAGCGCTACCTCACCGGCCGGGCCCCCTGATGGGCGCTGCGGCTCATCCGGCCGGGCTCGCCGGGATGGCGCCGAGGGCGAGGAGGAGGTAGTGGCGCTGGCGCAGGGTGAGGTCCCCGATGCTGGCGCCGCTGAGGATCCTGCCCCTGCGCAGCACGCGGGTGATCTCGGTGGCGCTGCGCCCGGGCAGGGCCCGCAGCACCGTCTCCACGTCGGCCCCGATGGTGGCCAGGTCGGTGCGCGACAGCAGGGCCTCCAGGCCGAGCCGCCCGGCCGCGACGGCGGTGCGCAGCTCGCCGGGCGTCATCGGTTCGGGTCCGGTCGTCGGCTTGGGCCTCGGGGACGGCGGGCGCGGCTGCGGGGTGGGCGGCCCGCCCAGGCGGGCGGCGGCGACCGGGACGGCCGGGGCGGGGAGCGCGCCGGGCAGCATGGCCTGGGCGGTGACCAGCAGGCCGCCCACGGCGAGTACGCCGGTCGCCACGACGACGACCTGGCGGCGCGGCAGCCGGCCGCTGGCGCGGGCCATCTGCAGCCCGACCATCGCGGTACGCAGCAGCACGCCGGTGAGCACGCCCAGCAGGATCGGCACGCTCTGCGGCGGCAGCGGCGCCACGCTGGCCAGCACGACGCCGGCCGCCGGGCTGAGGCAGGCCAGCGCCAGCCAGGGAGCTAGCGGCTTGCGGGCCAGGTCGAGCATGGCCGTCAGGGCCACCCCTTCACCGGCCGAGTGGATCATGAGCGCGGCCACGACGATGATCGAGGCGGCCAGCACCAGGGTGGCGCCCTCGATCATGCGGTGCAGGCTCAGCGCGACGGCGGTGCCCACTCCCCCGTACACGGCGGCGCTGACGGCCTGCTCGACCCGCCGGTGCATGCCGGGGGCGTGCCGGGCACGCCGGCCCACGTCGTGCTGGTGAGCGCACCCGTGGCGGGTGAAGTGCGTGATGACGACATACCCGAACAGCCCGGCCAGCGCCACCAGCCACACGGGCACATGGGTCGCGACGGCCTCCCGCCAGGCGTCGGGCATCACGTCGGTCAGGGCGGTGATGAGCATGAGCGCCGAGGCGACGGCCAGCCAGACGCTGATCCGGTCGGCCTTGCGCTGCGCCAGGTGGGCGCCGGCCAGCGTGGACAGGGCCACCAGGCCCACGGCGGCCCACACCGTCCAGACCGGCATGGCGGCGCCCATGGCCGCGTCGCGCGCCGGCAACGGCAGTACTGACCCCCCGAGCGGCAAGAACATGTGACGGCCTTTCTGGCTGGAGGACGGTGATCGATCACTGAGCCGCGAGAGGGCCGGTGTGCGTGCCGTGGCCGGGCGTCGCGACGTCCTCCAGGACCGTGCGCAACCGGCCGAGCTGGGTGTGCAGGCTGTCCTGCAGTTGCCTGCCGTGGTCGGCGAGGACGGCGTCGAATTCGTTGAACTGCTCCTCGATGGCCTCCTGATAGGCCAGGCGGGCGGTCCTGGTCAGCGCCTCGGCCGCGGCGGCGGCATCGAGCCGCACCCGTTCGGCGCCGGCGCGGGCCTCGGTCAGCATGTGGCGCGCCTCCTGCCTGGCGGCCTCGACGTACTCCCGTGCCTCCTCTCGGGCGGCCTCGACAGCCTGCCGAGCCTCGTGCCGGGCGACCTCGACGGTCTCCCGCGCGCTCTCCTCCGCGGCGGCCAGCATGTCGGCCGGGGCGGGGGTGGCGGCGGCGAGACGCTCGCGCAGGTGGGCGTTGTCCTGCCAGAGCAGGCTGATCGTGGTCTCCACGGTGGACAGGAACGCGTCCACTTCGGCCAGGTCGTAGCCGGCCCGCAACCGGACCACGGTGAAGACCTGGTGGTGCACGGCGGTGGGGGTCAGCAGCGTGAGCTGGCCAGGGCCGGCGGCCTGGGCCGGCACGGTGACGAAGCCGTCGCCGACGGCGTGGCCGTGCGGGATCGGGAGGCCGTAGACGTGGTCTTCGTGCTCGATGTGCATGACGGAGTTTCACCGAACCTTTCACCGTCAGCGCTGGAGCGGCCGGGCGCGCCCGCACCGGCCCCGGGGCATGGAGGGGTGCCCCGGATCGGGGGGAACCGGTGCGAAACCTTGACCGTCCAACCAGGCATTCTATACGCACAGTAGTTGACACGTTACCGTGTGCTTAAACATGTGGGCAGCCGCTCACGGGTAAAGGCCGCTTCGGATGTGACCAGGGTCACATCGACGGCCTGTCCCCCCGGGCCCGACCCGTCCGTCCTCCTGCCGAGCAACCGGCTACGAGGAAGGTTCAAGGACATGGGCAAGCTGATCGTCATCGAGTTCGTCTCCCTCGACATGGTCATCGAGGACCCGGACGGGGCGGACGGGACGCCGTGGGGAGGCTGGGCCTTCCGGTACGGGCCCGAGTCGGTGGCCGGTGACAAGTTCGCGCTCGGCGAGGTGCTGGACACCGGGGCCATGCTGCTGGGCCGCGCCACCTGGCAGCGCTTCTCCCGCATCTGGCCCGGCAGGGACGACGAGTTCTCCCGGAAGATGAACGCCATCCCGAAGCTCGTCGCCTCGCGCTCGTCGGACGGCGTCGAGGGGTGGAGCAACTCCTCCCTCCTGCGGGGCGACCTGATCGAGGAGGTGGCCGGGCGCAGGCGGGAACGGGATATCGTGGTCGCCGGCAGCGGCAGCGTCGTCGCCGCGCTGCGGGCGCATGACCTGGTCGACGAGTATCGGCTGCTGGTGTTCCCGACCGTGCTGGGCCGGGGACGCCGCCTGTTCGATCAGGATGACCGGCCCCTCGGCCTGGCTCTGGAGTCCGCCGAACGCATGGGTCAGGCAGTCCGCCTCGTCTACGGCCGCGACGCGGCGGCGTGAAGGAGACCACCGTGAGATACGCACTGCTGATCAACGAGCGGCCCGGAGCGTACGACGGGCTCACCGCCGATGAGCGCGCCGCCATCACCGCCGAGTACGTCGCGCTGATGCAGGACGAGCGCATGATCTCGGGCGAGCGGCTCCAACCGGCCGAGACCGCGACCACCGTCCGGGTCCAGGGCGGCCGGACGCTGATGACCGACGGGCCGTTCGCCGACACCAAGGAGATCTTCGGCGGGTTCTACATCGTCGAGGCGGACGACCTCGACGACGCGCTGGAGCTGGCCGCCCGTGTCCCCGCCGCCCGCCTCGGCGGATCGGTCGAGGTGCGGCCGCTGGTGGAGCGGTAGCCGGTGCTCGAGGAGATCTTCCGCGACCAGTGGGCCCGCGTGTTCGCCGCCCTGGTGAGCTACACCGGCGACGTCGACGTGGCCGAGGAGGCCGCGCAGGAGGCGTTCGCCGTCGCGGCCGAGCGCTGGGCCCGCGACGGGGTCCCGGACAATCCCGGGGCCTGGCTCGTGGTGACCGGGCGCCGCCGGGCGATCGACCGCCTTCGCCGGGACCGTACGTATGCGGACAAGCTCCGCCTGCTGGACCGGCCGGAGCCGGGCGAGGAGGTGACGATGGACGAGTCGGCGGTCCCCGACGAACGGCTCGAACTGTTCTTCCTGTGCTGCCATCCGGCGCTGGCGGACGAGGCCCAGGTCGCGCTCACTCTGCGGGCCCTGGGCGGCCTGTCCACCCCGGAGATCGCCCGGGCGTTCCTGGTGAGCGACGAGACGATGAAGCGGCGGCTCTCCCGGGCGCGCGACAAGATCCGGGCGGCCGGGATCCCGTTCGGGATCCCCCGGGAGCACCTGCTGCCCGCCCGCCTGGAGGCGGTGCTCTCCGTGCTCTACCTCATCTTCAACCAGGGGTACGGCGACGGCCGGGCCGACCTGGCGGCCGAGGCCGTCCGGCTGGCCCGGGTCCTGGTCGAGCTCGTGCCCGGCGAGCCCGAGGCCGCCGGGCTGCTGGCGCTGATGCTGCTGCACGACTCGCGGCGCGCCACCCGGGTCCGCGACGGCGAGATCGTCCTGCTGCACGAGCAGGATCGCGGCCTGTGGGACACCGCTCAGATCGAGGAGGGCCAGGCGCTGCTCGACCGCGCCCTCGCGCTCGGCGCCCGCGGCGCCTACGTGGTGCAGGCGGCCATCGCGGCGCTGCAGACCGAGGAGCGGATCGACTGGCGGGCCGTCGCCGCGCTCTATGACCGGCTGCGGGAGCTGACGGGCTCGGCCGTGGTCGAGCTCAACCGCGCGGTGGCGGTCGCCGAGGTCGACGGGCCGCGGGCGGCGCTGGCGATCGTGGACGGGCTCGGACTCGACGGCTACCGGTACTTCCACTCCACCCGGGCCGAGCTGCTGCGTCGCCTGGACGACACCGCGGGGGCGCAGGCGGCGTACCGGAGGGCGCTCGACCTGGCCACGACGGAGGCCGAGCGCCGCTTCCTCACCCGCCGCCTCGGCGAGCTCTGACCTCTTGTCCCGGGTTTACAGACCTGTCAGTGTAGGACCATGCGTGAGCTGAAGCCCGGGCTGGAGCACACCTTCCGTTTCCGCGTCCCGGAGAGCAAGATCGTGGCGGGGCTGTATCCGGAGTCGCCGGAGTTCGCGGTCATGCCGCCCGTCTTCGCCACCGGGTTCCTGGTGGGGCTGATCGAGTGGACGTGCGTTCAGGCGGTCGTGCCGTACCTGGACTGGCCGCGCGAGCAGACGGTCGGGACGCACGTCGACCTCAGCCACGAGGCCCCCACGCCGCCGGGCCTGGAGGTCACCTGCCGGGTGCGGCTGACGGGGGTGGAGGGGCGGCGACTGCGGTTCGAGGTGAGCGCCGAGGACGGGGCTGACGTGATCAGCACCGGCACCCACGAACGCACCGTCATCGACGCCGCCCGCTTCACCGCCCACGCCCACGCCAAGACCACCCCCACCCCGTAGCCAACCACCCCACCACCCACCCGCCGCCGACCGCGGCACGCGCACCGGGCGGGGGGCAGGTCGGGGTGCCGATGGGCCAGGCGGTGCCGGAAGGTCAGGGGGACGGGGCGAGGGTGTCGGGGTTGAGCAGGAGGTCGGCGCGGTCGCGGGTGGTGCGGATGGCGGCGGCGTTGGGCTCGTCGACCTCGGCGACCCAGCGGGCGGCCTGGGAGGGCGTCTTGCCGAACTGGACGTGCCGCCTGGTGAGCCGGTCCAGGCGGACGCGGTCGTCGATCTCGGCGTACCAGACCTCTGTCATGGCCCCCCGCACCCGCCGCCACGTCTCGTCGTCGGCGAGGAGGTAGTTGCCCTCGCTGACCACGACCCGCGCGGCCGGCGGCACCGGGATGGCGCCGGCGATCGGCTGCTCGATCTCGCGGTCGAAGGACGGCGCGTAGACGACGGTGCCGGTCTCGGCGCGGAGGCGGTGGAGCAGCGCCAGGTAGCCGTGGGCGTCGAAGGTGTCCATGGCGCCCTTGCGGCGCAGCCGCCCGAGGCGTTCGAGCTCGACGTCGGCCAGGTGGAAGCCGTCCATCGGCACCCACACCGCCGGCAGCCCGGCGGAGGTGAGGTTCTCGGCCAGCCAGCCGGCCAGCGTGGACTTGCCCGCGCCCGGGCATCCCGCGATGCCCACCACGACGCGCTCGCCGGACGCGGCCAGCCCGCGTACGCGCTCGATCAGCTGCGCGCCGGTCACCGGACGCCTCCGGCGAGCGGGACCGCCGGGAGGCGGTGGGCGCCGGGCGGCTGGGTAGGGCTCAAGATTCTCCTCGAATACGGATTTAGCGCGATATGTCGCCAATGAGCCGTCAGCTTATCCACGCCCCGCCGCCCGATTATCGATATACCCCATACCCCTACAATGTGTCTCCCCTCTACTAAGGAGCATCGTATGGATCACAGCGAGCACCACCACGCACACCATGAGGCCCCGCCCGCGGCCACGTGGGGAATGGCCGCGCAGGCGACCCTGCACTGCCTGACCGGTTGCGCCATCGGCGAGGTGCTGGGCATGGTCATCGGCACCGCCGCCGGCCTGTCCAACCTGACCACCGTGGTGTTGTCCGTGGCGCTGGCCTTCGTGTTCGGCTACGCGCTGACCATGCGGGGCGTGCTGCGGGCCGGTGTCGACTTCCGCACCGCGCTGAGGGTGGCGCTGGCCGCCGACACCATCTCCATCGCGATGATGGAGATCCTGGACAACGCGGTGATGCTGCTCGTGCCCGGCGCGATGGACGCGGGCCTGTCGAACTGGCTGTTCTGGGTGGCGCTGGCCGGTTCGCTGCTGGTGGCGTTCGTGCTGACCACGCCGGTGAACAAGTGGCTCATCTCACGGGGCAAGGGCCATGCGGTGACGCACCAGTACCACCAGGGCCACTGAGCGTTCACTCCCCGTGCCACGAGCGCCAGAGCTCGGCGTACGTGCCCCCGGCCGCGACGAGGTCGTGGTGCGTGCCGAGCTCGGTGAGGCGGCCCTCCTGCATGACCGCCACCCGGTCGGCGTCGTGGGCCGTCTGGAGGCGGTGGGCGATGGCGATGACGGTACGGCCGTCCAGCACGGCGGCCAGGGCGCGCTCGGTGTGGCGGGCGGTCCTCGGGTCCAGCAGCGCGGTGGCCTCGTCGAGGATCAGCGTGTGGGGGTCGGCCAGTACGACGCGGGCCAGGGCCAGCTGCTGGGCCTGCGCGCCGTCGGGCCGGTGGCCCCCGGGGCCGAGATCGGCGCCGAGGCCGTCCGGGAGGTCGTCGATCCAGTCGGCGCCGACGGTGGCGAGGGCCGCGCGCAGCTCGGCGTCGGTGGCGGAAGGGGCGGCGATGCGCAGGTTGTCGCGTACCGTGCCGAGGAACACGTGGTGTTCCTGGGTGACCAGGACGACGCGTTCGCGCAGGCGGCCGGGGTCGAGGGCGGCGACGGGAACGCCGCCGACGGTGACCGTGCCGGTGCGCGGGGCGTCCACGCCCGCCAGCAGCCTGCCCAGCGTGGTCTTGCCCGCGCCCGAGGGCCCGACGATCGCCAGACGCTCGCCGGGGCGGACGGTCAGGTCCACCCCGCGCAGGACGTCGGGGCCGCCGTCGTAGGCGTAGTGCACGCCGGCGGCCACGAGCCGGTCGCCGTCCGGTACGAGCTCCGGCCCGGTGGCCGGCGCCGGCCGCGGGACCAGGGCGAGGCCCTCGACCCTGGCGAACGAGGCGCCGCTGCTCTGCATGCCCTCCAGGTGCAGGAGGATCGTGTCGAGGGGCTGGCCGAGCTGGCGGAGGTAGAGGGCGGCGGCGACGACCGTTCCGAGGGTCATGGAGCCGTTCGCCATGAGGCCGCCGACCAGCAGCACGCCGGCCACCGGGATCGCGTACGAGACGTCCACGACGGGGAAGAGGACGCTGCGCAGGAACAGGGTCCGGACGCGGGTCCGGCGGCACTCGCCGATCGCCGCCTGGCAGGCCGTGATGCGGCGGTGTTCGAGGCGCAGCGCCGCGACGGTGCGGGCGCCGGCGGTGGTGGCGGCGAGCTGCTCGGCCAGCGCGGAGTTGGCCTCACCCTCGGCCAGGTACGCCGGGATCGCGCGGCGCAGATACCAGCGGGCGGCGAACCAGATGCCCAGCAGGCCGAGCACCCCGCAGGCGCCCAGCAGCGGATCGAGCACGAAGACCGCGGCCAGGATGAACGCCGCCTGGACCGCGGCGATGAGGACGTCCGGCCCGGCGTCGCGCAGCGTGGCGCCGAGCGCGGCCACGTCGGTCGTCCCCCGGGTGGTCAGGTCGCCCGTGCCGGCCCGCTCGACCACCGAGACGGGCAGGTCGAGGGCGCGTTCGGTGAACCGCTCGCGGATGCGCGCCAGGGTGCGCTCGCCGAAGCGGTGGCCGACGTGGCCCGCGTAGCGGGACAGGACGAGCTGGACCAGGGCGGCGGCCAGGATGGCCAGGGCCAGCCGGTCCACGGCGGCGGCCCCGGCGCCGTACTTGACCGCGTCGACGATCCGGCCGAGCAGCCACGGCCCGGCCAGCCCCGCGACGGCGGCCAGGGCGTTGAGGGCGATCATCGCGGCGAAGGCGCGGCCGTCCAGGCGGATCAGGCGCAACGCCGCCCGCCGCACCCGGGGCGGCTCGGCGACCGGCAGGGCCCCGGTCATCGCACGGGCCGGCTGGGCGACGGGCTGCGGCTCGGTCATCGCGCGGCCTCCTCGGGCGGGGATCCGGTCATCGGGCGGCCCGCTCGGGTGGTGTGCTGGGCTCGTCGTCGCGTGACACCAGCAGGCGGTAGCCCGGGTGCTCGTGCAGCAGGTCGCGATGCTCGCCGGCCGCCGCGACCGAGCCGTCCACGAGGTAGTACACCGTGTCCGCCCGGTCCAGCAGCAGCGGCGAGGTCGTGGTGACCACCGTGGTACGGCCCCTTCGCGCCTCGCGCAGCCGGGCGGCGATGGTCGCCTCGGTGTGGGCGTCCACGGCGGAGGTGGGCTCGGCCGCCAGCAGGACCTCCGGGTCGGCCAGCAGGGCCCGGGCCAGGCGGACGCGCTGGCGCTGCCCGCCGGACAGGTTGCGGGCCTGGGGGTCGACGGCGGAGTCCAGCCCGTGCGGCAGCCCCCGGACGACGTCCTCGGCCATGGCCGCGTGGACCGCCCGGCCCACGGCCTCGTCGCCGGGATCGTGCCGGCCGGCGACGACGTCCCGCAGCATGCCGGCGAACAGGTCCGCCTCGTTGTCGGCCAGCAGGATCCGCTCGCGGACCCGTACCGGGTCAATGGTGTCGAGCCGGATCCCGCCCCAGGTCGCGGCCGACGCGGCGAACCCGCCCAACCGGTCGAGCAGCGCGGCCGAGTCCCCCGGCCGGGCGCTGACCAGCGCGGTCAGCCTCCCCGGCGCGATCTCGACGCCCGAGGCCGGGTCGCGCAGCGGCGCGGGCGACGCGGGCGGATCCGCGTCGCCGCCGGTGACGTCCGGTTCGAGGGTGAGGAAGTGGATGACCCGGCGGGCGGCCACGAGGCCGCGGCTGAAGCCGTACCCGGTCTCGATGAGGTTCGTGACCGGCACCACCAGCACGCCGGCGTACCCGTACACCGCGACCAGTTCGCCGGTGGTGATGTCGCCCTGCGCGGCCATCCGGGCCGCCAGCCACGTCACGGCGCCGAGGAACACCGTGGGCAGGCCGACCCCGAGGGCGTGGATCCAGCTGGTGACCGCGCCCACCTGGTAGCCCTTCTCCCGGAGCTCCTGGGAGCCGCGCCGGTAGCGCTCGGCGTACACGTCCTTGCCGCCGATGCCGTTCAGGACCCGCAGCCCTCCGGCGATGTCCCCGAACCGGGCGGCGAGCTCGCCCTGCCGCAGCCGGTACGCCGTCTCGGCGCCGCGCAGCCGTCCCAGCAGCGGCCCGACCAGCATGACCAGCAACGGCACGCCCAGCAGCACCACCGCGGCGAGCAGCGGCGAGACGGCCAGCAGCAGCCCGGCCACGACGACATAAGCGAGCACCGCGCCGACGCCGGGGCCGGTGATGGTCAGCGCGTGGGCGATCACGGCGGCGTCACCGAACCCGATCGTCACCACCTCCCCGGCCGTGACCTTGCGCGGGAGCGCCGCGCCCAGCCGCGTCGCGTGCAGCACCACCACCTGTACGGTGCGGAACGCGGCGTCCATCCGAACCCTGGTCATCGTGCGATGGCGCATGATGGCCAGCCAGGCGTTCAGGACGCCGACGCCGAGCACGGCGGCGGTCCAGCCGGCCAGCGCGGGCCTGTCTCCCGGAGCCAGGCCGTCGTCGATGGCGCGGGACAGGAAGTACGGCGGCAGCGTCAGGCAGACCATCCAGGCGGAGCCCAGCAACGCGCCGACGGCGATGCGGCCGGGCTGGCTCCTGACCAGCCACCACAGGTACCGTCCGGCGCTTCGGCGGTCAGGGGTCCCGGGGTCCACGATCTTCACCCTATTTGACCGATGGCCCGGAACGATGATGGGGTACGTCCCAGCGTCGCGGTGCACCCGGCAAACAGATCGCCGAGGGCATGGAGGCGCCGGAACATGGGACCCCCATGGAAACACCCGACGGGCGCCTGGCGGCGTTCGGCAACCAGTTGATCGACGTGCACCTCTGGCTCCGCGAGCAGCTCGACGCGCTGCGCGAGGACGTCGAGGCCTATCTCGCGGGCGGCGCGCTCCCCCGCGACCTGCGTACCCACTGCCTGACCTTCTGCTCCGCGCTGGAGCGGCACCACACCGGCGAGGACGGCGGCGCCTTCCCCGCGCTCGCCCGGAGCTTCCCCGAGCTGCGCCCGGTACTGGAGGAGCTGCGCCGCGACCACCGGCTGGTGGACGACTCCCTGCGGCGCTTGCAGGCGCTCATCGACGGCCTCGGCCGGGACCACGACCCGGTCCTGGTGCGCGGCGAGCTGGACACTCTCGCCGCGCTGATGGAGACGCACTTCGTCTACGAGGAGAAACGGATCGTCGCGGCGCTCAACGCGCTGGACGCCCCGGAGTGGCGCCGGGCCAGGCCCGACTTCCTCATGTCCTGATCAGCGGCGGAGCTTGTACCGGATGGGCAGGTGCTTGATGCCCCCGACGAAGGTCGTGGCGCTCCATTCCGGCCGGCCGGTGAGCTCGACGCTCTCCAGGCGCGGCAGCAGCTCGGCGAACAGGGCCTTCAGCTCCATCCGGGCCAGCGCCGCGCCGAGGCAGTAGTGCACGCCGAACCCGAAGGCCAGGTGGCGGTTGGGGTCGCGGCCGGCGTCGAAGGCGAACGGGTCGGTGAACACCTCCTCGTCGCGGTTGGCCGACGGGTAGGACAGCAGCACCGACTCGCCCGCCTTGATGTCCACGCCGTTGAGGCTGGTGTCGGCCGAGGCCGTGCGCATGAACTCCTTGACCGGGGTGACCCAGCGGATCATCTCGTCGACCGCGAGCGGCAGCAGGCCGGGGTCCTCGCGCAGCCGGGCCAACTGGTCGGGGTGTTCGATGAGGGCGTGCAGGCCGCCGGCGACGGTGGAGCTGGTGGTGTCGTGGCCGGCGGAGGCGATGATGACGTAGTAGGAGGCCGTCTCCATGTCGTTGAGCGGCTTGCCGTCCACCTGGGCGTTGGCGATGGCGGAGGCCAGGTCCTCGGTGGGGTGGGCGCGGCGGGCGGCGGTGAGCTGCTGGAAGTAGGCGAAGAAGTCGAGCAGCACCGCGAACTGGTCCTCGGCGGTGTCTCCGCGCCTGGTCTCCGCGTCCGCGCCGCCGAACAGCTCCTGGGTGAGCTTGAGCATGCGGGGGAAGTCGGATTCGGGCAGCCCGAGCAGGGAGAGGATCACGTACAGCGGGTAGTGCACCGCGACCTGGGTGGCGAAGTCGCATTCGCCGCCGTAGTCGGCCAACCGGTCCACGTAGCGGCGGGCGAGCTCCTGGATCCGGCTCTCCATGGCGCGCATGGCCTTGGGGCGGAACCAGTCGGCGCCGATCGCCCGGACCACCCGGTGGTCGGGGTCGTCCATGTGGACCAGCGTCTTCAACTGGATGCCCTGCGCCGCCTGCTGCCTGGCGTGCTCCTCGAACGTCTTCTTGCCCAGGACCGGGCGCGGCGCGCTGAGCCAGAGGGCGTTGTCGCGTTCGACCCGCATGATGTCGGCGTGCCGGGTGACGGCGTAGAAGGGCGTGTACTCGGGCGCCTCCACGAGATGGACCGGGGCCTCCCGGCGCAGCAGGGTGAGCGCCTGGTGCAGCCGCGGCTCGTCGGCGTAGGCGAGGGGGTCGGCCAGCATGAGCCCCGCCTGCTCGATGGTCATGTTCATGATTGATTCCCTATCAGGACTTGAAGCTCGGTTCGACGCGCTCCCCGGCCTGAAGCCGGACATTCTGGCCTGTGCCAGGCCGTTCATGCGGCGGCACTTCCCCGGCTTCCTGCTTCGCCGGTGCCGCCGACGGTCATGGCGAAGCCCGTCATGAGGCCGGCAGCAGGACGGGCTTGACCGTGGCGCCGCTCGCGGAGTCGCGTTCGGCGTCGTTGATGCCGCCCAGCGGGTACGTGCGGATCAGCCGGTCGAAGGGGAAGCGGCCCTGCCGCCACAGCCCGATCAGCATGGGGATGAACTGCTGGGGCACGGCGTCGCCCTCCAGGATGAAGCGGACGGTGCGCCCGGCGAGCGCGGTCGGCCGCAGCGTGACCTCGCCGCCGCCCGCGCCTACCAGGCCGCACGACCCGCCGGGGCGCAGCACTGCGATCGCGGTGCGGATCACCTCCGGCACGCCGGTGGTGTCGAAAGAGTGGTCCACCTCGCCGACGGCGTCGGCCAGGCCGGGGTCGGCGCCGTCGAGCGCCCGGGTGGCGCCGAGTTCCAGGGCCAGCTCGCGCCTGGAAGCGTGCAGGTCCACGGCGATGATCTCGCCGGCGCCCGCGACCTTGGCGGCCATGACCGCCGCGAGGCCGACCGCCCCGGCGCCGAACACCGCGATGGCGTCGGCCGGGCGGACCTTGAGGGCGATGAACACCGAGCCCGCGCCGGTCTGCAGGCCGCAGCCCAGCGGGCCGAGCAGTTCCAGCGGCAGCGACTTGTCGACGGTGACCAGGTTGCGCTCGGTGGCGACGGCATGGGTGGCGAAGGAGGACTGGCCGAACCGGCGGGCCGCGACCGGCTCACCGCCGGTCCCGTTGGCCCCGGCCGACCCGTCCACGCGCACCCCGCTGAGGTTGCGCGCCATGAACTCGTCGCAGTACGGAGCGAGACGTCCTCGACGGTGAACGGCCTGCCCGGGTCGCGCAGGACCGCCGCTCGAGCCCGCATCACTCTCCCCGGGAGGCGATCGCTTTTTTGGACGGAGCCGTCCAATTCAATGGCGACGCTATGGCCGTTCCCTGGGCGTGTCAAGCATGCGGTGCGGTCATCGACACGTCAGCCTGAACCGCTGTACGGTATTTTTGGACCACATAGCGGTACGGACAGGGGTTCGATGACCGACAACTCATCACCGCGGCTGCTCGACGGCGTACGCGTGCTCGACATGACGAACGTCCTGTCCGGCCCGTACGCCGGCTACCAGCTCGCCCTCATGGGCGCCGACGTGATCAAGCTGGAGATCCCCGGCACCGGAGACCTGGCCCGCCAGCTCGGCGCCGACCCCCGTCTCAGCGGCGAGAACCTCGGCGTCTCCTTCCTGGCGCAGAACGCGGGCAAGCGCTCGGTCACCGTCAACCTCAAGCACGCCTCCGGCCGCGAGGTCTTCACCAGGCTGCTGGGCGAGGCCGACGTGTTGCTGGAGAACTTCCGCCCCGGCGTGCTGGACAAGCTCGGCTTCGGCTGGGAACGGCTGCGCGAGATCAACCCCGGCCTGGTCTACTGCGCGCTGTCCGGCTTCGGCGCCACCGGGCCCATGCGCGAGCGCCCCGCCTACGACCAGGTGATCCAGGGCCTGGCGGGCATCATGAGCGTCACCGGAACCCCGGACACCGCGCCCGTGCGGGTGGGCTACCCGGTGTGCGACAGCGCCGGGGGCATCACCGCCGCCTTCGCCGTGGCCGCCGCCCTGCACCGCAAGCTCCGCACCGGCCAGGGCGCCCACCTGGACGTGTCCATGCTGGACGCCGCGCTCACGGGGATGGGCTGGGTGGTCTCCGACTACCTCGTCGCCGGGCGGGAGCCGGTGGCCATGGCCAACGAGAACCGTACGTCGGCGCCGTCGGGCACCTTCGAGACCGCCGACGGCCAGCTCAACATCGCCGCCAACAAGCAGGAGCAGTTCGAGACCCTCTGCCGGGTGCTGGGCCGGCCGGAGCTCATGAGCGACCCCCGCTTCCGCACCAGGGACGACCGCAAGACCCACCGCGACGCCCTGCGCGAGGAGCTGGAGAAGACGCTCAAGACCAGGTCGGCGGCCGAGTGGGACGAGATCCTGCTGCCGACCGGCGTGCCCGCCGCGCCGGTGGTCACCGTCCCGCAGGCGCTGCGCTCGCCGCAGGTCGAGCACCGCGGCCTGCTGCACCGGCTGCCCTCCCCCGCCTCCGGCGGCGGCGAGCTCGTGCTGCTGGGCGGTGCCGCCCACGTGGACGGCCGCCCCCTGGCCCCCGCCGGCCCGCCCCCGAGGCTCGGCGAGCACACCGACGCGGTGCTGCGCACCCTCGGCTACTCCGACACCGACATCGCCCACCTGCACGAGGAAGGAGCTGTATGAGCACGACGACAGAGCAGGTGACCGGATGGTGGGCCACCGCCATATCCGACATCTCCCCCGGTGTCATCCGGCTGCACGGCTATCCCGTCGAGCAGCTCATCGGCCGGCTGTCGTTCGCCGACACGATCTGGCTCATGCTGCGCGGCGAGGTGCCCTCTCCCGGGCAGTCCGCGCTGTTCGAGGCCGCGCTGGTGTCCGGGGTCGACCACGGGCCGCAGGCGCCCTCGATCGCCGCCGCCCGCATGGCCGCCACCTGCGGCGTCGGCCTCAACACCGCCGTGGCCACGGGCGTCGGGCTGCTCGGCGACGTGCACGGGGGCGCTGGTCAGGAGTGCATGGCCGTGCTGGCCGACATCCGGGGGCGAACCACCGCAGACCCGGCGGGGGCCGATCCTGCGGGGACCGATCCGACGGAGGCCGGTCTGGCGGGGGCGGTCTCGGGCGCGGTCTCGGGAGTGCTGGACGGGTATCGGGGTGCCAAGCGGTACTTTCCCGGGTTCGGACACCGCTTCCACCCGCGCGATCCGCGCCGCGACCCCCTCGTGCGGGCGGTCGAGGAGGCGGTCCGCGACGGCGTGGTCGAGGGCGCGTACCTGCGGATCGGGCTGGAGATCGAGCGGCAGCTGGCGCCGGTGCCGATGAACGTCGACGGCGCCACCGCCATCGTCTACAGCGAGCTCGGCTTCGCGCCCGAGCTGGGCAGGGGCCTGTTCGTCCTGTCACGCGCGGTCGGCGTCCTGGCGCACGCGTGGGAGGAGCACGGCGAGGGCCGCCGCATCAAAGGCCCCATACCGCCCCCGCTGCTGCCCGCCTACCGGGGGCCGGAGCCACGCGATCTGCCCGCCGACCGGCGCTGACGCGGCGCTGAAACGCCCGCCGGGCGGCGCATGATCGCCGCTGGTCCCGTACGGGTAACATGCCGACATGCCGCCGACCCGCGAACACGCCGAGCTGAAGCTGCAGCCGTTGCCGCACGCGGGCCGGTCGCTGGCCGAGCAGGTGATCTCCGAGGTGCGCCGGGCGGTGCACACGGGCGCGATGGTCCCTGGCCGGCTCTACTCCGTCTACCAGGTGGCCGAGCAGCTCAACGTCTCCAGGAGTCCGGTCCGCGAGGCGATGCTGCGCCTGGCCGAGGCGGGGCTGGTGCAGGTCGAGCGCAACCGCGGGTTCCGCGTCGTGCTGCCGCATCCCCGGGAGATCGTCGAGATCTTCGGGGTGCGGCTGGCTCTGGAGCTGCCCGCCACGCGGCGGGCAGCCAGGGGCGACGCCGCCGGGCTCGGCGCGGCGCTGCGGGCGACCATGGAGGAGATGGCGGCGGCGGTCGAGGCGGCCGACGAGGCGCTGTTCTTCCAGCTCGACCAGGCGCTGCACGACCGCCTCCTGGTCGCGGCGGGCAACGGCAGGGCCCGCGCGATCGTGGGCGGGCTGCGCGACACCATGCGCATCCTCGGCACGTCCACGGACGACCGCTCCCGCACGCTGCGGCAGGTGCACGAGGAGCACGAGCCGATCGTGGCGGCCGTCGCGGCGGCGGACGCCGAGGGAGCGGTGCGCGCGATGCGCGCCCACCTGACCAACACCGGCCTCATCCTGGCCCGGCAGGCGGCCAGGGCCCAGGGCGAGCCGGTCGACGTGGACGCGTTGTGGGCATCCATCGTCGAGGAGCCGCAGCCAGGCTAACCGGCCATCGCTGAGGAGCCGAAGAGCCGCAGCCGGGTTAACGGGCCGGGGGCAGGGTGATCTCCCGGGCCAGGCCGAGCTCGTCGCGGACGCGGGCCAGCGAGGCCGCCCGGGTCGACGCGTACAGCTCGTAGGGGTCGTGCAGCGGGCGCCCGAGCACCGCGGCCAGCGCCTCCGGGCCGAAGTCCGCGCCCGCCGCCGTCACGTCCTTGGCGCCGTCGGAGGTCAGGTTGGACTGGAAGATGCCGGCGGCCGAGCGCGGCAGGAAGTCCTCGTACACGATGGGCCGGGCGCCGATCCACCCGTCGGCCAGGAGCGCCGCGAGGTCGGCGGGCGCGGCGCGGCCGGGGCGGGCGTCGAGGACGTGGAAGGTGAAGTACGCGAGGTCGCCCGCGGCCAGCTCGGCCTCACCGCGCGGCACCCGGTCCGCCCACAGCTTGGCCCCGGCGGTGTTGCGCTCCTCCGCGGTGACCCGCTGCCCGGCGAGCAGCGCGTCCAGCTCGGCCGACAGCTCGTCATAGAGCGCGCGTCCGGCGGGCGTCACGGCGATGCCGCGCGCCTCCACCTCCCCGAACCGCACCCGCAGGTCGTCCTGGACGACCCGGCCGTCGTCCTCCCTGAACAGCCGCGGCTCGGCCAGCGCACGGAAGGAGGTCTGGCGCAGCAGGAGGTCGGGGCCGTCCCAGCGGGGCGGCCCCTGGATGGCGTCGATCATGGTGATGCCGCGCTCGCTCATGCGGGCGTAGAGCGCGTCGATGTCGAGCACGCGCGGGGTCAGGTGGTTGACGTGAGTGGAGGCCACGCCGCCGATGTCGGCGGCCACGGCTGACACGCGTTCGAGCTCGGCGTACCAGCTGCGGGAGACCGGCTCCGCGGACAGCTCGAACGCCCGCGTGGCGAGCATCAGGAACTCCTCGGCCGCCTCGTCGTCCAGGCCGCCCTCGGCCTCGGCGCGGTCGGCCAGGTCGAGCAGGCGCGGCGGGAACAGCCGGCGCGCCCCCAGGAACTCGCCGAGCCGGCGCTCCAGGTCCGCGCCGAAGAACCGCCGGTCACCCGTCACCAGCATGGAGGTGAACACGCGGAAGGGGTTGGCGGCCAGCTCGGCCTCGTCCACGGGGCGGAAGGCCGTGGAGACGACGGGCACGGAGCTGCCGGCCGCCTCGCGCAGGTCGTAGTAGCCGACGGGGTACATGCCCATCGCGCCGAAGATCCGCGCGACCTGCGCCAGCTCGGCAGGGGTGCCGACGCGGATCGCGCCGTGCCGCTCGGCGGTGACGCGGCCGATGGACCCGAGGCGTTCGGCGCCGGCGCCCATCCGGGCCAGCACCTCGCGGTTCACCTCCTGGGCGACGTCGACGAGCGTGTTGTACGCGGGGACCTCGGTGCCGTACATCGCTGACAGGCGCCGGGCGAAAGCCGCCCGGAGTGCGGTCGCGTCGACCATCGTGCCTTCTCTCCTCGCCGCCGGAAGCGAGTAGCATGCTACATGGGTCGCATGTAGCATGCTACTCATGGACCGCGCAGCCGCTCTCGTGACCGACCTCCGCCGTCGCGGGGTCACCGACGTGCTGGACGACTCCACGTCGCGGGCGCTCCACTCCTCCGACGCCTCCCTCTACCGGGTGCCGCCGCTGCTGGTGGCCCGGCCCAGGTCCGCCGAGGACGTGGCGACGGCGATCGAGCTGTGCGCGCACCACGAGATCCCCCTCACCGCGCGCGGCGGCGGCACGTCGGTCGCCGGGAACGCGATCGGCCCCGGCCTGGTGCTGGACTTCAGCCGCCACATGGACCAGGTGCTGCGGGTCGACGCCGAGGCCCGCACGGCGGTGGTGCAGCCGGGCGTGGTCCAGGCGGCCCTGCAGCGGGCGGCGGCCCCGTACGGGCTCAGGTTCGGCCCCGACCCGTCCACCCACACCCGCTGCACCATCGGCGGCATGATCGGCAACAACGCCTGCGGCTCCAGGACGCTCGGCTACGGCCGCACGTCCGACAACATCGCCGGGCTCAAGGCCGTGGCCGGCGACGGGACCGCGCTCGACCTGCCCGCCCAGGCCGCGTTGGACCTGCCGGGCGCCTCCGCCGCCCCGGGCCTGCGCGGCCAGGGCATCCCGGCCGCGCTGCGGGACCTCGCGATGGCCAACCTCGCCACGATCAGGACCGAGTTCGGCCGGTTCGGGCGGCAGATGTCGGGATACGCGCTGGAGCACCTGCTGCCGGAGCGCGGGTTCGACGTGGCCCGCCTGCTGGTCGGCAGCGAGGGCACGCTGGCGGTGCTCACGGAGGCGACGGTGCGGCTGGTGACCGATCCGGCGTACCGCGCCCTGGTCGTGCTCGGCTACGCCGACATCGCCGCCGCCGGGGACGCCGCGCCGGGAGTGCTGGAGCACCGGCCGACGGCCTGCGAGGGCATCGACGCGCGCATCGTCGACGTGGTGCGCCTGCGACGGGGCCCCGGCGCGGTGCCGCCGCTGCCGCGCGGCGCCGCCTGGCTGTTCGTCGAGGTCGCGGGCGACGACGCGGCCGAGGTGCGGGAGCGGGCCGCCCGGGTGGCGGCCGGCGGCGAGGACGCCCTCGTCGTCACCGATCCGGCCGAGGCCGCGGCGCTCTGGCGCATCCGTGAGGACGGCGCGGGCCTGTCGGGACGCAGTCCCGCCGGGCGGCCGGCGCATGCGGGCTGGGAGGACGCCGCCGTGCCGCCCGAGATGCTGGGCCGCTACCTGCGCGACTTCGAGGCGCTGCTGGCCGGGCACGGCCTGACCGGCCTGCCGTACGGGCACTTCGGCGACGGCTGCCTGCACATCCGGCTCGACGTGCCGCTGGACCGGCCGGGCGGGCGCGCGGAGTTCAGGGACTTCCTGGTGGCCGCGGCCACGCTGGTCGCCGGCTACGGCGGCTCGCTGTCCGGCGAGCACGGCGACGGCCGGGCCAGGAGCGAGCTGCTGCCGCTCATGTACTCGCAGGCGGCGATCGACCTGTTCGCCGGGGTCAAGGCGATCTTCGACCCGGGCGACGTGCTCAACCCCGGCGTGCTCGTACGGCCCCGCCCCCTTGATGCCGACCTGCGCGTCCCGGCCGCCCGCCCGGTGCGCGAGGGCCTGGCCCTGGCCTACCGCCACGACGGCGGCGACTTCGGCCAGGCCGTGCACCGCTGCACGGGCGTGGGCAAGTGCCGGGCCGACAACACCGCGGCCGGCGGCGTGATGTGCCCCTCCTACCTGGCCACCAGGGAGGAGAAGGACTCCACCCGGGGCCGCGCCCGCGTGCTCCAGGAGATGATCAACGGCTCCGGCGTCACCGGCGGCTGGCGCTCTCCCGAGGTCCACGAGGCCCTCGACCTCTGCCTGTCCTGCAAGGGCTGCGCCTCGGACTGCCCGACGGGGATCGACATGGCCGCGTACAAGTCCGAGGTGCTCCACCAGACCTACAAGGGGCGCGTCCGGCCGCTCACGCACTACTCCCTGGGGCGGCTGCCGCGCTGGGCGCGGCTGGCGAGCCGGATGCCGCGGGCGGTGAACGCGCTCATGCGGGTGCCGGGGCTGCCGGCGCTGGCCGGGGTGGACCGGCGGCGCGGGCTCCCGGAGTTCGCGCGGGAGACGTTCCGGGCCTGGTTCGAGCGGCGACGGCCGGCGGAGGGCAGGCCGGTGATGCTGTTCGTCGACACCTTCACCGACCATTTCGCGCCGGAGATCGGCCGCGCGACCGTGAAGGTGCTGGAGGCCGCCGGCTACCGCCCGCGGATCAGCGAGCGCCGCCAGTGCTGCGCGCTCACGTGGATCTCCACCGGGCAGCTGGACGCGGCCCGGGCCATCCTGGGCCGCACGGTCGCCGAGCTGGCCGAGGCCGCCGGGCAGGGCGTGCCGATCGTGGGGATGGAGCCGTCGTGCACGGCCGTGCTGCGCTCGGACGCGCTGGAGCTGCTGGACGAGGCGGTGGCCGGGCCGGTGGCGCGGATGACCCGCACGCTGGCCGAGCTGCTGTCCGGCACGCCCGGCTGGCGGCCGCCCGCGCTCGACGGGGTGACGGTGGTGGCCCAGCCGCACTGCCACCACCACGCGGTCATGGGCTGGGAGCAGGACCTGCGGCTGCTGCGGGAGGCGGGCGCGCGGGTGACCCGGCTGGGCGGGTGCTGCGGGCTGGCGGGCAACTTCGGCGTCGAGAAGGGGCATTACGACGTGTCCGTGGCGGTGGCCGAGCACCAGCTGCTCCCGGCGATCCGGCAGTCGGAGCCGGGGACGGCCGTGCTCGCCGACGGGTTCTCCTGCCGTACCCAGATCGCCGATCTGTCGGCCCGGCGGGGCACCCACCTGGCCCAGCTCCTCGCCGACCGGCTGCCGTAAGGTCTGCTTATGCTCAACCCGCTCCACCTGCGGACGCTGACCGCCGTGCTGAACGCGGGCTCGTTCGCCGCCGCGGCCAGGCGGCTCGGTTACACGGGGTCCGCGGTCTCGCAGCAGATCGCGGCGCTGGAGCGGGCGGTCAGGATGCCGCTGTTCGAGCGCGGGGCCCAGACGATCACGCCTACGCCGGCCGCCCGGTATCTGGTGCTGCGGGCGTACGAGGTGCTGGCCGCGCTGGACGCGCTGGAGGACGACGTCCGCGGCATGTCCGAGGGCACGATCGGCCGGCTCAGGCTGGGCAGCTTCCCCACCGCGAGCCAGCGGCTGCTGCCGATCGCCCTGGCCGCGTACGCGCAGACGCACCCGGCGGTCGAGACCCTGCTCGACGAGGGGGAGCCCGACGAGCTGATCCCGTTGGTCCGGGCGGGCGAGCTCGACCTGGCCCTGGTCTACCGCTACGACCTGGTGCCCCGCGCCTGGCCGCGCGACCTGCGGGAGATCCCGCTGCTGGCGGAGGAGCTGCTGCTCCTGCTGCCCGCGGGGCACTCGCTGGCCGCAGCCGGGGCGGTCGCGCTCGACGACCTCAAGCACGAGACGTGGGTGTCCACCCGGGAGGGCACCTCCGGGGCCTCCTGCCTGCGCCGGCTGTGCGCGCGGGCGGGCTACGAACCGCAGGTCGACTACCGCAGCAACGACTACGGCGTCATCCACGGGTTCGTACGCTCCGGCCTGGGGGTGGCGCTCGTCCCGGCGCTGGCGCACCTGCCCGGCGAGGGCGTGGTCGCGACCGGGCTCGACGGGGTCGAGGCCCGCCGGCGCATCGCCGCCGTGCACCGGACCGCCGCTGCCAACCCGGCGGTGACCGGCGCCGTGTGCTCCCTGCGGCTGGCCGCGGCCCGGCTGGAGGACGACCTCCCCCGGAGCATAAGAACTTCTTACGCCTCACCCACAGATGCCGAGGCTTGACCGCTTCCTCCGGCTCTGTCCGATCCCCGATCCTGAATGCGGTACGTGAGGAAGGAAGCCGATCAATGGGACGTGACCTGCCCGCGCGGGCCTCGGTGGTCATCATCGGAGGCGGCGCCATGGGCGTCAGCTCGGCGTACGCGCTGGCCGCGGCCGGCGTGAGCGACGTGGTCCTCATCGACAAGGGGCCGCTGGGCTCCGGCTCGACCTCCAAGGCGGCCGGCGGCGTGCGCGCGCAGTTCTCCGACCGGGTCAACATCGAGCTCGCCGTACGCAGCCTGGAGACATTCGAGACCTTCGCCGAGCGCTTCGGGCAGGAGATCGACCTGCACAAGCCCGGCTACCTGTTCCTGCTCGACTCCCCCGAGTCGGTCGCGGAGTTCGAGAAGAACGTGGCGATCCAGAACGACCTCGGCGTACCCAGCCGGATGATCCCGGTCGGGGAGGCCAAGGAGCTGTCGCCGCTGATCGACACCGACGGGCTGCTGGCCGCCGCCTACTCCCCCACCGACGGCCACTGCACGCCCGAGTCCGTGGTGCTCGGCTACGCGGGCGCGGCCCGGCGGCTGGGCGCGCGGCTGCTGCCGAACTGCGCCGCGACCGGCATCGAGGTCGTGGACGGCCGCATCGTCGCCGTCCGGACCGAGGGCGGCCGCGTCGAGACCGACACGGTGATCTGCGCGGCGGGCGCCTGGTCGCGGCCGGTCGGCGAGTGGGCGGAGGTCGACCTGCCGGTGGCCCCGCTGCGCCGCCAGATCCTGGTCACCGAGCCGGTCGCGGACCTGCCACCGATGGCGTTCACCATCGACTTCGGCACCACGTTCTACTTCCACCGCGAGGGCCCCGGGCTGCTCCTCGGCATGTCCGACCCGGACGAGACGCCGGGGTTCAAGCTCGACCGCTCCGACGCCTGGCTGCCCAGGCTCGGCGAGGCCATGGCCCGCCGCGCCCCGGCGCTGATGGAGACCGGCATCGCCACCGGCTGGGCCGGGCTGTACGAGGTGACGCCGGACCACAACGCGCTCATCGGCACCGCCCGCGGCGTCGACCGGTTCATCTACGCCACCGGCTTCTCCGGCCATGGCTTCCTGATGAGCCCGGCCGTCGGCGAGGTGGTCCGCGACCTCTACCTGGGCCGGACGCCGTTCGTGGACGTCACCGGCTTCGACGCGGGCCGTTTCGCCCTGTCCGGGGCCAGGCCCGAGATCAACATCGTCTGACAAGGAGATCCTGATGGTGACCACGCTGCCCGGCGCCGACGAGCTGGCCGCGACGGCGCGAGAGACCGCCAAGCGCTGCGGTGTGGACGTGGACGCGCTCGGCGGCGGCGTCACGACCACCTCACCGATCAACGGCGGGCCGCTGTCCGCCGTGGACTGGGTGGACCCCGGTGCCGTCGACACCGCCGTGGAGCGGGCCAGGCAGGCGTTCCTGGCCTGGCGGACCGTGCCCGCGCCGGCCCGGGGCGCGCTGGTCAAGCGACTCGGCGAGCTGCTGTCCGCGCACAAGGCGGACCTCGCGACGCTGATCAGCCTGGAGGTCGGGAAGATCACCTCCGAGGCGCTCGGCGAGGTCCAGGAGATGATCGACATCTGCGACTACGCGGTGGGTCTGTCCCGCCAGCTGTACGGGCGCACGATCAGCTCCGAGCGGCCCGGTCACCGGCTCATGGAGACCTGGCACCCTCTAGGTGTCGTCGGGGTGATCAGCGCGTTCAACTTCCCGGCGGCCGTCTGGTCGTGGAACACGGCCATCGCCCTGGTGTGCGGCGACCCGGTCGTCTGGAAGCCGTCGGAGCTGGCGCCGCTGACCGCCCTGGCCTGCGCGGCCCTGCTCGACCGGGCCGCCGCCGAGCACGGCGCGCCCGCGTACCTGAGCCAGGTCCTCGTCGGCGGCCCCGAGGTCGGCGAGGCGCTCGTGGACCACCCCGGGGTCGCCCTGGTCAGCGCCACCGGCTCGACCCGCATGGGCCGCGCCGTGGGGCCGCGGGTCGCCGCCAGGTTCGGGCGGTCGCTGCTGGAGCTCGGCGGCAACAACGCGGCCGTGGTGTGCCCGTCCGCGGACCTGGGCCTGGCCACGCGCGGCATCGTGTTCTCGGCCGCCGGGACGGCGGGCCAGCGGTGCACGACCATGCGCCGCGTCATCGCCCACGCCGACATCGCCGACGCGCTGGTCGAGCGGCTCACCGACGCCTACGCGCGGCTGCCGATCGGCAACCCGATGGCGCCCGGCACCCTGATCGGACCGCTCATCAACGGCCGCGCGCACGCCGCCATGCGCGGCGCGCTGGAGGCCGCCGTGGAGCAGGGCGGCACGCTGGTGGCCGGCGGCGGGCGCCGGCTCGCCGACCAGGCGCCGGACGCCTTCTACGCCGAGCCGGCGCTGGTCCGGATCGGGGAGCAGACCCCGATCGTGACCCAGGAGACGTTCGCGCCGATCCTCTACGTCATGCCGTACGACACCCTGGAGCAGGCCATCGCGCTCAACAACGCGGTCCCCCAGGGCCTGTCGTCCAGCATCTTCACCCGCGACCAGGCCGAGGCCGAGCTGTTCGTCTCGGCCGAGGGCTCCGACTGCGGGATCGTCAACGTGAACATCGGCACTTCCGGGGCCGAGATCGGCGGCGCGTTCGGCGGCGAGAAGGAGACCGGCGGCGGGCGCGAGTCCGGCTCGGACGCCTGGCGCGGCTACATGCGCCGGGCGACGAACACCATCAACTACTCCGGCGAGCTGCCCCTGGCCCAGGGGGTCGAGTTCACCGTCTGACCAACCCGATCTTCGCGAATGAAGATCTCAACGCCGTCACGGATGCGTTCCGGCGGAGCCCGGCCGGTGCTTGCGCAGGGTGGTGGCGGCACCGGCCGGTCAGGGAGGAGCGTCAGGTGGCGAGGGTGGCCACCGGCTCCAGGTCGTAGGTGCGGGCGTAGCCGTTCTCGGTGCCCACGAGCAGGTCCACAATGTCGAAGTAGCGGTCCCAGAAGGGGGTTTCGCGCAGCGCGTCGATCAGCAGCCGGTAGGCGTCGTGGTCGTCCGCCTCCCAGACCCAGATGTCGGTGACCCGCGCCGAGTAGAACTCCGTGTCGTAGAAGCGGGAGCGGACGCCGCGGGTGCGGGCCTCGATCACCGGGACGACCTGGGTGGTGAAGGCCTGGACGCGTTCGGCCACGGTCATCGCGAGCCACTCGGGCGTTGTCTTGACCAGCATGAACGCCGTGACCGGCGGCTCGGTTCGGTCAGTGGGCATCGACGGCCTCCGGTGTGGCGAGGACGGCGGGCTTGAGAGTCTGCGCGCACCACTGCGCGAATCCGGTGGCCGGGCCCGCCTGCGGCGAGCGGTCGACGCCCGAGTCCAGGCCCTGGTCCTTGGCGCGCTTCATGTCGACCATGCCCTCGACGAACGCCTCGTTGAGGCCGTAGCCGAGCAGGGTGGACCGCAGCTCGTCGAGCGGCTGGCGCTGGTAGCGGACCGGACGGCCCAGCTCCTCGGTCATGATGCGGGCCAGGTCGTCGGGCGACAGGTCCTGCGGGCCGAGCACCGGGACACTGCCGACACCGGTCCATGAGCGGTCCAGCAGCAGCCCGGCCGCCGTCGCGGCGATGTCGGCGACGGCCACCAGCGGGGCCGGACGGTCCGCGGCGACGGTGTCGGTGAAGACGCCGTGCTCGCGGATCGAGTCGGCCTCCTCCAGCAGGTTCTCGAAGAAGGACGGGTTGGCCAGGGCGCGGTAGGCGACGCCGGAGCCGGCGATCAGGTCGTCCATGGCCAGGGAGGCGGTGACCAGCCCGGCCTGGGCGGCCTGCGGCGTGCCGCGGCCGAGCGCCGAGACGCCGACGACATGGCCGACGCCGTGGGCGGCGAACGCCCGCGCGGCGGGGCGGGTGAAGCCGCTGTACGCCTCGTCGGGCGTGGCCGAGGCGTCCGGCGGCACCAGCCAGAAGACGGCGTCGGCCCCGGTGAAGGCGCGCTCGACGGTCGCGGCGTCGCCGTGCGAGCCGGTGACCACCTCGACCCGTCCGCGCACGGCCTCGGGGAGCCGGGCAGGATCGCGGACCACGACGCGCAACTCCTCTCCGCGTGCGGGCGCGGCCTCGACCAGCAGCGACAGCAGCCGCCGGCCGATGTTCCCGGTGGGGGCGGTAATGACGATCATGAAAACCTCGCGGTCTATGTCGGATCGGTACAACCCTTTGATCGTGCAGACCCGAACCGCATTGCCACAATGGGAACTTCAGCATCCAATCATTGCCTGAAACGGAATAATGCCGGTGAGCAGCCCAGACCCGAACCTCGACGCCAACCTCGCCGTCGCCCTCGACGCCCTGCTGACCGAGCAGAGCGTCACCCGTGCCGCCGCGCGGCTGCACACCTCCCCCGCGGCGATGAGCCGTACCCTGGCCCGGCTGCGCCGGGTGCTCCAGGACCCGCTGCTGGTGCGGGCAGGACAGGCGATGGTGCCGACACCCCGCGCCGAGGCGCTGCGGGACGAGGCCGCCGCGGTGGTGCGCCGGCTGGAGGCATTGCTCACCCCGAGCGGCGGGATCGATCCCGCCACATTGCGGCGTACCTTCACCGTCCAGGCCTCGGACCTGGTCGGCGCGGCGCTGGCGCCGGGTCTGCTCGGGCTGGCCCGGCGGCGGGCGCCGGGCGTCTCGCTGCGGGTGCTGGCCGAGGAGTGGGAGGCGGGCCCCGCGCTGCGCGAGGGCCGGATCGATCTGGAGATCGGGGCCATCGACCACGTCGACCCGGAGACCCGGGTCGAAGAGCTGGTCACGTTGCGGATGGCGGCCGGCGTCAGGGCCGGGCACCCGCTCGCCGAAGGAACCCTGACGCCCGCCAGGCTGGCCGCGGCCGAGCACGTCACGGTCAGCCGCCGGGGACGCTTCACCGGCCCGCTGGACGCGGCCTTGGCCGAGCAAGGGCTCAGCCGGCGGGTCAGCGCCGTCCTGCCCGGACATCTGGCGGCGATGGCGCTGGCCGCAGCCGGCAACGTGGTCTGCCTGGTGCCGACCGGGCTGCCGGGCGAGCCCCGTTCACCACTCAGCGACGCGGCGCACGCGCTGGGACTACGCCTGCTGGAAATCCCGCTGCCGCTGCCACCACTGACGATCGGCATGGCCTGGCACCCGCGCCACACCGCGGACGGGGCCCACCAGTGGCTGCGTGGCGCCGTGCGCCGGGTGCTCCGTCCGGCCCGGGAGGAATAGCCGACGGCGCGGGTCCGCGCATACCAGGGTTCGGGCAGCCGGCACCGGATCGGCCAGGTCCTCCGGCTCGACCTTCCTCCACAAGGGCATCGGACAGTGCCGGTCAGGGGCCTGAGGGCATATACGAAACTGCGGTTGCGTAAATGAGCGGCCCCGGTGTACCTTGAATTTCGCTACTCCAGTAGCGAAATGGAGGGATCCACATGAGGCCACGGGGGCGACCGCGTGACACCGAGGTCGACGAACGCGTCCTGCAGGCGGCCACCGAGCTGCTGCTGCGGCGCGGGTACGGCGGCCTGGCCACCGACGAGGTGGCCGAGCGGGCCGGCATCGCCAAGACCACGCTGTACCGCCGCTGGCCCACCAAGGACCACCTCGCCCTGGCCGTCGTGGCCAGGCTGCAGGACCACGACGAGATCACCGACACCGGCGACATCCGGCGCGACCTCACCGACTACATGGAGAAGGTCGCCGACGGGCTCAACCGGATGCGGGTCGCGGGCCTGCCGCCCGGCCAGGAGAGCCGCTCGGCGGGGACGGTGGCCGAGCTGGTCGCCGCCGCCGCGCGCCACGACGACGTCGGCGAGCTGGAGCGGGACGTCTACACCCGCCGCAACGCGCTGGCCTGCCACCTCATCGAACGCGCCCGCGACGAGGGCCGGCTCCGACCCGACGTCGACCCCATGACGCTGCTGGAGCAGCTCGCCGGAGCCCTGTACTACCGCGTCCTGATCACCGGCAACCCGGTGGATCGCGCCTACGCCGCACGCCTGGTCGCCGCCGCCCTCGACGGCGCCCTGTAACTCCCCAGGAAGGACTTCTCACCATGTCGCTCATCACGCCCGAGACCGCAGTCGTACGCGCGGCCGACGCCGAGATCATCGGCGGCGGCGACGCCCCGGCCACCGGCCGGCTCCTGCTCGACTCCAGTGCCACCGGAGGCGCCCTGAGCAGCCTCCGCATGACCCTCACCCCGGGCGCCGACGGCGCGGTGCCCCACCTGCACACCTCCTCCAGCGAGCTGTTCTACGTCCTCGGCGGCGCCGCCCAGGTGCTGGCGGGCGAGGAGGTGCTCACCCTGGAGGAGGGTGACATGGCCGTGGTGCCGCCGAACGTCGCCCACGCCTTCGCCGCCGCCCCCGGCTCCGAGGCCGACCTGCTGATCGTCATCACGCCGGGCGTGGAGCGCTTCGAGTACTTCCGCCTGCTGGCCCGCCTGCGCACCGGCGAGGCCACCCTCGAGGAGCTGCTCGATTCGCAGGAGCTGTACGACAACCACTTCCTCGACAGCCCGCGGTGGAAGGAGGCCCGCTCGCTCGGGCAGGGCTGACGGTCAGGACTCCACGGGCGGCTTGGGCGGCTTCCGGTCCCACCCCTGGCTGCCCTTACGGCCCAGCGACCACATCTGCATCCCGCGTTCGATCTCCAGCGCCGACGGCCAGGACACCGCGGGCGGGCCGAGTTCGAGGGTGGCGCTCTGCTTGATCCGCCGGGCCAGCTGGGGGTCCGCGGCGGCCATGGCCACGAGCCGGGTGGCGGCGTCCAGCATGGCGTGCGGCTCGGCCACGTCCCAGGCCAGGCCGCGGCGTACGGCCTCGGCTCCGGACAGCGCCGCGCCCAGAGCCCCGAGCGCGATGGCGTGCTGATACCCGGCCGCGCGGCCGAGCAGGGCCAGGTGACCGCCGCCCGGATGGATGCCGCGCGCCACGAACCCGCTGTCGAGCACCGCGTCATGGCTGACCAGCATCAGGTCGGTGGCCAGGGCGAGGTTGAGCCCGGCGCCGACCGCGCCGCCGGTCACCAGGGACACGCTGGGCACCGGGAGCCGCCCGACCTGCACGAACGCCGCGTACACGGCCGAGGTCCGCGCGACCGACTCGGGCGCGGCGGGATCGGCGGAGGAGGCGGCCAGGTCGCGGGTGTCGGCGCCGCTGCAGAAGTAGGCGCCCGCGCCGTCGACGAGGACGGCGCCGATGGTGTCGTCACCGTGGACGCGGGCGCAGAAGTCCTCGATGAGGGCGGCCATCTCCAGCGTGATGGCGTTCTTGCGCCGGGGGTTGTTCAGGGTGAGCCTGGCGATCCCGTCGCCGACGGTGGTGATGGCGGGCGGTTCGGCGGTCATGGTGCTGCTCCTGTCGTCAAAGGGGCCTCGACCCCGGCTCGCCGGTGACGAGCTCCCACACGTCGCCCGATCCTCTCGCCAGGTCGGCGCATCTGCGCTGCCAGTGGAGCTCGTTGCCGTGTTCCTCGCGCCACGCCCACAGCCTCCTGGTGCAGGAGCCGAGCCGGTGCTCCATCGTGAACCCGATCGCGCCGTGCAACTGGTGGCCCGCGGCGGCCACCGACCTGGCCAGCGCGGACGCCTCGGCCTTGGCCGAGGCCACGGCGAGCTCCCGGTCCTCGGCGCCGTCCCGCAGCGCCGCGACCGCCGCGTCCGCCGCCACCTCGACGGTGACCACGTCCGCCGCCAGCCGCGCGAGCCGGTGCTGGACCGCCTGGAACCGGGCCAGCGGCTTGCCGAACTGCACCCGGTCGGTGACATGCCGCGTGGTGAGCGTCAGTACGGCGCGGGCGGCGCCGGCCAGCTGCAGCGCCCGCGCCGCGGCCCCGTGCAGCTCCAGCTCGTGGCGCCACGGGCCGGGCGGCAGGGGTGTGACCGCGGCCTCGGCGCCGTCGAGCACGGCGTTGTCGCGCTCCTCCCCCGCCAGGTTCTCGCCGGGGGAGAGCCCGGCAGGGGCGGGCAGCACGGCGGTGGCCGGCCCGTCCGGGGTGCTGACCAGGGCCACCAGGTGATCGGCGGATCTCAGCCAGGGTACGCGGATCAGCGGGCCGGTGACTCGCCACCGGCCGCCGGGGCCCGGCTCCGCCACCAGATCGCCGGTGTACGCGGTCACCGTCCCGGGCGGCAGGGCGGCTCCCGACGCGGCGAGCAGCGGGCCGGCGACGAACAGGGCCTCGGCCAGGGGCAGCGCCGCCCCGGCCGCGCCGGCTTCGCGGACCACCACGGCGGCGTCCGTGAGCGTGCCGCCGCTCCCGCCCTGGGGCTCGGGAACCGTGAGGGAGGTGAAACCCAGCTCCTCCAGCCGGGCCCAGAGCGCCGGGCCTGGCAGCTCCGCGTCCAGCAGGCCCCGCACCGCATCGGCCAGGTCGCGGAGATGGGCGGCGGTCATGAGGACAGATCCTTGGCCACGATCGAGCGCAGGATCTCGTTGGCGCCGCCGCGCAGGGTGAAGGCCGGGACGTGCAGGACAGCCTTGGCCAGCATGGCCGCGAGCCCCCGTCCGCCCGGATCCGGGCGGACGTGTCGCCGCACGGCGTCCACGACGTCGCCCTCGAACTCCGTGCCCAGGTCCTTGACCAGGGCCGCCGCCACGGCCGGACTCTCCCCCGCGGCCAGCCGCGCGGCGACCGACAGGGACAGCCGGCGCAGCGCCACCAGCCGGGAGACCAGCCGGCCCAGCTCGGCGTGCGCGACCGGGTCGTCTCCGAGGTTCTCGGGCCGGGCCCACTCCCGCAGCAGCGGCAGCGTGCTGAGGATGCGCTCGGGGCCGGAACGTTCGTTGCCCAGCTCCGCGGTTACCTGGCGCCAGCCGTCCCCCCGGCGGCCCAGCAGGCCGCCCGCCGGGATCACCGCGTCGTCGAAGACCACCTCGTTGAAGTGGTGCGCCCCGTCGATGGTGATGATCGGCCGGATCGAGACCGCCGGGTGGGGCAGGTCCACGATGAACTGGGAGAGCCCGGCGTGCCGGTCGCCGGCGTCGTCGGTGCGCGCCAGGACGACCACCGCCGTGGCGATGTGCGCGACGCTGGTCCACACCTTGGTGCCCGTCAGCCGCCAGCCGTCCTCGACCTCTGCGGCCCGGGTCCGGACCGAGGCCAGGTCCGAACCCGAATCGGGCTCGGACATGCCGATCGCGAAGAAACCTTGGGCGCGGGCGATTTGCGGGAGATACGTGTGTTTCTGTTGTTCTGTTCCGTTACGCAGGATGCTGGGTGCGATCTGCCGGTCGGCTATCCAATGGGCCGCCACCGGCGCCCCGGCGGCCAGCAGCTCCTCGGTCACCACATAGCGCTCCAGCGCGGTCCGCCCGTGCCCGCCGTACGCCGCGGGGATCGTCATCCCCACCCACCCGCGCCCGGCCAGGCGGCCGCTGAAGGCCGGATCGACGCCCGACATCCAGGCGTCGGCCTCGGGGGCGAAGCCGCCGGAGGCGATCTCGTCCTCCAGGAACCGCCTGACCCGCACCCGGAGCTCCCGTAACCCCTCCGGCAGCCCGGCGACCGCGCCGAGCGCCAGGGCCTGAGCATTCACGAGGGGATCTTATATACGCGATGCTTCCCACTCCGGGAAATGCGCGGCCAAACCGGCCGTTCCCAGGAAAACAAGTAGATCTTTTGCTCATATGTGCCATTCATCACCCCCTGACACCTAAACTTCGGGAATGCGTTATGTCCCTTTTGTCCTGGTTGCCGCTGCGACGCTGGCATACACCGCGACTCCGGCAGCGGCCATCACCAACGGTTTCACCGACGGTGACGCTCACCCGGAAGTAGGGGCTCTCATCTCCGATGAGGCGAATCCCGACGGCACGTGGTCGTACTGCACCGGAACGCTCATCTCGCCGACCGTCTTCCTCACCGCCGCCCACTGCGGTGAGCCGAAGCAGAAGACGGCCACCGTCTCCTTCACGGGCCACTACAAGCGCGGGGGCCAGGTCTACACCGGCCGTTACATCCCGGACCCCCGCTTCTCGAAGAAGTCCGACCTCCATGACATGGCCGTCGTCGTGTTCAGCAAGCCCGTCCCGAACATCACTCCCGCCCAGCTGCCGGCCGCGGGCCTGCTCGACCTCCTCAAGGCCCAGAACAAGCTGGAGTCCGCACGCTTCACCCCCGTCGGGTACGGCTCGCTCAAGCCCACCAAGAACAAGCCGCGCGGCCAGAGCTTCCACTACACCGACACGCGCCACCAGGCGACCATCTCGTACAAGAGCATGACCCCGAGATGGCTCAACCTCTCGCTGTCCACCAAGGGCGACGGGAGCACCTGCTTCGGCGACTCGGGCGGCCCGAACTTCCTGGGCGGGCTCACCTCGCACCTCCTCATCGCCACGACGATCTCCGGCGCGGACGACGCCTGCAGGAAGACCAACTACGACTACCGACTGGACTCCGCCTCGGCGCGGCAGTTCCTCGGCAAGTACGTCACCCTTCCCGGAGATGCCTGGTCAGCGGCGATCGCGGCGCTTCCGGCCCGTCCGAGCGCGGGCTGAAGATGGGGCGGGGCATCGGGACCCGCTCCGCCGCCGGCGGCGGCGCCTGATCCACCAGCGCCTGGATCGCCGTCCTGCGCCTCTCGATGCCCGCTCCGTCGATGCTGATCCGCGGCCTGCTCCGGCTCTTGTCTTCCATCACGCACGGGAGCGTACTGAGACGGACACCAAGAGCAGGTCACGAGCGCGCCCGGTTACTCCCCGTCAGTCGAACGTCTCGTGGACGGCGTCCGGGACGTCCTCGTCCAGCTCCACCCGAACCCGCTCGATCGTGCCGGTGAAGGGGAAACCGCGCGGATAGTCCCAGCTCACCGGCGACAGCGCGTCGCGTCCCAGCACCAGGCCCTGCCAGCCGATCAGGTAGCGGGCGGTCGTGAGCGGCTCCTTGCCGCCGTCGGGGCGGCCGTCCACGGCCAGGGAGGCCACACCCTGGCAGGGGCCGGTCCTGGTGAAGATCATCGACAGGACGTGGTCGCCCAGCGGCAGCGGGTGCTCGCCGTGCACGCGGTAGCGGGTGCCCTGATGGTTGTACTCGTAGTGGAGCCGGCCCGCTGCCACGTACAGGACGTGACCGCCGTTCACGTCACCCTGGGAGATCAGCACGCCTTCGTCGCCCTCGCGCAGCCGTACCTCGGCGTCGATGCGGTACGAGCGGTCGTAGATCAGCGGCGTGACCCCGCCCGGGATGCGGCTCATCTCCGGGTAGAGCACGAAACTCCGCCGCCTCCTGGGCGAGGCCGCGCTGTGGTATTTCGCGGCGCGTTCGGCGAAGTTGCGGTCGTCCAGAGGGAAGACGCCGTACCGGTCGGCCTCGGACCACCAGCGGCCGATCAGCTCATGGAGCACGTCGGGGCGCTCGGCCGCCAGGTCGTGGCACTCGGAGAAGTCGTCGTCCAGGTGGTACAGCTCCCACCGGTCGTCGTCGTAGGAGGTGCCGCGCTCGTGGTAGGCCACGGCCTTCCAGCCCTCGTGCCAGATCGCGCGGTGCCCGTACATCTCGAAGTACTGGGTGGGGCGGCTGGTCGGAGCCGTGGCGCCGTCGAAGGTGTAGCGCATGGACACGCCGTGCACGGGCAGCTGCGCGAGCCCCCGGTACGTCTGCGGCATCTCGGCGCCGACGACGTCCAGGATCGTCGGGGTCACGTCGATGACGTGGTGGAACTGCGTCCGTACGCCTCCCTCGGGGACCCGCCCCGGCCACGAGACGATGAGCGGGGCCCGGACGCCCCCGGCGTGCGTGTTCTGCTTGTAGCGCTTGAGCGGCGTGTTGCCCGCCTGCGCCCAGCCCCAGGGGTAGTTGCCGTGGCAACGGAAGCCGCCGATCTCGTCGAGGCGGGCGAAATTGTCGGCGTGGGAGACGGCGTCGCCGTTCTCGTAGGCGATCGAGTTGGTGTTGCCGAGCGCGCCGCCCTCCTGGCTGGCGCCGTTGTCCGACAGGAGCACGATCAGCGTGTTCTCGCGGGTGCCGATGTGCTCCAGGTGGGCGACGAGCCGGGCGAGGTGGGCGTCGGTGTGCTCCAGCATCGCGGCGAACGCCTCCTGCAGCCGGGCGGCGACCGCGCGTTCCTCCTCGGGGAGCTCGGCCCAGGGCCGCACCCCGTCGTTGCGGGGCGCCAGCGCGGTGCCGGGCGGGATGATCCCGAGCTCGACCTGCCGGGCGTGGCGGCGCTCCCTGGTCACGTCCCAGCCCTCGTCGTAGCGGCCCAGGTAGCGCCGCAGGTACTCCTCGGGCGCCTGGTGCGGCGCGTGGCCGGCCCCCATGGCCAGGTAGAGGAGGTACGGCTTGTCCGGCCCCACCGACTTGTGGTCGGAGACGCAGGCGATGGCCCGGTCGACGAGGTCCTCGGTGAGGTGGTAGCCCTCCTCCGGCGTCCGCGGCGGCTCCACCCGGTGGTTGTCCTGGACCAGCTCGGGAAAGTACTGGTCGCTGATGCCCTCGAGGAAGCCGTAGTAGCGGTCGAAGCCCCGGCCCAGCGGCCACTGGTCGTAGGGGCCGATCGCGCTGGTCCGGTCCATGGGCGCCAGGTGCCACTTGCCGAAGGCGTAGGTGTTGTAGCCGGTGTCGCGCAGCACCTCGGCGATCGTGGCCGCGCGGTGGGTCACGGTGCCGCGCTTGCCGGGGAAGCCGCTGTCGGCGTTGGACAGCAGGGACATGCCGACGGCGTGGTGGTTGCGGCCGGTGAGCAGCGAGGCGCGGGTGGGCGAGCACAGCGGCGTGACGTGGAAGTTGGTGTAGCGCAACCCGCCGGCGGCCAGGGCGTCCATCGTGGGGGTGGCGATCTCGGATCCGTAGCAGCCGAGGCTGCCGAACCCGACGTCGTCGAGGACGACCACGATCACGTCCGGCGCGCCCTCTCGGGGCCTGGGCGGCTGCGGCCACCACGGCGTGGAGTCCTGGTAGGTACGTCCCACGTGCCCCGAGGTCATGCATGCATCCTTTCTTCGAGCTGGCGCAGGGTCAGGCCGCGGGTCTCCGGGGCCAGTTTGAAGGTCACCGCGGCGTTCAGCACGGCCAGGGCCGAGATGACCAGGAAGGAGACGGCGCCGAGCGCCTCGAACATGCTGGGCAGCGCCAGCGTGCCGACCACGCTGCCCGTCTTGCCGACCATGTTGACGATGCCGACGGCCCGCCCCCGCACCCCCGCCGGGAACAGCTCGGGCGCCCAGGAGTAGAAGGCCAGCGAGGTGCCGCCGTTGATCACCGCGATCGTGACGGCGAAGGCCGCCAGCACGAGCCACGAGGTGCCGAACCCGGCCCAGATGACGAACGTGCACGCGGCGGCGACGGCCGTGCCGGTGATCGCGATGAAGCGGCGGCCGATCGACTCGATCACCCACAGGCAGACGATCAGGCCCAGGATCACGGCCAGCGCCGTCGTGCAGGCGGTGAACAGCAGCGAGGTGAACGTGCTCGGCGTGACGATGCGTTTGATCAGGGTGGGCTGGTAGAGCAGGATGGCCGAGCCGTACAGGTTGTTGCAACCCCAGTACACGCAGAGCATGACCATCATGATCGCCAGCGGCCGGCGGAACAGCATCCGCAGCGGGGCCGGCTGCCCGCCGCCCGTCGCGGCGGGCTCGGGCGAGCCCGCCTCGCCGGAGGTGGCGTACCGCCAGGCGGCCACGGCCTCCTCGTGGCGGCCATGGGCCCGCAGCCAGTACGGCGACTCCGGCGTACGGCGGCGCAGGAAGAGCAGCAGCACCGCCGCGACGGCCCCGGTCGCCATCACCCAGCGCCAGTGCTCCACCCCGGAAGCGGTGAAGACCAGCAGCGTGACGGCGATGGCGGTCAGCGCGCCCAGCATCCAGGCCACGCCGCCCAGGCCGGTGAACGTCCCGCGCCTCCTGGACGGGATGAACTCCGTGATCAGGGCGGCCGAGGCCGGCATGTCCGCGCCGATCGCGAACCCGACGAAGAACCGCAGCGCGATGAGCTGCCACACGTCGTTCACGAGCAGGAAGCCGAGCGAGGCCAGCACGAAGACGGCCATCGAGGCGAAGAACACCGGCCGCCGGCCGAAGCGGTCGGTCAGCGGGCCGGTCAGCAGGGAGCCGAGGGCCATCCCGACGAACGCGGACGCGCCCACCAGGCCGAGGACGCCGGGGTCCGGGGAGAGCTCGGGCACGATGCCGAGCAGGGCCCCGGACAGGACCAGCAGGTCGTAGCCGTCCACGTAGTAACCGCCGATGGCGGTCAGCGCTATCCTGCGCTGACCTCTGGTCATGCGTCCGGCATCGAACTCCACAATCTCGCTCGTCATATTCCGGGAATTTAGGACAGGCGCAATCATTCGTCTATTGCCATGGCCCGGCTCAAAACCATACGTTTTCCGGATGATCGAACGCCTGGACCTGCAGCTGAGCTGGCTGGCCACCTTCGTGGCGGTCGTGGACCACGGGGGCTTCACCGCCGCGGGGCGCGTCCTGGGCCGCTCGCAGCCCCGGGTCAGCGCGCACGTCGCCGCCCTGGAGCAGGCGCTCGGCGACACGCTGCTCATCCGTACCAGCAAGGAGGTCACGCTCACCGCCGCCGGCGCCAGGTTCCTGCCCAAGGCCCGCGCGGCGCTGGCCGCGATCCAGACCGGAGTGGACGAGGTGCGGACCCTGCGCGCCGAGCTCAAGGGCCGGGTCACGGTGGGCGGTTACCCGGGGCTGAGCGCGGTGCTCCTGGCGCCGCTGATGCAGCGGTTCAGGCGGCTGCACCCCGGGGTGACAGTGGTGCTGCGCGAGGGCGACCCGCCGCAACTGGAGGAGGCCATCGCCCGCGGCGAGCTCGACATCGCGCTGCGCACCTCGGACGTGCCGCAGGTGTACCACAACGTCCCCTCCGCGCACCTGTTCCACGAGAAGATCGTGCTGGTGGCCCCGAAAGGCCACCCGCTGGCCACGGCCTCGCCGGTGGACCTCAGGCTGCTGTCCCAGGAGACCGTCATGGTCACCGGCGACCCGTACGCCGGCTGGGCCGACTACCGCGACCGGCTCGACCGGGTCGGCGCCGACCCCGTCGAGATCATGGTGATCGCGCAGGCCACCACGATCTCGTCCATGGTGGCGGCCGGTCTGGGGGTGGCGATCCTGGGCGCGTTCGCCGCGCAGGTCGCGGTGTTCGGGGACGACGTGGTGACCCGGCCGCTGCCGGCCCCCTTGTGGCAGCGGGAGATCCGCGTCTACCGGAAGGCCGGACGCGTGTCCACCAGGCCGGTGGACGCCTTCCTCGACCTCCTCCACCAGGAGGCCCCGGCCCTGACCGCCCGTACCGCCGCCTGGCCGCAGTGACCCGCCGCTAGGAACGGCGCCGGAAGTAGCAGATCGTGGCGGTGGCCAGGGCGGCGCCCCAGATCGGCCAGAAGCACTCCGGGAGCCAGGCACCCCATTCGTCCAGGGTGAACCGGCCGGCGATCGTGGACCTGATGTAGGTCAGCCCGGCCACGGTGACGACGATCGAGACGAACCCGGCGGGGATGACCGCCAGCAGGGGCGGCACCCGCCTGCCGCGCAGGCCGGCGATCCAGCGCGGGAAGACCTCGCCCCACCGCTGCGTCAGCCCGAGCGTGAGCACGCCGCCGAACGCGCCGAAGGTCGCCAGGTACGCGCCGGCCAGCCACAGGCCGTCCTCTCCCTGGGCGAGGAACTCCGGGGTCACGCCGAGCGGGATGCCCAGGGCCCAGGCCCACCGGGTCAGGCAGTACACCAGCGGCACCGCGACCGCCACGTACACGGCCCGGCGCCCCCGCTCGGGGGTGAACCAGCGCGCGGCATCCCGGCCGCGGCCGTACGACAGCGCCGCGGCGGCCAGGAGCAGCCCGCCGAGCACGCAGACGAGCTGGTTGAGCACCGGCCACGGCCAGGCGTCGGCGAGGGTGACGCCGCCCAGGCTCCAGCCGAACAGCGGCGCGACCAGCAGGAGGGGCGTGTAGGCCAGGCCCATCATGAGCCGGGAGTCGGGGACGACCAGGATCAGGAGCACGGCGATCGGCCAGGCCAGGTAGAGCGGGGCTCGGCCGCCGTCGCCGCGGGCCAGCGCCAGCGCCGTCACCAGGGCGAGCAGCGCGACGGCGGCGATCCACCAGCCGAAGCTCGGCGTCGCGCCGGCCAGGACCGACAGCGCCCCGTCCGGGTCGGGGTCCGAGGCGCCCCAGGGGAAGCCGGGCGTTCCCAGCGCCCACGCCGCCCCGAGCAGGCCGTAGCCCAGCGCCCACAGCGCCGCCGCGTAGCCGCGACGGCCGGAAGTGAGGGTTTCCATGCGATCAAGCCTCGCGGGGGCCCGGTCGCCGGGGCCAGATGCCGTTCGGCACCTCCTGACCCCGGCGACCGTGCCGTTCGGCACCTAGGAACGGTTTCCCACGAAGACCGGAGGAGTCCGGTCCTTCCAGGGCATCGCCTGTTCCAGGTGGGCGGCGATCCGGAACAGCAGATCCTCGCGGCCGTAAGGGGCGACGATCTGCACGCCGACGGGCAGCCCGTCGGCGTGGCCGAGCGGCAGGCTGATCGCGGGCTGCCCGGTGACGTTGAACAGCACCGTGAACGGCCCGTAGCCGTCGAGCGACTCCAGCCAGCTCGTCAGCGTGTGTTCGGGATCGTCGTAGCGCAGCGTGCCGTGCGGCGCGGGCAGGCGGGCCAGCGTGGGGGTGACGAGCAGGTCGTGCTCGGTGAAGAACGCGCCCGCGGAGCGGGTGACCCGGTTCTGGACGTCGAAGGCGGCCAGCAGGTCCAGCCCGGTGTACTCCCGCGCCACCCGCAGGGCCTGCCGGGAGACGGCCTCCATCCGGGCCGGGTCCGGCTGTCTGGGTGCCAGGAGCAGCGTGGAGGCGATGGCCACGCTTTCGGCCACCAGGCTGCGCATGACCGCCTCCTGGTCCACGTCCGGGGCGGCCTCGGTGACGTGGTGCCCGGCCCGCTCCAGCGCGTGGCCCACGCGGAGCGCCGCCTCGGCCACCCGGCCGTCCACCTCGGCCCCCGACCAGGCCTTGGTGGTCACCGCCACCCTCAGCCGGCCGGGGTCGGCCCCGACCTCGTCGGCGTACCGTCGCCGCGGGGGCGGCGCGGTGTACTTGTCGCCGATGCCGGGTCCCTGGACGGCGTCCAGGAGGTGCGCGGCATCGCGGACGGTCCGCGTGAGCGCGAACTCGTACGACATGCCGAGCATCGCCTCGCCCGCGTCGGGCCCGCAGGTGATCCGGCCGCGGCTCGGCTTGAGCCCGACCAGCCCGCAGCATGAGGCCGGGACGCGGATGGACCCGGCTCCGTCGCTGGCGTGCGCGACGGGCACCGCGCCGGCGGCGACCAGGGCGGCCGCGCCGCCGCTCGACCCGCCCGCGCCCCTGTCCAGGTCCCAGGGGTTGCGGGTGGGCCCGTACCTGAGCGATTCGGTGGCGAAGCTGAGGCACAGCTCCGGGACGGTGGTCAGGCCCAGCGTGACCAGGCCGGCGGCCCGGAAGCGGGCCATCAGCTCGGTGTCGCGCCCGGCGACGATGCCCGGCAGGGCCCGGCTGCCGAGAGTGAACGGCACCCCCTCGGCCACCGGCCCGTGGTCCTTGATCAGGAACGGCACCCCGGCGAACGGCCCGTCCCCGGCGTGGTCCAGCGCCGGCCTGAAAATTGGCAGGGCCAGGCCGTTGACCTGCGCGTCCGCCTGCTCCAGGGCCCGCCGGGCGGTGGCCTCGACCTCGCCGGCGGTGACCTCGCCCGACCTGATCAGGTCGCGGATCCCGACGGCGTCGTACCTTGCGTATTCGTCAAGCTCCATGAAGAGCCTCTTTCTGGCGTCCTCGATCACATGTGGCGGTGGGCGGCGCCCGGGGCGCCGCCGATGACGAACAGCCTGAACAGCGGCGATGGCCGCGAATCGGGGGCCATCCCCTGCTGTGATCGAGGTGCTTCTACGCTCGGTACATCACGACTCATGGTGGCGGGTGACGCCCAGGGCCGTCGAGCGGTTTTCCCCGCGACCGGGGTCCTCCCGGCGCACGGCTCGTGCGCCGGGAGGGCGGGCCGGCGTCAGTCGGCGGCGTGCCCGGAGCGCTTCCACGGGCCGGTGATGGCGAACACGTGGCCGGGCGACTGGATGTTGGCGAACAGGATGCGGCCGTCGGCGCTGAAGGTCGGGCCGGTGAACTCGCTGTCGTTGAGGTCGTTGCGGGCCAGCGGGTACGACTTGCCGTGCGCGCTGACGCCCACCAGGTGCTGGATGCCCTCACCGTCTTCGGCGAGAATCACCCCGCCGTACGGGGAGACCGTGATGTTGTCGGGTCCGTCGTAGTTGGTGTCCTGGCTCGGGTCGGGGTTGACGCCGAAGATGACCTTGAGCGTGACCGTCTCGGTGCGCGGGTCGTAGAACCACACCTGGCCGTCGTGCTCGTTGACGCTGCCGTCGGTGTGCCGGGCGAAGCTGGCCACGAAGTACGCGCCGCCGTCGCCCCACCAGGCGCCCTCCAGCTTGCGGCTGCGGGTGACCTGGTCGTTGGCGAACTGCAGGCGTACCGACTGGGCCTTCGCGTCACGGTCGGGCACCTCGACCCAGCGGGCCTTGAAGCGCGTGCCCGGCTCGGTCGCCTCCGACAGGTCGGCAATGTGCGTGTCGTCCCGGTAGCAGCTCAGCGCCTCCAGCTTGCCCGCGGTGTCGCCGCCCTCGGACAGCGCCAGCGCCCGCAGCGCGCCCTTGCGGCCGTGGAACTTCCTCGGCGGGGTCCACCGGTAGTAGAGCCCGTTCGGCCCGCCGGCGTCCTCGGTCAGGTAGATCGCCGACGTCCTCGGGTCGACGGCGACGGCCTCGTGCGAGTAGCGGCCGAGGAACTTCAGCGGCACCGGGTCCTGGTTGGCCTCGCGGTCGAACGGGTCGACCTCGAAGACGTAACCGTGGTCCTTCTGGTAGGCCCCGCCGGCGCGCTGCTCGGTCTCCTCGCAGGTCAGCCAGGTGTTCCACGGGGTCTTGCCGCCGGCGCAGTTGTTGTGGGTGCCGGCCAGGCTGACGTATTCGCGGATCCGCTCGCCGTGCGCGTCGACGTCGATGTTCGTGGTGCCGCCCCCGGCGCCGGGGTCGTAGGTGAGGCCGGGCAGCGCCGGCACCCGATACGGCTCGCTGCCTCCGATCTCGTGGTTGTTGACCAGCGTGGCACCCCGGCCGTGCGGGAAGGCCGCGGTGCCGTCGGCGTCGCTCGGGGTCGGCTCGCCGCTCTCCAGCAGCGTCACCCCCGCCTCCGCGACGACGCGGTAGGAGAATCCGGCGGGCAGGGCAAGGATGCCGGCCGGGTCGGCGACCAGCGGGCCGTAGCCGAGCGGGGGCCGGGTGGCGGCGAGCGCGGCGGGACCGGCGATGGTCTCGATGCTGCCGGCTAACGCGATGCCAAGGCTCCCCGCCGCGGTGCGGCCGAGGAAGGAACGACGAGAAACAGGTGAGGACACGGGACATCTCCTCTAGCGTCTGGGCGCTTGTACACCAGCCGACCCAACGATGCCACGGAGACGGCCGCCGCGCCGCCCGCAGTCCGCATGATGAACGCCGAATGAACAACCGGTTCCGTCCGGCTCCCTGGTGAGCGGGTCGGGGTTCGAAATTCTCACGACGCGGATAACAGTTGAAGAACGGACGATGGCGGGTCCGTGGTGCGGTGCATCAGCATGGAAACGTGACAGTCATTTCCGCCAGGCGGCGATCGACCGGGCGCCGGGGGCCGTACGTGGCCCGCGCGGTGGCCCAGCTGTTGTCCTGGCCGGCCCTGGAGCTGAGCGACACCAGGCGTGGCATGGCCTTCACCGTCCGCGGCACCGAGATCCTGCGCCTGACCGGCGCGGACGAGGTGCGCCTGTGCCTGACGGAGCCCGCGATCGAACGGCTGGAGCCGTACCTGCGCGACTGCGATCAGGTCCAGGTGGACGCCGACCACGCGTGGGTGACCCTGAGGGTCGAGGCCGAGCCGGACCTCGATCTGCTGCTGGCGCTGACCAGCGTGGCGATCAAGGCGCACGCAGCCTCGGAGGTCGCCTGATATCGGGCATGGGCCGCCCGCCCATGGTGACTGATTTATACCGAAAAAGTGCTCTATGGTGCGGGCTTTGGAGCGTGCTATGACAAAGTCATGGCGTACGACGAGCGCCTCGAACGTGAGGCGATCCAGGACGTGGTGACCAGGCTGGTCGCCAGATTCACCGGAACGCGTTCGGCCGAGCAGGTCGAGGCGGCTGTGCGGACGGCCTATGACCGATTCGCCGACAGCCCGGTGCGCGATTTCATCCCGGTGCTGGTGGAACACGATTCCAAGGAGCTGCTGCGCGGCTCCAGGGAACTGCTGCGCGGCGGCACCAGCTGACGGGGCCGCCCGACGGGTGACGGTCTCCCTTTCCGGGGTAGCTGAGCCGGCGGAACACGACAGGCTCGGCGCGGGGAGCGGGGATGTACTACGACCAGTTGCTCAAGATCGTGGAGCAGCAGACCGGGGCGGGACCCCAGGTCGCCGAACGCGCCGTGCAGGCCACGCTCCGTACGCTCTCCGAGCGGCTCTCCAAGGACGAGAGCCGCGATCTGCTCAGGGAGCTGCCCCCGGAGGCGATGCCCTGGCTCTACACCGAACGGGACCCCGAGACCTTCGGCGTCGAGGAGTTCCTGCGGCGGGTGGCCGAGCGCGCCGGGGTCGACGTCGAGGCGGCCGGGCGGCACACCCGCGCGGTCTTCTGGGCGATGGGGCAGGCGGTGAGCCCCGAGGAGTTCGCCGACATGGCGGCCGACCTCCCGGACGACTTCGAGGCCCTGGTCGCGGAGGCCGGACGCGGGTACGTCGAGATCGTGCCGGCCGGGGAGTTCCTGGCCGGGGTCGCGGAACGGGCCGGGCTCGACTACTCAGGAGCGCGCCGGGCCACCGAGGCGGCGCTGGAGACGCTCGCCGAGCGCATCGCCCCGGGCAAGGTCGAGGACCTGGTCGGCCAGCTGCCCGTCCAGCTGCACGCGCCGCTGAAGCGCGGGGTGGGCGGAGGTTCCGGCCGGGAGCTCCCGCTGGAGGAGTTCGTCCGCCGGATCGCCACGCGCGAGGGCGTCTCCCCCGAGCGGGCTCGCGAGCACGCCAAGGCGGTCTTCACCATGCTGCGCGAGTCGATCGCCGGCGAGGAGTACGCCGACCTGGCGGGCCGGCTGCCCGACGAATACCGGACCCTGCTACCACGTCCCTGACAATCACCATTTACACGAATATTTGGCGACTGTACGAGCAGAATGCCTTTCATGGTCACCTCGATCAAGCGGCTACGGCAGGGGCTCGCCATCCGGGTGATGCGGGCGGCCAGGGCGGCGAACCGGAGTCCCCTGGCCCGCAGGCTCCTGCGCGGTCGCAGCATCCGGCGCTTCGCCCTGGTCAACCGGCTCTACCACACGGTGTTCCGGCTGGGGGTGGCCACCGGCGACCGCGACGCCGAGGCGCGTTACCGGGGTGTCGTGCTGACCGGCCCCGCGTGGGATGCGACGATCATGCCTTCGGTCTCGGCGGGGTACTACGAGGAGTTCGAGGTCGGCGTCTTCGAGCGGCTGGCCTCGATCAGCCGTTCCGTCCTCGACGTGGGGGCGAACATCGGCGTCTACACCTGCACCGGCGCGGCGCGCCTGCCCGAGGACGGCAGCCTGATCGCCTTCGAGCCGGTGCCGGAGAACATCGGTTACCTGCGGCGCAACGTGGAGCGCAACGACCTCGCCGCCCGCGTGACCATCGAGCCCGTGGCCGTGGGGGCGGCGCCGGGCCGGCTGACCGTGCACCTGTCGGGCGAGCAGACGGGCAAGCACTCGGCCGCCGCGGCAAACGTCGGCACCGCCGCCGGCACCCTCACCATGCCCATGACCTCGATCGACGCCTACCTCGCCGACGGCGGCCTGGGCCCGCCCGACCTCATCAAGATCGACGTCGAGGGGTACGAGGGCTTCGTGCTGCGGGGCGCGGCCGAGAGCCTGGCCGCGCTGCCGGCGCTGCTGTTCGAGGTGCATCCCGAGCTCCAGGAGAACTGCGGCTGCGCCGCGGGCGAGCTGCTCGACCTCGTCTTCGACCGCTACCCCTGGGTCTTCGTGATCGACGAGCTGGACAACGTCCTGCGGCCGTGCACGCGGTCCGAGCTCGACGACCCGCACGCGATCGGCCTCTACCGCTCCAACCTCGCCGCCGTCGGCAGGCCGGAGCACCTCGACGCGTTGCGGCAGTGGCACGGCCTCGGCTCATCCTGAGGGATCACTGAGGGACCACTGAGGGATCACGGCTCGGCCCTGCCGGTGGCCCAGGCCCACGCGGCGATGGCGACCCGGTTCCTGGCGTCGATCTTGCGCTGGATCGCGGCGATGTGGTTCTTGACCGTGCCCGGCGCGAGGAAGAGCTCCGCGGCGATCTCGGCGTTGGTCCTGCCGTGCGCCACCATCGCCACGATCTCGTCCTCGCGCTCGGTGAGGACGACGCGCGGCGCCCCGGGGGGTGTCTCGGGCAGGCCGCGCTGCCGGAGCAGCCGGACGGTGAGCTGGGGGCTGATGAGCATGTCGCCGTTCATCGCGGCCCGGACGGCCTCGACGAGCAGCGCGGGGCCGGAGCGCTTGAGGATGAATCCTGAGGCGCCGTGCCGCAACGCCGCGTCGACGTACTCGTCCAGCCCGAACGTGGTGACGATCACGACGTGGATGCCGCTGCCCGCCAGCGCGCGGGCCACCTCGATGCCGTCGGCCCCGGGCATGCGGATGTCGGCGAGCACGACGTCGGGCCCGATCGCCCTGGCGGTCTCGATCGCGGCCCGGCCGTCGGCGGCCTCGGCCACGACGGTCATGTCGGGCTGGGCGTCGAGGATCAGCCGGAAGGCGGCGCGGATGCCTTCCTGGTCGTCGGCGATGAGGATGCGGATGGCCACCCCGGCGATTGTGCCAGCGGCAGGCGGGCGGCCAGCGACCACCCGTCCGGTACGGCCCGCGCCACCAGGTCACCGCCCTGCTCCCGGACGAGCGCGGCCAGCGCCGGCAGGCCGGAGCCGCCTCGCCGGCCGCCCCGCGTTCCCGCCACGCCGTCGTTGGTCATGGTGATCTCGAGCGCGCCGGACCCGGCGGTCACGGCGAGGTCGACCCGGGCCGCCCCTGGGGCGTGCCGCCGTACGTTGGTCAGCCCCTCGATCACGATCCGGTAGGCCAGGGCCCCGGTGTCGGCGGGCACCGCCGGCAACGCGTCCATGCGCAGGCGGACCTCGGCGGGTCCCGCCTCGGAGAAGCGCTCGGCGGCGGCGCGGATGCCGTCGAGGTCGCCCGCGGGGGTGAGGGGCCGGTCGTGGTGCAGCGTGTCCAGGGTCCGGTCCAGCATCGACAGGGCGCGCTGGCCGGCCGCCTCGACGCGTTCGAGGGCGTCCAGCGGATCGCCCGCCACCATGCCCGCCTGGGCGTGCGCCACCATCTCGCTGATGTCGTGGGCGACGAAGTCGTGCAGGTCCCGGGCCAGCCGCAGCCGCAGCTCGGTCCGGGCGTCGGCCGCCGCGCGCGCCTGCCGTACGTCGAGGAAGCGCAGGTAGCCGCCCACGGCGGCGGCCAGGAGCGCGCCCAGGCCCCAGAACGCGGACGCGCCCACCGCTTCCAGCCACGAGACCGGGAAGAAGAACCGCAGCAGCCAGACGGCCCCGGCCAGGCCCGCCGCCGACGCGGCCGGGGCCGCCCGCCGGGGCGGCGCGTACCGGACGACCAGGCCGGCCAGCGCCGCGAGCGCCAGCCCCTCGGCCATCCCCAGCGCGTCGGAGCCCGGCGCCGCCTCCACCGCGCCCATGACGTGGGCGAGCGTGACGGCCAGGGAGACGGCCGCGGCCAGGAGCGTCAGCTCGGGCAGGCGCGACCTGAGCCGCGGGCGGAACGACGTGGCCGCCACCAATGAAACCGCGAACGAGACCGCGGCCAGCGCCGGTACGGCGTCGGCGACCCACATCAAGCTCACCGGACCGACGATACGCGCAGACCGGACACCGACCGGAACTCCCCGCGTGCTCACCGCAACTTTGGCGGATCCTGGGGCATCTAACCCGCCGTGGAGGCGCTGATCGCGGGGGATCCGCAGCAGATCGGGGACTACTGGCTGGCCGGGCGGCTCGGCGCGGGAGGTCAGGGGGTCGTCTACGACGCCTACGACCCCGACGGGCGGCGGGTGGCGGTGAAGGTGCTGCACGCGGCGGGCGACCGCGGGCGCTTCGCCAAGGAGGCGGCCGCGGCGGAGCGGGTGGCCTCGTTCTGCACCGCCCGGCTGCTGGCGGCCGATCTCGACGGCGGCAAACCGTACCTGGTCTCGGAGTACGTGGCGGGCCCGAGCCTGCGCGAGGCCGTACGGGAGGGGCGGCGCTTCACCGGCGACGACCTGCACCGGCTGGCGACGGCGGTGGCCACGGCTCTCACCGCGATCCACGAGGCGGGAGTCGTCCACCGCGACCTGAAGCCGGACAACGTGCTGCTCGGCCCGGACGGGCCGCGCGTGATCGACTTCGGCATCGCCAGGACGGCGGAGATGTCGCTGACCAGGACCGGCGAGCTGGCCGGAACGCCCGGTTACATGGCACCTGAGGTGCTGACCGGGCAGCGGGCGGGGACGGCGGCCGACGTCTTCGCGTGGGCCGCGATCATGGTGTTCGCGGCCACCGGGCAGGACGCCTTCGGCGGCGAGAACCTGGGCGGCGTCATGCACCGCGTGCTGACGCACCACCCCGACGTGAGCGCGCTGCCCCCGGGGCTGGCCACGCTGATCGAGGCCGCGCTGGAGAAGGATCCGCGGGCCCGGCCGTCCGCCCGCGACCTGCTGCTGGCGCTGGTCAGCGGCGACGGTTCCGACGTGGGCGGGCTGCTGGCGGCCGGCAGCCGCCGCGCCGGGGGGATGCGGGCGCCCGACCGGGACGACCCCGCGCTGGGCGCGATCGCCGAGGACGCCTACGGCTCGCTCGGCCCGGAGGCGCGCGACCTGGCGGCCGAGGTGTTCCTGCGGCTGGTGGCGGTGAACGCCGAGGGCCAGGAGACGCTGCGGCGGGCCGGCCACGAGGAGCTGTTCGGCGGCCGGCCGGACCACGAGGCGGCGGCCGTCCAGCGGATCCTGGAGGCGTTCTCGTACGTGGTCACCACCAGGGACGGGTCGGTGGCGCTGGCGCGTCCCGGCCTGGTGCGGGCCTGGCCGCGCCTGCGGACGTGGATGGAGGCCGAGCGCGCCGGGCTGGCGATGCTGGACGAGATCAACGCGGCGGCGCGGCACTGGGAGGAGCACGGCCGGCGCGACGGCGACGTGCTGCAGGGCAGCCGCCTGGAGCAGGCGCTGAGCTGGGCGGCGACCGGCCGCAGGCACCTGACGCTGACCCCGTTCGAGCGCGATTTCCTGCGTGCGGGCACCGAGCTGACCAGGAGGCGCAGCCGGCGCAGGACGCTGGTCACGTCGGCGCTGGCCGGGCTGCTGGCGGTGGCGCTGGTGGCGGGCGGGCTGGCCGTGTGGCAGCGCCGGCAGGCCGTCGAGCGGCTCGACATCCTGACCGCCAAGCAGGTGGCGGCCGAGTCCGACCGCATGCGCACCGCCGATCCGGGCCTCGCGATGCTGCTCAGCGTGGCCGCGTACCGGGTCTCGCCGCAGCCGGAGGCCCGCTCCAGCCTGATGGGCTCGCTCCAGCAACTGGAGACGGCCGCATTCCGCGACCCCCCGGTCAAGGGCATGGGCCGGCGGACGCTGAGCCGCGACGGGCGCACGCTGGTCAGCTTCAGCGAGGGCGGCGTCAACGTCTACGACGTGCGCACCGGCAGGCGGACGGCGAGCTGGCCCGGCATGACCCTGCGCGGGACGATCATCCAGGGCCCCGCGCTCAGCCGCAGCGGGCGCCTGCTCGCCCAGACCACCACGGACGAGCTCGGCGTCTGGGACCTGAAGACCGGCAGGACGCTGGTGCGCAGATCTCTTGAGCCGACCGGGAACGGCGGCTACGGCGTCGTGTTCGGCGAGCACGAGACGACGCTCGTCGTCACCATGGCCGACGACGTCCCCTTCCTCATCGACGTGACCACCGGGAAGCAGTTCGGCCGGATGGTCTACGCGGACCGGACGATGGCGCAGACCCCCGCGCCGCTCGTGGATCCGACGGGGAAACACCTGCTGCTGCCCGGCTACCGGTTCGACCAGATCGGCCTGCCCGGCTGGACCACCGAGCGCCCCTTCCCCGCCTGCGTGAAGAGCCACGTCATGGCGGCCTACAGCGCGGACGGAAAGACCCTGGCCTGCTCCGACGTCGCGGGCGACATCGTCCTCGTGGACGCCGTCACCGGGCGCCCGCACAAGCTGAAGGAAACGCTGAACTGCGGGATCTGCCACGACTCCGGACGGCTCCGGTTCAGCGCCGACGGGCGCTACATCGCCGGCTTCTACGGCCGCGACCTGGAGGTCATGCGGATCAGCGACCAGCGGACCGTCCTGCGCTACCGCGCCGAGGGCGAGTTCGGCGACGTCCGCTTCGACCCCGACGGCAGGACGCTGCGCTACCTCGTCGACGACACCGTCATCAGCGTGGACCTCGTGCCGCGCACCCCGTCCGTCGCCGTGCCCGACACCCCGAGGCTCAGCCGCGACGCCCACTGGGCGGTGTCCTGGACGAACGGTGCCGAGCTGAGCGTGTTCGACCTGCGGACGCGTAAGGAGGCGGGCCGCCTGCGTGTCGGGGAGGAAGGGTCCATCCTGGGCATGGACGACGCCGGCACCAGGCTGGCCGTCGCCGGCATGGACCGCACGATCACCCTGTGGGACCTGGCGAGCAGGAGGAAACTCTGGTCCAAGCGGGTGGGGGAAGGCGACTACCAGCCGGCGTACGTCAACTTCACCCCCGACGGGCGCAGGATCGCCATCACCCTCCTGCTGGGCGAGAGTCCGTTGATGAGCGTGGTCGTGCTGGACGCCGCCGACGGCCGCGCGGTGGCCGCGTACAAGACCCGGCTGAGCATCGGCCCCTTCCTTCCGGGACGGCAGGTGTTCGTCTCGGGGGACGGCAGGCTCGTCGACGTGATGACCGGCAAGGCCGTCGGCTCCGGGCTCGGCGACGCCGGCACGCTGGCCGTCAGCCGTGACGGGCTCCTGGCCGTCCAGGAGTCCGCCACCCACCGGATCGGGCTGTGGGACGTCAAGGGCCCGACCCCGCTGCGTCCCGTCCTGCCCCGCGCCGCCGGCGCCAGCGACGTCATGGTCTTCTCGCCGGACGGCAGGACCCTCGCCACGTCCACCGACGAGGGCGTGCTCGAGCTCTGGGACGTCCGGTCCAGGCGCCGGCTCGGCAGCTCGTACCGGGTCGGGGAGTTCGCCCCCTCGTCCATGGCCTTCGGCGCCGACGGGAGCGTCCTGTACGTCGGCATGCAGGACGGCCTGGAGGCCGGGGCCGTGCGCGAGGTGCCCGTCGGCGACGCGCTGATGATCGGGAAGGTGTGCGCGCGGGCGGGTCGCACGCTCACGCCCGCCGAATGGGACCGGTACCTCCAGGACGTGCCGTACCAGGACGTGTGCGCGGCCCGGTAACAGAATGCATGTCTCTTGCTCTTGCAAACTACTCGCAATTAGGCTTCGCGTATGCATCACGACGGACCTGGCATCACCGCGATATCCGCCCAGATCATCGACCTCTACCAGCGTTGCTACGCCGCCCCGCCGTGGTCGGAGACTCCCGAGCAGCTCGGCCGCTACCCCGCCAAGCTCGCCGCAGGCGCCGCCAAACCGGGTTTCAGCGCGCTGACCACGACCGACGACGCCGACCGGCTCACCGGTGTCTGCTACGGCTGGCCGACCCCGGACGAGCTGAGCGGCAACCGCGTCTATGACGCCCTCGTCACGGCCTTCGGCCTGCCCGCGGCGACCGCGCTGACCCGCGGCGCCTTCGAGGTCGTCGAGCTCTTCGTCCACCCCGGCCACCAGGGTCAGGGGATCGGCGCGCGGCTGCTCGACGGGATGACCGCCGGCCGGCCCTCAGCCTGGCTCATCACCGACCCCGGCGCGCCCGCCGCCGGCCTCTACCGCAGGCTCGGGTGGCGGGAGGCGGGCCCGCTGCCGGCCGGCTTCTACCCGCAGTCGCGGGCGTCGGTCTTCACCCTGACGCATCCGGACGCGTGACGCCCGGGTCTAGATCCAGCCGCGCTCCCGGGCCGCCAGCCCCGCCTGGAAGCGGGTGATGGCGTTCAGCTCCTGCATGACGGCGTGGATGCGGCGCTGAACGGTGCGCAGCCCGAGCCCCAGCGCCCGCGCTATGGCCTCGTCCGTCAGGCCGCCCGCGAGCAGCGCGAGCAGGTCCCTGGTCAGCCCGTCGGGCTCGCCGGGGCCGGGGGCGGGCCGGGGCTCCCCGCGCAGCGGGAACCCCCGCCGCCACTCGAGCTCGAACAGCGCGATCAGCGCGTCGAGCAGGGCGGACCGGTGCAGGATGAACGCCGCGTCGATGGAGTACGCCCCGTTGCGGATGGGGATCAGCGCGAGCGCGTCGTCGGCGATCCACATCTTGGCCGCCGCCCCGGCCACCACGCGGGCCTTCTCGCCGTGGGCCACGGAGTCCTGGACGAGCCGCAGCTTGCCGGGCAGCGCCAGCGACTCCAGGTCGTACACGCTGCGGTAGTCGATGCCCGACCTGAGCATGCGCCGCTCGCGCTCGACGTTGTCGGCGTGGCCGCGCATGACGTACGGGGGCTTGTCGATGTTGCGGAACATGGTCTGCGCGCTGTCCTGGAGCGCGTACGCCCTGCTGATGATGTTGTCGGTCCCCGTGACGACCTCGACCTGCTCGGCCGGGTGCGCCGCGTAGCGGGAGGCCAGGTGGAACGACGTGGTGAGCTCGTGGATGGCCGTGCGCACCTGGTGGAGCTCCTCCTCCTGGCGGGTGAGCAGCGGCCTGAAGGCGATGTCGGGGGCGACGGCGACGTAACGGGCGCGGCGGCCCGGCAACCTGCTGGCCAGGCCGCGCCGCGCGAAGGCCGCCAGCGTCCGGGCCGCCAGGGGCGTCGAGACGCCGCAGTGGGTGGCGAGTTCGGCGGCGGATGATCGCGGGTTCTCGACGAGCGTCGCGTACAGGCGGCTCTCTGCCGGTGACAGGCCGATCGCTTTGAGCATCGGCGACGCCCTTCCTCCCGCCGCAGGGATGGCGGGTTACCGCCACCTGGCGGGTTTTGGCCCGTTCGGCGGACTTGTGCCCTGACTCAATCCCAGATTAGGTCAGCGAGGAAACGATCTCCGGCGTTTCCCAGGTCTGGAGAAAGGTGTGCGTATGCTGTCCACCCCCCGGCGCCGCGGACTCGTGGCCTTATTCGCGTCCTTACTCGCGGCGCCGCTCGCCGCGGTCCCGCAGGCGGCCGTCGCGGCGACCGTCACGACGGCGACCACGACGGCGACCACGGGGGCGGCCACGAGGGCGGCCACGAGGGCGAACGCGCCGGTGACCGGCCTGCCGGCGGTCAAGATCACGCTGATCACCGGGGACACCGTCACCTACGCGAAGGACGCCTCGGGCCGCGCCTCGGCCACGCTGGAGCCCGTCGAGGGTGCGGAGGCGCGGACGTACCAGGCTCAGCAGGACGACCACGGCTACTACGTGATCCCCGCTGACGCCGCCCCTTACGTCAGCGGGGGCCTGCTGGACAAGGAGCTGTTCAACGTCGACTACCTGGCGGCCAACGGCTACGGCGACGCCAAGACCGCGCAGCTGCCGCTCATCGTCCAGTACCAGCCGCAGACCAAGGCCGCCGACCTGGCGGGCAAGGCCAGGTCGCTGAAGGGCGGCACGGAGCCGATGGTGCTGGAGAGCATCGACGGCGCCGCGATCAAGGTGGACAAGAAGCAGGCCGCCGCGTTCTGGCAGTCCCTGGGAGGGGGCCGGAACGACGCCAGGGCCCTGACGAGCGGCCTGCGCAAGGTGTGGCTCGACGGCAAGGCCAAGGCGCTCGACGACGTCAGCAACCCGCAGATCGGCGCCCCCGCCGCCTGGGCGGCCGGCTACGACGGCACGGGCGCCAAGGTCGGCATCATCGACAGCGGCATCGACCTGGCGCACCCCGACCTGCAGGGCAGGGTCGTCGCGTCCCGCAACTTCGTCCCGGCCGGCATGCCGGGCGGCGGCAACCCCGACGAGGTCACCGACCGGGTCGGTCACGGCACCCACGTGGCGTCGATCATCGCCGGCAGCGGCGCCGCCTCCGGCGGCAAGTACAAGGGCGTCGCCCCCGGCACCAAGCTGACCATCGCCAAGGCCCTGGACGACACGGGCAGCGGCAACAACTCCGAGATCATCGCGGCGATGCAGTGGCAGGCGGCCACCGAGCGCGTCCGGGTGGTCAACATGAGCCTGGGCAGCAGCAACCCGACCGACGGCACCGACCCGCTGAGCCAGGCGGCCAACGAGCTGACCGCCGAGTACGGCACGCTGTTCGTGGTCGCTGCGGGCAACTCGGGCCCCGGCCGGTACACCATCGCCTCCCCCGGCGCGGCGACCTCGGCGCTCACCGTCGGCGCGGTGGACTCGGCCGACAAGATCGCTTCGTTCTCCAGCCGCGGCCCGCGCCTGAGCGAGGACTTCGCGATCAAGCCGGAGATCACCGCGCCCGGCGTGAACATCATCGCCGCGCGCGCGGCGGGCACCTCGCTCGGCGAGGGCAGCAGCGTCCCGGGCGGCGGCCCGATCGACGACAACTACACCGCGGCGTCCGGCACCTCGATGGCCGCCCCGCACGTGGCCGCCTCCGCCGCGATCCTCGCCGTCCAGCACCCCGACTGGACGCCCGAGCAGCTCAAGACCGCGCTGACGGGCACCGCGAAGCCGACCGACGGCACGGTCTACGACCAGGGCTCGGGCCGGCTGGACATCGGGCAGGCCGTCACCCAGCAGGTCTTCGACGACCTGGCGACGGTGCACGCGGGGTTCACCGACCCGTACACCGGCCAGACGCTGGCCAGGAAGGTGACCTTCCGCAACACCGGCAAGGACCCCGTCACGCTGGCCCTGTCGATGACGCTCAAGCGTGGTGACGCCCAGCCGCCCGCCGGGATGGCCACGCTCACCCCGTCGTCGCTGACCGTCCCCGCGGGCGGCACCGCGAGCGCGGACCTCACCATCGAGCCCACGCTCGGCGACCCCGGCTGGTACGAGGGCCGCCTGACGGCCACCGCGGGCACGACCCGGTTGACCGCGCCGATCGCCCTCCACAAGGGCGCCAAGCTGGACACCGTACGCGTCAAGCTGGTCGGAAAGCCGGAATGGACGCTCAACCCGGGGGTCCTGACCGCCCTCCGGGTCAGCGACACCGACCCGCTCCTCCAGGGCGAGCCGATGACCACGGCCACCGCGAACTGGCGGACCACCGACACGCCCGGCACGGTGGAGACCGAGCTCAAGCTCGCGCACGGCGGCGTCTACTCCATCGGCGACATGCCCTGGTGGTACACCAGGCCGGACCGGCAGATCCAGTACGCCACGCTGCTCGCCCCCGAGATCAAGCTCGACGGCGACACCACGGTGACCCTGGACGCGACCGAGCTCGAGCAGATCCAGGTGAGCACGCCGCGCACGTCGGAGCCGGTGTTCATGAACCTGATGGTCGCCCGCACGACCGCCTCGGGCCAGATGTACGCGGGCGCGTCGCTGCTCAGCTACGAGCCCGTGAACAGGGGCAGGTTCTGGGTCACGCCGGTGCGCAAGGCGCCCACGGTGGGCACCTCCACGGTGCTGTTCGACCAGATCCGCCGGGCGCCGGAGGTCGAGCTGGCCGTGCCGGGGCTCCGGCTCAACCCGCACTACGTCAGCGAGCACGACCCGCTGGTGCCGAAGTTCGCCGCCGACCAGCGCCTGAGCCTGACCACGGGCGACGACGTGCGCGGCGGCGCGGACGCGCGCGGCAAGCTCGTCTACCTTCCGGCCAGGGACTCGCTCGACCTCTTCACGGCCGACGTGGACCTGGCGATCAAGGTGGGGGCCGCCGGCGTGGTCACCAGCGACCGGTTCGCCTGGCTGCTCAGCGACTCGCACTACACGGACCACAACAAGATCCCGGTGCTGTGGATCGACAGCGGCGAGGCGGACCGGCTCGGCCAGGCCCTGGCCCGCAAGCCGTACCCGAGCGCCGCCCTGCGCGTCACGCCGACCACACCGTTCGAGTACAAGCTGGCCTACTACGTGAAGGGGACCACGGCGGGCAAGCTGAGCTTCGCCCCGAAGGCGCGCGACCTCACCGAGATCGACACCACCTACCACGCCCGGTTCGCCCCCCAGCCCGGCACGTGGGGCCCGTACACGAACTTCACCGAGGTCAACCACACCTACAACCCCGAGCAGCGCTTCAGCATCCGCGGCTCGCACGCCTTCGCCGGGCCCACGGCGAGGACCGAGTACTACAACGCGCCCGGCCGGGACGTGCTGTGGGAGCGTGAGTTCACCTTCATCGACCCTGCCTCGGGCGGCGCGCGCTTCGCCGCTTCGGCCCGCGGCTTCAACCACGCGACCAAGGAGCGGGAGGACTGGAACGAGGCCATCATGCCCTCGCAGTTCGCGGCCGGCGCCGGCCTGCCGGACTGGGTCACCCCCGTCATCTACTGCGACGGCTGCCGCCAGGGTGACCGGCTGCGGCTGCGCGCGCTCAGCCCGATCGGCTTCGGCTACTACTCCGACGCCTCCGACCCGACCCACATGTACCAGGGCGCGCCGGGGACCGAGGAGCTCCGGCTGTTCAGCGGCGCCGCCGAGGTCAAGCCGCAGTACGACGACCTGGGCGTGCCCTACTACGGCGTCCCCGCCGGGTCCGGCACGTACCGGCTGACGAGCTCGTGGAAGGACGCGTTCCCCGGCAAGCACGCCGGCACCGGCGTGGAGACCAGCTGGACGTTCCGCTCCGCCCGCCCCACGGGCGACAGCAACCCCTACCCCTGCCTGGACTCCGTGCTGTGGGAGGACAAGCAGCCCTGCGCGCAGGTGCCGATGATCCGGCTGCGGTACGAGCTCGGCCTGCCGGAGAACGACACGGTCCAGGGCGGCCGGCCGTTCGCCTTCACCGTCAGGACCGAGGGCGGCCGCTCGTCGTCGCTGCGGGCGGCCTGGATCTCCGGTGACAAGGGCGCGCACTGGACCCGGGCCACGGTGCTGCCCGGCGGCAAGGTGCTGGTGCTCAACCCCAAGGGCCCCGGCAGCATCTCGATCAAGGTCGAGGCGCAGGACAAGGACGGCAACTCCGTCCAGCAGATCCTCTCCGACGCCTACCTCGTGAAGTGAGCGCGGTAGCGGGGGCCGGGACACCCTGGCCCTCGCTACCTCGTGAAGTGACCGCGGGAGCGGGGGCGGGGGCGGGGACATCCTGGCCCCGCTCTCAGCCGCCGGGTCCTCTCCGCCGGATGGGAGCGGCGTCGCCGTTCCGGGGCAGATCGCCGCGCTCCACCGGGGCCGGTGGCGAGGGAGCGGGCGGGCCCGTGCCGGTCGCCGGGCGGGCGCCCTGCGCGGCCTGCTTCAGCACCGCCCGGTCCACCTGGCCGACCGGGCAGATCAGCCGGATGTGGTGGTCCTTGCGCACGGCGACGTACTCCTGCTCGCCGCCGTTCACGGCGTACCAGCCGCCGCCGTCGCGCTCGCACGTGCCCGTGCGCACGTACGGCCCGCGGTCGATCCGCAGCTCCACCCGCTTGCCGTCGGGCGAGGTGTAGACCGCGCCGAAACCGTCGTCGTTGATCACGCCGACCGACTGCTCGGACACTTCATACCCGGGCAGGTCCACGACGTACATCAGCTCGGGAGCCGCGCCCTGCCGCCGGGCCAGGTCCATGACCGCCCGGCTCAGCTCGGTGCCCCGGCGCGACGACACGATCAGGGCTTGCGCGCGATGCCGCCGAACATGAGGCGCTGGCCCACGGTCAGCTCCTCGGGGACGTCCGCCTCCGGACGCCACAACGGCAGCGGCACGACGCCCGGCTCCACCAGCTCGAACCCCTCGAAGAAACCGGTGATCTCCGCGACGGTGCGGAACCTGCCGGTGCCGAGGAGCGCGAGGTACTGCTTCTCCGCGTCGCGGGACTCCGCGCTCGAGTCGCAGAAGTGGGTGATGAAGAGGTAGCTGCCCGGCGGGACGGCGGCCATGTACGCATCGACGATCCCCTGCGGGTCCTCGTCGTCGTGCAGGTGGTGCAGGATGCCGACCAGCATCACGCCGACCGGGCGGTCGAAGTCGATGAGCTGCTTGACGGCCTCGTCGCCGAGGATCGCCACCGGGTCGCGCAGGTCCGAGGTGACCACCGCGGTGCGCTCGTTCTCGGCCAGGAGGGCCCGGCCGTGGGCCAGCACCATCGGGTCGTTGTCGACGTAGACCACGCGGGCCTCCGGGTTCGCGCGCTGCGCGACCTGGTGGGTGTTCTCCACGGTCGGCAGCCCCGAGCCGAGGTCGATGAACTGCGTGATGCCCTGGTCGATCATGAAACGGACGCCGCGGTCCAGGATCTGGCGGTTGTAGGCGGCCACGTCGTAGATCTCCGGGATGACCTTGACGATCTCCGCGACGAAAGCGCGATCGACCTCGAAGTTGTCCTTGCCGTGCAGGACGACGTCATAGGCCCTGGCGATGCTGGGCCTGGTCGTGTCGATCGCGCTCTTCCACTCATCCGACTTCTCGCCCACAGGTGCCCTTCCTCACGGAGTCGATCATCAGGATCATAGGGCGGATCCGGCCCGACAAATGCGCTTATCACCGCATTGTCGCCAGCCGTCTGCTTCGCCGCGCGGCACGCCGTACGCGCCGCGGCCCCGGAAGACGGCTTCGGCCCGGCCTCCCGGTCTAAGCTGATCACGGCGGTGAGCGAGCTGGCCCGCGACTGCTACGGACAGGGGGGCTGGTGGTCGAGCAGCCTCGGCATGGGCGGGGGGCGATGTGAAGTCCGTCCCCGATGAGCCGCTGCGGCGGATCCGCACGCTGGAGGGCGAGCTGGCCGACGCCCGCCAGGACGTGCTGGCCCTGGTCGCGGAGCTGGAGGAGCGCGACGTACGGCTCAGGCGGGCCCACCGGGCGATCTTCCGCGAGCTGGAGGACGCCCTGCGCCCGCCGATCCCGCACGTGGAGCAGGCGCGGCTGGCGGTCTACTACTCCTCATCCGAGGACGACGCTCCGACCGGCGGCGACCTCTACGACGTCGTGATCATGCCGGGCGGCGAACTGCACGTCGTCGTGGTGGACGCGGCCGGCCACGGCGTGGCCAGCACCCGCGCCGCGCTCAACATCATCCACGCCGTCCGCGTGCTCTCCCTGGCCGGGCTGCCGCTGGAGAACGTCGTGGAGCGCGCCGCGGCCATCCTGCAGCCGGTCTACCCCGATCTGGCCGGCACCGTACTGGTGGCCCGCTTCGACCCCCGTACCGGCGTGCTCCGGGTGGCCACCGGCGGCCACCCGCCACCGCTGATCGTGGCGCCCGGCGAGCCGGCGACGTACCTGGAGGCGTGGGGGCGCGGCCTCGGCTACCCGGATCCGGGCAGCGACCACGTGGCCGAGCGGTGGCTGGGGCCCGGCACGCTGGTGCTGTTCTACACCGACGGGCTGGTGGAGGCCCGGCGCGACCTCAACGCGGGGCTGGACGAGCTGGCCGAGCTGGCGGGCCGGCACCGGGACCTGCCGGTGGACGAGCTGACCGACACCCTCGTACGGATGATGCGCCGCGAGGTGCTGCACAGCGACGACACCCTGCTCCTGGCCATGCGCTGGACGCCGGCGCGCGAAAGTTGACCTGGAGCGCGCTCCAGCGGGCAGGGTGGACCCATGCACAACGCCATGCGAACGCGCACCATCGGAAACCGCCAGGTCGGGGCCGTCGGGCTCGGCGCCATGCCCATGTCGGTGGCCGGGCACATGCCCGACGAGGACCAGTCGATCCGCACCCTGCTCGCGGCCCTGGAGGCCGGTGTCACGCTGATCGACACGGCAGACGCCTACACGCCTTCGCACGACGACGTCGGCCACAACGAGCGCCTGGTCGCCCTCGCGCTGGCCCGCTGGGGCGGCGACGCCGACACGGTGCTGGTCGCGACCAAGGGCGGCCACACCCGCGTCGCCGGCGGCGGCTGGTCCGTGAACGGCGACCCGTCGTACCTCAAGGAGGCCTGCGAGCGCTCGCTCAAGGCCCTCGGCGTGGAGAGCATCGGCCTCTACCAGCACCACCGGCCCGACCCGAAGGTGCCGTACGCGGAGACCATCGGCGCGCTGAAGGACCTGCACGACGCCGGCAAGATCCAGATGGCCGGCATCTCGAACGCCGATCCGGAGCAGATCAGGCTCGCCCACGACATCCTGGGTGAGCGCCTGGTGAGCGTGCAGAACGAGTATTCTCCGCGCTTCCGCTCCAGCGAGCCCGAGATCGACGTCTGCGCCGAGCTCGGCCTGGCGTTCCTGCCCTGGTCGCCGCTGGGCGGCATCGGCCGTACCGGGGAGCTGAGCCGGCGGGACGCCTTCACCGAGATCGCCGAGGCGCGCGGCGTGTCCCCCCAGCAGGTCTGCCTCGCCTGGGAGCTGGCCCGCAGCCCGGTCGTCATCCCCATCCCCGGCGCCAGCCGGCCGGAGACGATCCTCGACTCCATCGGCGCCGCCGACCTGGAGCTCACCGAGGAGGAACTGGCCCGCATCGGCTGACCTCAGCCGTCACGATCCGAGGATCACCGGGCCCGTCACGACCCGACCGTGACCGGGCCCGTCACGAGCCTCGGGTGGACGGCGGCAGCGCGCGGGAGATGGCGCGGGCGCTGGTGCGCAGGAGCGGGGCGAGCGCGTGGGGCGACGTGCTGCCGTGGTGGACCACGAGGGACACCGCGGCCACGACGTCGCCCCGGGCGTCGTGGATCGGCGCCGCGACCGACAGGGCGTCCATGGTGACCTGCCGGTCGCTGACGGCGTAACCGCGGGCACGGGTGTCGGCGAGCGCGGCGCGGATCTGCCGCGGGGTGGTCATGGTCCGTTCGGTGTAGCGGGTCATGGGGCCGGCCACGACCTGCTCCTGCACCTCGGCCGGCGCGTACGCGAGCAGCACCAGCCCGACGCCCGTGGCCGTGAGCGCGAAGCGGCCGCCGACCCGGGTCAGCACGGGCACGGCCTTGCTCCCGGCGATCCGTTCGACGAACACCACCTCGGCGCCCTCCCGGACGGCCAGCTGCACGTTCTCGCGGGTGACCTGGGACAGGTCCTCCAGGTACGGCAGCGCGGCCTCGCGCAGGCCCAGGCCGCGCGGGGCGAGCGAGCCGATCTCCCACAGGCGCAGGCCGATGTGGTAGCACCCGGCCGGATCCCGTTCGAGCGCGCCCCAGGCCAGCAGCTCAGCGGCCAGCCGGTGCACCGTGGAGACCGGCAGGCGGGAGTGCCGGGACAGCTCGCTGAGGGTGAGCGAGCGCCGGTCGGGCGTGAACGCGCCGAGGATCTGCAGCGCGCGGGCCACGACCGGGCCGGTGCGTTCGGCCGTTTGCCTGGGGGCTGGGATCTGCATCGGCGGCTCCCTGGTCAGAGTTCGAGGACCAGCCTGGGGCAGGCGGCGCGGGAGACGCAGACGAACATGGTGTCGTTCACCGCCCGCTCCTCGGAGGTGAGGAGGGAGTCGCGGTGGTCGACCGCGCCGGCCAGCACCCCGGTCTCGCAGGTGCCGCACGTCCCCTCATGGCACGAGGATAGGACCTGCACGCCGGCCTCCAGCACGACGTCGAGGATCGAGCAGTCCGGGGGCACGGTGAGGGTGACGCCGGTGACGGCCAGTTCGACCTCGAAGGACTCCGCCCGTACGGGGTCGGCCGCCTCCTTGGGCTCGAAGCGCTCCACGTGCAGCGTGCCGGACGGCCGGTCCGCGCAGCGGCTCTCGACCGCCGCCAGCAGCGGGGCGGGGCCGCAGCAGTACACGAGGGTGTCCGGGGTGGCCCGCGCCAGGAGGGCGTCGAGGTCGAGCAGGCCGTGCTCGTCCTGTGGGCGCAGCTCCACCCGGTCTCCGTGCGCGGCTTCGAGGTCGCGGGCGAACGCCATCGAGCCCGCCGTACGACCGCCGTAAGCCAGGTGCCACCGGGCGCCGGCGGCGTCGGCGGCCCGCACCATCGGCAGGATGGGCGTGATGCCGATGCCTCCGGCGACGAACAGGTAGCGGGGTGCCGGGTGGAGCGGGAAGTGGTTGCGCGGGCCTCGGGCGAGGACCGTCGTGCCCGGGTGGAGGTCCTCGTGCACGTACGCCGAGCCGCCCCGGCCGTCCGGCTCGCGCAGCACGGCGACGCGCCAGGTCGTGCGGTCGGCCGGGTCGCCGCACAGCGAGTACTGGCGGACGCGGTCGCCGCCGAGCACCAGGTCGATGTGCGCGCCGGGCTCCCATACGGGCAGCTCGGCGCCTGCCGGGTCACGCAGGTCGAGCGCGACGACCCCGTCGGCGACCGGGTCGCGAGCCTGCACGACCAGCTTGCGCTCAGCGCTCATCGGGCGCCTCCCGTCCCCGACAGGGCGTCCGGACGCGCCGTCCCGACAGGGGCGTCGGGGGGCGGCGGGTTCGTGGGGGTGTTGTGGCCGGCCGGGTGGCCGAGGAGCCATTCCCAGACCTCGACGGGCCCGTCGGCGACGTGTACGGCGCCGCAGTGGCAGGTGCCCTGGAGCAGGTCGCTCCCCGGCAGCCAGACCACGCGGAGCAGCCCACGCCGGGTGGGCACGTGTCCGGGCTCCATGCCCGTCACGCCTGCCGGGCCGGGGCGCCCTGCCCTGCCAGTCCGGCCAGCATGCGCCGGGCCGCCAGCCCGCCCGTGTCGATGTTGATCGACAGCTCCTGGTAGCCCGCCGGCTCGGTCGCGATCACCCGTTCCAGCACGTCGAGCGCGGCCACGTCCTGCAGCACCACCGTGCGGTTCTGTTCGGCCAGGAAGTCGGACACGCCCTGGTCGTCCAGGGCGAAGTCGCGGGCCACCGCCCAGAAGTCGTGCGTGGAGTGCTCGGTCTCGGGCGTGATCGCGTACACGACCTCGACGTGGAAGGCGTCCGGGTCGCCGCCGTCGGCGTTGGGCAGCACGCCGAGCGGGGCGATGCGGGAGTGCAGCTTGTACAGGCACGGCGGGGTGTACTCGATGTCCTGCCAGCGCATGATGCGGCCGGTCAGCCCGGTGGACTTGGCGTAGAACGGCGGGCATTCGGCGTCGTCCATGTGGCGGCTGACGTACACGATCCCGGCCTCCTCGTCCACCGTGGTGGTGATCGGGGTGGCGGCCACCTCGGGGGTGCCGATGTACCCGCCGTGCAGGTACGTCTCGTGCGACAGGTCCATGAGGTTGTCCACCAGCAGCCCGAACCGCGCCTGGAGCGGCTCCATCCCCGACACCGTCGTGTACTCGGGCGAGTCCAGCCAGGGCGCGCGCGGGATGCGGGCCGCGTCGGCCCGGGCGGGGTCGCCGATCCAGACCCAGACGAAGGAGTCCAGCTCGACGACCGGGTAGCTCTTCAACCGGGCGGTACGCGGCACCCTGGTCTGGCCGGGGACGGCGACGCAGCCGCCGTCGGCGCCGTAGGTGAAGCCGTGGTAGCCGCAGACCACCTGGTCCTCGACGAGCCGGCTGGGCGGCTGCGACAGCGGGAACCGGCGGTGCACGCAGCGGTCGGACATGGCGGTGACGGTCCCGGCGCGGGTGCGCCAGAACAGGATGGACTCACCGCATATGGTGCGGGTGAACAGCTCCTGGCCGATCTCTCGCCCGTATGCGGCGACGTACCACTGATCGCGGGGGATGCTCGACACGGCGACTCCTTCGTGGTGCGGCGGCCGGTGGGAACGATGGTGGCTCGGCCGCCCGGAGCGCGGAACAACGATTCCCGGATGCCGGAAAACTCGCTCTTCCCGAGTGCCGGATTCTTCTTTATCCTCATGCTCAAGCAGTCTGTGAACGTTCACAGTATGCATAAGGCCGCTTTCGCCCCCCAAAGGCGCATTTTTCGGGCCGCTCGTCGCCACATGCGTCCGTGAACGTGCACACAGTCCGGAATTCGGCTCTATCAACGGGACCGATCATGACCACGTACCACTTACGAAGGATCCGGGTCACCCTCCTGCTGACACTCGCGGCGCTGATCGCGGTCGCGCCGGCGACGCCCGCCCAGGCCGCCACGCTGAGCATGCGCGGCGCCGACATCTCCTCGCTCCAGCGGAGCCTGGACCTGGGGGCCAGGTACTACAACGCCTCCGGGACGGCCGCCGACCCGCTGGACATCCTCATCGGCGCCGGAGTCAACTACGCCCGGCTGCGCATCTGGAACAACCCGGCCAGCGGCTACAACAACAAGGCGAAGGTGCTGGCCTACGCCAGGACGGTCAAGGCCAAGGGACTCGGCCTGATGATCGACTTCCACTACTCGGACACCTGGGCCGACCCGGGCAAGCAGTTCAAGCCGGCGGCGTGGGCCGGTCACGGCATCGCCCAGCTCCAGACGGACGTCTACAACTACACGTACGACATCTGCACCAGTCTCAAGGCGCAGGGCACCACGCCGGACAGCGTGCAGATCGGCAACGAGATCAACGTCGGCATGCTCTGGAACGACGGTAAGGTCATCAACAACGACTTCACCAACCTCAGCCTGCTGCTGAAGGCCGGTTACAACGCGACCAAGGCGTGCAACAGCGGCACCCAGGTGATCATCCACACCGCGGACGCCGACAGCCTCGCGAACGCCCGCTGGTTCTACGACGGGATCCGCGCCAAGGGCGTGCCGTGGGACATCACCGCCCTGTCGTACTACTGCATGTGGCACGGCTCGCAGTCCACCCTGTCCAGCGTGATCAACGACGTGCGGACCCGTTACGGCAAGCCCGTCATCGTGGCGGAGACCGCCTACCCGTTCACCGCGAACAACGCCGACAGCGAGCCGAACGCGATCAACGGCTCGGCGCCGTGCTCCGGCTACCCGGCCACCTGGGCGGGGCAGGCGAGCAACTTCACCGCCGTCCAGAACACCGCCCGCAGCGCGGGGGCGATCGGCGTCTTCTACTGGGAGCCGACCTGGTACGCCATCCAGGGCAACGGCTGGGACCCGGCCAACATCAACGGCACCGGCGACCAGTGGGACAACATGGCCACCTTCAACTGGACCGGCGGCGTCAACCCCGGCATCAGATGGACCCCCTAGCCTGAGCCGCTCCCCGGCTCGATACGGCGTCGAGCCGGGGTCCAAGACGTCCGCAAGTGAGCGCCAAGACGTTCAGGAGAAGCCTTCCGCACACTGTCTCCGGAGGACGGAAGGGAGACAGGCGATGATCACAGGCTTCACGACCACAGCCCCCGCGGGCGGGGTCCTGCCCGCGGAGGTGCGGCAGGTGTTCGAGCGCTCGTCCGTGTGCGAGTACACCTCGCTGACCCGGGCCGGCCGCCCGGTGACCTGGCCGGTCACGCCGTACGTCGGCAAGGGCGAGACGCTCGACGTCACGACCGGCCTGTCCTACCCCGACAAGGCCGAACGCGCCCGCCGTGACCCGCGCGTGGCGCTGCTGTACTCCGACCCGGCGGGCAGCGGCCTCGATCGGCCGCCCGTGGTGCTCGTCCAGGGGCGGGCCGCCGTACGCGACGCCGACCTGCAGGCCAACACCGACCGGTACGTCCGCGAGGCGCTGACCAAGGCCGGGAGCGGGCTCGCCGACGCGCCGCTGTTCCTGCTCAGGGGGCTGACCTGGTATTTCGCCCGCATCTACGTGGAGGTGACCCCCGAACGCGTCACCTGGTGGCCGGAGGGCGACCTCTCCTCCGCGCCCCGCACCTGGACCTGCCCGGGCGGGACGGGCTTCCCCCGGTCCGACCTGGCGCCGTCGGGGCCCCGGCTGCCGAGCCGGTCGGCGCCGCCGGTGGACTGGCGGCCCCACGCCGCGCGGGCGATGGGCCTCGGCCCGCCCGTCGTCTCGATGGTGGCCGACGGCCTGCCGGTGACGGTGCGTGCCCGCTCGGTCGTCCGTACGAGGCGCAGGTTCGAGGTGCTGCTGCCCGCCGGGGTGACGGGCTCGCCGGGGCCGGTGTGCCTGACGTTCCACCGGTCCTCGGGGACCGGAGGGCAGGAGAACGTCGTGCTGCTGGGATCGACGACGGGCTCGGGCGACCTGCTGGAGGTCGAGGTGGAGCGGGCGCTGAACGACTGGAGCCTGGCCGGCGGTGCGGTGGGCCGTACGTGGTCGTTCGTCCGGCACGCGAAGGAGCTGCGGAAGCGGGTCAGGGCGGAGGCCGCCCGCCGTGACCAGCCGGTGCCCGTCGTCCGGCGGTGACGCGCCTACTACATCTGCTAGTACACTCCGTCACTATGCGCGACCCCCGGGCATCATCGCAGGTCAGGTCGGCGGAGAACTCTGAACGGGTCGCCAGCCGTATCCAAGACCAAATGGACATCACAGTTACCGGATCCGGGCCCCTCCCGGCCGGCGGCCCGCACCCGGGCCTCATGCACACTCAGGCGCCGTCGTGAGCGCCCCTCGCTCGCGGCGCGTGCTCATCATCACCGCCGCCGTCATCCTGGTCGCGGTGCTCGGCTACGCCGTGCCCGCCATCTCGCTCGCCGGCAAGGTTCCCCCGGGCACGCGCGTGGACGGCGTGGACATCGGCGGGCTGGCGCCCGAGGCCGCCCGCTCCCACCTCGACCGGCAGCTGGCCCAGCGCGTACGGCAGCCGATGACGCTGGTCGCGGGCGGCAAGCGGGTCCAGCTCACGCCCGCCGAGCTGGGGCTCGACTTCGACGCCCGGGCCACCATCGAGGCCGCGATGGCCGGGGCCGCCACCCCGGTCGGCATCGCCCGCTCCCTCTTCGGCAGCCGGCAGCTCCCGCCCCGGGTCATCGTGGACGAGCAGCGGCTGGCCGCCGGGCTCGCCGGCCTGGCCAAGAGCGTGGACACCAAGCCGGTGCAGGGCGGCGTCCGCTACCAGGGGCTGGAGCCGCGCACGGTCCTGCCCAAGCCCGGACGCGCGCTGGACCGCGACGGAGCGGCCCAGGCGGTGCGGGCGGCCTTCGCGGCCGGGCGCAGTTCCGTCGAGCTGAAGCTCCAGGTGACTCCTCCCGCGCTCACCGCCGCCCAGGTCAAGGAGGTCGCCTCCGCCACGGCGCGCACCGCGATCGCCTCCCCGCTCACGCTGGCCAGCGGCGGCAAGCAGGCCACCGTGTCCAGGGAGCAGCTGGCCGCCGGTCTCCGTTTCGTCCCCGACGGCAAGGGCGGCCTGCGCCCGTCGTACGACGCCGGCAAGATCGCCGCGGACATGGCCAAGTCGCTGCTGATCACGCCGCCCAAGGACGCCTCCTTCACGATCGTCAAGGGCAAGCCGAAGGTCGTCCCCTCCCGGGCCGGCCACGGCGCCGACATCAAGACGCTCGGCCCGGCCATCGCCGAGGCCGTGGCGGCGGGCAGCCGCCGCGTCGACCTGCCCGCCACGGCCCGGCAGCCCCGGGTGACCACGGCCGAGGCGGCCAAGCTCGGCGTCAAGGAGCAGGTCAGCTCGTTCACCACCCAGCACCCGTGCTGCGCGCCCCGCGTGACCAACATCCACACCATCGCCGACATCGTGGACGGCTACGTGGTGCAGCCCGGGGAGACGTTCTCCCTCAACGACGTGGTCGGCAAGCGCGACAAGGCCCGCGGCTTCGTCGAGGCGCCGATGATCCTCAACAACCGGTTCGTCAACGACGTCGGCGGCGGGGTCTCCCAGTTCGCCACCACCATGTTCAACGCCGTCTTCTTCGGCGGCTTCCAGGACGTCCAGCACCGGGCCCACCAGTACTACATCTCCCGCTACCCGGCCGGGCGCGAGTCCACGGTCTCCTTCCCCCAGCCGGACTTCCGCTGGCGCAACGACTCCCGCCACGGCGTCCTGATCAAGACCTCGTACACGAGCACCTCGGTCACCGTGCAGTTCTGGAGCACCAAGCGCTACGACATCGAGTCGCAGAGCTCCGACCGCTACAACGTCAAGCCCGTCGAGACCCTCAGCGAGAAGGGGGACGAGTGCATCCCCATGGACGGCTCGGAGGGCTTCGCCATCGACGTGTGGCGCATCTTCAAGAAGGACGGCAAGGTCCTGCGCAAGCAGCGCTTCCACACCGTCTACGACGCCGAACCCCGCCTCACCTGCGAGAAGTGACCTCGGGACCGGTGAGCGCAGGCGAGGACGGTGTCCTCATCGGAGGAGCGCGTTGAGGCCGCCGTAGTCGAGGCCGCCGTCGAGCGTCGCGTACGTGCCGCCGCCGAGCAGTTCGGCGGCCGCCCGCGCGGCGCACGCGTAGGCGGCCTGGGCGATCGCCGAGCCGACGCTGACCCGCGCGACGCCGGCCGCCGCCAGCCGCTCCACCGGCGGGGCTCCGGGCCCGGCCATCACGTTCAGCGGCAGCGGCCCGCCGGCCAGGCGGGCGATGGCGTCCAGGTCCAGCAGGCCCGGCACGAACAGCCCGTCGGCCCCGGCCTCGGCGTAGACCCGCGCCCGCTCCTCGACCTCGGCGAGCCGGTCCCCCGGAGCACCGGCCAGGTAGACGTCGGTACGGGCGTTGACGAACAGCTCGACCCCCGCGGCGTCGGCCGCCGCCCGCGCCGCGGCGATGCGCCGGGCCTGGTCCGCGGGTGACAGGAGCGGCATGCCGTCGGGGCCGGGGGAATCCTCGAGGTTGACGCCGACCGCGCCGGCCTCGATCACCGCGCGAACGGTGCCCGCGACGTCGCCGTATCCGCCCTCGATGTCGGCCGTGACCGGCACCGTCACGGCCGCCACGATGGCGGTGACCGCCGCCACCATCCGCTCCCTGCCGAGCCCCTCCGCGTCCGGCGCCCCGTTGGCCCAGGACACGCCGGCGCTGGTCGTCGCGATCGCCTGCGCGCCCGCGGCCTCGATCAGGGCGGCGGAGGCGGCGTCCCAGGCGTTGGGGAGCACGAGGACCGTGCCCTCGTGCAGGTCTCTGAACCGGGCGGCCTGCGTGACCGTGGTCGGCGTCATGCGGATCTCCTTGGCAAAGTCTCTACGGACACCAAAGGATCTTCCGCGCCGCAGGCTCAGGTCCGGCCATATCCGGACATCCGCGGTAACCGTGCCGCTGCCCACCAGAGCGCACGCGACCTCGAAAACAGTCAGGGCGCGGCTGACGGGCAACTCCCCCGTCGCGCGCCCCGACCAGCGTCCCCCGCCCGGACGCGAGGCCGGTCACCCGTGACCTCCCGCCCGGTCGAGACCCTCGCGTCATGGAATCCGGGCGAGGAGCTTCTTCATCTGCGTCACCTGGGCCTGCTGCTCCTTCATGATCCGGTCGGCCAGCTTCTTCGCCTTCGAGCTCTTCCCGTGCTTCCGCTCGACCCGCGCCATGGCGATCGCCTCCTCGTGATGATCGGCCATCATCGTGAGGAACTCCTTGTCGAAGGCCGAGCCCCGGGCGTCCAGCAGTGTCTTGATGTTCGCGTCGGATATGCCGGCCGCCGCGTCGTGCCCCGCCTCGCTGATCGGCGTGGTCTTGCCCCACTCCTTCAACCAGCCCTGCAGGGTCTCGATCTCCGGCTGCTGCCCGGACTTGATCTTCTCCGCCAGTTCTTTGGTCTCCTCGTACGTTGCCCGCGTCGTGGCCAGCTCGGCCATCTCGATGGCTTCCTGGTGGTGCGCGATCATCATCTGCGCGAACATCACGTCGGCGTCGTCGAAAGCGGGTTTCGACTGAGCGCTCGCCGTCGCGACCGGCACGGCTCCGGACATCATGGTCGTGTCCCGCCGCGCCGGGCTACTGCCGCAGGCGGCGAGGACGAACGCCCCCACCGCCAAGGACGTGGCCAGTGAGACGCCGTGCACTGCCGCTGGTTTTATGGTCATCGCCGCTGAACCCCCCGATTTCAGCACGTCAGCCCAAGCCGTCTACGCGGGGCTGACCTGGCCATATGTTCCCCGGGAAGGGCTGTTGCTACCGTGCTGGGAGCGTCAGGAACCGGCCGTGGAGCGCGTTCGTTGTGCGGGGCAGACGGACCACCGAGCGTCGGGGAGTTCAGCATGGCGATCACCGGCATCATTTCCGGACTCATCATCGGCATCGTGATCGGCGCCCTCGGGCGGCTGGTCATCCCGGGGCGGCAGCGCATCCCCATCTGGCTGACGATCGCGATCGGCGTCGTCGCGGCGCTCGTCGGCACCGCGATCGCCTCCGTTCTGGGCGTCGCCGAGACCGGCGGCGTCGACTGGATCGAGCTCGCCATCCAGGTCGCCCTGGCGGCCCTCGGCGTCTCGCTGACGGTCGGCCTCTACGGCGGCAAGCGGCGAAGGTAGCGGCGGCAGCCGTCCCCGTCAGGGGCCCTTGCCGCCCGCGGGCGTGGGCTCGCGCGTCAGCAGCTGGTCGAGCTTGGCGTTGACCGCCGCCAGCTCCTGCTTCACCTCTTCCAGCTCCGCCTGCGCGCGGGTCTCCGCGGGGGACGGCTCCGTCTCGTGCATGGCGTTGACCACCACCGCGATGAACAGATTCAGCGCGACGAAGGTGGACATCAGGATGTAGACGATGAAGAAGACCCATGCCCACGGCTTGTGCTCCATCACCTCCTGCGCGACGTTGCCCCAGTCGTCGCCGGTCATGATCTGGAACAGGGTGAACAGCGAGCGCGGCAGGTCGGCGAAGCGATCGGGCACGAGCTCCCCGAACAGCTTCGTGGAGATCACCGCCGCGATGTAGATCATCAGCACCAGCAGCCCGATGATGGAGGCCATCCCGGGCATGGCGGTCAGCAGCGCGCCCACCACGCGCCGCATGCTGGGCACCGCCGAGACCAGCCGCAGCGCCCGCAGGATGCGCAGCGACCGCAGCACCGACGTGGGCCCGGAGGCCGGGACGAGCGCGATGCCCACGATGGCGGCGTCGAACCAGTTCCACGGGTCGGCGAAGAACGACTTGCGGTAGGCGTACAGGCGGGCGGCGATCTCGACCGTGAAGATCGCCAGCGCGATCCGGTCGACGGCGTGCAACAGCCCGCCGACCTGCGCCATCAGGTCCGCGCTCGTCTCGCATCCGATGGTGATCGCGTTGATGACGATCACGGCGATGACGCCGCGCTGCACGAACTTGCTCTCCAGGACGGCACGAACGCGTTCTGGCCCTGACAACTTCTACCGCCCCCGGGTGACGACCACAATTATTGATCATCGTAGTGGGCCGCGGGCCCCGCGCCGGCTAGGCCGGAGGTCCGGGATCGCCGTGGCGAGCGGCGCACCCGTACGATGTGGCCATGGTGGCACGGCTGATCGTCATGATCGGTTACGACGGCATCGAGCTCGTTGACGTGGCGTCCGTGACGACCGGGTTCGACCACGCCAACCAGCAGGGCGCCGACCCGGCGTACGAGGTGGTGTTCGCGACGCCGATGGGCCGGCCCGTGCGCTGCGACTCCGGGCTCGAGCTGTCCGGGCAGCACCGGATCGACCGGATGGACGGCCCCATCGACACCCTGGTCGTCTCCGGCGGGCGGGGACACGCGGCCGCCGCCGCCAACCCCCGGTTCGTCAGCCAGGTCCTGCGGCTCGCCGGGCTGTCGCGGCGGGTCGCGTCGGTGTGCACCGGGGCGACGGTGCTGGCCGCCACCGGGCTGCTCGACCACCGCCGGGCCACCACGCACTGGCACTACGCGGGGCAGCTCGCCGCGCGCTACCCGCGGGTCGACGTCGACCCGGCGCCGATCTTCATCCGGGACGGCGCGGTCGCGACCTCGGGCGGGGTCACCGCCGCCCTCGACCTCACGCTGGCCTTCATCGAGGAGGACCACGGGGCCGAGCTCGCCCGCCGCGTGGCCATGGGCATGGTCGCCTACCTGAAGCGCCCCGGCAACCAGGCGCAGGTGAGCCTGTTCAACCGGATCCCGCGCTCCGACCAGGCCCTGGTCCGGCGGGTCATCGACCACGTGATCAGCGACCTCGCCGGCGACCTGAGCGTGCCCCGGCTGGCCGCGCTCGCCGGGGTGAGCGAGCGGCACCTGAGCAGGCTGTTCGTCGAGCACGTGGGCCGGACCCCGTCGCGGCTGGTCCGCGACGCGCGGCTGGAGGCGGCCTCCCAGCTGCTGGCCGGATCGCGCGAGCCGGTCGCGGGCATCGCCCGCCGGTGCGGGTTCACCTCCGCCGAGTCCTTACGGCAGGCGTTCGTGGCGTGGGCCGGCGTCTCGCCGTCGCAGTTCCGCTCCAGGGCCGTCGGACGCGAGCCCGGCCCCTGATCAGGTGAGGTCTCCGGTCACGTCCGGGACCGGCGTCTCCACCCGCGGCAGCCTCCGGTAGCCGCTGGGGGCGGGCCGCGGCGGGATCTTCAGGGGCGCCCGCCGCACCTCCTCGTACGGGATCGTGGACAGCAGGTGGGAGATCATGTTGATCCTGGCCCGCCGCTTGTCCGCGCTCTCCACCTCGTACCACGGCGCCTCGGGGATGTGCGTGTGGATCATCATCTCGTCCTTGGCCCGCGAGTACTCCTCCCACCGCGTGATCGACTCCAGGTCCATCTCCGACAGCTTCCACCGCCGCATCGGATCCTCCAGCCGCGACCGGAACCGCCGCTCCTGCTCGTCGTCGCTCACCGAGAACCAGTACTTGCGCAGCAGGATCCCGTCCTCCACCAGCAACCGCTCGAAGATCGGGCACTGGTGCAGGAAGCGGGTGTACTCCTCCTGCGTGCAGAACCCCATGACCCGCTCCACCCCGGCCCGGTTGTACCAGCTCCGGTCGAACAGCACGATCTGCCCCGCGGCCGGCAGGTGCTCCACGTAGCGCTGGAAGTACCACTGCGTCCGCTCCCGCTCGGTGGGCGCGGGCAGCGCCGCGATCCTGGCCACGCGCGGGTTGAGATATTCGGCGACCCGCTTGATCGTGCCCCCTTTGCCCGCCGCGTCCCTCCCCTCGAAGACCACGACCACCCGCTGCCCCTCCGCCTTCACCCACTCCTGCAGCTTCACCAGCTCACCCTGCAACTGGAGCAGCCGCTTCTCGTAAGGCTTGCGCCGCAACCCGTCAGAACTCATGCCTTCGGACTCCCTCCACCGGTCAGGGCGCGTGATGCTGGCGCCCGCGTGCCATCATGCGCCATCCTCGGGCGTGATCCGTTTCCTGCCCGGCCTGGCCACCCTGACCGCCTACCGGCGCGAATGGCTGCGTGGCGACCTGCTCGCCGGGCTGACCGTCGCCGCCTACCTCGTCCCCCAGGTCATGGCCTACGCCACCGTGGCCGGGCTGCCGCCGGTGACCGGGCTGTGGGCGATCCTGGCCCCGCTGGCCCTGTACGCCCTGCTGGGCTCCTCCCGCCAGCTGTCGGTCGGGCCCGAGTCGACCACCGCGCTGATGACCGCCACCGCCATCGGCCCCCTGGCCGCCGGGAACCCGGCCGGATACGCCTCCCTGGCCGCCTCGCTGGCCCTCATCGTCGGGCTGCTCTGCCTGGGCTGCCGGCTGCTGCGGCTGGGCTTCGTCGCGGACCTGCTGTCCAGGCCGATCCTGGTCGGCTACCTCGCCGGCGTGGCCGTCATCATGATCGCGAGCCAGCTCGGCAAGCTCATCGGCGCCCCGGTGACGGGAGAGTCCCTCATCGAGCAGGTGTCGTCGTTCGTCCATCTGCTGCCCCGCGCTCATCCCGGCACCGTCATCATGGCGGCCGCGGTGCTCGCCTTCCTGTTCCTGCTGCAGTGGCGGCTGCCCGCGGCCCCGGCGCCCCTGCTCGCCGTGCTGCTGGCCACGCTGAGCGTGGCGTTGTTCCACCTGGAGGCGCGGGGCATCAAGGTGGTCGGCGCGATCCCCGCCGGGCTGCCCGCCCCCTCGCTGCCCCCGCTGGAGAACCTGCTGCTGCCCGCCGTCGGCGTCTTCCTCGTCGGCTACAGCGACAACATGCTGACCGCCCGCTCCTTCGCCGCCCGCCACCACCAGGAGGTCGACGCCAACCAGGAGCTCCTCGCGCTGGGCGCGGCCAACCTGGGCGCGGGCGCGCTGCACGGCTTCCCCGTCAGCAGCAGCGGCAGCCGCACCGCCCTCGCCGACGCGGCCGGCGCCCGCACCCAGCTGTACTCGCTCATCTGCCTGGTCGCCGTCGCCGCGGTGCTCATGTTCGCCGGGCCGCTGCTGGCCGACTTCCCCACCGCCGCCCTCGGCGCGATCGTCGTGTACGCCGCCACCCGGCTCGTCTCACTGCCCGACTTCGTGCGGCTGGCCCGCTTCCGCCGCACCGAGCTCCTGCTCGCCCTCGGCGCCTTCGCCGGGGTCCTGATCTTCGACATCCTGTACGGCATCCTGCTCGCGGTGGCCCTGTCGGTCGCCGAGATGCTCGCCCGGGTTGCCCGCCCGCATGACGCGATCCTGGGCGTGGTGCCGGGCCTGGCGGGCATGCACGACATCGACGACTATCCGGCCGCCCGCACCATCCCCGGCCTGGTGATCTACCGCTACGACTCGCCGCTGTTCTTCGCCAACGCCCAGGACTTCCACCGCCGCGCCCTGGCCACCGTCGACCAGCAGGACACCCCCGTCCGCTGGTTCGTCCTGAACACCGAGGCCAACGTCGAGGTGGACATCACCGCCCTGGACGCCGTCGACTCCCTGCGCCAGGAGCTGGAGCGGCGCGGCATCGTCTTCGCCATGGCCAGGGTCAAGCAGGACCTGCGCACGTACCTGGACGCCTACGGCCTGACCGCCACGGTCGGCGAGCAGCGGCTCTTCCCCACGCTCCCGACCGCGGTCGCCGCCTACCGGCAGTGGGAGCGCGAAGCGCCCTGATCAGCGCTCATCGCGGGGAGGGGCCGAGCGCGCGAGGGGCATCCACGGCGGCCAGCCTGAGTTGCAGGCGGGTGTGGAAGGACAGCGTGGAGACGAGCGTCTGGTGGCCGGCCCGCGGCATGGCGGTGCGGAACGCCTCGTGGAGCAGGTCGTCGGCGCCGGCGATGCATCTGATCTCGTGGCTGACGGTGAGAGCGCGCCGGAGGTAACGCGTGGTCTCCGCGTTCCGCCCCGAGGCCAGGCTGGCGAACCCCATGGCGGTGAGCGCGAGGCTTTCGCTCCAGCGGTCGCCGATCTCGCGGGAGATGACGAGCGCCTGGCACAGCGGGTGGGACGGGTCCCCGTACTCGCCGTTGATCAGCAGGCCGAGGCCGATCACGATGAGGGCCATGCTCTCCCCCCAGCGGTCGCCCATCTCCCGGGAGATGGTGAGGGCCCGGTAGAGAGGGCGGGTGGCTTCCGCGCCGTAGCCGCCGGTCAGGCGGGTGAAACCGATGGCGGTGAGGGCCAGGCTCTCGCCCCAGCGGTCGCCGATCTCGCAGGTGATGGCGAGCGCCCTCTTGAGGTGGACCATGCTCGCGCTGTGGTGCCCGAGCTGGCGGTAGGCGTTGCCGATGCCGACGAGCGCGCGGCCCTGGCCGCACAGGTCGCCCGCCTCCCGGTAGCGGGCGAGGGAGCGCTGCTGCTGGCGCAGCGCCTCGGCGAAGTGGCCCGCGCGGTCGTGGATGAACCCCAGATGGTTGCGCGTCTTGGCCTCGCCCCAGCCGTCGCCGCTCTCCTGGTCGAGGACGAGCGCCCGCCCGTGGTGGTCCAGCGCCTCGGAGAGGTGCCCGGCCCGCCAGTACGCGAAGCCGAGGTTCTTCATCGTCTCGGCCAGGACGCGGGGGTCGCCGGTGTCGCGCGCGGCGTCGAGCGCCCGGAGATGCGTGTCGATCCAGTCGCGGACGTGCCCGGTGATGAGGAAGAACCGCCAGAGCGCATGCGCCAGCCGCCAGGTGAAGTCGTCCCAGCCGTGCTCGGCCGACAGCGCGACGGCCGCCACGAGGCCGGCCCGTTCCTCCTCCACCCACATCAGCGCGCCTTCCGGGCCCTCCAGCGCGGGCGGCTCGGCGGGTGCGCGGTCGATCACGTCGGGGAAGCGTCTCCTGGTGGGTTCGACGAGGTCAGCGGCGCGGCTCGCCGTGTGGAGGTACCAGTTCAGCACGCGGCGGACGGCGGCCGTCCGTTCGGCCGCGCCGTCGGTCCGGGCGCTCTGCTCGGCGGCGTACGCGTGGAGCAGGTCGTGGAAGCGGTGCCGTTCCCGGCCCTGTTCACGGCCCTGTTCACCGCTGGGCCTCTCCAGCAGCGACCGGTCGGCCAGGACGTCGAGCAGCCGCCGCGCCTCGGCGACCGGGACGCCCGCCAGCGCGGCCGCCGCCCCCGGGCCGACGTCGGGACCGGGGTGCAGGCTCAGCAGGCGGAACATCCGGGCCGCCGGCGGCTCCAGCGCCAGGTACGACCAGGAGAGCACCGCCCGCACGCTCGCCTCGTGGTCGTCGGAGGTGTCCAGCGCGTCCAGCCGGGTCCGCTGGGCCCGCACCTCCTCGGCCAGGCTCTGCAACGGGCTGTCCGGGCGGTACATCGCGTGCTCGGCCGCGATCGTCAGCGCCAGCGGCAGGTGGACGCACGACCGAGCCAGCTCGGCGGCGGCCCACGGCTCGGCGCCGATCCGTTCCGGGCCGAGGATCGCGGCCAGCAGGGCGGTCGACTCGCCGGGCGAGAACCGGCCGAGCACGAGGGGCCGCGCCCCTTCCCGTACGGCCAGGCCGCGCAGCTGGTTGCGGCTGGTGACCAGCACGAACGAGCGCGAGCCCGGCAGCAGCGGACGCACCTGGGCCGCGTCGCGGGCGTTGTCGAGCAGCATCAGGACCCGCCGCCCGGCCAGCACGCTGCGCAGCAGCGCCGAGCGGGCGTCCGTCTCCTTGGGAACCCGCTGCCCGACCACGCCCAGCGCATTGAGCAGCAGCTCCAGCGCGGCATGGGGCTCGACGGGGTTGCCCGGGCCGAAGCCGCGCAGGTTGAGATGGAGCACGCCGTCGGGGAACCGGTCGGCGACCGAGTGCGCCCAGTGCACGGCCAGCGCCGTCTTGCCCACTCCGCCCATGCCGCTGACGGCGGCGATCACGATCGGCGGCGACGCGTGAGCGTTCTCGCGGTCGAGGAGGGCGTTCAGGGCCGCGAGCTCGTCGCGGCGCCCGGTGAAGGAGGCGAGGTCGGAGGGGAGCTGCCGCGGGCGTACCGGGCTCGGCGGCGGATCGTCCGGCTGAGTGGCCGGCGGGAGGTGGCCGTCATCGAGCACGCGCGCCGCGTCGGGGTCGCCGGCCAGGATGGCGGAGTGCAGGCGGACCAGCTCCTGGCCGGGGTCGACGCCCAGCTCGTCGCGCAGGAGGGCGCCGACGCTCCGGTACGTCTCCAGCGCCTCCGCCCGGCGGCCGGACCGATGCAGCGCGACCAGGAGCTGCGCCCACAGCCGCTCGTGGAACGGATGCTCCGCGGTCGCCTCCTTGAGCACCTTGACCATCTCGTCGTCGCGGCCGAGCCGCAGGCCGAGCTGGAACCACCGGTCGACGGCCCGCAGCCGCTCCTCCACGACCGGCGGCACCTCGTCACGGTGCAGCGACTCCGACGGAACGCCGGCCAGCACGGGGCCGCGCCACAGCCCCAGGGCGCGGCCGAGGAGATCCGCCGCGCCGGCGGCGTCCGTGCCGGCGCCGGCGCGCGCGACCAGCACCCGGAACCGCGACAGGTCCAGCGCCTCGGGCGGCACATCGATGACGTAGCCGTCGTCGGACGTGCGGATCAGCCGGTGGGAGCCGTCACCGCCCGGGTCCTCGCCCAGCGCGCGCCGCAACCGCGCCACGTGGGTGTACAACGCGCTGCGGGCGTTGTGGGGAACGTCGTCGGCCCACAGCCGCTCGATCAGCTCGTCCGGCGAGACGTTCCGGTTGGCGCGCAGGAGCAGCGTGGCGAGCACGATCCGCTGCTTGGCCGCCGGAAGGGAGATCGGCCGGCCGTCACGTACGACTTCGAGCGGGCCCAAAATCCCGAACCGAAATCCGGCATTCGACCTTATGTCCACATTTATCCTGACGTCGCGAAGTGATGGACGACAGCACGGGCGGGTGGGGCGTCGTCGTGCCGCAACCGGTCCGTCGACACGTGCCGCTACGAACTACGGTAGCCACCGGCGATGCCATCGTTCTTGCACAAACCTTGCGTCGCGCGGACCGCCTCCTTTCGCCGGGTTTCGGTGTGGCCCGGGCGACAGGTTCAGGACAGGTCCACGAAAGGAGCCGATGGGATCGTGAGAGCCGGACGACATCGCTGAGCCCGCTGGGAGGACTCTGTGGAAGGCATGCGGATCACGGCGCTGATGGCCGCAACGCTGTCGATGGGCCTCGTGGCGGGGGCCTTCGCCCTGTACGCGCACACGGTCATGCCGGGCCTCGAGCGGACCGACGACCGCACCTTCGTGGGCGCGTTCCAGGCGCTCGACCGGGCGATCATCAACCCGTGGTTCATGGGAGGCGGCTTCCTGGGCGCCCTGCTGTTCACGCTCCTCGCCGCGGTGGCCCATCTCGGCCGCCCGGCCCTGCCGTGGATCGTCGCCGCGCTCGTCCTGTACGTGATCACCTTCGTCATCACCCTGGCGGTCAACGTGCCGCTCAACGACGCGCTCAAGGCGGCGGGGGATCCCGGCCGCATCGACGTGGCCGCGGCGCGCGAGGCGTTCGGCGAGATGCGGTGGCGGAGCTGGAACCTCGTCCGCGTGGTCGCCTCCACGACCGCGTTCGGCCTGCTCGCCTGGGCTCTCACGTTGTCAGGAAGATAGAGCCGGCCCCTGACACGCCTTTCCATCCAAACCGTAGGCGTCCGGGTGATGGTTTTCCGGCCGGGGTGTCGGTCACGATGTGTGCGTGTCCATGTGGCGACTGTGGCCGGGCCCGTCAGGGTGGTCGCGCCGGATTCCGGCGGGAGTGGCGATCCTCCTGGTGGTGCTGGGCGTGGTGGCGACCGCCGCCGGGCTGGACGCGCCGTCGGACGGCAGCGTGGTGCCGCTGGGCTGGCGCGCCGAAGGCGTGGTGGTGAACGTCCCGGGCACCCCGGCAGACGTCGCCGGGGCTCCAGCGGACATCCCCGGCGCCCCCGTGGAGGTCCTCGGCGCCCCCGTGGAGGTCCTCGGCGCCCCCGTGAGCGCGCCGGGCGCTCCCGGCGGGGTGGGGCTGCGGACCGGTGATCTGGTGACCGGTGTGGCCGGGCATCGGCTCGCCGACGGTCTGGGCCTCGTGCCCCGTCCGCGGCCGGGCACGACCCTGGTCTACGACGTGGTCCGCGAGCGGCCGACGACGGTGGCGGTCCGGGTCGGCCGCCCCGATCCGTACCCGCTGCTCATGGAGGGCTGGGGCGACCTCGTCTTCGTGATCGCGCTGGCCGGGCTGGCCGTCGCGCTGTATCTGCGGCGGCCCGAGGAGCCCGCGACGGCTCCGCTGCTCGTGCTCGCGGCGGGCCTGCTGGGCAGCACGCTCACCGTCACCGCCGGGCTGCCCGTCCTGGCCCTGGCCACCGGCGGCGCCCAGCTGTGGCTGTTCCACCTCAACACGATCGTGGCGTACTCGATCTCCTGGGGAGGACTGCTGGCCTTCACGATCGCGTTCACCGCGCCCCGGCCGCTGCCGGCCCGCAGCCGCCGGGCCATGACCGTCGCGTACGCCGCGCCGCCGGCCGCGATGGCACTCTGGAGCGCGCTCGCCGCGCCACTGGTGCCCAATGCGCTCGGCTGGCTGGGGCTGGTGCACGGCGGCCAGACGGCGGTCGTGGCGGCCGTCCTGGTCACCAGCACGGTGTGGGGCCTCGCCGCCTACCGCCGCAACCCCGATCCGCTGATGCGCGCCAGGATGCGCTGGCTGGTGGCGGGCGGCGCGGTCGCGACGCTGCTGAGCCTGGCCGGCTGGCACCTCCCCGAGCTGCTCGCCGCGGCGCGTCCCCTGCCGCCGGGAGCCCTCGGGCTGTCGGGGCTGCCGTTCGTGGCCGGGATCGGGGTGGCGCTGCGCCGCCATCGCCTGTTCGACATCGAGCGGCTGGCGAACCGGTCGCTCGTGTACGCCAGCGTGGTCGCGATCCTGGTCGCCGGGTACGCGGCCGTCGTGGCGCTGCTGGTCAGCGGGCTGGGGTTGTCGCAGCCGGTGGCCGCCGCGCTCACCGCGGCCGGTGCGGCGCTCGCGCTGGCGCCGCTGCGCGCGCTGGCGCAGAGCACGGTCAACCGGGTGATGTACGGCGACCGCCGCGACCCGTCAGCGGCGCTGACCCGCCTCGGCACCCGGTTGCAGGCGGTGCTGCTGCCCGCCGACGTGCTGCCCGCGATCGTCGAGACCGTGGCCCGGTCCCTGCGCGTCCCGCACGCGGCCATCGACCTGGTGGACGGCTCCGGCGCCGGTCACCTGGCCACGCAGTACGGCGTCCCCGTCGGCGAGGTGCACGTCGAGCCGCTGCGCTACCACGGGACGCTCATCGGGCACCTGCGCGTCTCGGCCCGCGGCAGCGACGACCCGCTCGACCCCGTCGACCTCGGCCTGATCGCCTCCCTGGCACAGCAGGTGGGCACCGCGGTGCAGGCCGTGCGCCTGCATGACGACCTGGTCAGGTCCCGCGCCGAGGTCGTGGCCTCGCGCGAGGACGAGCGCCGGCGCTTACGCCGCGACCTGCACGACGGTCTCGGCCCGACCCTGGCCGCGATCCGGATCAAGGCCGGCCTCGCCGCGCGGGACGTACCACCCGGCTCGGCGGCGCGTCCGCTGCTCGACGAGATCTCCGCGGAGGCCGCCGCGTCGCTGACCGATGTGCGGCGCCTGGTCGAGGCGCTGCGCCCGCCCGCGCTGGACGAGCTCGGCGTCGTCGGCGCGATCCGGGCGCGGGCCGCGGCCCTGTCGGGCGCCATGTGCATCGAGGTCGTCGGCGCCGAACCGCTGCCGGCGCTGCCGGCAGCGGTCGAGACGGCGGCCTACCGGATCGCCGTCGAGGCGATCACGAACGCGGTCCGCCACAGCGAGGCGACCCACTGCACGGCCACGGTCACGCCGTCGGACGGCGGTGTGGAGGTGACCGTGCGGGACAACGGCCGCGGGCTCGACCCCGATCGGACGGCCGGCGTGGGGATCCGCTCCATGCGGGAACGGGCCGCCGAGGTGGGCGGTGCCTGGTCGATGCGCTCCCCGCCCGGCGGCGGCACCCACATCCGCGCCTTTCTGCCGACGAGCCTGGGAGGGGACCATGATCAGGCTGATCCTCGCCGATGACCACCCCGTCTTCGTGTCGGGCCTGCGGGCCCTGCTCGGCGCCGAGGCCGGGATGACCGTGCTGGCCGTGGCCGCCACCGGCGCGGACGCCCTGCGCCTGGCCGTCGAGCACCGGCCCGACGTCGCCGTGCTCGACGTGAACATGCCCGACGGCGACGGCCTCACGGTCACCGCCCGGATGCGCGCCGCCGGCCTGCCCACCCGTTCGCTGATCCTGACCATGTACGACGACGACGAGAACGTCCTGGCCGCCCTGCGCGCGGGCGCCCACGGGTACGCGCTCAAGGGCGCCGGGCCCGAGGAGATCGTGGCCGCGGTACGCGCGGTCGCCCGTGGCGAGGCGGTCTTCGGGGCCGGCGTGGCCGCGCGGATCCTGGCCCACTTCGCCCGGGTCGCGGTGGCGTCGCCGTTCCCGCAGCTCACCGAGCGCGAGCACGAGGTCCTGGGGCTCGTCGCCCGCGGCCTGGACAACATGGCGATCGCCCAGCGGCTCGGCGTGAGCGGCAAGACCGTACGCAACTACGTCTCGAACGTCCTGACGAAGCTGCACGTCACCGACCGGTCGGCGGCCATCGTCCGGGCCCGCGAAGCGGGACTCGGCGGCGAACCCCGATAGCGGGGCCCGGCCTCCCGGGCCGGCTGGGACATCTGCCCCGTGACGCCGGGACGCGGTGGCGCCGACGCTGGCGGTCATGAGGACGCGGGTGGCCGGCGGGCTGTGCCTGATGGCGTCGTCGGCGCTCTGCCTGGCCGGGTGCCTGGCGGGCGAGCCGGCCCTGTGCCCGGCCGGACGCCTGGCGGGCGGGCCGGCCCTCGGGCTCGTCCGCGTCACCGGTGCGTGGCTCGCCGTCGTGGCCGTCTCGCTCGTGTACCGCGACCTGTCCGCCTGGGGCCCCCGCCACGCCGGCCGCGCGCCGGCCGCCGTGGTCCTGGCCCTGCTGGGCGTGGTCGCCTCGGCGGCGACGGTCGAGGCGGCGCTCCACGTCGCCGGCCCGGTCCTGCCGCCCGCGCTGGCCGTCGGCGCGGCCTCCGCCCTCGCGGGACTGTCGTACGTGGCGGGCCGGGCCGGGCTGGCGCACCCGGTCATCGGCGGGATCGCGGCGGTGGCCGCCCTGCTCGGCGCGCTCACCGCCGACCTCGCCGTCCCCTACCTCCTCGGCGCCGCCCCGCTCGGCGCCGCCCTGCTCGTCAAGGCGCTCCGCTCCCCGTCGAAAGGACAGGCACCATGAGAATCGTCTACAAGGTCTTGGCGTACGCCGTCGCCGTCGAGGTCGCCGTCCAGGCGGCGGCGATCGTCCTGGCCATCGCCGGGCTCGGCAAGTGGGTCTCGGCCGGCAACGTGTTCGACAAGGCCGTCATGGAGAGCGACGACCTGGCCTTCCCGGAGGTCGTCGGCCTCATCGTGCACGGCATCAACGGCGGGCTCGTCATTCCCGTCGTCGCCCTCCTCCTCCTGATCGTCTCGTTCTTCGCCCGGATCCCCGGCGGGGTCAAGTTCGCCGCGTTCGTGCTGCTCCTCGTCGCCGTCCAGGCCATGCTCGGCTACTCGGGCCACGACCTGCCGTGGGTGGGCGGGCTGCACGGGCTCAACGCGATGGCGCTCTTCGCGGTCGCCCTGCACGCGGCCCGGCGCGCCCGGCCCGTCGCCGCCGAGGCGCCCGCCTCGGCGGCGGTGTGAGGGTCATGGTCCTCACCCGTCGCGTGCGGCTGGTCGCGGCCTGCGCCGCGACGCTGGCCGTCGTCCTCCCGCTGGGCTGGCTGTGGCAGGCGAGCCGGCTGCCGCGGTCGTACTCCGTCATGGACATGGGGTACGCCGACGGCGGCCGGCAGGCGGTCGCGCCGCACCACCACCGGAACGCTGCCACCCGCGACATCACCACCCTGGTCGCCGACCCGGCGCGCAGGCCGGACGTCGAGGTGACGCTGACCGCGCGCGAGCAGCGCGTGCGGCTGGCGTCGGGCCGCGAGATCGACGGGTACACCTTCAACGGCCGCTCCCCCGGCCCGCAGATCACGGCCGTGGCGGGCCAGCTCGTACAGGTGCGGCTGGTCAACGCGTCGGTGCCCGGCGGGGTCACCCTGCACTGGCACGGCGTGGACGTCCCGGGCGGCGAGGACGGCGTCGCCGGGGTCACCCAGGACGCGGTCCGGATCGGCCGGGACTTCGTCTACCGGTTCGTCGTCCGCCGGGCCGGGACGTTCTGGTACCACTCCCACCAGCTGTCGCACGAGCAGGTCGCGGGCGGCCTCTTCGGCGCCCTGGTCGTGCGGCCCGCGCGCCCGCAGGCCGCGCTCGACGTCGTCGCCCTGTCGCACCTCTACCACGGGATCCGCACCGTCAACGGGTCCGAGTCCGACGTCACCGTCCCGGCCCCGCCCGGTGCCACGGCGCGGGTACGCGTGATCAACACCGACAACGGCCCCACCCCGGTGTGGGTCACGGGGGCCGCGTGGCGCCTGGTCGCCGTGGACGGCACCGATCTGCACGGCCCGACGGCGGTCGAGCACGCCGCCGTCCTCGTGACGGCGGGCGGCCGGGCCGACCTCGAGGTGACCATGCCGTCCGGCGGCGGCTCCGTACGGGTGCAGATCGGCGGGCCGCTGTCGGTGGTGCTCGGCCGCCCGTCCGACGTCCCGGCGAGCGCCCGCCCGGCCGCCACGCTCGACCTGCTGACCTACGGCACCCCCGCGCCCCTCGGCTTCGACCCGGCGCACCCCGACCGCGCCTTCCGCTACGAGATGGGCCGCCGGCCGGGCTTCCTCGATGGCGTCCCCGGGCTGTACTGGACAGTCAACGGCCACATGTATCCGGACGTGCCGATGTTCACGGTCGCCGACGGCGACGTCGTCCGCATGACGATCGTCAACGACAGCGGCGAGGTGCACCCCATGCACCTGCACGGCCATCGCGCGGTGGTGCTGGCCCGCGACGGCGTGCCCGCCACGGGGAGCCCCTGGTGGGTCGACTCCCTGAACGTCGAGGACGGCGAGTCCTACGACATCGCCTTCCTCGCCGACAACCCCGGCATTTGGGTCGATCACTGCCACAACCTGCCGCACGCGCGTGAGGGGCTGCTCGTCCACCTCATGTACGAGAACGTCACGACCCCGTTCCTCATCGGCGGCCCGGCGGGCAACTCGCGAGAGTGAAGGAGGACACCGGTGAAGACAGACCCGCACCCGCTGCCCGCGTCGCTGCGCCGGCAGGCGGTGGCCGGCGGGGTCACGGGCCTGGTCGCGGACGCGTTCCTGGTCCTGTTCTACGTCGTCGCGCGGCCCTGGGCCGACGACCCCGGCGACAGCTGGCTCGGCCCGGCCAACGACGTCCTCGTCCTGCTCCAGTACCTGGCGCTCGTGCCGGTGGTCCGCGGCCTGGGCCGCCTCATGGCCGGCGACGCCCGCGCCCGCGGGTGGACCAGGATCGGCCTGGTCGCCGCCGTCCTGGTCGTCGTGCTGCAGGCGCTGCTGCTCACGGGCCTGATGCCGTTCGAGTACCAGGTCGTCCCGGTGAGCCTGAGCGCCGTCGCCGGCATGTGCTGGGCGGGCGCGATCAGCGCCGCGGGGGCGCGCACCGGCACCCTGCCCGCGGCCGTGACCCGCCTCGGCCGCGCCATCGTGATCGGGCTGCCGGTCGCCGTCGGGGCGTTCGGCGTCGGCTTCCTCGTCACGGTCTTCTTCGACGTGTCGTGGGCCTGGGCCGCCGGCGGGATCCCGGGCGCCGTCGTCTGGACGATGTTCCCCGCGTGGACGCTGCTCGTGGGCCTGCGCCGGTGATGCCGGTGGGGGGTGGGCGGCGCGGCCGGCACCGCGTCGCCCGTGATCACGGTCGGTTCAGGGTTGGTCGTAGTGGCCCGCGGCGATGTCCTCCAGGAGGGTGGGGCCGGTGGGCCGCCAGCCGAGCAGTTCGCGCGTGATCGTGCTCGTTGTTGGGAAGTCGGCGGCCAGAAACCCGCCGATGAACGGGATCTCGTCGGCGATCTGCTCCGCCGGGGCGGGCTTCGCCGGCACGCCGAGGCGGTCGGCGAGCGCTTCGGCGATCCGCCGGACGGGCACGCCCTCTTCGGCGGCGGCGTGCAGGATCGTGCCGGCGGGGGCGTCCTCGAGCCCCAGCCGGACCAGGCGCGCGGCATCGGAGCGGTGGACGGCGGGCCAGCGGTTGTGCCCCTCGCCGGGGTAGACGGAGGCTCCGCGCCGTCGGGCGGCATGGGCGATGACGGAGATGAAGCCGTGGTCTCCTTCGCCATGGACGGTCGGGGCGAAGCGGGCGGAAATCACCCGTACGCCACGGTCGGCGTAGGTGAGGGCGAGGTTCTCGGCACCGCCGCGCGGTGAGTCCGGGCCGACGGCGGGATTGGGATCCCGCTCTGTCGACGGGCGTCCGAGGCCGGGCAGAGCGAGGCCGGCCGCGAGCACGAACGGCCGATCGGACCCGGCGAGCGTGTCGCTGATGGTCTGGACCGCGGCCCGCTCGGCGCGGTTGGAGATCTCGGGGTGGGCGAAGTCGTGCTTGTTCGCGAGGTGGACGACGCCGTCGGCCGCGTTCGCGCCCTGGCGGATCTGGTCGAGGTCGTCGAGGTCGCCGGGGTGGACGTCCGCCCCGAGGCCCTTGACGACGGATGCCGATGCCTCGGTACGGGCCAGTCCGGTCACCTCGTGACCGGCGGCGATGAGCTCGGCGACGACGGCGCGGCCGATGAATCCGGATGCTCCGGTGACGAAGACGTGCATGGTTGGGCTCGCTTCCAAGAATGATGTCAGGGGCTGACATCACCAGCATAGCCGTGATGTCAGGCTCTGTCATCACCTCGGTTCGGGCTACGATCCGGACATGGCACGTTGGGCACCTGGAGCGTCGGATCGTCTGCAGCGGGCGGCGATGGAGCTGTTCGCCGAGGACGGCTTCGAGGCGACGACCGTGGCCGGGATCGCCGGGCGGGCCGGGGTGACCGAGCGCACGTTCTTCCGGCATTTCGCGGACAAGCGCGAGGTGCTGTTCGCCGGCGGGGAGCAGCTCGAAGCCGCCTTCGTGGGCGCGATCGCCGACGCCCCGGCGGACGCGTCCATGGCCGGTCTGCTCGCCGCGGCGCTCGATGCCGGGGGCCGGGTCCTGCAGGACGGACGGGGCCGGGATTTCTCCCGCATGCGGAACGGGATCATCACGGCGAACGAGCAGTTGCGGGAGCGCGAGCTGCTCAAGCTGGCCAAGCTCTCCCACGCCGTGACCGCCGCGCTCGTCTCTCGCGGCATCGCCCAGGTGACCGCTTCCCTGGCCGGCGAGCTGGGCGTTCTGGTGTTCAAAACGGCCTTCGCCCGGTGGATCGCGCCCGATGAGACCCGCGATCTGCTCGACCTGCAACGCGAAGGTCTCGCCGCCATCAGCGACCTGACCCGTGCCGAGACCGTGTGACCCGATGTTGACGCTGTCGCTCAGTGCGCCGGACCGGGCGGCGCCCGGGCGCTGTACCTGGACGTCACCGGTCCGGGCGGCACAGGCCCCGCGCGTTTGACCTCAAGCGCTTGAGGTGTGTTTCGCTGACCGCATGGCAGTTCTGACCATCCATGAGATGTCCCGGCGCAGCGGGCTGAGTGAGCCGACCCTGCGCTACTACGAGGAGGTCGGGCTGGTCGGCCCGATCGACCGTGACGAGAGCAGCGGGCACAGGCGGTACCGCGACGAGGATCTTCACGTGATCGAGGCGCTGGCCTGCCTTCGCGCGGTCGGCGTGAGCATCGAAGACATGCGCGCCTACCTGGCGAACCGCACCCGCGGGCGGCTGGCGGCGGCCGAACAGCGCGATCTGCTGCTGCGTCACGCGGAGCGCATCGAGGCCGAGATCCTCGCCCAGCATGCCCGGCTGGCCTATCTGCGGGAGAAAGCGGCGCTGTGGGACGCTCGCGACCGCGGCGACACGGCCGCGGAGTCCGAGGCGATGCGGCGTTCCATCGACGCGGCCGGTCGCTTGGGGGTGCTGTGATGAGCCGGGTCCTGGTCACCGGCGGGGCCGGCTACGTGGGGACGCACCTGATCGCCGCACTGCTGCGGGCCGGGAGACCGGTACGCGCCACGGTGCGCCGGACGACTCAGGAGGCCGAGCTGCGTGCGGCGGTGCGCCGCGGCGACGCCGACGACGCCGGCCTGGAGATCGTCACCGCCGACCTGATGGCCGACGACGGCTGGCCCGCCGCGGTGGCCGGGTGCGAGGAGGTTCATCATGTCGCCTCGCCCATCCCGGTCACCCAGCCCGAGAACCCCGACGAGCTGATCGTCCCCGCCCGGGAGGGCACGTTGCGGGTGCTGCGTGCCGCGCGCGACGCGGGTGCCCGGCGCATCGTGCTCACCTCGTCCTTCGCCGCGGTCGGATACACGCCCAAGCCGGGCGCCGAGTTCACCGAAGACGATTGGACCGATCCCGACACGCCGGGTCTGGCGCCATATCCGCGTTCCAAGGCGATCGCCGAGCGGGCCGCATGGGCCCTGATGGAGCGCGACGGCGGCGACACCGAACTCGTCGTGGTCAACCCGACGGCCATCTTCGGGCCCACCCTCACGGCCGGCCTGCGCTCCTCGACGCAGCTGATCAAGGCGATGCTCGACGGAACGATGAGCCTCGCGCCCCGCCAGCGCTTCGGCGTCGTCGACGTGCGCGACGTGGCCGACCTGCACCTTCGCGCCATGGCGGAGCCCAAAGCCGCGGGCAAGCGCTTCCTGGCCGTCGCCGACGGCGCGACGCTGAGCTTCCTGGAGGTGGCCCGGATCCTGCGCCGAGGGCTCGGCCCGGCGGGCGCACGCGTACCCACGCAGGAGGTGCCGGGGGAGGACCCGCCACGGCCGATCATCCACAACGACCGGGCCCGCGGCGAGCTCGGCTGGCGTCCGCGGCCCGCCGAGACGACGATTGTGCAGACGGCGCAGAGCCTGCGCGACCTCGGCCTGGTGTAGGCGACGGAACCGACCATCGCCGGGGTTCCGCACGGGCGGCACGGTCCGCGGGCCCGCCCGTCGTCTGGCTGCCTGCCTGGTACCGCCGGTCCCAAGAAACTCTCGTCTAGGGCAGGGACGCCCCCTGCACGGCCTGGATGTCCAGCTCCACCTTCAGCGTCGACCCGATCAGGTTGACCCCGGCCCGCACGACCTGGTTGTAGGTCATCGCGAAGTCCTCGCGGCGCAGCTCCGTCTCGGCCCGGAACGCCGCCCGCAGGCCGCCCCACGGGTCGGGGCCGGTGCCGAGGTAGGCCAGGTCGAGGTCAACGGGCCGCTGCACCCCGGCGAGCGTCAGCGTCCCGTGCACGATCCACCGGTCGGGGCCCGCGGGCGTGAGCCCGGTGCTGCGGTAGGAGATCATCCGGTACGCGGCGGCGTTCAGGAAGTCGGCCGAGCGGAGATGGTCGTCGCGGGTGCCGTTCCCCGTCTCGATCGAGGCGGCCACGATGTCGGCGGCCACCGACGAGGTCTCCGGGTCCGTGCCGACCTCGATCCGCCCGGCGAACTGGGTGAACCGTCCCCGTACGGTGCTGAGCCCCAGATGCTGGGCGGTCGCCGCGATCGTGCAGTGGGCCGGGTCGAGCGTCCAGATCCCGGGCGGGGGAAGGTCGACGCCGCCCTGCCGGGCCAGCACCACCGTGCCCAGCTCGGCGGCGCCGGACCCGGTCGCGATGGCCGTCATCGCGGCCGGTGTGTATCCGGCCGCGGTGGCGACGGCCGTGTAGACGCCGGGCGCCAGCGGGCCGGTCGACACGACGCCCTCCGCGTCGGCCTCGGCCCGCGCGACCTGCTGCCCGGTCAGGTCGGTCACCGTGACGATCGCGTGCTGCACGGCCCACCCGTCCTTGGTGCGGATCAGGGCGTGCAGGCCCCGGCGGGCGGCCGGGGCGCTCTGCCGGCTCGCCGTGGCGTTCCGCCCGGCCTGCTCTTGGCTGGTGTACATGGTGCTCCTGCTCTCCCTGCTTTCCTTGCTCGTCCTTTCGAGCAGCCGTCGCGGTGTCTGGTGTCAGTCGGCGTGGACCAGCCACAGGTCGCGGTCGTCGTCGTCGCGGCCGTTGATGCTCACGGTGTCGGCCACGGGCGGGTATCCGGTGGCGATGAGCGTGTACTGGCCGCCGGTCAGGTCGGCGAAGGCGTACGCGCCGTCCTCGCCGGTCGTCGTGGTGCCGACCACGTTCCCGGCCGCGTCCAGCAGCGTCACCCGCGCGTCGTTCAGCGGGCCGCCGTCGCCCACCCGTACGGTGCCGCGGATCCGGGCGCCGGGCCGCAGCTCGACGTCCTGCCTGGTCTGGCCGGCGCCGGCGACCTCGACCGGGACGGCGGCCGGGCGGAAGGAGTCCGCGCTGACCGCGAGCGTGTAGCCGCCCGAGGTCACGCCGGACAGGCTGTAGGAGCCCTCCCCGTCGGTCGCGCCCGTGGTGACGACCTCGCCGCGGACGTCGGTCAGCACGACGACCGCCCCGGGCACCGGCTTGCCCTCCAGGTCGCGCACCACTCCGGTCAGCTTGTTCGAGCCGGTGAGGATCAGGTTGAAGTCGACCGGCCGGTCGCCCACGACGAGGGTGGCCACCTGCGGGTCGCGCTCGGCGGCCGACGCGATCAGGACGTAGGTGCCCATGCCGGGCGTCCAGATGGCGTACCCGCCGTCGGCCAGGGTCACGGCCCGGGAGAGCTGGTGGCCACGCGAGTCGATCAGCGTCAGCGTGGCGTGGCCGACCGCGTGGCCGTCGTCGCCGCTGACGATGCCGCGGATCTCGACGCCGCCGTCCGGCGCGTCCGTCCAGGCGGTGCCCACCGGCGCGTACGCGGGCTCATCCACGTGCGCCGGCCCGTGCGCGGAACCGTGCGGGGATGGCGCCGGGGCGGCGGCGTGCGCCGTGGTGGGGGCGGCGGCGCTCCGGCGCGGGAGGAAGGCGGCCAGGACGAAGGCGAGGAGGGCGGCTCCGGCGCCGATGCCCATGACGACGCGGAAGCCGTCCTCGGAGGGGAGGGCGACGGGGCCGAACGTGGTGGTCATCTGCGACAGGACGACGCCCGCCACGGCGCTGGAGACGGAGGTGCCGACGGCGCGCATGAGGGTGTTGAGGCTGTTGGCGGCGGCCGTCTCGGACACCGGCACGGCCCCCATGACGAGGGCGGGCATGGAGGCGTAGGCGAATCCGATGCCGGCCCCGATGATGCAGGAGACCAGGACGAGGTGCCAGAGCTCGGACATCAGCCCGATGTTGAGCGCGTAACCGGCGGCGACGATGACCGCGCCGATCATCAGGGTGACCTTGGGCCCCTTGGCCGCGGACAGGCGGGCCGACAGCGGCGCCAGCACCATCATCACCAGGCCGGACGGCGCCATCACCAGGCCCACCGCCAGCATCGACTGGCCCAGTCCGTAGCCGGTGGCCTCCGGCAACTGCAGCAGCTGCGGCAGCACCAGGGACATGGCGAACATCGAGAAGCCCATCATGGTGGAGGCGAGGTTGGTGAACAGCACCTGACGCCGCGCGGTGGTGCGCAGGTCCACCATCGGCTCGCGGGTGCTCAGCTCCCACCAGCCCCACAGCAGCAGCACCACGACCGCCGCGGCGAACAGGCCGATCGTGAGCGGGTCGCCCCAGCCCCAACTGGCGCCCTTGGAGATCGCCAGGAGCAGGCACACCAGCGCGGCCGACAGCCCGACGGCGCCGACCAGGTCGAAGCGCCCGCCGCTGCGTACCGCGGACTCGGGCACGAGGGCCAGCACCAGGACCAGGGCCACGGCGCCGAGCCCGGCCGCGGTCCAGAACAACATGTGCCAGTCGGCGTTCTCGGCGATGAGGGCGGCGGCGGGCAGGCCCAGGGCGCCGCCCACGCCGAGCGAGGCGCTCATGAGCGCGGTCGCGGAGCCGAGCCGTTCGGCGGGCAGCTCGTCGCGCATGATGCTGATGCCGAGCGGGATCACGCCGGAGGCCAGGCCCTGCAGGGCCCGCCCGACGATCATGGGCGTCAGGGAGTCGCTGAAGGCGCACACGACCGACCCGGCGACGAGCAGGATCAGGCTGAGCAGGAGCATGCGCCGCTTGCCGAACATGTCGCCCAGCCGTCCCACCACCGGTGTGGCGACCGCGCTGGCGAGCAGGGTGGCGGTGATCGCCCAGGTGGTGTCGGACGCCGGGGCTCCCAGGAGCTTGGGCAGCTCGGGAACCAGCGGGATCACCAGGGTCTGCATCAACGACACCACGATCCCGGCGAAGGCGAGCACCACCACGAAGGTGCTCGACCGCGGGGGGTCGGCCGCGTGGGCGCGGCGGGCGGGGATGTTGGCCATGCGAAGTCTCCGTTGCGGGGTTGAGGGAAGCAAACGACGAGGTATTAGTAAATCAGTCGCTTGACTTAAGGCTAACAGCGTCGATTTACTGAACACAACCGACGGTCAGGCCCCCGAAGGAGGTCCTCGTGAGCAGGCGTGACATTCCGGTACGGTGGTGCCGATGACCGGCAAGACCGTACGCGCCGAGCGCGCCGGAGTGACCCGCGAGCGGATTCTCGCGGCGGCGGAGCAGCTGTTCGCCGAGCACGGCGTGCTCGCCGTCTCCAACCGTCAGGTGAGCGAGGCCGCCGGGCAGGGCAACAACGCCGCCGTCGGCTACCACTTCGGCACCAAGACCCACCTCGTACGCGCGATCGCCCGCAAGCACGCCGAGCCGGTCGAGCGGATCCGCGAGCGGATGGTGGCCGAGCTCGGCGACTCCGCCGACGTGCGCGACTGGGTCGCCTGCATGGTACGCCCGGTCACCGAGCATCTGGCGGACCTCGGCTCCCCCACCTGGTACGCCCGCTTCGTCGCCCAGGTGATGACCGACCCCGCGCTCCGCGCGATCATGGGTGACGAGACCCGCTCCTCCCCCTCGCTGCGGCAGACCGTCGAGGGGTTCAACCGGTGCCTGCCCGAGCTGCCCGCCGAGGTGCGGGCCGAGCGCGGCGACATGGCCCGCCAGCTGATCGTGCTCACGTGCGCCGACCGCGAGCGCGCGCTCGCCGAAGGCGCCCCCACCCCCCGTGCCACCTGGCACGACGCAGCGACCGGGCTGATCGACGCGCTCGTCGGGATGTGGCTCGCGCCCGTCACGCGCGAGCCCTGACGGGCGCCCCTGCGACTCGCGCCGCGATTTGGGCGGAAGTTCCGGTTCGGTTCATGGTCCGGTCGGCTTCACTCATGAGGATCAAGGCAGCAAGGTTCCTTGATGAGGAGAAGTCGATGCGCCCCCTGACCTCGCTGGCGTCCGCAGCGCTGACGATCGGCCTGCTCGGTGCCCTGGTCCCACCGGCGACCGCGCAAGACCTGCCCGCCGTCGAGCCGCGGGTCGAGACCCCGCCGCTGTTCGACGACGAGGCCGGCGGCAATGCCAACGGCGACGACCCGGCGATCTGGGTCCACCCCACCTCTCCGGCGGAGAGCCTGATCGCGACCACCGCCAAGGAGGGCGGTCTGTACCTCTACGACCTGGACGGCAGGCAGCTCCAGCACCTGCCCGCACCGGCCGCGCCGGGTCAGGACGACGAGCCGGGCCGGCTGAACAACGTGGACGTCGTCTACGGGCACGCGTCCAAGGCGGGCCGGTCGGACGTCTTCGTCGCCTCCGACCGTGGTTCCGACAAGCTGCGCGTCTACCGGATCGATCCGGCGAAGGCGGGCCAGAACCGGCAGCCGCTCACCGACGTCACCGACCCCGCCGCGCCGTTCATCTTCAACGCGACCCAGGCGGAGGTGAACGACGCCGAGACCGTGTACGGCCTCGCGACGTGGAAGCGGAGCTCGGGCACCTACGTCCTGGTCAGCCGCCGGCACACCACGCGGCTCGCGCTGCTGAAGCTCACCGACGCCCCCGGCGGCAAGATCGGCTACACGACGCTCCGGACCATCGATCTCCCGTCGAGCTTCACCCTTCCGAACGGCCAGAGCTGGAGCCCGTGCGACGAGCCGGGCGTGGGCCCGCAGATCGAAGGCATGGTCGTCGATGCCCAGACCGGCACGCTCTACGCGGCCCAGGAGGACGTCGGCATCTGGCGCGTCTCCGGCGATCTCACCGGTTCACCGAAGCTGGTCGACCGTGTCCGCGAGTACGGCGTACCGGCCACCTACGACCCCGCCACCGAGGAGTGTGCCCCCGGAGCCGACCCCGGATACGGCGGCGACAACCTGACGGCGGACGCCGAGGGCCTGACCATCTATTACGGCAAGGACGGCAAGGGCTACCTGATCGCTTCCAGCCAGGGCAGCGACACCTTCGCCGTCTATGACCGCAGAGGTGACAACGCCTACCTCGGTTCCTTCCGCGTCGGCGAGAGCGGCGGCATCGACGGTGTGCAGGGCAGCGACGGGACGATGGTCATCAACGTGCCGCTCGGCCGCCGGTTCCCCAAGGGCCTGTTCGTCACCCACGACGGCGCCAACACCCCCGAGGCGACGGATCCGGAGGGCGAGGTGCGCGAGAACACCAACTTCAAGTATGTGAAGTGGGATGACATCGCTCGCCGTCTCGGGCTGGACGTCGACGTCACCGGCTGGAACCCGCGCGGCTGACCTGAATGGGTCGCCGGATCACTCCGGCGACCCATTCCGCCTTTTCCGGGTCAGGTCCGGAACGGGCCGGTCACGCAGTAGGTGATGCCGCCGGACGACGACCCCGACGTGCCGCGCTGGGAGGAGAAGTACAGCCGGTTGCCCGCGGGGTTGAAGGCCGGGCCGGTGATCTCCGACGAGCTCTGGCCGCCGATCCGCAGGAACGCGGAGATCTTGTCGTCGGGAGTGATCAGGCAGATCTCCATGTTGCCGCCGTCCTCGGCCACGTACAGGTCACCGTAGGTGGAGCCGGTGACGTTGTCGACGCCGGTGAGCGGCGGGGTGCCGGGGCTGACGAGGCTGTCGTCATAGGCGAGTTCGTAGGTGTTGCTCGTCAGGTTGACCTGCCACACCCGGTTGTCGCCCTTCGTGGTGAACCAGACCGTGTCGTCGGCGTAGTGGCAGCCCTCGCCGCCGTTGAACGACTTGGAGCCGGACACCTGGCTGCGCGTCGCCGTCGGCGAGCCGTCCGGGTCCGGGACGTTCGCCCAGGTGAACGAGCCCGACGTGGCCGATCCCGCCACCAGCACCTGGAGGGTGCCGGAGGACAGGTCGCCCCACGTCGTGGGGACGAACCGGTAGAAACGCCCGTTGGTCTCGTCCTCGGTGAGGTAGATCACCTGCCGTACGGGGTCGGCCGCGGCGGCCTCGTGCTTGAAGCGGCCCATCGCGGGCCGCTGCACGGCGGTGCCGCCGAACGGGTAGGTCTCGTAGACGAAGCCCAGGCTGACCTCCTCGCACGACAGCCACGTGTTCCAGGGCGTCTTCCCGCCCGCGCAGTTCTGCCGGGTGCCGGACAGGATCCGGTTCGCCGAGGTGACGGCTCCGCCGGAGTCGAAGCGGATGGCCGAGGCGCCGCCGCCGGGGTTGATCTCGGAGTTGGAGACGTAGATCCAGCCGCTGCCGTCGGCGAAGCAGGCGCCTCCGTCAGGGGCGTTGTGCCAGGTGTAGGACGTGCCCGGGACGGGCTGGCCGGAGCGGGCGATCACCTGGCTGGTGAAGCCGGCCGGCAGCTGGATGCCGTTGGCGTCGGCGGCCTGCAGCGGGCCGTAGGGACCGGGGGCGTTCTGCGCCGGTGCGGCCAGGGCGGCGCCCTGCCACAGACTGCCGGAGAAGGCGACGGTGCTCGCGCCGAGCACGGTCGCGCGCAGGAAATTACGGCGTTCCATCGACGAAACCTCCTTGAGGGGGTGCGGCCTCGCCGACAGTATGTCGATCAAACCGACATTGGCCCGTCAGAGAAGTTAACGGGAATAGTGCGCTGGATCACATTCCCGTGCCCGGCGTGGCGTCGCACCCGCCGATGGTCTGAACTGGGTGGGGACAGCCGTACGACAGGGGAAGGCCGATGACCGCGGGCCGGGTCGACATCATCGAGCAGGGCCCGCGCAGGCCACGCCGGGCAGGGATCGCGGTGCTGGTCGCTCTCGCGGCGGTGTCGCTCATCGGGTCGCTCATCGGGATTCTCACGAGCCGGGACACGAGCCGCCCCGCGCCGGAGCCGCCGGAGCCGAAGCCGGTGCGCGAGGCGGTCACCGTTAATCCCAATGCCGTCTACCCGGAGGCGAGCGGAACGGGCGGGACCAGGACGTTGCGGGTCACGTTCCCCGACGGGTCGCGGGCGGAGGTGACCTACCCGGCCGGTCTGAACCTGGCCTCGCTGGGGGCCCGGCCGTACACCAGCGGCACCCTCACCGGGGAGGCGGAGGGGCACCGGTCCCTCACCGGTGCCGGGAAGGGCGGGGAGTTCCGCTCCCTGACCGCCCCGCTGTACGGCGAGGCCGAGACCGCCGCCGGCCGGCCGATGATCCGCCGCCTCACCGGCGACGTCACGCTCTGGCCCGGGCCACTCGGGGTGGACACCGCCGGCCCGGTCCTGCTCTTCGCGTTCGGCGACTGGCGGATCGCGTTGCAGGACGAGCGGGCCGGGATGACCTTCGAGCAGCGGCGGGCCTGGGCGCAGAACCTGCGCGGCACGCTCACCCCCGACGGCTTCCTCACTCTGTCGGCCGGCGGGCCGCTGCGCCTGTCGCGCCCCGGCGAGATCCGCGACGGCGTGCTCGTCGGCCCGCAACTGTGGCTCGGCGGGCTGAGCCGCCGCATGCTGGTGCTGGCCCCGGTCCCCGACTGCGAACGGCAGGGCCCGGCGTCCGTCGCCCTCGACCCGCGCCACACCATCTCGGGCAGCGCCTGCCGCGCGGGCTTCTACCTGGCCGCCTCGGGCGACGAGAGCTTCGTGCGCAGCGCGCTCCGGGACGTCCGCGTCCGGGCTCTGTGAGCGCGGAAACGCTTTCACGTGGCATGAAATTTTCAGCGGGCATTCCCCGGCCCAGCAGGCCCGTCTCCCCGCTCCCACCACGTCACTGACAGCCGACCTTGACGCTCCCAGACTCTATTCTTACGGTTAAACCGCTTTAACCCTAGGAAGGGGAAGTCGGTCATGGCAGACATGCGCACGTCCGTACCCGCCGAGCTGAGCAGGCGCGCGGTCCTCCTCGGCGCCGGCGCGCTCGCACTGGGCGCGGGCACGGGAACGCCGGAGGCTCAGGCGGCGACCTTCGTCAAGGGCGCCGACATCAGCTGGATGCCGCAGATGGAGGCGCAGGGCCGGAGCTGGCGCAACGGCGCCGGGACCGCCCAGGACCTGTTCACCATCCTCAAGGGGTACGGCATCACCGCGATCCGCCTGCGGACCTGGGTCAACCCCTCCAGCGACCCGGTGCACGGCCACTGTGCCGTCGAGGAGACGGCCGCGATGGCCGTACGCTGCAAGAACGCGGGGCTGTCCGTGCTCATCGACTATCACTTCGGCGACACCTGGAACTCGGTCGGGGTGCAGAACCCGCCCGCCGCCTGGGCCTCGATGAGCTACAGCCAGATGCTGGACGCGATGTACGACTACGTCTACCACACCATGAACGTGATCAAGTACAACAACGTCACGCCCGCATGGGTGCAGATCGGCAACGAGACCAACTCCGGCATCTGCAAACCGGTCGGGAGCATCAGCCGCCCCGCCCAGATGACCGGCCTGCTCAACGCCGCCTACGACATGGTCAAGCACGTCTTCCCGGCCACGCCCGTGCTGGTGCACCTGGCCCAGCCGCAGAACCTCGGCAGCGTCCAGAACTTCCTCAACGCCTATCGGGACAACGGCGGCCGGTGGGACATCACCGGCCTGTCCTCCTACGCTCAGGGCGGCAACGTGGCCCCGGTGCTGGACAACATGCACACCATCCAGAGCACGTACGGCAAACCGGTCATGCACGTCGAGTACGGCGGCCCGCTGAACAAGCCCACGCAGGTACGCGACTCGCTCCGCGCCTTCATCACCGGCCTGAAGAGCTTCGGCGGCCTCGGCACGTTCTACTGGGAGCCCGAGGTCTACTCGCCGTTCGCGACCTACGGCAGCGGGGCATGGGACCCCGCCACCCTGCGGCCCACCGCCGCCATGGACGGATTCCTCAACGTCTGACCCGGCAGGAGAAGACCCATGGGACAAACGATCGAACCCGCCTCCGGCGTGCGCAGGAGGACGGTGCTGGCCGCCGCCGGCGCCCTGGCGCTGGGCGCCGCCGGGCTCACCCGCGCCGACGAGGCGACCGCCGCGACGGCGAGCGGCCGCGTGGTCTACAACCTCAACCCGGACTGGCGGTTCGTCAAGCAGGACGTGGCGAACGCGCAGGCGCCCTCGTTCGACGACTCGGCATGGGCGGCCGTGAGCGTCCCGCACACCTTCAACGACGTGGACTCCTTCGACAACTACATCACCAGCTCCGGCGAGTCCGCCGTCGCGATGCAGCCGGTCTGGTACCGCAAGCGGTTCACCCTCCCGGCCGCGCACGCCGGGCAGAAGGTGCTGCTGGAGTTCGAGGGCGTCCGGCAGGCGGCCACGGTCTACGTCAACGGCACCCAGGTGGGCCTGTACGAGTACGGCGTCACGCCGTTCGGCTTCGACATCACCGGCCAGGTGCTCTTCGGCGCCGAGAACGTGATCGCGGTCAAGGCCGACAACACCAAATGGCGGCCCGAGCAGTCCACCGGCACGGCCTTCCAGTGGGACACCCGCGACTTCAATCCCACCTACGGCGGGCTGACCCGCAACGTGCGCATGTACGTGCTGCCCAGGACGTACTTCACGCTGCCGCTCTACACCAACCTGCGGACCGTCGGCACGTACGTCTACCCGAGCGTCGTGAACGTCTCCGGCGCGACGGCGACCGTCAACGTCGAGGCCCAGGTCCGCAACGAGCAGACCTCAGCCCGCACCGTCACGGTCTCCGCGAACGTCGTCCAGGCCGACGGCCAGGTCCGCGCCACCATCACCGGATCGCCGGTCACGCTGGCCGCCGGGCAGACGCAGATCGTCAAGCTGTCGCAGCGGATCAGCCAGTTGCGTTTCTGGGAGCCCGGCCGGCCGTACCTCTACACCGTGGAGGTGGTCCTCTCGGAGGGCGGTACCGTGCTGGACGCGTACCCGATCGTCACCGGGTTCCGGAAGGCGGAGTTCAAGGGCGGGACGAGCGGCGGCGGCGTCCACATCAACGACAAGCACGTCTTCCTCACCGGCTACGCCGTCCGCGCCACCAACGAGTGGGCCGCTATCGGCGCGGCCGTACCGGAATGGATGACGCACCTCGACGGCGAGATGATCCGCGACAGCAACGCCAACCTGATCCGCTGGATGCACGTCGCCACCACCCCGGCGAACATCCGCATGACCGACCGATACGGCATCGTCTCCGTCCAGCCCGCGGGCGACAAGGAGTCCGACGCCACCGGCCGGCAGTGGGAGCAGCGGGTCGAGCTCATGCGCGACGTGCTCATCTACTTCCGCAACAGCCCCAGCATCCTGTTCTGGGAGGCCGGGAACAACTGGATCACCGCCGAGCACATGCGCCAGATGACCGATCTGCGCAAGACCTGGGACCCGAACGGCGGCCGGGCGATGGGCTGCCGCGCCATCTCCGACGACTCCGCGTACGGCGGGACCGCGGCGGTGGACGCCGCCGAATACGTCGGCACCATGCTCAACCGGCACTATTCGGCCTACGCCCGCGACCGCAAGCCCATCATCGAGTGCGAGTACACGCGGGACGAGGCGCCGCGGCGCGTCTGGGACAACTACTCTCCCCCGGACTTCGGCTACGTGACCGGCCCGGACGTCACCTACCACCTGACCTCCGAGGACTTCGCCGGCCCGCACGCCGCCGCCACCCGCTACGAGTTCTGGGGGCAGCGCATCCAGGGGCCCGGCGATCGCCGCTACTCCGGGGCCGCCGCCCTCGTCTGGGCCGACTCCAACCAGCACGGCCGCCAGTACAACTGGGAGTGCGCCCGCCTGTCCGGCCGGGTCGACGCGGTCCGCATCCCCAAGGAGTCGCTGCACACCTTCCGCGTCATGCAGAGCCCCACCCCGGACATCCACATCATCGGGCACTGGACCTACCCCGCCGGCACCGCCAAGTCCGTGTACGTCATGGCCTCCTCCCACGTCCGCCGCGTGCGGCTGCTCGTCAACGGCGCCCAGGTGGGCGACGACACCTCCGCGACCCAGGACTTCCTGTACTCCTTCGCCGGGGTCGGCTGGCAGTCCGGCACGATCACCGCCGTCGGCTACGACGCGGCCGGTCAGGAGATCGTCCGCGCCTCCAAGACGACCACCGGCGCCGCCACCGCGCTCCGGCTGACGCCGCGCAGCGCGCCCGGCGGATTACGCGCGGACGGCAGCGACATCGCCTTCTTCGACGTCGAGGCCGTGGACGCGCAGGGCCGCCGGATGCCCACCCACCAGGCCCGGGTCGACTTCACGCTCACCGGCCCGGCCGCCTTCCTGGGCGGCTTCAACCCGGGCAAACCGGGCAGCGTCCACAAGCCCTACCTGGACACCGAGGCGGGCGTGAACCGGGTCTTCATCCGGGCCTCCCGCACGCCGGGCACCATCGCCCTGCGCGCCACCGCCACCGGCCTGACCGCCGCCACCGCGAGCGTCACGTCCGTCTCGTTCGCCGTGACCGCCGGCCTGACCACCCAGCTGCCCGCCACGTACTGACCGGCGCCGCGGCTCGGTCAGGCGCCGGTGAGATAGTTCTTGATCCCGTTCGCCAGCGATTCGGCGATGCGCTTGCGGAAGGCGACGTCGGTCATCTTGGCGGCGTCGCCCGCGTTGCGCATGTTGCCGCACTCGATGAACACGACCGGCCGCGTCGACAGGTTGAGCCCGCCCAGGTCGGTGCGGGACCGCAGGCCGTCCTCGCCTCGGTAGTTCGCGTACGGCATGCCGGTGCCGTCCCGGTACGCGTCGCGGATCGCCAGCCCGAGCTTGCGGGACGGCTCGATGACCTCGTCGTTGCGCCCGGCGATCAGCCCGGGGGTGATCACGTGGAACCCGTGCCCGCTCGGCTTGCCGCTGTCGCCGTGGATGGACACCACCGCGTCCGCCCTGGCCTCGTTCCCGATGGCCGCCCGCTCGGTGACGCAGGGGCCGATGCCCTCGTCGTTGCTCCGGGTGAGCACGACCCGGGCGCCCATCGTCTCCAGGAGCGGCCTGAGGTGCTGGGTGACGCTCCAGGCGAAGGCGTTCTCCTCGTACCCGTCGGCGGTCCTGAAGCCGACGGCGTTACAGGCCTTGCTCTTGGTGATGATGTCGACCTGGCGGTCGACCTGCTCGGGGTGCGCGGCGTTCCCGCCGTTGTGCCCGGGATCGAGCACCACGACCTTGCCTGCCAGCAGCCCCTTGCCCGTGCCCGGCGGCGCCGGCAGGCCCGCCCCGCCAGGGGCCGGCGCGGCGCCACCGCACCCACCGGACAACGCGGCCAGTACGGCGAGTGCCACGAATCCAGGTCGATGAACGCGCATGATCAGACCGTATCCGGCGATGACCCGTCATGACCCGGTATTTCGTGGGACGAGCAGCCCCCGGTTGAACGCCTCGGTGACGGCGGCGGCGCGGTCGTTCACCCCGAGTTTGGCGTAGATGTTCAGCATGTGGGACTTGACGGTGGCCTCGGTGAGGAACAGCCTGGCCGCCGCCTCCCGGTTCGTGGCTCCGGCCGCCACCAGTTGCAGCACTTCGACCTCGCGCGGGCTGAGCGGCCCCGGGGCGGGCCGGCGTACCCGGCTCATCAGCAGGGCCGCCACCGACGGCGCGAGCACCGCCTCGCCCCGGGCCGCCGCCCGGACCGCGCGCAGCAGCTCGTCGCGGGGAGCGTCCTTGAGAAGGTATCCGGTGGCGCCGGCCTCGATCGCGGGGAGCACGTGACTGTCGGTGTCGTACGTGGTCAGCACCAGCACGCGGGCCTGGCTCCCCCGCTCGGCGAGCTCCCTGGTCGCGCTCACCCCGTCCATGCCGGGCATCCGCAGGTCCATGAGGATCACGTCCGGACGCAGGGCCTCGGCCAGCCGGACCGCCTCGGCCCCGTCGGCGGCCTCGCCGAGCACCTCGAACTCCGGGTCGCGGGCGAACATGCTGGCGAGCCCGTCCCTGACCACCGGATGATCATCCACGATCAGCAGCCCGATCGGGCCGGCGGGGCGGCTCACGCGCTCACCTCCGCCCGCTCGGCGGGGACGCGGGCCGAGATGCCCGTGCCGCCGCCCGGCTCCGACTCGACCTGCAGCGTGCCGGACAGGCTCTCCATCCGCTGCCGCATCGCGATCAGGCCGAACCCGCCGCGATCGGCCCGGAAGCCGTCGGCGGCGGCGTCCAGCAGCGCCGGGTCGAAGCCGCCGCCGTCGTCGCGGACGTCCAGGGCCGTCTCGTGCTCCAGGTACGACAGCGTCACCCCCACCCTGGTCGCCCGCGCGTGCTTGGCCACGTTGGCCAGGGCTTCCTGCGCGATCCTGAGCAACGCGGCCTCCGCCTCCGGCCGGATCGGCCGCGCCGTACCGGTCGTCGTGACCTGGACCGGGATCTCGTGCAGCGCCGACCAGCGCTCGGCGACGCCCGCCAGCGCCTCGCTCAGCATGGCCGACCGCAGCTGCTCGGGACGCAGCGCGTGCACCGACCGCCGCGCCTCCGACAGGCTCTCCCTGGCCAGCTTGGTCGCGGCGGCGACGTGCCCGCGCCAGGCCGCCGGATCGTCGCCGGCGTGCTCGGCCGCGCGCAGCTGGCTGACGATGCCGGTCAGCCCCTGCGCCAGGGTGTCGTGGATCTCCCGCGCCATGCGCTGCCGCTCGTCCTGCACGCCGGCGTCGCGCGCCTGCGCCAGCAGCCGTTCGTGCAGGGCCGCGTTCTCCGCCAGCGACGCCGCCAGCCTGCGGTTCGCCTCGCGGGCCTCCTGAAGCGCGCGCTCCCGCTCCTCGTTCTGCCGGGCGCCGCGCCTGGCGAACCAGGCGAAGGCGCACATGGGGAGGGCGTTCGCGGCCACGACGGCGCCGTAGGTGGCCAGGCCGGCGACCGTGGTCTTGTCCACGCCGTACGCCTGCGCCGTGCCCGCCACCACCGCCACCGCGCCGACGCCGACCGGCTGCCACGGCCAGCGCAGGAGCCGGAAGGCGTAGACGTACCCGGCGGGGGTGAAGGCCCCGAACCACGGGTCCCTGATCGCCAGGATCGCCATGAGCAGGATCAGCACCGCGCAGAACACCGCCATCACCGGCGCCCGCTCGCGCCAGGCGGGACGGAGCGTGAAGACGCCCAGCATCCACGCCGCCATCAGCGCGCACAGCACCAGGTCGACGATCAGGGACTCGCCCGCCGAACCCTTGATGGCCACGGTGACACCGGTCAGCAGCGCCAGCAGCGCGTACGGCCCGACGGTCAACGCCACGGACCACCGTGCCGGCGGATCGCTCATCCGCGTCCTCCTCCCCGGCGCCTGCCCCCGGCGGACAATCTAGCCCGGATGCCGGTCAACCGGCCTGGGGAGGTTCGACGGCCAGCGCGTGCCGGAAGACGTTGCGCGGGTCCCACCGGGCCTTCACCCGCTGCAGGCGCGGGTAGTTGTCCTTGTAGTAGAGCGTGTGCGCGGGCACGCCCGAGGTGTTCCACGCCGGGTCGGCCAGGTCGGCGTCCGGATAGTTGATGTAGGAGCCGTCGTCCACCTCGCCGGGCACGGGCACGCCGCCGGTGCCGGCGTACACGTCGCGGTAGAACTCGCGGACCCAGGCGAGGTTGGCCGCGTCGTCCGCCTCGTCGCGCCAGATCGTCTGGTAGACGGCCTTCATGACCACGTCCCGCTGGGCGGTCGCGGTGGCCCCTGGCGCCACCGCGCGGACCTGGCCGCCGTAGCCGATCAGCAGCATGCCGGCGTCCGGCCCGCCGGTGGAGTTCGTCAGGTTGCGGTAGGCGGCCGCGAGCTGGGGCTCGGTGAGCGAGCGTCGCAGGTAGGCGGCCTTTATCTTGTACCGCCGGTTGATCACGTCGCCCGGCTCGCCGCTGCCCGGCCAGGTCATCCGGTGCAACCACGGCATCGTCCGCCGCAGGTCGAGCGCCGGGGTGAGGTCGACGCCGGCGGTCACCGCGGACACGAAGTCGGTCACCATGCCGTCGGCGCCGGGGAGGTCCGCGTCGATCTGCGAGACCAGCGTGACGGTCCCGCCGACGCGATGCGAGATCAGGAGGATCCCGTACAACCCGGCATGCGGGGAGCCGGGCGCGCTGTTGCCCTCGTGCCAGTTTCCGAAGTTGCGCATCAGCCCGGTGAGCGCCTGCTCGGTCATGTGCTCCCAGGACCAGATGGCCACGTGCTGCAGCATCCGCCCCGGCGCCGGGGGGAGCAGCCGCGACGGGTCGGTGCCGGTGACGCCGGGCGAGCGCAGCCAGTACCGGGTGACCACGCCGAAGTTCCCGCCGCCACCGCCGGTGTGGGCCCACCACAGGTCGTGGTTCGGGTCGTCCCGGTCACGGGTGGCGACGACCGCGCGGGCGGTGCCGTCGCGGTCGACCACCACGACCTCCACGCCGTACAGGTGATCCACCACCGAGCCGTACCGCCGGGACAGCGCCCCGTACCCGCCGCCCGCGAAGTGCCCGCCGGCGCCCACCTCCGGGCAGCTGCCACCGGGGATCGTCACGCCCCAGCCGGTGAGCAGCGTCCGGTAGACGTGACCGAGGGTGGCGCCGGGTTGCACGGAGAACGCCCGCCGGCCGGCGTCGTAGCCGACCGCGTCCATCGGGGACAGGTCCAGCAGCATCCGCACCGCCGGGTCGGCGGTGAAGTTCTCGAAGCAGTGACCGCCGCTGCGCACCGCGACCCGCCGGCCGGACCGCACCGCCTCCTGCACCGCGCGCACCACCTGCTCGGTCGACCCGGCCACGCGGATCTCGTCCGGGCGGCCGACGAAGCGGAAGTTGTTGCCGCGCAGCAGCTGGTCGTAGCGGATGTCGCCCGGACGTACGGTCACCGGCCCGAACGCCTCCGGCGCGGTCTGGGCCTCGGCGTCGCCCGTGCCCAGCAGGGTGACCGCCGCGGCGCCCGCACCGGCAAGCACCCCACGACGGCTCACCACCGCGCCCGTATTTCCCTCGCGCGCTTCTGGCATGTGTTCTCGCTCCTTCCGACTGGCTAGGGGCCGTCAGCCTCTCAATCCGGCAGCGAGCCACACATCCGTCCATGTCATGAATCGGCGGCTGAGCCCTTCACCCCGCCGAACGGCTGATCCGCCCCACCGACCGGCTGACCGGGGGCCTCCTGCGGATGGCCCATTCGGCCACGGCGAGATTGATGCCCCAGGCCAGGCCGTGGAGCAGGGCCCTGGTGGCGGCGTGGGGATCGGCGCCCGTGGCCGCGTACCAGGCGGACAGGACCACCGCCTGCGTGCCCGCGCCCATGGCGAGGGCGTACGCGCGGATCATCCAGGCGCGGTGCCGGGCGACGTCGCGGCGCAGGATCGCGGCGAAGCCGAGGACGAGGGAGCCGGCCATGGCCGAGCCGGCCGCCAGGCGGAAGACGGTCAGGAGCCCGGCGTCGCCGGCCGGAAGGTCGGAGAACAGGGTCATCCACAGCCCGGCGAGGGCCGCGACCAGGCCGGCCGGCACCAGCACCCGCCCGGCCGCCCGATGCCAGGCGGGCCTGCGGCGGCGGAATCCGGGCGCGAACTGGAAGGCGCCCAGGACGCTGTAGACGGTGACGCCGGCGATGTGCAGCAGCACGGGCGCGGGGGCGGCGACGAAGCGGGCGTTGTCCGGAGTGATGGCGGCGCCGCCGGCCAGCTCGGCCGCGCGGATGGCGCCCGCGATCACGGGGACGGCGCTGAGGACGAGCAGTCCGGCGGGGATGAGCCGGCCCGCCTTCGTGTGGGTCATGGCTCGATGGTGGCAATCGCGGGGGCGCCGGTTCATCGGCGTAAGGGCTCGTGCTGGTTCGGCCTTTCGGCCGCCGCGAGGTCATACTTTCGGCGACCCGGCGGCCGTGAACCTGATCGGCTTCTCGTCCGACTGTGCTGGGTGACGGGAGGACGAGATGACCGATGAGCTGCTGGTGGTCCGCGCCCAGTTGGGTGAGCGGGCGGCACTGGCCGAGCTGGTGGAGCGCTGGCGGGTGCCGGTGTGGACGTACGTACGGCGCATGCTGGACGCCGAGCGGGCCGACGACGTGAGCCAGGAGGTGTGGCTGGCCGTGATCCGGGGCCTGCCGCGGCTGAGGGAGCCCACCCGGTTCGCGCCCTGGCTGTTCACGATCGCCCGCCGGTCGGTGACCGACCGCCTGCGCAGCCAGTACGCCCGGGAGGAGCTCGCCGGCCGCGCCGTGGTCGCCGAAGACCCGGTGGAGGCTGTGGTGGATCGGGCCGAGCTGGTGAGCGCGCTGTCGGAGCTGCCGGTGCTGGAGCGGGAGATCCTCGTCCTGTTCTACCTGGAGGACCTGTCGGTGGAGGACTGCGCGCAGATCTGCCGGATCCCCGCCGGCACGGTCAAGTCCCGGCTCAACCGTGCCCGTCGCCTGCTGCGTGAACACCTCGAGGAGAAGGGATCCCGGGCATGACCGAGGACGAACCGCGCCTGTCGGCGCGAGAGATGATCGAGCGGCTCGAGCCCGCGCTGTCGCCGAAGCGGCGGCTCCGGGCGGTGGTGGCGCTGGCCGCCGGGTCGGCCGGGGCGCTGTTCGTGGGCGCGCTGTGGTGGAGCGAGCCCGGGCCGCTGCCGGGACGCACGCACCTGGCCTTCGCGACGCTCACCGTGTTCTGCCTGGCCTGGGCCTGCTACGGCGGCTGGCTGGTGACGCGCCGGGTGCCGTTGTTCGCCGCCGACCGGGTGATCGCCGCCTGGCTCGGCCTGGCCGCCTCGCTCACCACCACTGGTGTGCTGGCCGCCTTCGCCGTCCAGCGCGGCACCGGGCTCGGGCTGCCGCTGGCGGTCGGAGGGCTGTTCGTCGCGGGGGCGCTGGTGCTGGTCGTACGCGCGCATGCCCGCCAGGCCGCGCTGCTGCGCCGCCTGCACGAGCTGACCGAGCCGCCCTCGTCATGAACGGCGCGCAGGTCGGGTGTGAAAGTTTCAGGCGCCCGACCTGCGAGGGCGGCAGGCGTGCTTGACACCACTCATGTGACCGGTAACCCTGACTGTCGCAGTCAAGCCACCCCCCACCGTCGAGGTCACGTCATGTGGAAACGAGCTCTCGTCGCCCTCCTGCTCGGCGCCGCCGCGGTGCGGCCCGAGCCCGTGCCCCTGGCCACGCCGACCATTCCCCCGGCGGCCTTTCCCAATCCCGGACGGGTGACGGGCGACATCGGCGTGCACGACCCGAGCGTGGTCAAGCGGCCCGACGGCTCCTACCTGCTGGTGCACACCGGCGACAACATCACGATCAAGACCTCGACCGACCGGACCGCCTGGCACAACGCCGGCGTGGTCTTCCCCGGCGGCGCGCCGTGGACCACGTCGTACACCGGCGGCAGCGCCAGCCTGTGGGCGCCCGACATCTCCTACCGCAACGGGCGCTACTACCTCTACTACTCGGCCTCGACGTTCGGCTCGCGCAATTCGGCGATCTTCCTGGCCACCAGCACCACGGGCGCGTCAGGCTCCTGGGCGAACCAGGGCATGATCATCTCCACCACCTCGTCGAGCAACTACAACGCCATCGACCCGAACCTCGTCGTGGACGCCCAGGGCCGCTGGTGGCTGTCCTTCGGGTCGTTCTGGACCGGGATCAAGCTCATCCAGCTCGACCCCGCCACCGGCAGGCGCCTCGGCACCTCGATCACCGGCCTGGCCCAGCGCACCGGCACGACCGCGATCGAGGCGCCGTTCATCTTCCGCCACGGCTCGTACTACTACCTGTGGGTGTCGTTCGACGCCTGCTGCCAGGGGGCGAGCAGCACCTACCGGATCATGGTCGGCCGTTCGACCAGCGTCACCGGCCCGTACGTGGACCGCAACGGCGTCGCCATGACCTCGGGCGGCGGCACCCAGGTCCTGGCCGGGCACGGGAGCGTGCACGGGCCGGGCCACCAGGCGGTGGTCCCCGACAGCGACGCCGAGGTGCTCTACTACCACTACTACGCCGACAACGGCGCGCCCCTGCTGGGGATCAACCTCCTCGGGTACGACAGCGCGGGCTGGCCCTTCGTCTACTGACCCGCCACGGACCGGAGCACGGCGACGCCCGAGGGCGGCAGCGTGACGGACTCGACGTCCTCGCCCGAGAGGGCGTCGGTCCACTCCCCGCCGGGGGTCACGTCGTGCTTCTCGCCGGTGTGGTTCAGCAGGATCAGGAAGCGGCGGCCGGCGCCGGCGCGCACGCTCGCCTGGACCCCCGGAGGCAGCCCTTCGACGGCGGGCGTGACACCCGCCTCGGCGAGCGCCCGCGCGAGGACCGCCCGCATGGCGGGCTCGTCGAGGCGGGTCGACAGGTAGCGGGCGGTTCCCTCGCCGAAGTCGTGCCTGGTCACGGCCGGGCGGCCGTCGGGGCCGTCGAAGACGACCTCGGGCTCGGCCCCGGTGAGGCGCAGGTCCTCGCGCCACAGGTCGGCCGTCCCCTCGAGGTGCGCCAGCGCACCGCAGCCCCGTACGGGGAACGTCTCGTGCTCGGCCGCCGGCCAGAACTCCTCGACCCGCACCCCGAGGACCTCACGCAGCGGCGCGGGATAGCCGCCCAGGTGGACCCGGTCGTGCTCGTCCACGATGCCGCTGAAGAACGAGACGACCAGCGCGCCGCCGCCGGCGACGTACGCCGAGACGCGCCGCGCGTCCTCGCCCGCCAGCAGGTAGAGGTTGGGCACGACGACGAGCCGGTAGCCGGTCAGGTCGGCCGACGGCGGCACCACGTCCACGCCCGCGCCGAGCTCGAACAGGGGTCCGTAGTGGTCGAGCAGGCGGTCCTGCTGGCGCACGCCGTCGGAGGGGTGGGAGTCGAGCTCGAGCGCCCACCAGCTGTTCCAGTCGAGCAGGATCGCCACCTGGTTGCGCACCCGCGTGCCGGCCAGGTCGGGCACCGCGGCCAGCTCCCTGCCGAGCGCCACGATCTCGCGGTAGACCCTGCTGTCGGCGCCCGCGTGCGGCACCATGCCGGAGTGGAACTTCTCGGCGCCGCCCCGTGACTGCCGCCACTGGAAGTAGAGGACCGCGTCGGCGCCGTGCGCGACCGCCTGCCAGCTCCACAGCCGCATCCGGCCCGGCTGCTTGACGGCGTTCCTGGCCCGCCAGTTCACCGCGCTCGGCGCCTGCTCCATGAGGATCCACGGGTCCCCGCCGCCGGCTCCGCGCATCGTGTCGTACACCAGGCCGGGGCCGAGGTGCGGCCGCTCGTCGTGGGGGTCGGGGTAGGAGTCGACCGCGACGACGTCCAGCCCGGGCGCCCAGTCGAAGACGTCCACGGCCTTCAGTCCGGCCAGGAAGTTCGTGGTGATCGGCACGTCGGGGGTGACGCGCCGCAGGATGCCGGCCTCCAGGTCGTAGCAGGCGCGCAGCGCCTCGTTACTGAAGCGCAGGTAGTCGAGCTGCTGGGCCGGATTGGGGTACGTCGGAGCCACGCGGGGCGGCCGGATGTGGTCGAAGGTGGCGTAGCGCTGCGCCCAGAAGTCCGTCGACCAGGCGTCGTTCAGCGCCTCGATGTCGTCGCCGTACCGCTCGCGCAGCCAGCGGCGGAAGTCGTCCGCCGACACCTCGCAGTAGCAGGCGGGGATGTGGCAGCCGTACTCGTTGCCGACGTGCCAGAGGCCGAGGGCCGGGTGGCCGCGATAGTGCTCGGCCAGCCGCTCCGCCAGCAGCGCGGCGCGCTCGCGGTAGACCGGGCTGGACGGGCAGAAGTGCTGCCGCCCGCCGGGGCCGAGCACGGTCCCGTCGGCGGTGACCGGCAGGATCTCGGGATGCTCGTGGACCAGCCAGGGCGGCGGCGAGGCCGTCATGGTGGCCAGGTCGGCGGTGATCCCGTGCGCGTGCAGGTCATCCAGGACCTGGTCGAAGAGGGAGAAGTCGTACGCGCCGCGCGCCGGCTCCACGCGGGCCCAGCCGAACACGCCGACGGTGACGAGGTTCACCCGGGCCTCGGCCATGAGGCGCAGGTCCTCCGCCCTGGTCTCGGCCGGCCACTGCTCGGGGTTGTAGTCGCCGCCGAAGGCCACGCCGCCGAGCCGGCGCCGGAGCCGGTCGGCCGGTGACGGGGCGCCGGCGGTCCCGGGGACCGGGCTGACATCGCGAGGAACGGCGTTCATCGTCGGCGCGGCGGCCTCGTCGGGGCGAGGTCCGCCGCTCCTCCCTTCTTTCTGGGTCACGTACGGGGCGGCGCGCCGGTGCTCTGCCGGACGACCAGCTCGGGGGCGACGAAAGCGGTGGCGGACGGGGCCGCCCCGGTCTCGATCTGGCCGATCATGAGCGCCACGATCTTCTCGGCCACCACGTCGAAGTCCTGGCGGACGGTGGTGAGCGGCGGGGAGAGGTAGGCCGACTCGTCGAGGTCGTCGAAGCCGGCGATGCTGACGTCCTCGGGGACGCGGTGACCCGCCTCGATCATCGCGCGCATCACGCCGAGGGCCATCTGGTCGTTGGCGGCGAAGACGGCCGTCACGCCGGGCCGCCGCGCCAGCTCGCGTCCTGCCTTGTAGCCGCTGGCCGCGCTCCAGTCGCCGAACAGTAACTGGGGAGTGCCGGCCCCCGCCTCCTTGAGAGTGGCGTGCCAGGACTCGGCCCGGCGCCGCGCGGCGTAGGAGTCTTCGGGCCCGGCGACGTGCCAGACGGTCTCGTGACCGAGGTCGAGCAGGTGGCGGGTGATGAGCCGGGCGCCGAGGGCCTGGTCGGTGTCCACCATGGGGTGGCGGTGGCTGACGTCGCCGTCGGCCATCACGACCGGGACGCCCGGCGGCAGCCGGAGCGAGGGAGTGTCGAGGATCTGCGCCTCGATGAGCACGATGCCGTCGACCGCCTGCACCGTGAGCTGGTCGAACGCCTCGTGCACGGCCTGCTCGGTCTGCGACTCGACGGCGATCATGTTCACGGTGTAGCCGGCGCGCTGCGCCGCCCGGGTGACGGCGTCGACGGTGCGGGCGTTGCCGAAGCTGGACAGCCCGAAGCTGATCAGGCCCAGGGTGCGGAACTGGCCGGTGACCAGGGCGCGCGCAGCGGTGTTGGGCCGGTAGCCGAGGACCCGCATGGCCGACAGCACGCGCTGGCGGGTCTCCTCCTCGACGTTGCTGCGGTTGTTGACCACCCGGGAGACCGTCTGGCTGGAGACCCCGGCCATCGCGGCGACGTCGGCCATGGACGGCCGCCTGCGCGAGCGTCGTCCCGCCGGTGATTCCTGGGTCGTCCCGTCCAACTGCCACCTCTGATCGTCCGATGCTCTCGCCAGATGTTTACGTAAACATGCCCCAGCCGTCAATGGCCGCGAGAGATCGACATAAAAGACCACCAAATCGCCACGTATGTTAACTGACGGTTACCTATTGACATGATCCTGCGGCGGCTCCAGACTACGGGACACCTTCTTCATGTTTACGTAAACACACGATCATCGCAGCTACCGCAGCGGGCAGGCCCACGGTGGCGCAGGTAGCAGCGCGGCTCATCCGCCGCAGATGGCCCCCGACAAGGAGAGCTCAGTGCCAGTATTCGTGGCAGCGCGAACATCGCAGAGGAGCGCGACATGACCGCGCGGGCCGCGCGGCCCGGCCTCGGCCGGCCGCTCCTGCGCCTGCGGGTCGCCGGCTACGCCTTCTTCCTGCCGTTCTTCGTGGTCTTCCTGGTCGCGGTGGTCGCGCCGCTGGCGTACGCGATCTACCTCAGCTTCTTCCAGGACCGCCTCATCGGCGGCACGGTCTTCTCCGGAGTGGCCAACTACACCCGCGCCCTGGGCGACGCGCTGTTCGGGGCGGGCCTGCTCCGCGTGGCGCTCTTCCTGGTCCTGCAGGTGCCCGTCATGCTGCTCATCGCCCTGGGGTGCGCGCTCGCCATCGACAGCGGCCGGCTGCGCTGGCCGTCGCTGTTCCGCATCTCGATCTTCATGCCGTACGCGGTGCCGGCCGTGGTGGCGGCCCTCATGTGGGGCTACATGTACGGCGACCAGTTCGGCCTGGTCGGCCAGATCGGCGACGCGCTCGGCGTCGCGGCCCCCGACCTGCTGTCGCGCTCCTGGATGCTGACCTCCATCGGCAACATGGTGACCTGGGAGTACGTCGGCTACAACATGATCATCCTGTACGCCGCGCTGCGGGCCATCCCCGAGGAGCTCTACGAGGCCGCCGAGATGGACGGGGCGGGCGCCATCCGCATCGCCTGGAGCATCAAGCTGCCCGCCCTGCGCCCCGCGCTGCTCGTGGCGACGATCTTCTCGATCATCGGCAGCTTCCAGCTCTTCAACGAGCCGAACATCCTGCAGAAGCTCGCGCCCGCGGTGATCTCGACCAGCTACACGCCCAACATGTACGCCTACAACCTCGCCTTCAACGGCCAGCAGATCAACTACTCGGCCGCCGTCGCCGTGGTCCTCGGCCTCGTCACCGTCGTGGTCGCGTACGCCGTTCAGCTCATCACGGCGAGAAGGGAGCAGACCCTGTGACCGCGGTCGCCACGCACCGGTCCGGCGCGCACCGATCCCCCGCCGCCAAGCGCCGCAGGAAGAGCGCCACCCTCACCGTGATCATGCTGGTGATGTTCGGGTACGCGGTGCTCCCGCTGTTCTGGCTGCTGGCCAACGCCAGCAAGAGCGGCGCCGACCTGTTCTCGACCTTCGGGCTGTGGTTCGGCGGGGACTTCCACCTGTTCGCCAACATCGGCGACACCCTGAGCTACCAGAACGGCATCTTCCTGCGCTGGTTCGGCAACACCGTGCTCTACGCCGTGGTGGGCGCGGGCGGCGCCGCCCTGCTGGCCACTCTCGGCGGGTACGCTCTGGCGAAGTACGACTTCCCTGGCCGCAAGCTGCTGTTCGCGATGGTGCTCGGCGCGATCTCCATCCCGGGCACGGCCCTGGCGGTGCCGACGTACCTGCTCTTCAGCCAGGTCGGGCTCGTCGACACCCCGTGGGCGGTGCTCATCCCGGCGCTGTGCAGCCCGTTCGGCCTCTATCTGATGCGGGTCTACGCGGCCGACGCCGTGCCCGACTCGATCCTGGAGTCGGCCCGCATCGACGGCGCGGGAGAGTTCAGGATCTTCCGCACCATCGCCCTGCGGCTGCTGGCCCCCGGGTTCGTCACGGTGCTGCTCTTCGCGCTGGTCGCGACCTGGAACAACTACTTCCTGCCGCTGATCGTGCTGAACTCGCCGGACTGGTTCCCGCTCACCGTCGGGCTGAACCAGTGGAACGCCCAGGCCAACAGCGGCACCTCGGGCGCCGGCGACGCCAGCTACCAGCTCATCCTGACCGGCAGCCTGCTGTCCATCGTGCCGTTGATCGTCGCCTTCCTGGTGCTGCAGCGGTACTGGCAGTCGGGCCTGGCCACCGGAAGCGTCAAGCAGTAACCCCCGTGAGTGAGGAAACATCATGAGAAGACATGCGATGACCGCCGGTGTCGCCGCGGCCCTGTCGCTGGCGCTGGCCGCGTGCGGTGGCGGTTCTGGAGGGGGCGCCACCGCACCGGCCGCCGCCCCGAGCGCGACGGCGGCCGTCCAGGACGCGCTGAGCAAGCCGGCCGAGCTGACGTTCTGGACCTGGGTCACGGGGATCGAGAAGACCGTCGCCCGCTTCCAGGCGAAATATCCGAACATCAAGGTCAACGTGGTGAACGCGGGGCAGTCCGCCGACCAGTACACCAAGTTGCAGACCGCGATCAAGGCCGGCTCCGGCGCGCCCGACGTGGCGCAGGTCGAGTACTTCGCGCTCCCGCAGTTCGCGCTGGCCAAGCAGGTCGTCAACCTGGCGGACTACGGCGCCGCCTCGTTGAAGGACAAGTTCGCCCCCGCGGCGTGGGGCCAGGTGGCGATCAACGGCGGCGTCTACGGCATCCCGCAGGACACCGGCCCGATGGCGATGTTCTACCGCAAGGACATCTTCGACAAGCTGAAGATCAAGCCCCCGACCACGTGGGCGGAGTTCGTGGACGCGGCCAAGAAGATCAAGGCCGACAACCCGGACAACTTCCTCACCACCATCGACCCCGGTGACGCCGGCGGCGTGGACAGCATGATCTGGCAGGCGGGCGGCGCGCCGTTCAAGACCTCGGGCGAGAGCTCGGTCGGCGTCACGCTGTCCTCCGACCCCGGCGCCAAGCAGTGGGTCAGCACCTGGACCACCCTGCTCGGCGAGAAGCTGGTGGACCCGCAGCCCGGCTGGACGGACGAGTGGTGGAAGGGCATGGGCTCCGGCAAGTACGCGGCCTGGCTGACCGGCGCCTGGGCCCCGAACGGCATCATCAGCTCCATCCCCAAGACGAAGGGCAAGTGGGCGGTCGCGCCGATGCCCCAGTTCGACGCGGCCAAGCCGATGAACGCCGAGAACGGCGGCTCGTCGGTCGCGGTCATCCCGCAGAGCAAGAACGTCCCGGCCGCCGTCGCCTTCGCCGAGTGGCTCAACTCCGACCCGGAGGCCGTGAAGTCGCTGAACTCCGAGGCGGGGCTGTTCCCCGCCACGAAGGCGCTGCTCGACGACCCGGCCTTCCGTGACGCGCCGCAGGACTTCTTCGGCGGGCAGAAGATCAACCAGGTCCTGGGCGACGCCTCGGCCGCCGTCAACCCCGGCTGGCAGTACCTGCCGTTCCAGGTGTACGCCAACAGCGTCTTCAAGGACACCGTGGGCCAGGCCATCGACGGCGGCGGCGACCTGGCCGGCGCGCTGAAGGCGTGGCAGGACCGCATCACCGCCTTCGGCACCGAGCAGGGCTTCACGCTCACCAGCGGCTGACCCGGCGAAGCGGGCGGCCCCGGCGGGATGCCGTGGGCCGCCCTTTCCTTATGATCGGATCCGTGCTGTCCGCTCTGTCCGCTCTGGAACGCGAGATCCGCGAGGTCGCGGCGAGCGACGAGCCGCTGCCCGGCCTGCCGTACACGGCCTTCCGCGAGTACGGGCGCACGGGAGAGCGGCTGGGCTACGAGCGGCGCTACTTCGGCCGCCGCGCCAGGCTGGCGGCCCTGGCCCTGCTCGATCCCTTCGGGGATGCGCTCGACGACGTGGTGTGGGCGACCTGCGACGAGTACACGTGGGTGCTGCCCGCCCACCGGTCGATGCCCGTCGACCTGTTCGCCTGCGAGACCGCCCACACACTGGCCGAGCTCGCCGGGCGGGTGGACCCGGTGGTCGGCGAGCGGGCCCGCGCCGAGGTCCGGAAACGGGTCCTCGACCGGTTCCTGGACCCGCGTCCCATGGAGTGGGAGGGGTTCGGCAACAACTGGGAGGCGGTGTGCGGAGGCGCCGCCGGGATGGCGGCGCTCGCCGTGCTGGACGACCCCGAGCCGGTGCTTGAGCGGTGCCGGGCCGCGATGCGGCGATTCCTGAACGGGTACGGCGACGACGGCGGCTGCGTCGAAGGCGTCGCGTACTGGGTCTACGGGTTCGGCTACTTCGTCTACTTCGCCGAGGCGCTGCACGAGCTCACCGGGGAGGATCTGCTCGACCATCCCAAGGTGGCCGCGATGGCCGCGTTCCCGCACCGGGTGCGCTTCGCCGACGGCGGGCACGTGCCGTTCTCGGACACGACGGACGACCCGTTCCTCCCGGCCGGCCTGCTCACCAGGCTGGCCGAGCGTTTCGGCACCCCCGGGCCGGATAGCGTCCCCTCCTTCCACGCCGACCACTGCTACCGGTGGGGCCACCTGTCCAGGACGCTCGCCTGGTACCGCCCGGTGCCGTCACGGCCGGTGGAGACCACCAGCTACCTGCCCGACCTGGCCTGGGTGGTGGACCGGGGGGAGCACGGCCACGGCTTCGCGGCCAAGGGCGGGCACAACGACGAGCCGCACAACCACGACGACCTCGGCCACTTCGTCCTCAGGGCCGGCGGCCGCAACGTGCTCGACGACCTCGGGGCCGGCGAGTACACGCGGGACTACTTCGGCGACCGGCGCCACACCTTCCTGCACCCCTCGGCGGAGGGCCACTCGCTCCCGGTCGTCGGCGGCGTCCCCCAGCGCGGCGGGCGTGCCAAGGTGCTGGAGTACGCCGAGACGCCCGACGGCCTGACCTTCGCGCTCGACCTCAGCTCCGCGTACCCGTCGCCCGTGGTCCGCCGCTTCCGCTGGCACCGGGACGGCCGGCTCGACCTGCGTGACGAGTTCACCGGCGACGTCCCGGTCGAGGAGGTGTTCATCAGCCGGATCCGCCCTGAACCGCGTGGAAACCGGGTGAGCTGGGACGGCCTGGTCACCCTCGACCATCCCGGGTTCGCGGCGACGGTCGAGACGCTCGCCACCCGCGACCACCACGGCCGCCCCGACACCGTCCACCGCCTGCGGCTACACGTCCCGCCCGGCCATCCGGCCGTCGACCTCCGCTTCACGTGCCATTGACCCCACCCCGGCGAGGGTGAGCTCGGCCGCGTGGTGGCAGGCCGCCCGCCGCTCGCCGTACGCGCGCAGGTCGGGCACGTCGGTGCGGCACAGCTCGGCGCGGACGTGCGCGCACCGGGTGTGGAAGCGGCACCCGGGCGGCGGCGCGGCCGGGTCGGGCAGGTCGTCGGCGATCTCGTACGCGTGCCGCTCCCGCCGCCGGCCCGGGTCGGGCACCGGCACGGCGTGCAGCAGCGCCTCGGTGTACGGGTGGCGCGGCTGCCGGTAGAGGTCGGCCGTGCCGGCGTCCTCCACGACCTTGCCCAGGTACATGACCGTGACCCGGTCGCTGATGTGCTCCACCACCGACAGGTCGTGCGAGATGAACAGGTACGTCAGCCCGAGCTCCTCCTGCAGGTCGGTGAGCAGGTTCAGGATCTGGGCGCGGACGGACACGTCCAGCGCGGAGACCGGTTCGTCGGCCACCACGAGCCGGGGCCCGGTGATCAGCGCACGCGCGATGTTGATGCGCTGCCGCTGGCCGCCGGAGAACGCGTGCGGATAGCGCCGCATGTACTCCGGCCGGAGCCCGACGCGGGCCAGCATGTCCGCCACCCGGTCCGTCAGCTCGCCGCCGGAGGCGATGCCGTGGGTCCTGAGGGGTTCGCCGACGATCTGCTGGAGCGTCATCCGGGGGTTGAGCGAGGAGAACGGGTCCTGGAAGATCACCCGGATCTGCCTCCTGAACCCCTTCAGCCGGGCCCCGGTCACCGTGGCGAGATCGACCTCGTCCCCCGACTCCGTCCGGTAGAGGATCCGGCCCGCGGTCGGGTCGGCCAGCCGCGCGACGCAGCGGCCGAGCGTGGTCTTCCCGCAGCCCGACTCCCCCACCAGGCCGAGCGTCCGGCCGGGCAGGATCGTCAGATCGACCCCGTCCACGGCGCGGACGACCCCCGTCGGCCGGCGGAACAGGCCGCCGCCGATCGGGTAGTGCTTGGCCAGCCCCTCGACCCTGAGCAGGGGTCCGGCCGCCTCGGGGGCGGGGGCGGCCCGCTCGGCGACCTGGAGCACAGCGGCTGGGAGCTCGGCCGGGGGCTCGGCCGGGACCTCGTCGAGGTGGCAGGAGGCCACGTGCGCCTCGCCGTACCTCTTGATCGGGGGTGGCGTGGTGTCGCAGAGCCCGTCGATCGCGTGGTCGCAGCGGGTGTGGAACGGGCACCCGTCCGGCACCCGGTGCAGCGACGGCACCATGCCGCGGATCGCGGTCAGCCGCCGGCGGGCCCCGCTGCCCCGCAGCTCCGGGATCGAGCGGAGCAGGGCGCGCGTGTACGGGTGGCGGGGGTCGGAGAAGATCTCCGCCACGGTGCCGTGCTCGACGATCTTGCCGAGGTACATCACGGCGACCTCGTCGGCGATCTCCGCGACCACGCCGAGGTCGTGGGTGATGAACAGGATCGCCATGTCGTTCTGCGCGCGCAGGTCCATCATCAGGTCGAGGATGCGCGCCTGGGTGGTGACGTCGAGCGCGGTGGTCGGCTCGTCGGCGATCAGCAGCGCCGGGTCGCAGCACAGCGCGATCGCGATCATCACGCGCTGGCACATGCCGCCCGACAGCTGGAACGGGTAGGCGTCGAAGCGCCGCTCGGCGTCCGGGATGCCGACCTTGCGCAGCAGCGCGACGCCTTCCTGCCGGGCCTCCTGCCGGGTCAGGTCGCGATGCAGCCGCAGGGCCTGGGAGAGCTGCGCGCCCACGGTGTACATGGGCGACAGGGACGCCATCGGCTCCTGGAAGATCATGCCGATCTCGCCGCCGCGCACCCGCCGCAGCTCCTCCCCGGCCGGGTCGAGCCCGGCCAGGTCGGTCGCGCCCTTCCAGCGGATCGAGCCCTCGACGATCCGGCCCGGCCGGTCCACGAGCTGCAGGATCGAGCGCGCGGTGACGGACTTGCCGCACCCCGACTCGCCGACCAGGCAGACCGTCCTGCCCGCCGGCACCGGCAGGTCCACCCCGTCCACGGCCTTGAGCACGCCTTCCGAGGTGAAGAAGTGGGTGCGCAGCCCTTCGATCCTGAGCAGCGGCTCTTCCACGAGGTCCTCCCGCGTCAGTGCTTGTACGGGTCGGCCGCGTCACGGAGGCCGTCGCCGAAGAAGTTCATGGCCAGCACGGTCACCACGACCGCGATGCCGGGGATCAGCATCCAGGGCGCGGTGGACACGGCCCGGATGTTCTGCGCCTCCTGCAGCAGGACGCCCCAGCTGATCATCGGGGTCTGCAGGCCGAGCCCGATGAACGACAGCGCGGTCTCGGCCAGGATCACCGACGGGATCGACAGCGACAGGTTGGCGATGATGTGGCTGGTGAACGACGGCAGCATGTGCCGGAACATGATGCGCAGGCGCCCGGCGCCGTCGGCGGTCGCGGCCATCACGTACTCCTCGCCGCGTACGGCGAAGAACTTGCCGCGCACCTCCCTGGCCATGCCGGTCCAGCCGACCAGCGAGATGACGACGGTGAGCGCGAAGTAGCGTTCGAGCTGGCTCCACGAGGCCGGCACGGCCGCGAACAGCGCCATCCACAGCGGGATCGTCGGGATCGACATGATGATCTCGATGACACGCTGGATCACGGTGTCGGTCCGGCCGCCCACGTATCCCGACACGCCGCCGAGCACGATGCCCAGCACCAGCGAGAGCAGCACGCCGACCAGCCCGATCGACATGGAGACCGTGGTGCCCTGGATGATCCTGGACAGCAGGTCACGGCCCACGGAGTCGGTGCCCAGCAGGTACATGTGTCCCCCGCTCGAAGGGCCGATCAGGTGCCGGTCCCAGGGGATGAATCCGAGCAGCTCGTACGGCTCGCCCCTGACGAAGAACCCGACCGGCACCTTCTTGCCCTCGTCGGCCTCGAACGACAGCGCCAGCGTCTCCGGGTCCTGCTTGAACGTGTACGGGTGGACGTACAGCCCGGTATCGGTGTCGAAGCGCAGCGCCTGCGGCGGCGCGTAGGTGTAGTCGGCGTTGGTCTTCTGGCCGGAGCCGGGAGCGAGGAACGGCGCGAAGACCGCCACCAGGTAGATGGCGACGGTGACGAAGCCGCAGACCAGCGCGACCCGGTGGCGCTTGAAGCCCCACCAGACGAGCTTCCACTGCGACGCGACAGCGAGGGTCTCATCCTTCACGATCGGGCCCTCCTAGTACCTGAGCCGGACGCGCGGGTCCAGCCAGCCGAGCGCGAGGTCGGAGACCAGCGTGCCGACCACCACCAGCACGGCGCTGATCAGCAGGATCGCCCCGGCCAGGTACATGTCCTGGGCGAGCAGCGCGCGCAGCATCAGCGGCCCGGTGGTCTGCAGGTTGAGCACCTTGGAGGTGATCGCATCCGCCGCGATCAGGCCGGGCAGGACCCAGCCGATGGTGGAGAAGAACGGGTTCATCGCCACCCGCACCGGATACATGATCGTCATCTTCCGTTCGGGCATGCCGCGTGCCCTGGCCGCCACCACGTACGGCTTGCGCAGCTCGTCCAGCAGATTGGCGCGGAGGACGCGGATGTTGCCCGCGGTGCCGGCCGTGCCCCAGATGACGATCGGGATCCACAGATGGGCCACCAGATCGCCCACCTTGGCCAGGCTCCACGGGGCGTCGCGGTACTCCGGCGACAGGATCCCGCCCGCGTTCAGGCCGAAGAACTTGAGCCCGACCCACATCAGCACGAGCGCGATCAGGAAGTTCGGCACGGCGAGCCCGAGATAGCCGAGGAAGGTGAAGGTGTAGTCGCCCGCGGAGTACTGCCGGATCGCGGAGTAGACGCCGATGGGGAACGACACCGCCCAGATGAAGACCAGCGTGACCAGCGACAGCGTGATCGTCAGCGGCAGCCGCTCGGCGAGCAGCGCGGTGACCGGCCGGGCGTAGTCGAAGGACTCGCCGAAGTCGCCGTGGAACAGGATGTTGGAGATCCACTGCCAGTACTGCACGACGACCGGCTGGTCCAGCCCGTAGCGCTCGGTCAGCCGGGCCACCTCGCCCGTGGGCACGGCGTCGCCCTGGGCGGCCCGCTGCGCGGTCAGCGTGGTCAGGTAGTCGCCCGGCGGGAGCTGGATCACCACGAACGTGATGACGGAGATGGCGACCAGCGTCGGGATGAGGACGAGGACGCGCCTGCCGAGGTAGCGCAGCATCTTCTCAGGCCCCGAAGTACCAGGTCGGCACGTTGACGAGCCCGGGCGAGAGGAACTGGAAGGCGTCGGGATAGCCGGCCGGCACGTTCTTCAGCTTGTTGCTGACGATCGCATAGCCGTCGGTGGGCAGGACGATCCCGATGGCGTAGAACTGCTCCTTGGCGATCGCGAGGACCTGCCGGAACAGCTCCTTGCGCTTGGCCTGGTCGGGCTCGGTCCGCATCTGCCAGTAGAGCTCCATCTGGCGCAGCGTCTGCGCGGGCGGCTTCTCCCCGTCCGCGCTCTTGCCAAGGGTCTGGAAGTACATGCCCCAGCGGGTGGCGTAGTTGGACTCCTCCCCGTTGGGGAACCACCAGCGCGGCTCGTCGATCTCGATGCGCAGGCCGCCGTCCCCGGCCCAGACGTTCGCGTCGTGGTCGTTGGCCTTGGCCGCCTTGCGGTCGTAGAACAGGGTGCGCTCGATCGGGTTGACCTTCATCTCGACGCCGACTGCCGCCCAGTTCTGGCGGACCAGCTCGGCGGCGTTGGCCCACTCGGGGAACAGCGTGATCAGGTCGAGCGAGAAGCGCAGCCGGTCGCCGCCCGGCAGCAGGCGGAAGCCCTCGCCGTCCTTCTTGCTCAGCCCCACCTTGTCGAGGTGCTGGTTGGCCAGGTTCACGTCGTACTGCGTGTACTGCTTGGCCATCTGCTCGTCGAAGAACTCCGAGTTGCGGTGCGGCGCCGCCTGCCAGGGCTCGCCCTGGCGCTGGTAGGCGGTGTTGATGATGTTCTGCCGGTCGATGGCGTGGGACAGGCCGACGCGGAAGTCCTTGTTCCTGAAGACCTCGCGCAGCTCCTTGTTCTTGTGGCACAGGTTCAGGGAGATGATCATCCGGTTCATCGTGGTCGGCTCGACCTTGATGAAGTGGTAGCCGCCCTTCTGGCGTCCCTCGGCCAGCACCGGCTTGTTCACGTCGGAGTTGATGTGCCGGGCGTGGAAGTCGAGCTTGCCGTCCACGCCCTGGAGCAGCATCACCTCGGCCTCCTGGATGATCGCGAACTCCAGCTTGTCGATGTAGGGCAGCTGCGCGCCGCCGGAGTCGACCTTCCAGTAGTACGGGTTACGCTCGGCCACCGCCCGATCGCCGGTGTTGAGCGGGTCGGTCACCACCCACGCGTGCAGGGTCGGGCGTTCGGGGTTGTTCCACCACTTGATCCGGTCCTCCCAGTAGGCCGCGAACTCGCCGAACCCCTTCTTCTCCATGTCCTTGTCGACGTCCTTGTTGTACGTCGGGTGGAAGTCCTTCAGGTAGTGCTTGGGGTAGAAACCGAAGTTGGCCCCCGTCCAGGTGGCGGTGCGGCAGCCGTCGACGAAGTCGCCCTTGGGCTTGGCGAAGGTGAGCTTCACCGTGTGGTCGTCGACCTTCTCCACCTTGGCGCGCTCGCCATTCACGTGCAGCAGCGGCGGCACCCCCGTGGCGGTGACCTGCTCGTTGAAGTAGACGTCCTCGATCGCGAACATCACGTCGTCCGCGGTGAACGGCTCGCCGTCCGACCAGCGCATGCCCTTGCGCATGTGCAGGGTGTACTCGGTGCCGTCGGCGTTGCCGGCGACCTCCTTGAACGTGCCGGGCAGCGTCGTCTTGCCGGCCGGGTCCATGCGCAGCATCGGCTCGTAGCCGATCAGGCGCTCCAGCCACGGGTCGTCGCCCTCGCCGAGGCAGGCGCCGTGGTACGTGCCGCCGTAGCCGCCCAGGCCCTGGGGCCCGTCCACGACCAGGCGGTCGGCCATCTCGGGCAGCCGTTCGGCGAGCGGGGGCAGCTTGCCCGCCTTGATCTGGTCGGCGAGCATCGGGGCCTCCAGCGGGCGATCGGCCGGAGGTGCGCTCTTCGACGGCTGCGATCCGCCCTGTGATCCGGTGGCGGTGCACGCCGACAGCGACGTGGTGACGAGGAGGGCGCCGCCGCCGAGCCTGATCAGGTCGCGACGGCTGAGGCTGGAGGGATCGGGTCGATAGGCCATGTCGAGACTCCAAGAACGGCTGGGGGCGGATGGCTTGGTAACCGGTTACTCGACAAGTTGCGCTGAACGTTAAAAGCCGTTGACACGGTCGTCAAGACCCGTCCGCGCGGCGAAGATTCCCGAAATGCCGGACTTAGCAGCGGGTTCACCGTGCGGCTAGGCGGAGTTGTTAGCATCTCGTTACCTTCGGACAGAACCGCCCTTGACGGCGCTTGTGGCGCGTGCGTATGTTCGGCCCGAGCCGACGAGTAACCGGTTACCTGGAGGTAGTCGTGCGCGCTGACCGCCCTCGCGAGCACTGGGTGAAGACGGCGGACGGGCTGCTCGACGCCGTGCTGCCGTACGCCTCCCCCGGCTTCGCGCAGTACCGGCTGCCGGGCCGGACGAGCTGGTCGGGGCCCGGCTCCGACGGGCTCGAAGGGTTCGCGCGCACCTTCCTGCTCGCCGCGTTCCGCCTCGCGGGCGACCCGGCCGGCGCGCCCGCGGGCCTGCTGGAGCGCTACGCCGACGGGCTCGCGCACGGCACCGACCCCGGCCACGAGTACGCCTGGCCGGCCATCACCGATCTGAACCAGACGATCGTGGAGGCCGCCTCGATCGCGATCGCGCTGCACGAGACCCGGCCGCTGCTGTTCGACCGGCTCGACCCCGGCGTCCAGGAGCGGGTGGTGTCCTGGCTGGGCGGGATCGTGGGCAAGCGCGCCTGGCCGTGCAACTGGGTGCTGTTCAAGGTGATCGTCGAGCAGTTCCTGGCCGGGGTCGGCGGGCCGTACGACCAGGGCGAGATCGACGGACACCTCGCCGACGTGGAGCGCTGGTACGTCGGCGACGGCTGGTACACCGACGGCGCCGGGCAGAACTACGACTACTACTGCGGCTGGGCGATCCACCTCTACACGCTGTGGTGGGCCAGGATGTCGGGCGCCGACGCCACGGTCCACAAGGAGCGGCTGCGCACGTTCCTGGACGGCTACCGGCACTTCTTCGCCCCCGACGGCGCGCCGATGCACCAGGGCCGGTCGCTCACGTACCGGATGGCGAGCCTGGCCCCGCTCTGGCTCGGCGCGATCTTCGACGCCTCCCCCGTCGGGCCGGGGACCACGCGCCTGATGGCGGGCCGCACGCTCGACCACTTCGCCGCCCACGGCGTGCCCGACGAGCGCGGCCTGCTCACCCTGGGGTGGCACCGGCCGCACCTGCCGACGACGCAGGGATATTCGGGTCCCGCGTCGCCGTACTGGGCGAGCAAGGGATTCCTGGGACTGCTGCTCGGCCCGGACCACCCCGTCTGGACGGCCCCGGCCACCGCGCCCGGCGAGGGCGACCTCGCCCTGGCCCTGCCCGCGCCCGGCTGGCTCCTGCACCGCACCGACGGCGTCACCCACCTGGTCAACCACGGCAGCGACGGCAACGACCCCGACAGCGCCAAGGACGACCCGCACTACGCCAAACTCGGCTACTCCACGCACACCGCGCCCGAGACCGGCCCCGGCGGCCGGGCCGAGAACGTCGACAACCATCTCGCCGTGCTGCTCCCCGACGGGCGCGCCACCCGCCGCCGCCGCATCGAGCGCATCGGCATCGCCCACGGCTTCGCCGCCTCCCGCTACGCCGACGGCGAGGTCGTCGTGGAGACCGCCTCCGTGCTCGACGGCCCGTGGGAGGTGCGCGTGCACCGCGTCACCGCCCCGGCGGGCAGCGTGGTCCGCGACGGCGGTCACGCCCTCGCCTCCGGCGAGCCGTGCGCGGTCACCCTGGCCGGGCTCACCGCGTCAGTGGCGACCGGCCCAGGGAGCGGCCCAGGGAGCGGCCCAGGGAGCGGCCCAGGGAGCGGCCCTGTGAGCGGGCCCGTGAGCGGCCTGGTGAGCGAGATCGCCGGGCTGCACGGCTGGCGCACCGCCCAGGCGGCGCTGCGCCAGGACGAGAACGCGATCGGCCCGCACTCCGCCACGCCGTACCTGGTCGGCGCCCACCCGGGCGGCGCCGCGGTCTACGTCTCGGCGGTGCGGCTGGGCCGCGGCTCCCCCGCGCAGGCGCCGGATATCCGGGTGAAGGGCGACGAGGTCTCGTGGAATGATGCCGCTGGATCAAGGGTCACGGTCGCGCTCGGCCGCGAGCCCGGCTACACCCGCAACGGACCCGTGGGGGAGCGCGTTGTCTGGACCGGCTAAACGCGTCACCATCCGCGACGTCGCCAAGCAGGCCGGGGTCTCGGTGGCGACCGTCTCGCGCACCCTGGCGGGCGACTACCCGGTGCAGCCGAGCACCAGGCACAAGGTGCTGCGCGCGGTGCGCGAGCTGGACTACGTGCCGAACGCCCAGGCCAGGGCCCTGTCCGTGGCCTCGCCCGGAGCCGTGGCGATCGTCGTCAACTCGGTGTCCGTGCCCTACTACGCCTACATCGCCCAGGGCGTGGAGGAGCAGGCCGCCGCCGAGGGCCGCCTGTCGCTCATCTGCACCACCGGCGGCGACATGGAGCGCGAGCTCAGCATCGTCCGGATGATGCGCGAGCAGCGCGCCGAGGCGGTGATCCTGGTGGGCAGCGTGATCCTGGACGACGATTACCGCGAACGCATGACGCACTACGCCCACGGGCTGGCCTCCTCGGGCTCGCGCCTGGTGCTGTGCGGCCGGCCGCCGCTCGGCGAGGGGGTCCCGGCGCTCACCGTCGGGTTCGACAACACGGGCGGAGCCCACGCGGTCACCGCCCACCTGCTGTCGGCCGGGCACCGGCGCATCCTCTACCTGGGGCTGCGCCCCGGCCACACCACGTCCGACAGCCGCGTGGCGGGTTACCGGGCGGCCCTCTCCGACCACCGGCTCGGCCACGACCCGGCGCTCGAGGTGCCCTGCGACTTCGACCGGGCCAGCGGGTACGCGGCCATGAAGCGGCGGCTCGCCGCCGGGCACGACGACTTCACCGCGGTCTTCGCCGCCACCGACGTGATCGCCGCCGGGGCCGTACAGGCGATCCACGAGCACGGCCTGCGCGTCCCCGAGGACGTCTCCATCGTCGGCTACGACGACGTGCCCCCGGCCGAGGACATCGGGCTGACGACCGTCCACCTGCCGCACGCCGAGCTGGGCCGGGCGGCCGTACGCCTCGCGCTGTCCGGCAAGGACCCGCTGGCCGAGCCGCCGATCACGCTCGGCACGCACATCGTGGTCAGGAGCTCGGTGGGGCGCCTGCGGAGCGTGCGGTGAGAGCCGCCTTCGCGATGCACGGCGCGTTGTTCGGCGAGCTGTTCCCCAATGACGTGCGCGAACGGCTGGCCGGGCTGGTCGACGCCCCCGACGCCGTGCTCCCCCACCTCGGGGGGACGCTCGCCGACGTGGAGGTGCTGATCACCGGCTGGGGGTGCCCCCGCATCGACGCGGCCGTGCTGGAGCGGGCGCCCAGGCTGCGGGCCATCGCGCACGCCGCCGGCAGCGTCAAGGAGCACGTCACCGCCGAGGTGTTCCGGCGGGGCATCGTGGTGTCGTCGGCCGCCGCGGCGAACGCGGTGCCGGTCGCCGACTACACGATCTCGATGCTGGTCCTGGCCGCCAAGTCGGTGCCGCGCCGGGTCCACGCCTACGCCACGGGCGGCTGGCCGGACGGCCCCCGCCCCGGCGGCGTGCCGGCTCCCGGCGAGCGCGCGGGGCTCGGCGCCTTCACCGTGGGCGTCATCGGCGCCTCACGCGTCGGCCGGCTGGTGATCGAGCGGCTCAGACCGTACGGGGTGACGCCGCTGCTCAACGACCCCTACCTGGACACTGACCGGGCACGCGAGCTCGGCTGCGAGCCGGTCGGGCTCGACGACCTGTGCCGCCGCGCCGACCTGGTGACGGTGCACGCGCCCGCCCTGCCCGAGACGTACCGGCTGCTGGACAAGCGCCGCCTCGGCCTGCTGCCGGACGGCGCCACGCTGATCAACACCGCCCGCGGCACGCTCGTCGACACCGAAGCGCTCACCGGCGAGTGCGTGTCCGGCAGGCTCAACGCGATCCTCGACGTCACCGACCCCGAGCCCCTGCCGGCGGGCCATCCCCTGCTGTCCGCGCCCGGGGTCTGGGTGACCCCGCACGTCAGCGGCGCCCGGGGCAGGGAACTGCGCGCGCTGGGAGAGTACGCGGTGGGCGAGGTCGAACGGTTCGTCACGGGACGGCCGCTGCACGGGCAGGTCCGCCTCGCCGACCTGCCGCGGATCGCCTGACTCCCGTCGGTTCACACTGGTTTGCAGCGCACCGCCGTGACGTCGCCGCGCAGCGCGCACTTCCCGGCCGCGTACGGGACGAGCAGCGTGTCCCCGGCGACGACCTGGAGCGGCGCGCCGTGCTCGCACTCGACGGAGCCGGCACCGGCCGTGATCACGACGACCGAGTACGCCGGCTCCAGCACGCTGACCGGATCGGGCCGCAGCCGCTCGGCCGCGAAGAACTCGTCGGCGAGCTCGGTGAAGAGCCGCTGGACCCCGGGCCTGGCGTCGGCCGACGGGCGGCGGGCGCGGCTCAGCTCGGCGAGCCCTTCCTCACCCCAGCCGCTCCTGTCGACGCAGGCGAGCGCCTGATCGTAGCCGAGCCCCAGGTGCCCGGCGGCCGGGCCGTCAATGTCGAAGCCCGCCCACTCCAGCAGCACGGAGAAGTCGGTCGGCTCCTGCACCTCGACCATGAGAACCCCGGCCCCGATGGCGTGCGGCAGGCCCGCGGGGCAGAGGATGGCGTCGCCGGCCCGCACCGGCACCCGGTTGGTGGCGTCGAGCATCCGGTCGATCCGCTGGTCCGCGACCCAGCCGGCCAGCTCGCCCGGCTCGACGTCCCGGGCGAAGCCGAGGTGCACCGCAGCCCCCGGCTCGGCCGAGACGATCACCCACGCCTCGGTCTTCCCGTACGGCGAGGCCAGGTGGGCGGCGGCGAAACGGCGGTCGGGGTGCACGTGCAGCGGCAGGCGCTCGCCCGCGTCGAGCAGCTTCACCAGGATCGCCGGGTCGGCGCCGTGCTCGGCGACGTGCCGCTCCCCCAGCCACCACGCGGGATCGGCGGCGATCGCCTCGGCCAGCGACCGGCCGTCGGGCAGCGTGGTCAGCCCCGCGGGAGCCGCGCCGTGCCGGCTCGTGGTCGAGGCGATCCAGTCCTCCGGGAAGTACGGGTCATCGGCGGGACGGACGCCGCGGAACCTGCCGATGCGCCCCTCACCCCGGTAGAACGAGCGGGGTGTGTTGGCGGGCAGCCGGTGAATGGTCATAGACCCTGCATCATGCCAGGTGACCTGGTCGAGCTTCGGGGGCGGGTTCCTGAACAACGGCGCGCCGCCGTGCCGGGAGCCTGCCCTGGGTGACGGCGAGGACGGCGCCGACGAGCAGCACGGCCGCGCCCAGCGCCTGCACGGTGCCGAACGACTCTTCCAGGAACAGGGCAGAGCACGCGGTCCCGACGACGGGCACGACGAACATCATGATCGACGCCGACGCCGGCCCCACGTCGCGGATGCCCCGGTAGTACAGCAGGTTCGCCACCGCGGTCGGGCCGAGCGCCACGAAGGCCACGTTCAGCCAGACGTAGGCGGGCACGTCGTGCCAGGCGACCTCGACGGCCGACGGCGCGCTGTAGATCGCCAGGAGCACCACCCCGCTCACCGTCGCGTACGTCGTCGCCTTGAGCGGGTCGATGCCGGCGAGCACGCGGCGGCCCATCAGCGTGAACGCCGCCCAGCAGCAGGCGCTCAGCAGGAAGAGCAGGTCCCCGGCGAGCCGGCCCTGGCCCGCGCCCGCCTCCCCGCCCGAGCCCACGAAGAAGACCACGGCGCCGGCCGCGCCGATCGCCAGCCCCGCCACCCGCGCCGCCGACGCCCGCTCCTGGCCCATGACCAGCAGGAAGGACGTGGTCAGCACCGGACTCATGACCGGGACGATGGTGCTCCCGTCGATCGCCGGAGCCAGCGACAGCCCCCAGAAGAACAGCACGTTGTAGACGAAGACGCCCAGCACGCCCGCGCCGGCCGCCCGCGCCCAGTCGCGCACCGGGGGCCGCCGCCGGCCACCGGGCTGCCGGGAGAGCCGCAGGGCGACCAGCAGCGCCAGGGCTCCGCCGCCGAAGCGCAGGGTCGCGACCACGGAGTGGGGCAGGTGGTCGACGATCACCTTGGAGGCGCCGAAGCCACTCCCCCACAGCAGCATCGTCGTGACCAGCAGAAGGTACGGTTTGGTGCCGCTCGTTACAGTGCTTGCCATGGGTTCACCTCCGCGCCACGCCGGTCCGCGCCGGGGGACAGAGGAGACGGGCGCGGCGGCAGCGATCCAGCCTGCGCCCGGGGCGCCAAGCCGGTCTTGTACGCTCGTGCGCGGCGACGACCGGATGGTGATGCGATGACCGGCGAGCGCCGCGGGCCCCGGGAGTGGACCAGCTACTGGCGCGCGGACGGGATGCCGCTGGAGGCCATGTACGCGAGCTTCCTGCGCCACCGCTACCACCGGCACAGCCACGAGACCTACTCCTTCGGGGTCACCGAGCACGGCGCGCAGACCTTCACCTGCCGTGGCGCCGGGCACACGAGCGCGGCCGGGATGGTGATGGCGTTCAACCCCGACGAGGTGCACGACGGGCACGCGGCCCACGAGCTGGGCTTCACGTACCGGATCGTGCACATCGGCGAGGACCTGATCACCGACGTGCTCCGGGACCTGACCGGGCGCCCCGCCGGGCGGCCCCTGTTCGCCGCGCCGGTCCTCGGCTCGCCCGTGCTCGCGGAGCGGCTGCGCCGGCTGCACACCGCGCTGCAGCACGGCGCCGGGCCGCTCGAACGCGACGAGCTGCTCTCCTCCACCGTCGCCGCCCTCGTGCACCTGGCCGCGCGCACGCCGCCCGGACCGCCCGCCGCCCTCAGCGCCCCCGCCGTCACGCGGCTGGCCGCCAAGGCGCGCGAGCTGATCCACGACCGCCACGCCGAGCCGATCAGCGCCGACGACCTCGCGGCCTGGACCGGCTCCAGCCGGTACGCCGTCTACCGGGCCTTCCGCACGGCCTACGGGCTCGCGCCCAGCGACTACCAGCGCCAGCTGCGGCTGCGCGCCGCCCGCCGCCTGCTCGCCCAGGGCCATCCGGCGGCTCGGGTGGCCGTCGAGGCCGGGTTCACCGACCAGGCCCACCTCACCCGCTGGTTCACCCGCTCGTACGGCGTCACGCCCACCCAGTATCGACTGGCACGACCGGTCTGACCTCTTCTCAGTCCGTCCCAAGTCTGCCACCATTCCGCCCCAAGTCACCCTCCCTAACGTGACTCGCGACAACACCGGACAGGGAGGATGCGATGAAAAACGTCTACAAGGTCTTGGCCTACCTGGTGGCGATCGAGGTCGCCGTGCAGGCGTCGATGGTGGTCTGGGCGGACGCCGGGCTCGGCCTGTGGGTCGAAGGGGGCGGCGTGGTCGACAAGACGCTCATGGAGAGCGGCGAGACGCCGTTCGCCGAGGCCCTCGGGCTCATGATCCACGGCATGAACGGGATCTTCGTCATCCCGGTCCTCGCGCTGCTCCTGCTGATCTCCTCGTTCTGGGCGAAGCTCCCCGGGGCCGTGAAGGCGGCCGGGCTGGTGCTGCTGCTGGTCGTCCTGCAGATCACCTTCGGCCTCGTCGGCCACAGCATCCCGCTGGTCGGCCTCGTGCACGGCCTCAACGCGCTGCTGCTGTTCACCGTGGCGCTCTACGCGGCGCGCCGGGGCGCGGCCGTGACCTCGGCCGCCGTGCCGGGGTCGCAGCACGCGGCCCGCGGCTGACGGCGCGTCCCATGCGTCGCAACCGCCCGGGTCGCGGCCGGGTCCGCACCGCCGTCGCGTGCGCCGCGACGGCGGCCGTGCTCGGGCCGCTGATCTGGCTCTGGCAGGCCAGCCTGCTGCCGTCCGCGTACTCCGTCATGGACATGGGGTACGCGGACTACGGCGGCGGGCCGCGAGGCGCCCAGAACCACGGGGCGCATGCGATGGGAGGCGCCTCGACCCACCACAGCGGGCGCGACGTGACGGGACTGGTCGCCGACGCGGACCGCCCGGCCGACGTCACGGTGACCGTGGTGGCCCGCAAGCAGCGGTTCCGGCTGGCCTCCGGCCGCGACTTCGACGGCTACACGCTCAACGGGCAGTCGCCGGGCCCGGTCATCAAGGCCGTCCAGGGCCAGCTGGTCCAGGTCCGGCTGGTCAACGAGTCGGTGCCGGGCGGCATCACGCTGCACTGGCACGGCGTCGACGTCCCCAACGCCGCGGACGGCGTCGCGGGCGTCACCCAGGACGCGGTCGGCATCGGCAAGGAGTTCACCTACCGGTTCGTCGCCGACCGCGCGGGCACCTTCTGGTACCACTCGCACCAGATGTCACACGAACAGGTCCGCGGCGGCCTGCTCGGCGCGCTGGTCGTCGCGCCGGCCGAAACCGCCGGCGTGAAAGACGTCGTGGCGCTGGTGCACCTGTACGGCGGCATCCGCACCGTCAACGGGCGCGAGGGCGACGTCCAGGTCAGGGCGGCGCCCGGCGCGCGGACCCGGGTACGGGTGATCAACACCGAGTACGGCGTGATGCCGGCCTGGGTGAGCGGCGCGCCGTACCGGCTCGTGGCCGTGGACGGCACCGAGGTCAGCGGGCCGGCGCCGGTGCGGGACCAGGCGGTCGCGGTGGCCGCCGGCGGACGCGCCGATCTCGAGGTCACCATGCCCGCCGACGGCTCCCCCGTGCGGATCCACCTCGGCGGTCCCGCCGGTGTCGTGCTCGGCTCGACGTCGTACGATGCGCCCCCGGTGCCACGGCCGGCGGCGACGCTCGACCCGCTCACGTACGGCACCCGGGCGCCGCTCGGGTTCGACCCCGCCAAGCCGGACCGGCGCTTCGAGTACGACGTGGGCCGCCGCCCCGGCTTCCTCGACGGGGTCCCCGGAGTGTGGTGGACGATCAACGGCCACCTCTACCCCGACGTGCCCATGTTCCACGTGACCGAGGGCGACGTGGTGCGGATGCGCATCTCCAACAACAGCGGCGAGGCGCACCCCATGCACCTGCACGGCCACCACGCGGTGGTGCTCACGCGCGACGGCGTGGCCGCCACCGGCAGCCCCTGGTGGGTGGACTCCCTCGAGGTCGGGATCGGCCAGACGTACGAGATCGCCTTCGTCGCCGACAACCCCGGCGTCTGGATGGACCACTGCCACAACCTGCCCCACGCCTCCGAAGGGCTCACGGCCCATCTGATGTACGAGGGAGTCACCACCCGGTTCACGGTCGGCGGCTCGGCCGGCAACAAGCCCGAGTGAGCCCTATCGGGCGTTCGCCCGATAAGTGAGCGCCAGGCGCTGGCCGGTGGCGACGGCGTGCGGCGGCGCATTCCACCGGTCCGGGGCGACCCCGGCACGGCCCGGCTTCAGGACCAGGCGATCTCGCCATGGCGGGAGACGAAGCGTCCGGTGCCGGCGCCAAGCCCTTCGGTGGCGAGGGCGACGATCGCGTCCGTGCCCTCGGCAACGGTTTGGGGGCCGCTGTGACCGTTGAGGTCGGTCGCGGTGTAGCCGGGATCGGCGGCGTTGACGCGGATGTCCTTGAGCCCTTTCGCGTATTGCGTGGTCAACATCGTCAGCGCCGCCTTCGAGGAGGTGTACAGCGGCGCGATGACGTGCGACTCGGGCCGGCCGGGGTCGTGGGTGAAGGCGAGGGAGCCCATGCCGCTGCTGACGTTGATGATCGCAGGGGCGTCCGAGCGGCGCAGCAGCGGCAGGAACGCGGTGGTGGTGCGGACGACGCCGATGACGTTGACCTCGAGGACGGCGCGGGCGTCGGCGGCGGTGAGGTCGCCGGGGTCGCCGACGGGGCCGTGGACGCCGGCGTTGTTGATCAGGACGTCGATCCTGCCTTCGTGTTCGGCGACGTTCGCGACCGCGGCGGCCACCGACGCGTCGTCGGTCACGTCGATGGGGACGTGGCGTGCGCCGAGCGCGGCGGCGGCCTCCTCGCCCTGCTCGCGGTCGCGGGCTCCGACGAGCACGGTGTGGCCGTACTCGATCAGGCGGCGGGCGGTCTCGCGGCCGAGGCCCTTGTTGGCTCCGGTGATGAAGGTGATCGTCATGCGTTCGATACTGGTCCCGGCGAAGGAGGCGGACCAGGGACGCTTCGACGGTAGGAACACCCGTACCACCCTCGCGCCCACCCGCACGACCGGGGATGCAGCAGGATGGAGCTCATGCCGACGACACCCGGAACCGGACTGGGCGCGATGATCCGCACGTGGCGGGATCGGCTGCCCCCGTCGGCCGCCGGGCTGCCGGTGTCCCGAGGGCGCCGGGCGGCCGGGCTGCGGCGCGAAGAGCTGGCTGACCTGGCCGGCGTATCGGTCGACTACGTCGTGCGCCTGGAGCAGGGGCGGGCCACGACACCCTCGGCGTCGGTGGTGGCGTCACTGGCGCGGGCTCTCCAGCTGTCCACCGCCGAGCGGGACCACCTGTACCGGCTGGCCCAGCTCGTACCGCCGGTGGGCGGCGCGATCTCCGACCATCTTCCGCCCGGCGTGCGGCGGGTGCTCGCCCGCCTCGGGGATGTGGCGGTCGCCGTGTTCGCGGCGGACTGGCAGCTGGTGTGGTGGAACCGCGGGTGGGCCGCCCTGCTGGGCGACCCCTCCGCCGCGCCGCCGCGGCTGCGCAACTTCGCCCGCGACAGGTTTCCGGTGGACCCCGGCCCCGCGCACCTCGCTCTGTGGCCGGTGACCGAGGCGGACCGCGACGCCACCGACGCCGCCGTGGTCTCCGACCTGCGCCGCGCCACCGGCCGCTTCCCCCAGGACGGCCGCCTGGCCACGCTGATCCGCGAGCTGAACGCGGGCAACAGGAGGTTCGCCGAACTGTGGGCTACCGGAGAGGTGGCCGCGCACCGCGAGGACCACAAGACGATCTACCACCCGTCGGTGGGCCCCGTCACGGTGGACTGCGACATCCTGACCGACGGCGACTCCGAGCTCAAGATCGTCATCATGACCGCCGTGCCCGGCAGCGAGGACGAGACCAAGCTCCGCCTCACCGCCATCGCCGGCCCACCGGCTCCGAACCACGATGCCGACCTACAGGAACACATTAGGAGGAGCCCTCACTAAGTAGCCCCCGATTTCTCTCCTATATCGTTGACCACCTCCCAAGTTGATGTTAGTAATGCAGGAAACCTTCATAACGACCGGAGGCCACCTGTGGTCACGCGATTAGCCGCACTGGTCCTGCTCCTCACCGCCCTGCTGGCCGTCCCCCTGCCCGCCGAGGCGGCCACCGGCTACGCGTTGACGGCCGCGCAACTGGCCCAGGTCAGGCCGCTGGCGTTCACCTCGACCATGTCGGCGCGTGACGCGGTGGTATCCACGCTGCCGGTGACCAAGGTGCGGATGGACACCGTCATCGCCGGCGGCTACACCACCCGCGCGATCTGCCACCCCACCGACCTCCACGTCTCCGTCCCGGTCAGCGGATTCTGCTGGAACGCCACCGACGACACGACCGCGAACTGGTTCCCGCAGGGGATCACGGGCAGCGGCGACGGCATGAACGGCTCGGTGCTCTACCCGCCCTGCGACGGCTGCGCCGGCCGGAAGATCGTCGCGGTGAGCTGGCGCAGCGGCGCCTCCCACGAGTACGGAGCCAACCGGCTCGCCAGGGTCACCTTCGCCGACGTCACCGCCGGAATGTCGGGCGCCCCCTACCGCCACGTCGTCCTGGTCGAACCCGACGGCACCGCCGAGGGCTTCCACGAGATCGCCACCCACGCCGACGGCATCTCGTGGTACGGCAACAAGCTCTTCCTCGTCACCGGCGGCGACCCGGACGTTTCCGGCGGCGACCGGCTGGTCCGCGTCTTCGACCTCACCCACTTCTGGAAGATGAACTCCACCACGTCGGGGAACGTCGGCTGCGTGAGCGGCGTCTGCTCGGCGGCGTACTCCGGCTTCGCCCTGCCGCAGATCGGCTACTACCGGCTCAACTCCCCGGCGGTGTGCGCCAGCCTCGACCTGACCAGGCCCTGCCTGAACGGCGTCTCGCTCGACCGGAGCGGCGCCGACCACCTGACCACCGTCGAGTACAAGAGGGGCGCCTCCGGCGGGAAGATCCTGCGCTGGCCCCTCGACCCGTCCACCGCCCTGCTCAAGACCGGCTCCGACGGGCTCGTCCACCCCACCGAGGGATGGACCAGCCCGGTCTGGGAACTGCAGGGCGGCGTGTTCACCGGCGACAAGGGCGTCCTCGTCGGGCTGTGCCCCGACGGCGCGCCCGCCGTCACCTACATGCCGGGCGGCACGGCGAACATCTCAGGGGATTACCGCAAGTCCTGCCTGCACCGCGTCACGATCTCCGCCGACCGCGGCACGCTCGACGTCCACTACATGACCACCGCTCCGGGCAACGCGCAGAACGTCGCCTACTGGCCGGCCAGCGGAGAGATATGGCTGGTCAACGAGTTCCGCGGCGATTACGACGCCGTCTACGACAGCGACCGCCTCGTACTCGCCCTGAACTGCCCGAACCTCGACTGCTGAGACCGGCACCTCGCCGGCCACGGTGCGCGATCGATCCAGTCAGCGGGCGCTGACCGGATCGCCCACCCGGATCGTGCCCGGTTCGAGGGTGACAAGGCGGATGCCGAACCAGGTCTTGCCGTCCCACTTGTGGTACCGGGCCAGCGTCCGCAGCGGCTCCTTGCCCTTCACCTGGGTCTCCGGATCGATCGTCGTCACCGCGCAACGGTCGCAGATCTCCGAGACCCGGAAGGGGACGTCGCCGATCCGCACCTCGCGCCAGCCTTCCTCCGCGAAGGCCTCCGCGCCCTCGATGATCACGCTGGGACGGAACCGTACCCGTGACAACCGGCCGGGCGGATCCTCGCCGTGCCTGGCGGCCTCCTCGGCCAGCCACCCGTCCAGGGCGAGCGCGGACGACTCCGAGATGAGCAGGAGCGGCGCGTCCCACGCGAAGCTCACCACCTCACCCGGCAACCCGCCGTGCGCCGGGTCGATCGAGCGCCGCGTGGGGTCGTCCAGCCACACCAGCCGGGCCGGGCGTCCCAGCAGCTCGCTGAACCAGGCGTGCGCGGCGTCGTCGGCGAGCACCGCCTTGTCCAGGCCGGTGAAACCGACCCGCGTGGCCGCACCGGTGGCGGGCGGCACGGTCAGGGGTTCCATCCCGCGCGCCGCGAGCCGCAGACCGTCCTCGGCGGTGGGGTGCGCGGCGACGGACGCCAGGCGCGGGAACTCGCCCAGCCACAGGTTGTCGCCGTTCTCGTCGACGACCGCCCACCGCCGGTCCCCGTCCAGGCCCCAGGGGTGAACGACCACCTCGGACCGCGCCCAACCCTGACCCGATTTCAGCGGATAAATCAGGATTTGATCAAGGATCACCGCCCAAGCTTATCCGGTTCAGTAACGGCCGTCAGGAGGCAAATATGTCACCACTCCCGTCTCCTCAGGCGTGGCCTCGCCACCGAAGACCGCGGCCACCCGCGCCCCCAGGGCCCCGGGCAGCATCGGGATCGCGCCGGCGATCTCCGCCGCGCTCACGCCGAACGCGGCGGCATGCCTGATCGCCAGCGCGGCCGCCCGTCCCTGGACCTCGTAGGACGCGTGGGCGAACGCCGTCGTCAGCGCGGGCGCCAGGCCGGCGGCCCGCCCCGGCGCCTGCCGTACCTCCGCCTCCAGCCAGCTCAGCCCCGCCCGCGCCAGCTTGGCCTCCGGGCGGAAGGTGAGCGCGCCGATCGCCTCGGCGACCTCCGCCGGGTCGTGCGGCCCGGTGCGGCGCACCTGGGCGAGCGCGAGCTCGGCGACCGTGCCGGGCGCCGAGGGCAGCAGCCGGAGGTAGTCCCGCGCCCGCGCGCCCGCTTCCTGCGGCGACGGGTCGATCAGCATGTGCAGCCGTACGAAGAAGCGCAGGTCGATGGCGTCGCCCCCGCGCAGGAAGCGGCTCACGCAGCCGTCGAGGAGCTCCCCGCGCGACACCTGCCCGGACGCCAGGAGCTCCCGCATCCGGGACAGCCACGGGGAGGGCGCCGGTTCGAGCCGTTCCTCGCGCAGCGCGCGGCCCGCCCCCTCCGCTTCGAAGATCCTCGGCAGCAGCGGCCCGAGCAGCGGGTCGCCCTCCACCACCCGGGCGGACAGCCAGGCGACCACGAGCGGGTCGCGCTCGGCCGGCACGCCGCCGCAGGCCCGCAGCAGCGCCAGCACGAGCGGGACCAGGGTGTCGCCGGGCGTGCGGATGCGCCCGGCGAGCCGTCCCACCACGTCGGCCCGCCACCCGGCGGGACGGGAGAGGATGACGCGGACCAGGTCGGCCGAGTCCTGCGCGGTCACCCACCGCGGGGAGAACTCGCGCCGGCCCAGCCACGTGGCCGCGGCGGCGGGGCCCGCGATCGTGCCCGCGCCCACGATGCGCAGCGACATCCCGAACCCGGCGAGCACGCCCGGCATCGTCCCGTCCCACGAGAGCGACTCGCCCTCGTCGAGGGACTCCCAGCGCTCACCGGCCATCCGGCCGGCGGTCTGGCGCAGCTCCTTGAGGAAGGCGGGCAGGCGCCGCGCCACTTCGGGGCGCTCGGCCTCGTCCAGCGCGATCACGCGGTCGGCCAGGTCCGCGGTCCTGCCCTCGGCGACGAGGTCGCGTAGCTCCTGCCAGGCGGGTGACGGGATCACTTGTGTCATGGGCGGGAGATTAGAGATCATCACCGACAAAGCGACCGGGTGCGGATCCGGCCGTTCACAAGATCGAGTCGGGTGGGGAAAGGCCGCGTGATCGACGACGTACTCCGTTCCATGGCCGAGAAGATCGCGGCCGCGGCGCCCCCGAAGTGGCGCCGGGCCGAACTGCGGGGGTTCGCGACCGCCGGCGGCGGGTCCGGGCACAGCGGCCTGACGTACGAGCCCGGCGCCGGCGGCGGTGACGTCGACCTGCACGCCGAGCTGTGCGCCGTGCACACGCTGGCCGGGCCGGCCGGCGATCATCTGACCGTCGAGCTGGTGGTGGAGGCCAAGGGGCGGTTCGAGGCGGTGGTCAGCGAGTCGCTGGAGCGTGCCCACGGCGGCGGGTTCCTGTACGTGCTCGACCGGCACGCGCTCCCGGCCGAGCCGGCGGCGTTCCAGAAGGGCCCGGTGGAGCCCACGCAGGCGGGAGACCCGCGGGAGGCGGTCGCCCTGCTCGGCGCCTATTTACGGGAGCGGGACCGGATCCTGGGACGGGACACGTACGCGCCGCCGCCCGCCCTGCCGGAGGCGCGCCGGGCCGAGCTCGCGATGGGGCTCCCCGACGACCTCCGCGCCCTGTACGCGCACATCGACGGCGACGGCGGCGAGGGGCTGCTGGACCGGCACCCCTGGTTCGGCCTGGAGAGGCTGGTGAGCCAGAGCCGCCCGGAGAACCGCTGGTGGGCCGCGGGCCGCGCCTGGCGTGACCACCTGCGCACCCCATTGATCACCAGCACCGGCCCGCCGCTGGCGGTGCGCCGGGCGTCGGACCACCCGGGCTGGATCCCGTTCGCCACCAGCACCGGCGGCGACTTCCTGGCCGTGGACCTCGCGCCAGGCCCCGGCGGGCGCTCCGGCCAGGTCATCCGCATGGGCATGCACCACGACGACGGCCCGGTCTACATCGCCGACTCGGTGACCGGCCTGCTGCATCGGCACGTCGCCGCGCTGCGGGCGGGCGCGTACCGGATCGAGCAGGGCGAGCTGTGGATCGACGCCGAGGAGCCGGAGGAGGAGCCCCGCGCGCTGGTCGTCGCCGGCGCCGACGCGGCCTCCATGCGCGGCATGCGCGCGGGGATCGAACGCCTGACGGTGCTCAACGCTCCCTGGGCCGACTTCCGGCCCCTGCGCGGGACGCCGACGCTGTGGCAGATCACCGTGGAGAACGTGCCCGGAGCGGACCTGGGCCCGCTCCGCGACACGCCGGTGGAGCTGCTCGACCTGGCCATGGACGCGATCGACCTGTGGCCGCTGGCGGGCCACGCCACGCTGCGCCTGCTGACGCTGCGTACCGCGAACCCCGTGGACCTGGCGCCGCTCGTGTCGTGCCCGCGCCTGTACGGGCTGGACCTGTCCGAGGCCACCGTCAACGACCTCGGCGTGCTCGCCGACCTCAAGAACCTGCTCTACCTGCGCCTGCGCCGCGCGCAGTGGGAGGAGCTCTGGGAGCGGGCGGGCCACCCGGCGGGGCTGGCGGCGGCCGAGCTGGCCGCCGAGCCGCCCCGGGAGCGGGCCTGGTGGTGGTCGGTCGACAGGTCCTACCACGCCCCGGAGCCGTCGCTGAGGACGGCGGTCAAGTGGGCGGCCGACCTGGCGGGCAGGTCGGCGGACGTGCGGACCTTCGCGGGCCGGTTCGCCCGCGGCGGGTCAGCCTCTCGTTGAGATCAGCTCCAGGGCGCGCTGATACTGCTCGGTCGACGGCTGCCGGGTCCAGGTCATGCCGGGCAGGCTGTCCGACAGCATGCGCGCCATGACCATGGACATGACGTCGGACGGCTGCGCCTGCGGCATCTGCGGGCGCATCGACCGGTATCCGGCGAGCACCCGGCCGTAGTCGTACATCAGCGTGTTCGTGAAGCGGCTGCGTTCGGCGTCGGCGCTCTCCAGCCCCGCCACGAACTCGGGCTCCGGCTCCTCGATCACGGCCTTGTAGACGTCGAGCCGGTTGCGGATCTCGCCGGGGGCGGCGTGGCTGTGGGCGTCGTCGTACATGCGGGCCACGTGCTGCGGCATCTCCACGAGCACGGTGAGCATGCCGTAGCCGCCGTCCTCGTCGCCGTAGCCGCCGACGCCGCCGTCCACGCCCTGGGCGTGCGTGGCGCTCATCATCGCGCTGGTGAAGTCGTACTTGTCCATGCCGTCGACCGGCTGGGCCATCCAGTCGTCGTCGAGGTGCAGCACGCCGCCGGTCTCGCTCTGCGCGGCACGGTCGATCAGGTGGCGTACGGCGCCCGCCGGGTCGACCAGGGCCTGCGGGCCCATCGCGGCGAACTGCTCGGTGAGCAGGAACAGCGAGATCATCATGGACGGGTCGTAGACGCGCAGCGCGCCGGCCTCGCGATGCGGGAAGACCGTGCTCTCCTCGTCGTACGCCTCGAGCCCGGCCATGAAGGCCCGCTCCTGCTCGTCGTCGAGGATGAGCTCCCAGGCCCACTTGCGTTCGACGTGGAACTTGTAGAAGTCCTCGCCTCTGAGCGGATCTCGGAACTTCCACCACAGAGCCACGCCCGCGACCAGGGCGACGATCACACCCAATGCGATCCACATAGGGGTACGTCTCTCTTTCTCTCGGGTTTACTGCCGGAAAGGCCGGACGGTAGCAGTGAAGATCCGCCGATCTCCCGGAAACAACCGGAAAGGAAGGACATGATCACCTTCAGTAGCCCCTAGCGGGCGGCACCCAGTCGGTGGCGCCGCCCGCCCATCACGGGGTCAGGCCCAGGCCGTGACGGCCGTGAAGGAGCTGTCGTCGCGGAACCCGGTCGTGCCGTCGTAGGCGTCCACCCAGAGCTCGAAGCCGCGGTGGCGCAGGAAGCGGCCGGGGTAGTTGCTCGATTCGAGGCGCACCGAGCCGCTCGCGGCGCCGGGGACGGCGTAGAAGGTGGCGTCGGCCTTGAACTGGGCCGTGCCGTCGTCGGCGCCCAGGCGCGCCCGCCAGCCGAAGTGGCGCAGGTACCGGCCGTCGGCGGCGCGCAGGGAGTAGCCGTTCGGCGCGGCGAGCCCCGTCACGATCGTGAAGGTGGCGTCCTGACGGGTCTGGGCGTCGCTGGAGGCGCTCACCTCGTGCAGGTAGCCGAGGTCGTTCTGGTGCCTGGCATAGCGGGCGGAATAGTTGACCGAGCGCAGCGACCTGGTCGTCCCCGTCGGGAGGGTGGCGGCGCCGGGGACCCTGGCGTGCGTGAGCGTGCCGAACCCGAGCTGGTCGAAGCCGCCGCTGTTGGGCCCGTAGTCGCCGCCGCCGCCCTCCGGCCGCACCTTGGCGACGAACGCGGCCGAGTACGGCATCGCCAGGCCGCGCCTGACGGCGTAGTGGTGGTAGACGGTCTCCCAGACGGGCCGCACCTCGCCGCGGCTCGCCGAGGAGATCGCGGTGTGCGTCTGCTGGGCGCAGTTCTGGCCGGTGCCCCAGGTGTAGGCGGTGAACGGGACGTCCTCGCCCAGGTTGTACTTGGCGATGTACTCGCACGCCTTGGCGAACCGGTTGCCGTCGTAGCCGTACAGGTCGATGCCCTGGTTCCAGGCCATCTCGCAGAAGGCGCCCATCTGGCCGACGCCCATCATGGTGTGGCCCTGGTCGCGCCCGCTCTCCTGCCACTGCGCGAGGCCGCCGCTGTGCAGGAACGGGATGGCGTGCGCGATCGAGCCGTTGCCCGCGCCCGTCTTGAAGTACGTGACGGCCCGGTCGATGAGGTCCTGGCGGTCGCAGAGCACGCCGATGGCCAGGATCGAGTTCATGGAGCACAGATCCCAGTTGGCCCAGTAGTTGGTGATGCAGGCGTCGTTGTGGTTGGTCAGGAAGCTCTCGTTGAGCGGGTGGAAGACGTTGAGCATCATCCGCTGGAAGCGGGCCAGGTCGAAGCCGCCGTAACCGCGCATGATCTCGGCGACGTTGGCGAACTGGTAGCCGTAGATGCCCGCGGCCAGGAACCGGTCGGCGTTGCCGGTGACCGTGGTGAGCGTGCCGGACCAGGCGTTGAGGATGTCGCGCGCCTTGTCGCCGTGCGCGGTGCTGCCGCTGACCTTCCAGCGCAGCGCGTTCTGGTAGGCGGCGTGGATGTCGTTGTAGAGGATCCCGTAGTTCTGTCCGTCGCCGCCGCGGACGATCGTCGCCTGCGGGTTGGGCGTCCAGGTGCTCTGGGAGTGGGAGTTGGCCACGAGCCGGTCCCAGCCCGCCTTCCACGGCTGGGCTCCGGCGTTGACCATCGAACGCATGCGGTCGAAGTCGGCCTGCGTGTGCAGCAGGCCGGGGTGGCTTGCCGCGGCGGCGGGCTCGGCGCGGCCCAGCAGGGCCGCGCCGACGCCGGCGGCGAGCACGGTGTTGAGCGCTGTCTTGAGGGCTCCGCGACGGGTGACTTGGGGGGTGCGTGCGGACATGACCTCTCCTTAGGGGGTTGGAGGGTACGGGGTCACAGGCTCGCGAGGGCGACGCGCAGCCGCTCGGCCGCGGCGTCGATCTGCTCCTGACCGCTCAGCTCGGAGCGGGCGTGCTCCAGCGCGGCGGTCAGCTCGGGGGTGCGGCGGCTCGGATCGACGGCCTCGGCCTCCTCGATGAGCAGGTCGAGCAGGGTACGGTCGTCACTCATGGACAGGAACTCGATCTCCGCCACGTTGGTGTTGCCCGACGGGAAGGCGACGCGCAGCCACGGGTAGGCCGCCGTCCGCGGGAGCGGGACGGAGTACCACTGCGCCGCGTCGACCCCGCTGACCGTGTGCAGGTCGGTCCAGGTGGCGCCGCCGTCGGCGGATCCCCTGAACACGGCGCCGTTCAGCCGCGTGACGTGGGTGGAGCGCGGGTGGTAGCGGACCGCGTCCAGCGCCACCGCCGCCGGCAGGCGCACGTCGATCCAGCCCGCCGAGGTGGTGGTGTCGGTGGCGGTGGCCAGGTCGCCGTCGAAGGCGCGCCAGCCGTTCTGGGCCTTGGTGCCGCCGCCTCCCCATGGTTCGGTGGACGCCTCCACCATGGACGGCTCGACGGTCACCTTCTTCAGCAGCGTGCCGACCGGCACGAGCTGCTCGACGGCGGCGTAGATCCGGTCGATCAGCTCGTCCTCGTCGCCGCCCGCCCGCGCCTCGGCGATCGCCCGGGTGAGCAGGTAGTGGCTGCCCTTGGTGTAGTCGGCGGCGGGCAGCTTCTCCGTCTCGGCGATCACGGTGGCGAGCGGTTCGGCCGTCGCCATCAGCAGGCCCGAGCCCGGCCGTTCGGCGCCGTCCGCGCCGATCGCCGCGATCCGGTAGAAGCGGGTGCCGTGCCGCAGCGGTTCGTCGGTGAAGTCGAAGGCCAGCGCGCTGGACAGCACGGGGCGCCAGGCGGCGCTCGCGCCGTCCTTGCGGTAGACGGTGAACCGGATGGCGGCGTCCGGCTTGCTCCAGCGCAGTGTCACCCGGTCCCGGGCCCGCTCCACCCGGGCGTACAGCGTCCCCTCGCGGTCGGGCGACACCGTGACGTCGGTGAACGTGGCCGCCGTGGCCGCCGCGACCCCGGCGTACACGCCTTCGGGGAAGGGCGTGAACAGCTCCGCCACGTACGACCACGACCGGCCGTCCTTGCTCGCCCACGCCCGCACGATCTGGGAGTCGGCGTCGCGTGCGAGCTTGACGAACGGGTACTCGGCCGCGGTGTATCCCTGGATCCCGGCGTCGATCGGGCTGCGCCGGTCGTCCTGCCAGTCGTGCCGGGAGTCGCGGGTGCGATTGCGCAGGACGAGCCGGCCCGAGGCGTCCGCGCCGAAGTAGATGTAGCGGGCGTCGGCCCGGAGCAGCACGCCACTGGCCGGGCCCCGCGCCTGCTCGATCCGGGCGCTGACCGACCCGCTGCCGGTGAGCACCTCGTTCGAGAACAGCAGGGTGTCCTTGATGTCACGCTTGTCCACGTAGTAGTCGTCGCCGTCGCCGAGGCCCTTGCCGTCGCCCCCGGTGAGCTCGACGCGGTGCCCGTCCGTCTTGACGCGGCCCGCGACCTCGCCGACGCGGTCCACCGGCGCGGTGGGCGCCTGGACGGCCTGCGAGGCCCAGCCGGAGCCGTGGCGGTTCACGCCGGTCACGGTGTAGGCGCCGGACTGCCTGCCGGCCTCGTACGTCGTGCCGCGGACCCCGGTGGCGACCACCTTGCCGTCGCGCCTGATCGTGTACGACTCGGCGCCGGCGGCGGGCTTCCAGGTGAGGGTGACGCCGTCGCGGTCGCGCAGCGCCTGGACGAAGTCCACGTGGTGCGGCTTCGGCCGCTCGGCCACGGCGCCGTCCAGCCTCAGCACCATCGCGGTCTCGGGCGGCACGCTCACCGCGCCCCCGGCCACCCGCCTGCCCGAGACCAGGTCCACCGCGTCGCCGGGCACGTCCAGGGAGAACGAGCGCTTGTTGCCGTGGTCGTCCCGGGTGGTGTTGAAGGCGAACACGTAGTTCCCGTAGCGGGCGGTCAGGAAGTCCGCGTATCCGGAGTAGGGGGTGTCGAACTCGTAGTTCTCCCGCCGCACGGTGCCGACGCCCGGCTGGTAGGCGGCGGGCAGGATCTCACCGGCCAGGGCCTGCGGCAGGCCGCCGTCGCCCTTCTGCTGGTCCTCCATGAAGTCGACGTCGATGTTGTCCATCCGCAGGTTGTAGTCGCGGTAGGCGAACTGCGTGTCCGTGGCGATCTGCACGACGTTGTGGTGGTCCTTGTCCAGGACGTGCAGCCGCCCGTTGCCGGCGACGCCGCGCTGCCGTTCGAACAGCGAGCCGAAGATCCGGGTGTCGCCGTCGCGTACGGAGACGAACATGTCGTCCACGTCCGCGAACGCGAACCGCTCGTAGCGGGCCGGGTCGACGCCCAGGGCGGCGAGCTCCGCGGGCGTGTACGCGGCGAAGTCCGTCTGCGGGAGCACGGCCCCGGCCGCCGGACGGGCACGCAGGTAGGCGTAGGTCTCGGGCAGCCACATGTCGTACTTCCGCTTCGCCTCCACGGAGGAGAAGGTGTTGAAGTACTGGTTGTCGGCGATCTGCTGCTGGACGAACCCGGCCGCCTCGTTCGCGTAGCGCCGGTACGGCTCCCACTCCGCGCCCGCGTACCGCTCGGCGTGCTCGGCCATGTGCTTGTCCAGCGTGACGTACTCCATCGTGCGGCCCTCGGTGTTGCGCAGGGCGTAGGCGGGCCAGCCCGGGTAGCTCGTGTTGCGCTCGTCCACGACCATCTCCGCCAGGGCCACCCGCTTGCCGTTGTCGTCCGTGCCGGTGTAGCGGGTGAAGCCGCGGGCGTGCAGGTTCTTCAGCGCCAGCTTGAGGATCTCATCGTTGAGCTTCTCGTCGCCCTGGTGGCCCCAGGTGCGGAAGAAGTACTCCGGCAGGTAGTTGGTGGCCTCGCCGTAGTTGGCGACGAAGGTGTTCTCCCTGGTCAGGCCGGCCTTGGTGATGCCGGTGTAGTGCTCGCCGTACGGCAGGCGGCGCACCACGCCCCCGTCGGGACCGAGCTTGCTCCTGGCCAGGCCCTTGCCCACGATCTGCGCGAAGTCGTCGGTGAAGCGGGCGGTGGTGTCGTGGTAGAAGAGCGAGTGGTAGAGGTCCAGGTCCTTGCCGTCGGGCCCCACCAGCACCTCTTCGCCGAGGAAGGGCTTGACGCCGAGCGCCTCCAGCAGGATCCGGTGGCTCCTGGCCTTGCCCTCGTAGAAGTGCGACCCGATCATCCGCAGGCCCTCGTGCGCCTCCCACGCGCCCTCGTAGGTGTACATCACCTGGTTGTAGATGTAGGACAGGCGCGCGCGGGCGAAGTCGAAGTTGGCCTTCAGCACCCGCTCGTACGCCTCGCGCCGGGACAGTTCCCCGCCGTCCCAGTCCACGCCCTTGAGCGAGGACGGCCCGTCCTGCGTGCCGGTGACGAAGGGCTCGTCCAGGAACGCCTCGAACTCCTTCGTGCCGTACACCTCGGGGATCAGGTTCTCCACGATGTACAGCGCCTCGCCCAGGGCCCCGTAGTAGCCGCCCCAGTCGCCCTGGTGACCGCCCCGCAGCAGCAGCCGGGTGTCGGCGTAGTAGTCCTTGACGTGGTTGTCGATCGCCTTGAACAGCCGTCCCAGCGCCGCCTTCTTCAGCTCGGGCGTGTTCGCCGGAGTCCACGGCTCCAGCAGCGCCGAGGCGTAGAAGCGCAGGTCGTCCTGGTAGCGGACGATCGACAGCTTCGCCGTCGGCGAGGCGTCGAGCTGCCCGCTGTACTGGTTGAACAGGTCGATCTGGCTCTTCCGGTAGCGGTCGACCATCGCCTGCTTCTCGGCGTCGGCCGGCCCGGGCGCGGGCGTGGTGTCAGGGGTGACCGTCCCCTGCTTCTCGCCGGAGACGTCCAGGTACGCGGTGGTGTGCGTGTAGGCCCGGTAGTAGCCGCGCGAGTCGGCGGTCACGGGCTGGGCGAACCCGGCGTCGTACGTCCGGACCGTCATCTCCACGACCCGCCGGCCCAGGGTGTGGCCGAGCGGCAGCATGATCGTGTTGTAGTAGAACCGGCCCGGCAGCGCCTTGCTCGACCCGAGGTTGATCGCCTCGTAGTCGCCCGAGCGCCGGTAGCCGATCTGCTCGCCGTTGACGTAGGCGATCGTCTTGTAGGGCGAGACGTCGCTCCCCCAGAACTTCAGCGTGAAGTAGTTCTGCGCGACCGGATCGACCGCGACCCTGAACCGCAGCTCACCGCCCTTGACGGTGGGCGGCGAGGTCGGCTTGGCGACGCGGGCGGGCTCCCCCAGCGCCCCTTCGACCACCGCGGTGGAGGCCGACTGCAGCGCGTGCGCGCTCTCGGACTCGGTGTCGCCGAACGTGACCACGTCCACGTGTCCGGCGGGTAGAGGGGCGGCCATCGCGGGGGGCGCGGCGAGGAAGGGCAGCAGCAGGATCGCGGCGAGCGGGCCGCCTAACCGGTGCCGAATGAGCATGGCGGATCTCCCGATAGAAAACGTTCTCCCCGGAGATTAGGCCGCAGTGAGATGCCCGACAAGAACCCGTTACTCAGGCGTTACATAGGCGATCAACTCAAGCCCGACGTTTTACCAGGTCAGAGGCATGATTGACGGCCGGAAATCCAGGAATGCGCTTTCCCCTCTTGCCGACCCGCCGGGGACGCGTTTACGCTGAGCGCACTCTGATAGGTACCGTTAACTACGCTCGCTGGCTCAGAAGGTCCAGAACTCGTTCGCGTTCTCCTTGGTCGCCAGCTTGACCGGGACCGCCACCGTCTTGGCGACCGTCTGGCCCTTGGCCACCTTGATGGCGTCCTGCACCGCCTGCCAGCCGATCAGGCGCGGCTGCTGGGTGACCGTGGCGGCCATGCTGCCCGCCCGCACCGCCTTGATCCCGTCCGGCGTGCCGTCGAAGCCGACGACCTTGACGTGGCCCGCCTTCGGCCCCAGGGCCTGGATCGCGCCCAGCGCCATCTCGTCGTTCTCCGCGAACACCCCGTCGAGGCCAGGGTGGGACCGGATGAGGCCCGTCATGACGTTCAGGCCCTTGGCCCGGTCGAAGTCGGCCCGCTGCGCGGCCACGACCTTGATCTTCGGGTACGCGGCGATGCCGTCGGTGAAGCCCTTGCTGCGGTCTCGGGAGGCGGAGGTGCCGGCCGTGCCGCGGAGCACGATCACCTCGCCCTTCCCGCCGATCTGCTTGGCCAGCTCCTGCGCGCCGAGCTTGCCTCCGGCCAGGTTGTCCGAGGTCAGGGTCTGCGTCACCGAGGCGTGGTTGATGGCGCGATCGGCCGCGATCACCGGGATGCCGGCCAGGTTCGCCGCCCTGACCTCCGTGGCGAGCGCGTTGGAGTCGACCGGGTTGATGATGACCGCTTTCAGCTTGCGGCTGGTGAAGCCCTGGATCTGCGTCGCCTGCCGGGAGGCGTTGTTCTGGGCGTCGGCGACGGCCAGCTTGGCCCCGAAGCGCTGCGCGGCCGCCTCCGCCCCGTCGCGGAACTGGACGAAGTACGGATTGTTCATCGTCGAGACCGACAGGCCGATGGCGAGGCCCTCCGTGGCGTCGCCGTTGGCGGGCACGCCGCAGGCGGCCGCGCCCAGAGCGAGACCGGCAATGGCGTACGCGAGACTTCGCATGATCATATCTTCTCGTTGGGCTTCAGCCCCGCTGCGAAAGGGCACCGACGCGGGCGGCGAGCGCGCTCCACACGCACCCGTGACCGCCCGGCCGCTGCGCTGAGGCCGGGCGGCGGCCCGAAGGCCACCACGTAACCGCTGGTCAGAGTGTATGTGATGGGCTTCACGTTTGCCGAACCCGAGTTGTGAGACCGTCATCACGGCGACGGCGCGAACCCCAGGAGACTCAGTGGTCCCAGCCGGCCACCAGTTCCACGAACGTCGCCGGATGCTCCACGTGCAGGAAATGCCCGGCATCCGGCCACACCACAGTCCTGGATCGCGGGTGACCGGGGAGACCCGCCTCCCACCGCGCGGCCTCCGGCACATTGTGCACGGCGAGCACCGGACAGCCCCGTCTGGCCAGATATCGCTCGGATTCCCGCCGCACCCCGAACGCACCCGGCACGGTGTACATCCCGGCGTAGCACTCGGCCAGCACATGACCCGGCGTGGCCAGCAGTTGCCCGGTGATCGGCGCGGGCAGCGGCCCGAGCTGCCGCAGCGCGGCGGCCACGCCGTCGGCGCGCAACGCCGCCAGGCGCCCGGGGATGAGCCGTTCCTCCTCCTCGTCGGCGCCGTAGGCGGGGGCGACCACGACCAGCCCGCTGACCAGCTCCGGGTGCTCGACCGCCAGCGCGGTGACCACCTGGCCGCCCATGGAGTGCCCGACGGCCAGCACCGGCTCGTCGAGCAGCGGCACCAGGTCGCGGGCCAGGTCGACGGGCCGGTACCCGGTCGCCGGGACCGGGGAGCGGCCGTGGCCGCGCAGGTCGGGGGCGATGACCCGGCGGCCCCCGAAGTCCAGGGCCCGCCACAGCCGGTGGTCGCCGCCCCAGCCGTGCACCAGGAGCAGCGGCGGGCCGCCCTGGCCCCAGGTCTCGACGTGCACCCTCATGGGGTGCCCGAGGTGCTGAAGAGACCGGTGTTGCTCATGTGCGGTAGCCGATCTGCTCGAAGCGCGCCGAGCAGCCCTCTCCCGCCAGGTCCTGCACCCAGAACCCCACGAACGCGCCGGTGAAGCCGAAGGCCCGCACCTTCCCGTCGATGAACTCGTCGGCGTGCTCGTCCGACAGGATCGTGGCGTCCAGGTCCGGGCCGTGGTTGAAGCGCACGACCGGCCCGTCGAACTCCACGCGCAGCTCGACCTCGCCTCCCACGGGGCCGAGCAGGCGCTCGGTGCGGGTCCCCTGGTCGCTGCTGGTCAGCACCAGGCCGTCGGCGGTCACGGCCAGGTAATGCCAGTTGCGCGAGTTGTAGTAGGCGACGATGCCCGCCCACTGGTGGACGCTGTCCGGCTCGAACCGCATGACCGTTTCCAGGGAGCACTTCCGGTCCGTGACCCGGTGGGCGATCAGGCTCGGGGTGCGCAGGCCGTACGGGGACTGACCGCCCTGGACGGTGAGCCCGCCCTGGTCGGCGGTCAGCCAGTCGGGCGAGGCGGGCCGCCGCAGCGTGCTCCAGTCCGGCCCGAGCCCGCCGGGGGACGGCGAGCCGCCGTTCCAGCCCTCGTTCGCCGGCCACGGGTGCGCGGGCAACTCGGGGGCGGCCACCTCGACGGCGGGCACGCCGCCCGCCACGCGCGGCCAGCCGTCCTCCCAGGTCACGCGCTGCAGCGCGGTCTCGCGCCCGAGCACGCACCTGCCGTTGTGGTACGGCCGGGCCATCAGGTGGGACAGGTACCACTCCCCCGTCTGCGTCTCCACCAGGCAGCCGTGCCCGGCCTTCTGCAGCTCCAGGCTCCGGTCGTGACGCGAGGTGAGCATGGGCCCCGCCGGGTCCTCCTCGTACGGCCCCGACATCGAGCGGGAGCGCAGCACCGTGACCCCGTGCTCGTAGCCGGTGCCGCCCTCGGCCACCATCAGGTAGTACCAGCCGTCGATCTTGTAGAGGTGCGGACCCTCGGTGACATTCCGGTTGGGCAGGATCAGCTCGGGTTTGCCGCCGTCGAGGGACTGCAGCTCGATCCCGGCGAACCCGCGGCCGGGCCGGGAGTCGAAGACCATGTTGAGCAGCCAGCTCCGGCCGTCCTCGTGGTAGAGGGAGGCGTCGAAGCCGCGGCCCGGCAGCCGGACCGGGTCGGACCACGGCCCCTCGATCGAGGGCGCGGTGATCAGGTAGTTGGCGATGTCCTTGTAGCCGAGGGCGTAGTTGTCCATCACGCCGTAGACCAGGTGGAACAGCCCGTCGTGATAGGTCAGGTCGGGCGCCCAGACGCCCCCTGAGTCGGGCACGCCGGACAGGTCGAGCAGCCCGCGCCCGGTCAGGACGCCGCCCAGCGGGCGCCAGTTGACCAGGTCACGGGAGTGGTGCACCCGGACGCCCGGATACCACTCGAAGGTCGAGGTGGCCAGGTAGTAATCCTCTCCCACCCGCACGATCGAGGGGTCGGGGTCGAAACCGGGCAGGACGGGATTGCGGATCATACGATCTCCACACTCTTTCCAGCAGGAAGCTCAACTTCTCGGCGCAGGCCCGAGGCACGGTGAACAACGGTAACGGTCTGGTCGATCAGCGAGATGATCCCGCCCGGACGCCGTCGCCCCAGGGGGCGCGACGGGCCGGGCGAGGAGTGCATCAGTCCTCCAGGAAGAGCACCACGGTGCTGAGGGGCGCGACCTCGATCGGGGTTCCCAGGCGGACGCGGCGGCCGGTCACGAGGTCACGGGCGTGGCCGGGGCCGGTGGTGTGCAGGCGGCGGGGCCGGTCCTCGGAGGTGTTCATGCCGATGAGGTAGCGGCCGTAGGAGCAGCGGTAGAACTGGGCCTTCCCGACGAAGAGCTTCTCCACACCCGGGAAGTCCACCCCGAGCGCGGGGTCCGGGACGTCCGCGGGATGGGGCCCGACCTTGAGCACCTCGCCCGCGAAGGCCTGGTGGACCTGCGGACCGGGGGGTGAGAAGCCGCCGGGCGGGATGTGGGAGGCGGCGGGGTCGTTGATGGCGAAGGAGAAGCAGACCCAGTCGGCCTCGGTCCAGGTGTCGCCGGTGGGCGTGACCTGGCACTGCTGCCGGACGGTGGCGACCCGGTGGGTGTCCGGGGTGATGTGGTGGACCCGGGCCAGGTCGTTGACGGCCTGCCGGGCGCGCCAGTAGAGGGAGGCGTAGAGGATCTCCTTGCCGTTCTTGATCGCGACGACGCCGTTCTCCTCGTCGGAGAAGACGGAGGCAGGGGCGTCCCAGTCCATGGGGAACCGCGTGCCGCTCGCCGGCAGCGCCTGGAAGTCGGGCCAGTCGCGCTGCACGAGGCGCAGGGCGTTGAGCCCCACGCGCGGCCAGGTGTTGGTGAGCAGCAGGTCGAGGTGGCCGAAGAACTGGTTGTCGGCGATCATGCGCTGGGCGTGCCCGGCGATCGCGGGGTCGCCGAGCACGGCGGCGGCCATGGCGGGGTGGCCGTCCCAGGCCAGGCGCTGGGCGTAGACGACGTCGCCGGGATAATGGTCGTCGCGCCAGCCGACGGCGGCCTCCATGCGCATGGTGCGGTAGCCGTCGTTGTCGACCTCGGGGTAGCGGAAGACGGCCCGCGCGTTGATCATCTTGATCAGGTGCGCCTTCAGCTCGGCGTCCTCGACGCCGTCGAAGCGGGTGACGGCCTCGTAGAGCAGGACCAGCCAGTCGGTCACCTCGCCGTAGTTGCCGACGTAGCCCAGCTCCCTGGTCAGGCCCTTGCGGGTGACCTGGTGGAAGTGCTCGCCGAGGATCTTGCTGGGGGTGCCGGAGGCGTCCTCGCGGCCGAGGAAGGGCTTCAGGCCGACGGACTGGTGGATGTAGTCGCGGGCCTCCTCCTCGGCGAGCGGCGCCTTTTCCGGATTTATCAGCATCAGGGCGCGGTTGCAGCGGTAGATGCCGAGCGCGCAGATCATCGTCTGGTTGCTGTAGTGCGGCATGTGCTGACGCCAGTACGAGATCGACTCGGCCAGCATCCTGGTGTACGCGTCCCGCCGTACCGGAAGATCGCCCTGGACCGGCGGGGTGGCCCCGTCCAGCGGCGTGACCTCGACGTCGTCGAACCAGGCGGTGCCGCCGCCCTCGACGCGGACGTCCAGCCGGAGCTCGACCGCGGTGGCCGGGGTGGTCAGCTCGGCGGTGATCTGCGTCCAGTCCCGGGTGCCGGCCGGGGCGTAGAACTTGTTGTCGGTGCCGACGATCTTCCCGGCGGCGTCGTAGAAGAGCACGTCGAGGTAGGCGCCCGGGGCCACGACGTCCTCGGTCCTGACCCAGACGCCGTAGCGGTGCCGGCCCTGGCCGATGAGGGTGCGGTTCTGGGCGGTGTTCCAGCCCGCGGCGCCCCCGGCGGCGACGGTGACCTTGACCGAACGCGAGCCGCCGCGCTTGACCGTGTCGTCCCAGAGCCAGGTGGCCGTGCCGGCCCACCGGGAGGTGTTCCAGGAGGCGGGGGCCGTGCCGCCGCGCTCGAAGCCCGGGTTGGGCGCGCCCACGGGCCGCCCGCCGACCGGGCGTTCGAGCCGGTCGCCCAGGACGTCGCGGAGCAGCAGGAGCGCCGTACCGACCTTGGCGAAGCCCTCCCACTGCTGGTCGGAGGCGGTCAGCACGGTCGGGTCGGTGAGCCACTTGGTGTAGCGGGCGTCGATGGCGGCCAGCACCTGGTCGATCGCGTCCGCAGACCGGTGGGCGGGGCTCTCGGGCCAGAAGTAGCCCTCGGCCAGCCCCTGGAAGGCCCAGGAGTCGAGCGAGGCGGGGTTGCCGTCGAGCCAGTTGCGATGCTCGCGCAGCACCCTGGCCTTGATGTCGGCCAGCACCTCGGGGCCGGGCGCGGGCCGGACGGGCGCGTCGGGCGCCGGCCCCTGGATGCCGTCGCCGGGGAAGTACGGCTCGGTATGGGTGTAGATCCGGTAGAAGGGGCGGCTGGGCTTGTCCATCGACCGGTAGAACTCGGCCGTGTTCTGCCCGTAGCCCCAGATCCGGCCCATCGACCGGATCTCCAGCGTGACCTGCTCGCGGTCGCGCGTCATCGCCTCGGGCAGCGGCAGCGTGTGGAAGTGGAAGCGGCCCGGCGAGTGGGCGTCCTGGCTGAGGATGTCCAGCGGGTCGACCGCGCCCAGGTGGTAGTGGCCGACCTGCGCGCCCGCGCAGAAGAGCTGGAGCCGGGACTGGTCGGCCTCGCTCGCGGCCCGGTCGCCGCCCCACAGCTTGATCGTGACGTACGTGGTGCCGCGCGGCGCGCACCTGACGGTGAAGGAGACCGTGCCGCCCCAGACCCCGGCGGGCTCCTGCGGGGTGAGCACGCGCGCGGAGCGGCCGAGCGCTCCGGCCACCACCGCCGACCGGTCGGCGGTCACCGCGTGCGCGCTCTCGGAGGCCTCGTCGCCGAAGACCACCACGTCCAGCAGGGTCTCACGGCCCGTCGTGGCGGCGGCGGCCTCGCCGTTCCATAACCACGTGGCGGCGGCCAGCGCGCCGGAGGACGCCAGCACGGTCCTCCGGCTGATGGGGAGCGCCATCGTCACTGGCCCTTCAGGTAGGCGTCGGCCTGCTTGGCCATCTCGGCCTGGACCTTGGCCAGGCCCGCCCGCTCCAGCGCCTTCTTCAGCTTGTCCAGCCCCTGGTCGACATCGACGGCGCCGATGAACAGCGGGTTCGCGAACTGCGTCATGGCCGCGGTGACCTGGGTGTTCTCCCGCTTGATGGGCTCCGGGTCGGGGACGAAGCTGGCATAGGGGTCGATGGTGAAGTTGTCGATGTCCTGCGCCCAGTCGAACCACTTGGCCTCGGACTCCGTCATGCCCTTGACCCGGCGCTCCAGCTTGGCCCGCCAGGCGAGGGCGAAGCCGGGGAAGGTGTAGGTGGACAGCTGCTCGTACTTGTCGTCGCCGACGGGGTTCCAGTCCTTGCCGGGGAGGCCGTAGTTGATCAGGTCGTGGTTCTCCTTGATCGACACCCAGTCCTGCAGCTGCATGGCCTTCTCGTTGCTCTCGCCCTTGGCGTTGAGCACGACGAAGTTGTCACTCTGGAACGTCTGGTACGGCTTGGCGCTCTCGCCGCCCTTGAGCGGCATCACGTTCGCGATCATCGCGCCCGGCACGTTCTTGGTCAGCTCGGGCAGCCCCGTGGAGGACAGGCCGTCGGTCATGGCCCAGCCGGTGGCGACGCGGCCGGCCTTGAACTGGGAGTCCAGCGCCTTCGAGTCCAGGGTGAGCGCGTTCTTGTTGATCAGCCCGTCCTGGTAGTACTTGCGGATCTTGCGCAGCGCGTCCACCATGCCCGGGGCCTCCCACCACGGGATCGGGTTGGACGAGCCGGTCTGCTTGCCGTCGGCGGCCAGGACGAAGTTGAGCGAGTCGCCGGTGAAGGAGGCGATGCTCATGGTGGGGTTGTCCCACATGTAGGGGTTGAGCCAGCCGACCGGGTTCCACGCCACCAGCAGCTTGGGCATCCGGGAGCTGACCCCGATCGGGATGATGTCCTTGTTCTTCTGCTTGACGTCGTACCAGAACTTCTCCAGCCCGGCGAAGTCCGTGATGTCGCTCATGCCGAGCTTCTCCGCCAGGTCCTGGCGGATGCTGAAGTGGTGGAAGCGGGCGACCGAGTTGATCTGGGGCAGGCCGTAGAGCTTGCCGCTCCACCGGTTCAGCTCGATGATCTTCGGGTCGATCGTGGCGGTCAGGTTGGGGTACTTGCCGCTGGACAGCAGGCTGCTCAGCTCGACGATCGAGCCGCTGGCCGCGAGCTGGGTCATGTTGAGCCAGCGCGCCTGCAGCGCGGTGTCGAACTTCTCCCCCGCGGTGAACTTGAGCAGCGCCTGCTGGCCGTAGCTGGTCCACGGGATGAACTGCGGCTTGATGGTGAAGCCCAGGTCCGCCTGGAGCTTCTTGTTGACCTCGGCCAGGACGGCGTCCCAGCCGGCCGGGACGTCGCCGGGGAGCAGCAGGCTCAGCGCGAGCGCGCCGGCGCTCTGGGCGCCGCCGGTGGCCTGCGGCTTCTGGGAGTCGTCCGAGCAGGCGGCGAGGAGGGCGGCCAGGGACAGGCCGCCGCCGGTGGCCAGCAGGCGGCGCCGCGACATGAGGTGGTGGGACACGGTAACTCCTGAGGTGGGGGGAGCGGGATCAGCCCTTGGTGGCACCGAGGGTGATGCCCTTGACGAAGTAGCGCTGGGCGAAGGGGTAGGCGAGCAGGATCGGGCCGATGGCGACGGTGGTGAGCGCCAGCCGGAGCTGGTAGACGGGGGTGGCCGCCTCGGCCAGCTGCGGCAGCATCTGCGTGAACGAGATGTTGGAGATGAGGTTCTGCAGCACGAGGGGCAGCGGGAACTTGTGCACGTCGTCGATGAACAGCAGCGCCATGAACCAGTCGTTCCAGTAGTGCACGGCGTAGAAGAGGCCGACGACGGCGAGGATCGGCTTGGACAGCGGGATCGCGATCGTGAAGAAGATGCGCAGCTCCCCCGCGCCGTCGATCTTGGCCGACTCGAAGATCGACTCCGGCAGCTGGCGGAAGGCGCTGACCTGGACGAAGACCAGGAACGGCATGACCAGCAGCGGCAGGATCACCGAGAAGTAGCTGTTCTGCAGCTTCAGGTACTGCGTGACCAGCAGGTAGAGGGGCACCAGGCCGCCGGAGAACAGCATCGGCAGGTAGGAGAAGACGGTCAGCGGCCGGCTGATGCCGGGCAGCCGCCGGGCGATCACCCAGCTCAGCCCCGAGGTCACCGCCAGGGACAGGGCCGTGCCCACGACCGTGATGAAGACGCTGGCGAAGTAGGCGTTCAGCACCGCCGGACCCGTGAAGATCATCTTGTACGCGGTGAGGTCGAAGGCCGCGGGGAACAGGCTGTAGCCCGTCGTGGCCAGCTCGGACTCGCTGGTGAGGGACCCCGAGATGATCATCCAGAACGGGATCGCGCAGGCCAGCATGGCAAAGGAGACGCCGATGACGCTGACGATCGTGAACGGTTCCAGCTTCTTGCCGCTCATAGGATGCTGGTCTCCTTCGAGTACTTGCGCTGGATCAGCACCGCGATCATCACGAGGACGAAACCCACCACCGACTGGAACAGGCCGATCGCGGCGGTGGTGCCGAAGTCTCCGAGCTGGCGCAGGGCGCGGAAGACGTAGGTGTCGATGACGTCCGTGCTGTCGAACAGGGTGCCGTTGTCCCCGACGATCGCGTAGATGGTGCCGAAGTCGCCGTAGAAGATCCGGCCGACACCCAGCACCAGCAGGACCGCCGCGGTGGGCTTCAACAGCGGGAGGGTGATGCGCCAGGCCATCTGGGCCCGCGAGGCCCCGTCGATCATGCCGGCCTCGTAGACCTCCTCGGGGATGCCGGTGATCGCGGCCAGGAAGATGACGCTCAGGTAGCCCCCGAGCTGCCAGATCTTCACCACGGTGAGGATCCACGGCCACGGCCCCGGCTCCGTGTACCAGTCGACCGAGGGGAACCCGAGGCCCCCGAGGGCGTCGTTGACCGCCCCGCCCCCGCCGGAGGCCCCGGCCAGCAGCACCTGCAGGATGATGCTGATCACGACCGGGGAGACGAAGTAGGGGAAGAAGACGACGGACTGGGAGACCCGCTTGAAGAAGGTGCTGCGGATCTCGTTCAGCATGATCGCCAGAACCATCCCGGCGGCCAGCGTCGCGGCCAGGAACAGGATGTTGAGGAAGAGGGTGTTGAACAGGATCCTCGCCGCGTCCCCGGACTCCAGGAAGTAGCTGAAGTTCTCCAGCCCGTTCCACGGGCTGCCGAAGATCCCCAGGCTGACGTCGAACTCCTTGAACGCCACCACCAGGCCGGACATCGGCAGGTAGCTGAAGACAAGGAAGAAGGCGACCGCAGGCAGGGCGAGCAGCCCGATCGTCCAGTTCGTACGGACGGCCTTGCGTCGGACGCGGCGCCTGTCCGGCGGCCCGGAAGGCGGTCTCGTCTGAGGCTCTGGCCTCGTCTGTAGCGTGCTCATCACCGAAGTCCCGTCTGAGGCGGCAGCAGGTGGTTCTCTAGGTTGATAGAAACCGGTCGCTGCGAACGCTACGTCCGACCGGCCAGCACGTTCAAGGCTGCGTTACAGAGACGTTACAGATCAGCGCAGGCCAGCCGGGAGATCCTGGTAAGACGCGCCTTCGAGTTAATCGGGGATTGCCCGTTGACCACAGAGGGCTGCGCTCCTAGTTTAGAAACCGGTCTCTATCGAATGGAGGGCTTCCCCCGTGTCCCCACGCCCGAAGGCGCTGTTCGCCATGCGCGAGGAACATCTCGCTCTGCTCTTCCCCGCGCCCTTGCTGCGGCGGCTGGACACGCTGGCCGACATCGACGTCGCCGTGGTCGCCGAGCGGTTCGACGACCCGCGCCTGGCCCTGGCCGACGTCGAGATCCTCATCACCGGGTGGGGCTGCCCGCCGATCGACGAGGCGCTGCTGGCCGCCGCCCCCCGCCTGCGCGCCGTCCTGCACGCGGCCGGCTCGGTGAAGGGCATGATCAGCCCCGCCTGGTGGGAACGCGGCCTGCTGGTCTCCTCGGCCGCCGAGGCCAACGCCGTCCCGGTGGCCGAGTACACCGTCGGCGCGATCCTGCTGGCCGGGAAGGGGGTCTTCGCCCTCAACCAGCGCTACCGGCGCGACCGCTCCTTCACCCTGGCCAAGATCGAGCCCGGCATCGGCAACAACGGCCGCACGGTCGGCATCGTGGGCGCCTCCCGCATCGGCCGCAAGGTGCTCGAACTGCTGGCGCCGTACGACCTGGACCTGTGCCTGTACGACCCCTACACCCGGGTTCCCGGCGTACGGCAGGTGTCGCTGGAGGAACTGCTGCGCCGCAGCGACATCGTCAGCCTGCACGCCCCCGCCACCCCCGAGACCGAGCACATGCTCGACCGGGCGCGGCTGGCGCTGATGCCGGACGGCGCGGTCCTGATCAACACCGCCCGCGGGTCGCTGGTCGACACCGACGCGCTGATCGGCGAGCTGAAGTCCGGGCGGCTGTCGGCGATCCTCGACGTCACCGAGCCCGAACCGCTGCAGCCCGACTCGCCCCTGTTCGACCTGCCCAACGCCTTCCTCACGCCGCACATCGCCGGCTCGCACGGCAACGAGCTGGCCCGGATGGGCGCCGTGGCCCTGGACGAGCTGGAGCGGCTCATCGCCGGGCTGCCGCTGGCGCACCAGGTGACGCACGAGGACCTGGACCGGGTGGCCTGATGGAGGTGACCTGGCGCGACCTCGTCCTCGACCTGACCGCCGGCGCTCCGCCCCGGCTGCTGGCGATCGGCCCGTTCCGGGGCAACGGCCGCTCGGCGCTGCCGGTGGTGCAGATCGAGGTGACCGGCCGGGGCAGGAGCGGCACGTCGGGCAAGCGGCACGTGGACGGGCTGAAGCTGCGCTACGAGAGCCACCGCGCCGAGGACGAGCGCCTGACGATCCACTCCGGCGGCGACGGCGTCTCCGTGACGACCGTCTTCCAGGCGGTCGGCCCAGTGCTTGAACAGGTGATTGAACAGGTGGTTGGACAGGTCGTCCGCTGCTGGTCGACGGTGACCGCGACGGACGAACTGGTCCTGGAGCACGTGTCGAGCTTCGCGTTCGCCGGGCTGCCCTGGGATCTGACGGTGTGGAGCGCGCGCAACCCGTGGAGCGGCGAGTTCCGCTGGTCGGGCCGGCCGCTGGAGCTGCACGACGTCGGCATGACGCGGTTCGGCCAGACCGGGACGAAGAACCGCGTCGCGCTCACCAGCACCGGCTCGTGGCCGTCCTCCGAGCACCTGCCGACAGGGTGGCTGGAGTGCGCCGGCGGCACGCTCGCCTGGCAGATCGAGCACAACGGCCCCTGGCACGCCGAGCTGGCCGACCGGTTCGACGACGTCTACCTGGCGCTGTCGGGACCGTCCCAGCGCGAGCACGGCTGGTCGGCGCGGCTGGCGCCGGGCGAGAGCTTCACCACCGCGACCGCCGCGTTCACCGTGGCCGGCGACCCCGTCGCCGCCCTGACCACCTACCGCCGGGCCGTGCGCGGGCCGCACCGCGACAACGCCGAGCTGCCGGTGGTGTTCAACGACTTCATGAACTGCCTGATGGGCGACCCCTCGACCGAGCGCCTGCTGCCGCTGATCGAGGCCGCCGCCCGGGTCGGCGCGGAGTACTTCTGCGTCGACGCCGGCTGGTACGACGACTCGCTGGCCGGGCCCGGCGACGGCGGCGTGCCGGGCTGGTGGGACACGGTCGGCGCGTGGGAGCCGTCCACCGTGCGCTTCCCCGGGGGAATCGGCGAGGTCATCGACGCGATCAAGGGCCACGGCATGGTCCCGGGGCTGTGGCTGGAGCCCGAGGTCATCGGCGTACGCAGCGGGGTCGCCCTGCCCGAGGAGGCGTTCCTGCGCCGGGCCGGAACCAGGCTGACCGAGTGGGGCCGCCACCAGCTCGACCTCAGCCACCCCGCCGCCGTCGCCCATCTCGACGCCGTGATCGACCGGCTGGTGCGCGAGCACGGCATCGGCTACTTCAAGTTCGACTACAACATCGACATCGGCCCGGCCGATCGGCTGCTCGAGCACAACCGCGCCTACCTGGCCTGGGTTGAACGCCTGCTGGAGCGCCACCCCGGCCTGGTGATCGAGTCCTGCGCGGCCGGCGGCATGCGGCTGGACGGCGCCACCCTGGCCAGGCACTCCATCGCCTCGCTCACCGACCAGCAGGATGAGCTGCTGCTGCCCGCCATCGCCGCCGCCGCGCCCGCCGCGGTGCCGCCGGAACAGGGCGCGATGTGGGCCTACCCCGCCGAGCGGGTCGCCTGGTCCATGGTCACCGCGATGCTCGGCCGCATCCACCTCAGCGGCCGGCTCGACCTGCTGGCCCCGGACCAGCTGGCCGAGGTCGCCGAGGCGATCGGCGTCTACAAGTCCTACCGCGGCGAGCTGGCGCACGGCCTGCCGCGCTGGCCGCTCGGGCTGCCCGGCTGGCAGGACGACCGCCTCGCCCTGGCCGTGGACTGCGGGGACACCGTCTACCTCGCCGTGTGGCGCAGGGGCGCGCCGTCCGCGACGATCGAGCTGCCCTGGCCCTCCGGCTGCGAGGTGACCCCGCTCTTCCCATCGGCGACCGAGGCGGGCTGGCAGGCGGGCACGATCGGCGTCGTGCTGCCCGAGCCGTACTCCGCGGCGCTGCTCCGCCTGACGAAAGGTGCGCCTTGCCACGAGAGCTGACATCACCGAAGCCGGACTCCGCCGCGCGGGAGGCAGCACCGCCAAAGCCCGACGCGCGGAAGGCCGCACCGCCGAAGCCTGCGCAGGAGGCCGCGCCGCCGAAGCCCGCCGCGCGGGAGGCGGCGTCGCGGAGGGCCGCGCCCGTGGATGATCTGGAGCGGGCCACCATCCGGGACGTCGCCGCCCGCGCCGGGGTCTCCGCGTCCACGGTCTCCCGGGTCCTCAAAGGGGACTATCCGGTCGCGCAGGCCACCCGCGCCCGCGTGCTGCGGGCCATGCGCGAGCTGGACTACGTCCTCAACGTGCACGCCCGCGCCCTGTCCGGGGCTGGCACCAAGATGGTCGCCTTCGTGCTCGACGACGTCACCGGGCCCTCCTTCGCCTATGTCGCCAAGGGCGTCGAGCAGCAGGCCACGGAGGAGGGCCGGCTGTGCCTGGTGTGCGCCACGCACGGCGACCCGGCGCGCGAGCTGGCGGTCGTCGAGGCCATGCGCGAGCAGCGCGCCGACGCGGTGATCCTGGTCGGCGGCGGCTCGGCCGACGACGCCTACCGCGCTCGGATGTCGCACTTCGCGCACGCTCTGGACAAGGCGGGCTCCCGGCTCGTGCTGTGCGGGCGCCCGCCGCTCGGCGACGACGTGCCGACCACCGTCGTCGAGTACGACAACGAGGCCGGCGCGTACGCCATGACCGGCCACCTGCTCTCGCGCGGCCACCGCCGGATCGTCTACCTCGGCGCCGCCACCGCGGACGACCAGAACACCACCAAGATCGACCGCGTGACCGGCTTCCGCCGCGCGCACGAGGACTACGGGGTCCCCTGCGATCCGGACCTCGTCCTGCCCGGCGACTTCTCCCGCGGCGCCGGTTACGAGGGGACCAGGCGGCTGCTGGCGGCGGGGACGGAGTTCACCGCGATCTTCGCGGGCACCGACATGGTCGCCGCCGGCGTGCTGGCCGCGCTGCGCGAGGCGGGCCTGCGCGTGCCCGAGGACGTGTCGGTCGCCGGCTACGACGACATCCCGCTCGCCGCCGACCTCGTCCCCGGGCTCACCACGGTGCACATTCCCACCGAGGAGCTGGGCCGCACCGCCGTACGGCTGGCCCTGGACCCCGGCCAGCCGCAGCACGTCATCCTGGGCACGCACATCGTGGTGCGCGGATCGGTGGGCGAGAGGATCGTCAGTTGAAGGGGTTGTCGTAGGTGAACGACTTCCTCTTCCAGGTGGCCTGGTTCTGGCCGTTGAAGTTGACGCCCTCCACCTCGACCGTGACGTTCCTGACGGTGCTGCCGACGGAATCCGTCGTGCCGTACAGCTGGGCCGGATACAGGCACTCGGCGATCGTCGTGTCCCCCCAGTTCAAGCTGTACGAGGCGCGGAGGGTGGCGCGGTCGTTGATCAGGACGTACCCGCCGGCGGCGCTGTAGCTCGACTCGCGGCACAGGTAGAACTGGTAGGTGTACGTCGTGCTGTCGTTGAACTCGATCCAGCCGTAGATGCCGGCCAGCTTCCGGCTGTTGTCCCCGCGTACTTCCAGGAAGATCGGGACCTGGGCGGTGGCCGAGTGGGCCGGCACGACCGGCACGGCGACCGCGGCCAGCAGCGTGAGAACGACGGTCAGGAGCCTGGTCGTGCGGCGTCGCAGGATGTCGGGTAACAATTCCCGCCCCCTTCTGTCTGACGTGGCGTCGGCATCACCCTGCGCCGGGGGCCGTCGAGCCGTCCACTAGAGGATTCGTCGGGCCGGAATCGGGCGCGCGCTAACCTGGCCGAACGCCCGGCTGATAAGGGGGCCGATCTCTCCTTTCACCGGCGGTTTCGGGGTGGCCGCGGGACCCGGGGCGCAGATTCCTGTTCGTGAAAGTTTCAACGGCATCATGCGCACGATGAAGATCATGCGAGGTCTCGCGGCGGCGACGGCCTGCCTGAGCCTGCCGGCCGCCTGCGCCGTGGAAGGGTTCCCTGCACCACTTGACCGCGTTCGGCAAGGACGACGTGTGGGCCAGCGGCACTGACCCCCTATTTCCTGCCGACCCCGCAGAATCCATCCACTTCCGGGACGTCGTCGATGTCGGGGCGCCAGCGCGTGGTGGAGACGATGCCGGGGGGCAGGATCTCCAGGCCGTCGAAGAAGCGCCCGATCTGCTCGGGCGAGCGGATGGTCAGCTTGGGCGTGCCGTGCTCGTTCCAGTGGCGCACTTCCTCGCGCTTCGCCTCCGGGTTGAAGAACGCGGTGATGTGGACGATCGCCAGGTGGCTGCCGGAGGGGACGGCGTCGAGCAGGCGGTCGATGATCGCGTACGCCTCGTCGTCGTCGTTGACGAAGTGCACGATCCCCAGCAGCATGATCGCGATCGGCTGGGTGAAGTCGAGCGTCTCGGCGGCCGCTCTCAGGATGGTGTCCGGGTCGTGGAGGTCGGCCTGGATGTAGTTGGTCCTGCCTTCCGGCGTGCCCACGAGCAGGGCCTTGGCGTGGGCGAGGACGACGGGGTCGTTGTCGACGTAGACCACGCGCGTCTCCGGAGCCAGGCTCTGGGCGATCTCGTGCGTGTTGCCGGCCGTGGGCAGCCCGGTGCCGATGTCCAGGAACTGCCGTACCCCCGCCTCGGCCACCAGATGGCGCACGGAGCGGTGGAGGAAGGCGCGGTCGGCGCGGGCCGTGAAGGCGATGTCCGGATTTATCCGGCTCAACCGGTCGCCGACTTCCCGGTCCACCGCGTAGTGATCCTTGCCGCCCAGCCAGTAGTTCCAGACCCGCGCCGAGTGTGCCACGGTCGTGTCGATCTCCGGCGGCCACCGGTCCGTGGTCGAGTTATCTGCTGTCATTCAGAGGTCTCCAGGCTTGAGCATAAGGTCCCACCCGCGAGGTGATCATACCCATTTGCAACGAAGAGGCGGTTAGTGTACTTCTCCCGAAACTGAATCTCACACGACTGGACAAACCACCCACCGAGGGCCTTTCATCCAAAGGCGCTCACCCGAAATGCCGGGCGCTCGACAAAGCATGGTAAGTTCCGGGAATTGTCTTCCGCGCGCGCAGGACCAGCAATATCGGATCAGCGCTTGACATGGCTTCTGCCGCGAATATTCAATCGCCGCACATCGGAAGGATGGCACCATGCGCGTGCGCCGGCCACGGCATGCGGGACGTAACACGGCGAGGACCACAGCGATTCTCGGGCTGTTCCTCCTGCTCGCGGCGTGCACCGGCACGCAACAGACGCCCCAGCCGAAACCGGCGGCGTCGGGGAATGCCAACGACCCCACCGACCTGCGCGGCGTCTGCCCGGCCACCATCGTGGTGCAGACCCAATGGACGCCGCACATCTCCGTCGAGGGCGGGATGTACCACCTCCTGGGCGCCGATCCCGCCATTGACGCCGCCAGGAAGCGGGTGAGCGCGCCGCTGGTCGTCCGGGGCAAGGACACCGGGGTCACGCTGGAGCTTCGGGCGGGCGGGCCGGCGATCGGCTTCACCCAGTCGTCGGCGCAGATGTACACCGACCCCGGCATCACCCTCGGCGTGCTGGGCGGCATGGACGAGGGCATCCAGATGTCGGCCACCCAGCCGACCCTCGCGGTCATGGCGTTGCTGGAGATCCACCCACAGATCATCCTGTGGGACCCGGCCACGTACCCCACCTTCAACACCATCAAGGACATCGGCCGGACGGACACGAAGGTGCTCTACTTCGGCGGCAACACCTACATGGAGTATCTGGTGGGGGCGGGGCTGCTGAAGCGCAGCCAGGTGGACGGATCCTACGACGGGTCCCCGTCCCATTTCGTGGCCGCCGGGGGCAAGGCGGCGGTGGCCGGCTATGCCAACGCCGAGCCGTACATCTACGAAAAAGACGTGCCGCAGTGGCGCAAGCCGGTGAAGTATCAGCTGGTGTACGACGCCGGCTATCCGAACTACGGCCCGCCGCTGGTGATCCGCCCGGCCGACAAGCAGAAGCTCGCGCCGTGCCTGCGCAAGCTCATTCCCATCTTCCAGCAGGCGCAGGTCGACGTGCTGGCCGAGCCGGGCCCCACGATCGATCTCACCCTGCGGCTCAACCAGGCGTACAAGGTCGCCACCCAGTACACCAAGCCGAGCTCGGAGTTCTCGGTCCAGCAGATGAAGGCCCTCAAGCTGGCCGGCAACGGCCCCGACGACACCGTCGGCAACTTCGACATCGCCCGCGTGCAGCGGCTGATCGACATCACCAGGCCGATCTTCGCCAAGCAGAACAAGCCGGTGAAGGACGGTCTGCAGCCCTCCGACGTGGTCACCAACGACTTCGTCGACCCGAAGATCGGCTACGGCGCCGGCTGACCGATCGGCGTGTTGCCCGTGTCCTGTCCGATGTGGTCTAGTGGCCCGGTGCTCGGTGAGGCCGCCCCCTCCGCGCTGTCCTTCTCCGGCGCGGGCAAGCGCTACGACGACGGCACGCAGGCGCTGGACAAGGTCGATCTGACCGTCGCCCCCGGCCAGTTCGTCGCGGTGGTCGGCCCTTCCGGGTGCGGCAAGAGCACTCTCCTGCGCCTGGCCGCGGGGCTGACCGACGCCACCGAGGGCTCGGTGCGCCGGGACACCACGTCCGTGGGCTACGTCTTCCAGGACCATGCCCTGCTGCCGTGGCGCACCGTCCGCGCCAACGTGGAGCTGCTCGGCGAGCTGCGCGGGCTGTCCAGGGCGGAGCGGCGGCGGCGCGCGGCCGAGGCGATCGACCTGGTGGGGCTGGCCGGCTTCGCGCACCACCGGCCCCGGACCCTGTCGGGCGGGATGCGGATGAGGGTGTCGCTGGCCCGCGCGCTCACCGTCGAGCCCGACCTGCTCCTGCTCGACGAGCCGTTCGGCACGCTGGACGAGATCACGCGCGAGCGGCTGCAGTTGGAGCTGCTGCGGCTGTTCGGCTTACGCCGCTTCGCCGCGGTGTTCGTCACCCACTCCGTCGGCGAGGCCGTCTTCCTGGCCACGAGGATCATCGTGCTGTCGGAACGGCCGGGGCGGATCGTCGGCGCCTGCGACGTGCCGTTCCCCTACCCGCGCCCGCCCGAGCTGCGCTTCAGCCCCGACTTCGCGCGGATCGCGGGCCAGGTGTCGGCCTGGCTGCGGGGGGCGGTCGCATGAGGTGGCTGCGGTGGGTGCCGCCGCTGATCGTCTTCGCCCTGGTGATCGCCCTGTGGTACGCGGTCACGTACGTGCTGCTGACCCCGGACCGGCGGTTCCTGCTGCCCCCGCCGGACGCCGTGGTGCGGGTGGGGCTTTTCGACCCCGTCAACCGCGCCGAGCTGTTCGCCGGCCTGCTGCTGTCCGGCCAGGTCGCGCTGCTGGGCCTGGCGATCGCGGCCGTGATCGGCGTCGTGTGCGCGATCGCCATGGCGCAGGCGAGCTGGCTGGAGCGGTCGCTGCATCCGTACCTCGTGATCCTGCAGACGATCCCGATCCTGGCGCTGGTGCCGCTGTTGGGGTTCTGGTTCGGGTTCGGGTTCTTCACCCGCGTCCTGGTCTGCGCGCTGATCGCGCTGTTCCCGATCGTGACCAACACGCTGTTCGGGCTGCGGTCGGTGGAGGAGACCCACCACGACCTCTTCACGCTGGCGCGGGCCGGGTGGGCGGCCCGGCTGTGGAAGCTCCAGCTGCCGGCGGCGCTGCCCCACATCCTCACCGGCCTGCGCGTCTCCGCCGGCCTGTCGGTCATCGGCGCGGTGGTCGGTGACTTCTTCTTCCGGCAGGGCGAGCCGGGCATCGGCACGCTCATCGATCTCTACCGGTCCCGGCTGCAGTCCGAGCAGCTGTTCGCGGCGGTCGCGCTGGCGTCCCTGCTCGGGCTGGCCGTCTTCCTCGGCTTCGGCGCTCTGGCGCGCAGGGCGACGAGCTGGCACACGGCCGCCCGCGACGTGGCACGCTAGCCGCTCAGAGCTCTTCGAGCATGCCCTTGAGCAGCGACGGAGTCGCCTCCTTCGGAGCGGCCTGGATGGTCAAGGTGTTCATCACCTTGCTGTAGTCGTCGATGTCGGTGGGCTTGTCCAGGTACATCGCGCTGGTGAGATGCTCCAGATAGACCACGTCGGGCAGGTCGGGGGCGTCGAAGCGTAAGAGCGTGAACGGGCCGCCCACCGCCGCGTGCCCGCCGATGTGGAAGGGCACGATCTGCAGGGTGACGTTCGGCAGGTCGCAGGCCGCGAGCAGGTGCTCGAGCTGGGCCCGCTGGACGTCGCGGCCGCCGATCGGCCTGGTCAGCACCGCCTCGTCCATGATCGCCCACAGGATGGGCGCGTCGCTGTCGGTGAGCAGGTCCTGGCGGCGCATCCGCATCGCCACCCGGCGATCGAGGTCGTCGGGGTCCGCGTCGCCGTGCCGGATGCCGATGACGGCCCGCGCGTACGGCTCGCACTGCAGCAGGCCGTGCACGAACTGCGCCTCGTAGTTGCGGATCGTGCGTGCCGCCTGCTCCAGCCCGAGGTAGGGCTCGAGCCAGCCGGGGAGCACGTCGCTGTACTGGTGCCACCACCCCGGGGCGCTGGCCTGGCGGGCCAGCTCCAGCACCTTCTCCCGCTCGTCGGGGGCGGTGATGCCGTACAAGGTGAGCAGATCGGCCACGTCACGCTGCTTGAAGGGGCTGCGGCCCAGCTCCATCCGGCTGATCTTGGAGTGGCTGGCGCGGATGGTGTCCGCGGCCTTCTCGCCGGTGATGCCCTTGGCCTCGCGCAGCCGGCGCAGCTGGGTACCCACCATGATCCGCAACGCGGTCGGCCCGCTCCGGGCACCACGTACGACGCCGGTGGGGACGCCGTCTCCGTCAGGCTCTGCAACGATCATCATTGATCCTTTTGCCGGGCGAGGCACACATTGCTCCTTACGTTACCTACTGTTTCATGCTCTTTCTGACCATGCATCGATATTCGCGCCGCGCACTTCACCCCATACAACACAGAAGCCGACATGCCCTTGTAAATGGGACTCTCCATCCCTTTCTCCCTTTCAACCCGCAGCCGGTGCACGTGCATATGCAATTTTCTTGGAATGCATGTGCAGACGTACTTGCATCGGGGAATGCCGAGTGGGAAGGATAAGCGTCCGCACGCACCACGATCTACCCCCTCGATGGAGATCTTGATGCCAGCACCCATGCCGCCCGACCGGGAAGAGCCCACCCGGGAAGACCTCACGGAGAGATCGCAGCGACCCCGCCATCGCCGCTCGCGCGGTGGACCAGCCCAACCGCCCCCGCGGCAGGACGCCGGCTCCTCCGGCTCCTCGGCCGCCATCGATCGCGACCTGGACGCCCTGCAGGCGCGGTGGCCGGGCTGGGTCATCACCTGGGGAGCCTGGCGGCAGGCCTACACCGCCTTCGAATGCCGCGACCCCCTCCGCTGCACCGTCCTCGAGGCCGGCAGCCCCGACCAGCTGCAGGCCGCCATGGCCAAGGCCGAACTCGAGCTGAAGGCCCGCTGGCCCCGATCCGACGAGCGCCCCTGACGCACGGGCGTTCGCACCGGCCCTTCCGATCGGTCAGGATGTGCGCTAGAAAGAGGCGGACGCAAAATGCTACAAAATCCTGACGGCGATGCGTGCTGGCGTAGGAGATTAGGATGCGTTTCTCGGTCGAGAAGGACGTCATGGTGCCGATGCGCGACGGGGTGACCCTCGCCACCGACCTCTGGATCCCCGAAGGACCACCCGCGCCCACGCTGCTGGTGCGCGTCCCCTACGGCAAGGACGCCCTGCCGGGCCTCGGCGGATCTCCCATCACTCCCAACCTGCAGGCCCTGCTCGAAGCCGGGTACGCGGTCGTCTGGCAGGACACACGCGGCAGGTTCCGCTCGAACGGCGAGTTCACCCCCCACACGGACGACCCGCACGACGGCGCCGACACCGTCGCCTGGCTCCTGGAGCAGCCGTGGTGCGACGGCAACATCGGCGGCTACGGCGCCTCCTACCTCGGCTTCGTGCAGTGGGCCGGCGCCTCGCAGGCCCCCGCCGGGCTCAAGGCGATAGCCCCGACGGTGACCAGCACCGACTTCTACCACGCGCCCTGGTACTCCGCGGGAGGCGCGCTCTCGTGGCACACGACCTGGACGTGGACCACGATGATGACGCTGACGGCGGCGCAGACCGCGGGCGACTTCGGCGTTCTCATGGAGGCGGCCGGCATGGCGGCCGATCCGCAGCCGCATCTGGCCACCCTGCCGATCGGCGACCAGCCGCTGCTCAACAAGCAGTCGCCCTGGTGGGCCGAGTGGCTGCGGCACCCGGCCCGGGACCGGTTCTGGCAGGACCTCGCCGTCGCCGAGCGGTTCGACCAGGTGACCGTGCCCGCGCTCAACGTGGGCGGCTGGTTCGACCTGTTCGTCGACAGCACCGTCCGTACCTACACCCGCATGCGCGCCGAGGGCGGCAGCGCCGAGGCCCGCGAGGGGCAGCGGCTGATCATCGGCCCCTGGGACCACCTGTACCAGGACGGGGCCTACCACGACCGGCGGTTCGGGATGAGCGCCGGCGGCATGGCGGCCGACCTGACCGGGGCGCACATCCGCTTCTTCGACCGCTGGCTGCGCGGCCGCACCGACGCGCCGGCCGACGGCGCGCCCGTACGGATCTTCGTCATGGGCATCGACCAGTGGCGCGACGAGCAGGACTGGCCGCTGCCCGATACCGAGTACACCGACTACTTCCTCGACGGCGCCGGCCGGGCCAACACCGCCGGCGGCGACGGCGTCCTCAGCCCTCGGCCGCCCACGGCGGAGGCGACCGACACCTACACCTACGACCCGGCCGACCCGGTGCCCACCCGCGGCGGCCGGATCATGATGCCCGCCGCCGTCAACGGGGCCGGCCCGGTCGACCAGCGCCCGGTCGAGGCCCGCGACGACGTGCTCTGCTTCACCACCCCCGCGCTGGAGGAGCCGGTCGAGGTCACCGGCCACGTCTCGCTCGTCCTCCACGTCACCTCGTCGGCGCGCGACACCGACTTCACGGGCAAGCTCGTCGACGTCTTCCCCGACGGACGGGCGATCTACCTCACCGACGGCATCCTGCGCGCCCGCTACCGCGACTCCCTGGCCGAGCCGGAGCCGCTCACCCCCGGCCAGGTGTACGAGGTGACGCTGGACCTGTCGGTGACCTCCAACGTGTTCCTGCCCGGGCACCGGATCCGCCTCGAGGTCTCCTCCAGCGACTTCCCCCGCTACGACCGCAACACCAACACCGGCGGGACCATCGCCGAGGACACCGCCGGCCAGGTCGTCGTCGCGACCAACAGCGTGCTCCACGGTCCCGGGCACCCGAGCCGCCTGATCCTGCCCGTGATCCACCGCTGAGACATGACGACGAGGAAAGAGGGCGCGGTGCTGCCGCTGAACGACACCGTGAAGATCGAGGACGGGACCGACCGGATGCTGGTCCGGCTGGACCGGCCGCAGGTGCGCAACGCGATCGACGCGGCGATGGTGACGGACCTGCACGCGGTCTGCGCCGAGCTGGAGCGGCGGCCGCGCATCCTCGTGCTCACCGGCTCCGACGGGATCTTCGCCGCCGGCGCGGACATCCGCGAGCTGCGCGAGCGCCGCCGCGAGGACGCGCTGGCGGGCATCAACAGCGGCCTGTTCGACCGGATCGCCCGGCTGCCGATGCCCACGATCGCCGCCGTCGACGGCCCCGCCCTGGGCGGCGGCGCGGAGCTGGCCTACGCCTGCGACTTCCGCCTCGCCACCCCGCGGGCCCGCTTCGGCAACCCGGAGGCGGGGCTCGGCATCATGGCCGCCGCCGGGGCCTGCTGGCGGCTGCGCGAGCTGGTCGGCGAGCCGCTCGCCAAGGAGATCCTGCTCGCAGGGAGGGTGCTCTCGGCCGAGGAGGCGCTGGCCGTCCGGCTGGTCAACGAGCTGGTGCCGCAGGACGAGCTGCCGGCCGCGGCGGACCGGCTGGCCGCCCGGATCGCGAAGAACGCGCCGCTCGCGCTGCGCCTGACCAAGCTCGCGCTGGCGGCCCCGCCCGGCGCGCACCCGCGCTTCGACGACGTGGCGCAGGCCGTGCTGTTCGAGACGGAGGAGAAGCACGAGCGCATGACCGCGTTCCTGGAGCGGCGCCGCTGACGTGGGAGAAGGTCAGGGGTCGAGCCGGCGCAGCTCGTGGCGGTAGCGCTTGGCGTTGGCGCGATACTCGGCCACGCCGAAGCCGATCCACTCGCTCTGCGCGGCCCCTTCCATCGGCCTGGGGCGGGCGGGCACGCCGAGCGCCATGTGGCCGAGCGGCACCTCCAGCCCTTCGGGTACGAGGGCCTGGGCGCCCACCACCGACCCCGTACGCACCACGGCGCGGTTGAGCACCACCGAGCCGGAGCCGATGAGGCATCGGTCCTCGACCGTGCAGCCTTCGAGGTGGGCGTTGTGCCCGACGACGCAGTCGCTGCCGATCACGGTGGGCCACTGCTCGGTGGTGTGCAGGATGGTGCCGTCCTGGATGGAGGTGCGCTCGCCGATCTCGATGCGGCCGAAGTCGGCGCGGAGCACGGCGGACGGCCAGACCGACGACTCGGCGCCGATGACGACGCTGCCGATGACGACGGCGTCGGGGTGGACGTAGGCGTCCGGGTGGATCCGGGGCACCTGGTCGCCGAGGGCGTAGACGGGCATGGTCACTCCCCCGTGCGCAGGCCGGCGTACACCTTCGTCGCGTTCCCGGCGAGCACGGCCCTGGCCACCTCGTCGGGCAGGAGGCCCGCGACGGCCCGGGCGTTGGCGGCGGTCCCGGGGACGCCGGGCCAGTCGGTGCCGAAGATCCATTTGCGGCCGAGCCGCGTGAGGTCGTACTTGGCGTAGTACTCGGGCAGCCGCTTGGGCGGCAGGCCGGACAGCTCCAGCCACACGGTGTCGTGGGACAGGGCGAGGAAGGCGGCGGCGTCGTACCACCAGCCGCGTCCGCCGTGCGCGAGCACCACGTTGAGGCCGGGGAAGTCGCGGATGACCGGGATGAGGAAGCCCGGGTCGGCGTTCTCGTTGGCCGCGCCCGGGAAGGAGCTGGTGCCGCAGTGGACGACGAGCGGGACGCCGCGCTCCTCCAGCACGTGGTAGGCGGGGTAGAGGGCGGCGTCGTCGCAGCGGAACCCGCCGTGCACGGGGTGCAGCTTGAGCGCGGCGGCGCCGAGGTCGAGCTGGCGGCGCAGCTCGTCGGCGAGCGGGAAGTGCAGGTGCGGGTTGACGTTGGCGACCGGCCGGAAGCGGACCGGGTTGTGCTCGACGATCGGCAGCAGGTCCTCGAACGCCTGCGTGCCGGTGGCCTTGGGGCTGTACTCGCAGAACAGCAGCGCGACGTCCACGCCCTGGGCGGCGAAGAGCTCGTCCAGGCGGTCGGGACGCGGCCTGCCCGCGGAGTCCCAGACGTCCTCCAGCACGCCGTGCCCGCCGAAGTCGCGGGCCCAGCGCAGCCAGGCGGGCTTGAGGGTGCCGAGCAGCGGCACGTGGACGTGCGCGTCGATGAGGGGGATGCCGTCGATCATGCTCCTTACCTGCCCGCGACCATGGGGGTGTCCACCCCGATCCGGCCGGTTCTGCCCGAACCGCCGGGCGCGCCGAGCGGCGCGTCGCGCCCGTCCAGCACCTCGATGAAGAAGCGGCGATTGTCCTCGACGAACTCCGCGTGCTCGTCGGCCACCCGCCGGTCCTGGCTGATCGCCTCGACGGGGCAGACGGGTTCGCAGGCGCCGCAGTCGATGCACTCCTTGGGGTTGATGTAGAGCTTGCGGTCCCCCTCGTAGATGCAGTCGACCGGGCACTCCTCGACGCACGACTTGTCCATGACGTCGATGCAGGGTTCGGCGATGACGTACGGCATGGTGAATCTCCTGGTTACGGACCCGGGGCGGGGTTGTCGGTGGAGTGCCCCGGGAAGAGCTGGGCGGCGGGGTCGAGGTGCACGGCGGCGTTGTTGACGGCCGTGGCCACCTCGCCGAAGCCGACCGCGATCAGCCGGACCTTGCCGTCGTGCTCGGCGATGTCACCGGCGGCGAAGATGCCGGGCACGTTGGTGCGCATCGCGGAGTCGACGACCAGGTGGCGGTTGTCGTGCAGGTCGAGGCCCCACTCGCGCAGCGGGCCGAGGTTGGCGGTGAAGCCGAGGGCGGCGACCAGCCGCTGGCACGTGAGGGCCCGCCCGGTGCTGAGCTCGACGCGTTCCAGCCGGTCGCCGCCGAGGGCGGCGGTGACCTGGGCGTTGACGACGACCTCGACCGGCGACGCGGTGAGCCGTTCCACGGAGCCGTGGTGGGCGCGGAAGGCGGCGCGGCGGTGGACCAGCGTGACGCTGCGCGCGACGGGGTGGAGCATGAGGGCCCAGTCCACGGCGCTGTCGCCGCCGCCGACGATGACGACGTCCCTGCCCGCGTAGTCCGCGGACTCGGGCACGAAGTAGGCCAGGCCCCGGCCGAGGAACTCCTCCCCGGCCGGGAGCGGGCGGGGCGTGAAGGTGCCGATGCCGCCGGTCACGATGACGGCCCCGGCGGTGATCTCGGTGCCCGCGCCGGTCTTGACCACGAGCCGGCCGCTCGGGGCGCGTTCGAGCCGCTGGGCCTCCTCCCCGAGCACGTACGCCGGTTCGTACGGGGCGGCCTGCTCGACCAGATTGGCGATGAGGCGGCGGCCGGAGACGGCCGGGAACCCGGCGATGTCGTAGATCTCCTTCTCCGGGTACATGGCGCTCACCTGGCCGCCGACCTGGCCGAGCGAGTCGACCACCGCCGTGCTCAGGCCGCGGACCCCGGCGTAGTAGGCGCCGTACAGGCCCACGGGACCGGCGCCGATGATCAGCACGTCGACGTTCACGCGCGGGCCTCCTCGGCGAGGAGCTCGCGGACCCGGAAGCGCTGGATCTTGCCGGTCGCGGTCTTGGGCAGCCGGTCGAGGAAGACCACCCGGCGGGGCCGTTTGAAGGCGGCCAGGCCGTCGCGGCACCACTGGACGAGCTCCTCGGCGGTGACCTGCCCCTGGGCGACGACGCAGGCGACCGGTTTGTCCAGCCCGTGCTCGTCGGCCACGCCCACCACGGCCGCCTCCAGGACCGCCGGGTGCTCCAGCAGCCGGCTCTCGACCTCGGCGGGCGAGACCCAGATGCCGCCCGCCTTGAGCAGGTCGTTGCTGCGGCCCAGACAGGTGTAGTAGCCCTCGGCAGAGCGCGTGTAGGTGTCGCCGGTGTTGAGCCACTGACCCGCGAACACGGCGCGGCTGGCGTCGGTGCGCCGCCAGTAGCCCAGGGCGATGGACTCGCCGCGCACGTGCAGCGCGCCCGGCTCGCCATCGGCGACGAGCCGGCCGTCGGGGTCGCGCAGCTCGATGTCGTACCCGGGCACGGGACGGCCGGTGGTGCCGGGGCGCACGTCGCCGGGCCGGTTGGACAGGAAGATGTGCAGCGCCTCGGTGGAGCCGATCCCGTCGATGATCTCGACGCCGAAGCGGCCGGTGAACCGCTCCTGGAGCGGCGCGGGCAGCGCCTCCCCTGCCGAGGCGCCCAGCCGTACGGAGGCGAACGTGCCGGCGGGCAGGTCGGCGGCCAGCAGCGCGGCGTAGAAGGTGGGGACGGCGAAGAACAAGGTCGGGCGGTCGGCGGCCATCCGCTCGGCGGTCACGGCGGGGGCGGGGCGACGCGGCTCCAGCACGGTCGCGGCTCCGGCCGAGAGCGGGAAGAACATCGAGTTGCCGATGCCGTAGGCGAAGAACAGCTTGGCGACGGAGAAGCAGACGTCGTCGGGCCGGATGCCGAGCACCTGGTCGCCGTAGGTCTGGCAGACGTGCCTGACGTTGGCGTGCCGGTGCATGGCGCCCTTGGGGACGCCGGTGGTGCCGGAGGTGTAGAGCCACAGGGCCCAGGAGTCCTCCAGGGTGGGAGCGGGCTCGCGCCGCTCTCCCCCGCCCGCGCGGAGCAGCTCCTCCCATGTCAGGGACGTGCTCCCGGGCGGCGGGTCGCCCTCCCACACCACGTGCCGCACCTCGGGCGCCGCGGCGAGCACCTCCTGGACCTGGGGGGCGTACTCGGCTCCGGCGACGACGACGGCGGCGCCGGAGTCGGCGATGATCGCGCCGAGTTCCTTGGCGCCCAGCATGGTCGAGACCGGCACGGCCACGAACCCGCCGCAGAAGGCCGCCAGGATCCCCACGAACATGGGGACGCCGTCGCTGGTGACGAAGACCACGCGGTCGTCGCGCCGCAGGCCGAGTGCGCGCAGGGCGGCGGTGGCGGTCGCCACGAGGTCCGACAGCTGCGCGTACGTGAGCGTGACGCCGCCGCGGACCGCCACCCGGTCCCCGCGCCCCTCGCGGACGTGGCGGTGGACGAGCCAGTCGCCCGCGTTGAAGATGGTCATGTCAGACCCTCTTGAGGTCGTAGTCGCCCTTGCGGCCGGTGCCGTAGCGGCGCAGCGCGCCGTCGGGGCCGGAGGCGTTGGGCCGGACGAAGATCCAGTTCTGCCAGGCGGTGAGGCGGCCGAAGATCTTGGTCTCCAGCGTCTCCGGGCCGGCGAAACGGTGGTTGGCCTCCATGCCGGTCAGCGCGTCGGGCGAGAGCGAGGCGCGTTCCTCCAGCACGATGCGCAGCTCGTCCTCGAAGTCGATGTCGTCCAGGGCGAGGGTGACCAGGCCGAGCTCCATCGCGGCGGCCGCCTCCAGCGGCTCGCCGAACCGGGCGCGGGCGGCCTCCAGGTCCTGGTCGTTGCCCCAGAAGCGGGAGCGCAGGCGGGACAGGCCGTTGCCCATCGGGAGGAGGCCGTCGTTGGACGGGGTGAGGACGAGGGTGGCGGGGACGGCGGCCTCGTCGCGGTCCTCGTAGACGCCCTCCAGCATGTACTGCCGGTCGGCGGCCAGGGCCAGCTCGGCGAGCAGGCCCGCGAAGGCCGTGCCCGGCTCGATGACGGCGATGAGGCTGCGGCTGGTGACGTCGAGGCGTTTGAGCGTGCGTTTGTAGTAGTGGCGCACCTCGTTGACGAACCAGTGCCCGGCCCGCTCGCGGAGCTGGGCGTCGTAGGCCAGCACCCGGTCGGGGTCGCCGGCCGCGCGCAGCACCCAGATGCCGAGCTCGGGCTCGTTGGTGCGCAGGTGCAGGATCAGGTCGTCCAGCGCGCGGGTCACGGCGAGCGGCCAGTAGCCGGCGCCCTGGTCCGCGGGTTCCGCGGGTGGGGCGTCGCTCGGGCCGTCCACGGTGATCTCGACCCGGCGGCCGGCCCGGTCGATCCGGGCGGTCACGTACGGGTACGTGATGGCGTCGCCGTCGTCCTTGCGGTCGAGCGGCGTCAGGGCCACGCCCGTGGCGGTCGAAGGCCGGGCGGAGGCCGCCACCGCCGCGTCCGTCCGCCTGGTCACCTCCTCCTCGAACGAGTGGCGCGGCACTGCGGCGTCCACCAGGCCCCACTCCATGGCCGTGCGGCCCCGGAAGCCCTCGGATTTGGTGGCGAACAGGTCGGCCCGGTCCTTGCGCACGTGCCGCTTGTCCACCACGCGGGTCAGGCCGCCGGTGCCCGGCAGCACGCCGAGCAGCGGCACCTCGGGCAGGGAGACGGCCGAGGAGCCGTCGTCGACCAGGACGATCTGGTCGCAGGCCAGTGCGAGCTCGTAGCCGCCGCCGGCGGCGGTGCCGTTGAGCGCGGCGATCCAGGTCTGGCCGGAGTGCTCGGTGGCGTCCTCGATACCGTTGCGGGTCTCGTTGGTGAACTTGCAGAAGTTGACCTTCCACGCGTGCGTGGACTGGGCCAGCATCCGGATGTTGGCTCCGGCGCAGAACATCCGGTCCAGGCCGCCGGTGAGCACGACCGCCCTGACCTCGGGATGCTCGAAGCGCAGGCGCTGGACGACGTCGTACAGCTCGATGTCGACGCCGAGGTCGTAGGAGTTCATCTTCAGCTCGTAGCCGGGGACGAGGCCGCCGTGCTCGTCCACGCGGAGCGTGACGGTGGCCACCGCCCCGTCCACCGCGAGAGTCCAGTGGCGGTAGCGGCCTGGGGAGGTCGCGAAGGTGACAGTCAATGCGTGCTCCGGGAGGGCGTGGGACCTTGGTCCAATATTCGACGTCTATCATGAGTAGCGTCAAGTGTTTGTAGTGCTTCTGCCTGGATGCGCATCCGCGAGGGTGCCCGACCTGGCAGAATGCGCGTCACGAGCGTGTCGAACGACGGGAGGGCAACCGTGCCGGCCGAGTCCGCGGAGCGCCCGCGCGAGAAGGCGTCCGCCAGCGCGCGGTCGACGCTGCTGACGGTCCTGGGCGAGTTCGTCCTGCCGCGCGGGGGCGAGGTGTGGACGGGCACGCTGGTGGCCGCGCTCGGCGCGCTCGGCGTGGAGGAGAAGTCCGCGCGCCAGGCCCTGGCCCGCACCGCCGCAGAGGAGCTGCTGGCGTCCGAGCGGCACGGCCGCAAGGTGCGCTGGAGGCTGACCGAGGCCGGCGACCGGCTGCTGCGCGAGGGCACCGAGCGCATCTACGGCTTCATGCGCGCCCCCCACCAGTGGGACGGCCGCTGGCTCGTGCTCACCGCCGGCGTGCCCGAGACCCAGCGCCAGCTCCGCCACCGGCTGCGCACCAAGCTGACCTGGCTCGGGCTCGGCTCCCCCTCCCCCGCGCTCTGGGTGATCCCCGACGCCTCCAAGGAGGCCGCGGTACGCGAGGTCATCCGCGAGCTGGACCTGACCGACCGGGCCTACGCCTGGACCGGGCCGTCGGCGGGCATCGGCGACACCGCCAAGCTGATCTCGGCCGCATGGGACCTCGACGACGTGGAGAAGCGCTACGTGAGCTTCATCGAGCAGTTCGAGGGCCGCGCGGTCGCCTCCGGCCGGGAGGCGTTCGTCAACCAGGTGCTGCTCATCCAGGAGTGGCGCCGCTTCCCGTTCCTCGACCCCGACCTGCCGGCCGAGCTGCTCGACCACGCCTGGCCGGGGCCCCGGGCGGCGGCCGTCTTCCACGACCTGCACAACCGCTGGCACCGGCGCGCGCAGGCCGAATGGGACCTCATGGACGAAGAGGCCGCCGCCCGGCACTAGAGGAGCCCTTCGTCGGCCAGGTGCACGTAGTCGAACTCGACCGGCTGGTCGTTGATGCCGGTCTTCGGCGGGGCGATCCAGCCGGCGAACTTGCCGTACTCGTACTCCGGGACCATGAGGGCGGCGACCTGCTCGCGGTCCTCGGGGGTGGGCAGCCACCCGTGGGCGCGGGCCTGCCAGGCGGACTCGTCGAGGACCTCGCCGTGCGGGGTCACGTGGTGGCCGGCGTAGACGCCGACCTTGCGGTTGAAGCCCTCGTGCGGCAGGTAAAGGCGCTCGTCCAGGCCGGCGTCCTCCAGCGCCTGGTTCCAGCGGCGCACGCCGTTGGCGCAGTCGGCCACGTACTCGTCGCGCAGGTCGAGGTTGAGCGCGCTGAGCATCGGCACCGTCTTGACCCTGATCTGGCCGTCCTCGACGTGGCGCAGCTCGCGGGTGTCCTCCAGCAGCACGTGGTCGTCCTTGCGCCGGGTCTCCATCCAGCGGCCCTTCAGCCCGGAGGTGAAGTAGTTGCCGGCGTTGGTCGACTGCTCGGAGCCGAACAGGTCCATCGAGACCGAGAACTGGAAGTTCAGGTACTTCTGGATGACGTCCAGCGGGATGCCGCCGTACGGCAGGACGTCGGCCGTGCCGTGCTCCTTCATCAGCTCGGCCGTGCGCTCCAGGACCCGCTGCACGCCCGTGGTGCCCACGAACATGTGGTGGGCCTCCTCCTTGAGCATGAACTCGCAGGTGCGCGCCAGCGGGTCGAACGCCGACTCCTTGAGCGTGCCGAGCTGGTACTTGCCGTCGCGGTCGGTGAAGTACGTGAACATGAAGAACTGCAGCCAGTCGGTGGTCTCCTCGTTGAACGCGCCCAGGATGCGCGGCGAGTCCAGGTCGCCGGAGTTGCGCTTGAGCAGCTGCTCGGCCTCCTCGCGGCCCTCCCTGCCGAAGTACGCGTGCAGCAGGTAGACCATGGCCCACAGGTGGCGGCCCTCCTCCACGTTGACCTGGAAGAGGTTGCGCAGGTCGTAGATGCTGGGAGCGGTGTTGCCGAGGACGCGCTGCTGCTCGACGCTGGCGGGCTCGGTGTCGCCCTGCACGACGATGAGCCGCATCAGGTCGGCCCGGTGCTCGCCGGGCACCTCCTGCCAGGCGGGCTCGCCCTTGTGCTTGCCGAAGCCGACCTTGCGGTCGGGGTCGCGCTCGGCCAGGAAGATCCCCCAGCGGTACTCCTCCATGGGGACGTGCTCGAAGTGCGCCCAGCCGTCGCGGCCCACGGCCACCGCCGTGCGCAGGTAGACGTCCTTGGTCGGCAGGGCCGGGCCGAGCTGCTTCCACCAGTCCAGGAACTTCGGCTGCCAGCCCTCCAGCGCCCGCTGCAGGCGGCGGTCGCCCGCGAGGTCGACGTTGTTGGGGATGCGCTCGCTGTAGTCCACGCGGCTGAGCGGGCCGCTGGGCACGGGGGCGGCGCCGGTACGGGAGTCGGTGCTCATCGCTGCTCTCTCTACGCTTGTTTGTCGTTACTTCAGGATCGAGTCGAGTGTCTCCGGGCTGCCCTGGAGGGCGGTCCGCTGGAGGTGGGCGTGGACGGCGCGCAGGCCGCCCTCCTCCTCGCCGCCGCCCGCCCGGCCGGGGCCGCCGTGGACGAGCTGGGGCATGGGCGTGCCGTGCCCGGTTGACTCGCCCGCGCTGTCGCGGTCGAGCACCAGCAGGCGGCCGTGGTGGGCGGCGGCGCCGAGCACGACCTTCCGGACGAAGTCCGCGTCGTACGACACCACCGAGCCGGCCAGCGAGCCCTCGCCGCGGGCGATCAGCGCGTTCAGCTCGGCGACCCCGCTGTACGGCATGAGCGTGCTCACCGGCCCGAAGGCCTCGATCTCGTGCGGCTCCGGATGGACGGTGTCGTCCACGCGCAGGAGCAGCGGCGACAGGAACGCGCCGCGCCCGGCGTCCGCGCCGACCACCTCCACCGTCCGCGCGTCACCGAAGACCACCGTGCCGGCCGACGCGAGCCGCGCGACCGCGGCCCGGACGTCCCTGCGCTGGGCCTGCCCGACCAGAGCACCCATGGTCACGCCTTCGGCGCCGGGGGCGCCCACGACCACCTTCGCCAGCCTGGCCGCGATCGCCTCCGCCATCGCGTCGATGAGCTGGGCGGGGACGAACGCGCGCCGGATCGCCGTACACTTCTGCCCCGCCTTGACCGTCATCTCGGTCACCAGGGCGTCGGCGAACAGGTCGAACTCCGGCTCCCCCGGCACCGCGTCCGGGCCGAGCACCGAGCAGTTCAGCGAGTCGGCCTCGGCGTTGAAGCGGGCCGAGCGGCGGGTGACGGCCGGGTCGGACCGCAGCAGGGCGGCCGTGGCCGCCGAGCCGGTGAAGCCGATGTGGTCCTGCCCGCCGAGCAGGTCGAACAGCCCGGGCACGCTCCCCGCCACGAGCTGGATCGCGCCCGGCGGCAGCGCGTCCGCGATGATCCGCACGGCGTGCGCGGCGATGTAGGCGGTCGGGGTGGCGGGCTTGACGATCGTGGGCAGCCCGGCGAGCAGCGCGGGCGCGAGCTTCTCCAGCATGCCCCAGACCGGGAAGTTGAACGCGTTGATCTGCAGGGAGAGGCCGCGCGGGGTGGTGAGGACGTGGCGGCCCGCGAACGTGCCGCCCCTGCCGAGCGGGATCGGGTCGTCCTCGACGATGAGCGTGTGGTCGGGCAGGCCCTTGCGGGCCAGGCTCGCGTACACGAGGGCCGTGCCGAAGCCGCCGTCCACGTCCACCTGCGCGTCCCGCCGGGTGGCGCCGGCCCGCGCGGACAGCTCGTACAGCTCCTGCCTGCGCTCCTGCAGCGCCAGGGCCGCGGCCTTGAGCGCGGCGGCGCGCTGCGGGAAGGTCAGCTCTCCGAGCGCGGCCAGACCGGTGCCTCGGGCGTATGCCACGGCGGCGGCGAGGTCGAGCCCCTCGCCGCTGACCCGGGTGACGATCTCGCCGGTCACGGCGTCGGCGACCGGGACGCCTTCTCCCCCTCCGGCGCGCCAGGCCCCTTCGAGGTAGCTCTCCAGCGTGCTCACGACTCGCTCCAGTCGTAGAAGCCCTTACCGGTCTTGCGCCCCAGGTGGCCCTGCTCGACGAGCCGGACGAGCAGGTCGGGCGGGGCGAAGCGGGGGCCCAGCTCGCGTTCGAGGTAGCGGGCGATGCCCAGCCGGACGTCCAGGCCGACGAGGTCGGTCAGGCGCAGCGGCCCGGTCGGGTGTCCGTAGCCGAGCGTCATCGCGGCGTCGATGTCCTCGGCCGAGGCGACGCCGGACTCGACCATGCGGATCGCCTCCAGCCCGAGGGCGACGCCGAGCCTGCTGCTGGCGAAGCCGGGCGAGTCGCGGACGACCACGGCCACCTTGCCGATGGCCTCGACCCACGCCACGGCCCGCTCCCGCAGGGCTGGGTCGGTGGCGGTCGCGATCACCACCTCGACGAGCCTGCTGGCCGGGACGGGGTTGAAGAAGTGCAGCCCGAGGAAGCGCTCGGGGCGGGCGAGCGCCTGGGCGAGCGTGTCGAGCGAGATGCTGCTGGTGTTGGAGGCGATCACGGCCTCCGGCCCGACCGCGTCCTCGGCGGCGCGCAGCGTGACGAGCTTGAGGTCGACGTCCTCGGGCACCGCCTCGATCACCAGCCCGGCCGCGGCCAGCCCGGCGGGGTCCGTCACCGTGGTGAGGCGGGCCATCGGCGCGCCGGCGTCCTCGATCAGGCCGCGCTTCGCGCTGCCCTCGACCGCCCGCGCCACCCGGTCCCGCGCGGCGGCCGCGGCCTCGCCGTCGCGCTCCACCAGCGTGACGTGGCAGCCCGCGAGGAGCAGGGCGTGGGCGATGCCGGCGCCCATGCGCCCGCCGCCCACCACCCCGCACCGCTCCGGCAACGTCTGGGTCATCGCAGTCCTCCTGTGGCGAGCTCCTGGGCGCGGGGCGCGGACGCGCTGGATGCGGTCATGCCCCGTACGCTCACAGGTACTCAACTTGCCACAGTTTCATGGCGCTGCGAAAGACTTGTGTAGCAGATTTATGTCTGGCCTAGTTGGGATTGCCCGCGTGGGTGAGGGTCTCCCAGGCGACGAAGAGGTTGTTGGTGCCCGCCGGGCGCTGCTGCTCGGTGAGGGCCTGCGTGTTGCTCATCGCGATGCCCATGCGGTTGTGCAGGGCGTTGAAGCCGACCTCGGTGACCGGCCCGAGGCCCAGGGTGAGGCTCCCGCCGCACAGCCACGCCGGCACGGCCGTGCCGAGCTGGTACTTGGCGTGCAGGCCGAGCGCGTGCCGCAGCCGGTCGGCGATCTCGGGGTAGAGGTCCTGGCCCTGGATCCGGGCCGTCTCGGCGATGTGCGCGATCGACGCCAGGCCGTACCCGGTGTGGGTGAAGTCGCGGCACGTCTCCTGGGAGAGCCCGTCGACGAAGGTGTCCTGGCCCTGCCAGTAGTCGACGACCTCGGCCCGGGTGTCGATGCCGCTGCCCGCCGGGCCCTTGGGGAAGGCTCCGTCGGTGGTGAGGTAGATGTAGGCGGGCACGCGGGCCCGGAACGTGCTCACGGCCTTGTCGTAGGCGGCCTTGTCCTGTAGGAACACCGCGATCCCGATCGTCGCGTCCATCATCGTCAGCTCCCAGTTGCCGTTCGTGCGGGCGCTGCCGTTGATGATCTCGGGAAGGTAGACGTCACGGAGCATGGTCGTGAAGCGGTTGACGCCCGTGGCGGACCACCCGGTGTAGGTGTAACGGATGATCTCGGCCGCCCTGGGCCAGGACGATCCCGCCCAACCGGTCTGGAGCGGCGCGTTGCTGTTGGTGTGGTCGGTGATCACGCCGGACCAGGCGTCCATGATCTGGGTCGCCTTCTGCGCGTACCGGCTGTCTCCGGAGATGTACCAGGCCAGCGCGTCGGTGTAGGCGGCCAGCGCGTCCTGGCGCTCGTCCGTGCAGCCGTTGTTGGGGTTGGAGTACGGGCCGCACTCCACGACGGCCCGCGGCTTCGGGGTCCGCGACAACGACGCGAGCGGACTCGCGATCATCTGGTCGTAGGCGCCCTTCCACGGCTGGGCCCCGGCGTTGACCTTGGTGCGGACGAAGTCGAGCTGGGCCTTGCTGACGAGCACGCCAGGATGCGCGAAGGCGGCCGGCGCCGTCCGGGCCACGGCGGCGGGCGGGGACAGGACGGCGGTGATCAGGGGGATCGCCAGGGCGATGGCGAGCGACGACAGGATCCCGCGACGACGGGGACGGACCACGGACCCCACTCCTTATTTAGGAAAGTTTCCTAAAGATCGGTGTGATCGTAGCCCTGACACCGAACCTTGACAAGTGATGCGGCCCGCTTGTGTCCCTGGTAAGCCCTTCTCATGACGCGAATGCCTGAGGCCGAGCGGAAGTTCACCGAGCACCGGGGTCTGCTGCACGCCGTGGCGTACCGGGTGCTGGGCAGCGTCACCGAGGCCGAGGACGTGGTGCAGGACGCCTGGCTGCGCTGGAGCCGCGTCGACGTGGCCACCGTCGCGGACGCCGAAGGCTATCTGGTGCGGGTGGCCACCCGGCTGGCGATCGACCGGCTGCGCAGCGCACGCGTACGGCGCGAGTCCTACGTCGGGCCGTGGCTGCCCGAGCCGATGCTCACCCTCCCGGATGTCGCCGAGGACGTGGTGCTCTCCGACTCGGTGTCGACCGCGATGCTGCTCGTGCTGGAGGTCCTGTCGCCGACGGAGCGCGCGGTGTTCGTGCTGAGCGAGGCCTTCGGCTACAACCACGCCGAGATAGCGCACTTCGTCGGGCGCAACCACGCGGCGGTGCGGCAGATCGCGCACCGCGCCAGGAAGGCCGTCGAGGAACGGCGCCACCGCTACGACGCCGACCCGGCGACCAGGCAGCAGGCCACCGAGCGGTTCCTGGCCGCCTGCCTCGGCGGCGACCTGGAAGCCCTGCTGGAGGTGCTGGCACCGGACGTGACGATGGTGAGCGACGGCGGCGGCCTCACCGGCGCACCCCGCAAGGCGATCCACGGCCACGAGTACGTGGCCCGCGCGATCGTCATCCTCTCCAAGCGCATGCCCGGCGACTCGCACGCTCAGGTGCTCCAGGTCAACGGCGGCCCGGGCATCGTCGTCCGCTCGGGACGCACGCCGGTGCTGGCGATCACGTTGCACGTGCTGGACGGGGCGATCAAGACGGTGCACGTGGTCAGCAACCCGGAGAAGCTCGCCGGCGTGGCGCCATGACCTAAGTCACATGAGCACGTTGTCACTCCCCGGGGCGCTGCCCCGTCCGTGAGGCGATCGACCTGCCGTCGTCCTCATGGAGAAGGAGACCTTCGTGTTCGCCGCCTACCTCGTCATCACCCTCCTCGCCTCGGCGATCATCGGCCTGACCGCCGTCGCCAACCTCGTCGGCCACGACTACCCGAAGCGCCAGGCGGACATCATGCGCGTCCCCCGGTCCTGGATGCTCCCGTTGGGGCTGCTGCTGGGGGCGGGCGCGCTGGGGCTGCTGGCCGGGTTCGCCGTGCCGGCCTTGGGCACGCTCGCCGCCGCCGGCCTCGTGCTGTACTTCCTCGGGGCGTTCGCCGCCCACCTGCGGGCCCGCGACTATCACTTCGGCCCGTGGGCCGTGTTCTCCTCGCTGGCGGTGGCCGCTCTGGCCGTGAACCTGGCCTACCACGGGCTCGGGTGACCAAGCGGAGGGTCCGATCGTCAAGCCGGCCGGGGGCTCACAGGGGCCGGCCACGACGCGCTGCCGGGCGGAGCAGCCGACCGGTTGACCGCGCGTTCCGGACACCCGTCAGAACGGCCGCTCCTGGCCGCGACGTGACGGCCTCGTGCCGGGGCTACTCCTGGTTCGGCCGGAGGCTCGCGAGCCGGGCCAGGACTTTCGCCAGGAGCCCGCCACCGGCCGCCGCCCGCTCGGAGGCGCGGACGGCGGCGAAGCCGAGCTCGGTCATCTTGCGCTCGTAGCCACCCACCGCCTCGACCAGCGGCCCGCCCGCGCCGACGGCGCGGCACAGGAGGGCGGCGTCCAGGAGCGCGCAGTTGGCCCCCGATCCCTGGGCCGGGCTCATCGCGTGTACGGCGTCACCGAGCAGGGTGACGTTGTCCGGCCCCCACGGTTTGAGCGGGACCGAGCTCCTGACCGGGACGTAGAAGGTCTGGTCGGCCCGGGCGGCGGCGACCAGCTCGACGAGGTCGGGATGCCAGCCGGCGACGTGTCCGGCGGCCAGCTCGTGCAAGTGGGCGCCGTCGGCGGCGGCCAGCTCGCGGTCGGTGCCGGGGAGCGCCGCGGCGGGCACGGCCAGCGCCCACATCACGTAGTCACCGGCCCAGTCCAGCCGCAGGCCGGGCCAGAGCCGCGCCGCCGCCTCGGCGGGGTTCTCGCGGGGCCGTACCAGGCCGAGCGCCAGTCCGGCACGGGACGACCTGACCGACATGAAGCCCTCCGTCAGCGCGGGCGGCAGCAGCCCCGCCACCCGGTCGTCGAGGGTCGTCCGGCCGTAGAGGCAGCGAACCCCGAGGTCCTTGACCCGGGCCTGGGGCAGGCGCTGGCCGCGTACGCGCGAGCCGATGCCGTCGGCGCCGACCAGCAGATCGCCCGCGGCGGTCGAGCCGTCGGCGAAGAAGGCGCGTACCCGCCCGCCGTCCTGCTCGTAGCGGACGAACTCGGCACCGAAGCGAACCTCGTCGAGCCCGGCGAGCAGGATCGTGCGCAGCGTCATCCGGTCCACCGCGGCGTTGAACGTCTCCGGGGCCTGGCCGGACGCGCCGTCGCCGAAGCGGACGGCATGCAGCTCGCGCAGGTGCTCGTCGACGATCGTGACCCGCCTGCTCGGCTGCCCGGACGTGGCGGTGAAGAGCTCGTAGAGACGCGGCGGCAGACACTCACTCAGCGCGCGGGCGGCCCTGGAATCGAGGTGAATGCGGTAGCCCTGCGGCCGGTGGCCGACGGAGAGATCGCGTTCGTGGACCGTCACGGCGACCCCGGCCGCCTTGAGTCCCTGAGCCAGGCACAGGCCGCCCAGACCCGCCCCGATGACCACGACCTGCATGGCGCACTCCCCTCAGCGGCGAGCCGACTCGGACGCGAAACCGGGTCAATGCTAGGCGATGCGGTCAGGCTGCCCGGGCGGATGGACGCGCGGCGACGTCAGGGCGGCGCACACCTCCGTGGCCATGGCCGCGCTGAGCTGGGCCGACAGGGGGACCTTCGCCCGGGGCGGGCGGTCCCACTGCTCGCTCGCGAGGACGAGGCCGTCACGGCCGCACGACCGCCACAGGTGTTCGGTGCTGCCCAGCACGAAGGCCCTGACCTCGGGCACCTCGGCGGCCTCGACGAGCTCGCGGGCGTAGCGGTAATAGATGCCCTTGAACAGTCCCTCGTCGCCGCCCTCCCCCTCGGCGGCGAACACGCCGTCCACGCCCAGCTCGGCGATGGCCGTCCGCGCGGTCCGGGCGGCGCGGGAGAGGTAGAGGTCAGGCTCCTCGCCGAGGCCGAGGCCGGGGCCAAGGGCGCGGGCGAGCTCGACGCACGCGCCGACGTACAGACCCTGGTTGTACGTGAAGCGCCAGTCCTCGTCGACCGCGTGGTCCTCCTGGCGGTTGACACCGTCGTGCACGAACCCGTCCGGCCGTACGAGCGTGCGCTCCAGCCAGTCCATGACGAGCCGGGCCTGCTCCAGGTAGCGCCGCTCGCCCGTGTGCCGGTGCAGCCGCGCCGAGAGGATGACGAACGGGGCGTTGGCGGGGGTGTTCTTGTAGTACGGCTGGGAGACGCGCCAGGCGATGCCGCCGCCCTCGTGGTCGTTCCAGCCCTGGTCGAGAACGTGCTCCCAGAGCTCGACGACCTCCCCGTACAGCTCGCTCTCCCCGGTCGCCTCGGCCAGGCGCAGGGTCGCCAGGGCGAGCCAGAGCATGTCGTCGAAGTAGTCGTTGAACAGCTCTCCCCCGTTGCGCCGCAGGATCCCGTCGTGGATGTGCCTGGCCTGCTCCAGACGTGCCGGGTCCGAGGTCCGCAGGTACGCGTCGATCCGGACGTCAACGGCGTGGGCGAGCCACCAGTAGTTGAAGACGTCGTTGTCACCGGGCTCCAGCGGATGCCAGTTGTTGAACAGCTGCTCCCCGGGGGCGGCGAAATAGTGGTCGATGCTGCGCTGGGCCAGGTCGGCGCGGTGGTTCCACACGTCGGACTTCGACACGTCGGACTTCGACACGTCGGACTTCGACACGTCGGACTTCAACACATCGGACAAGGATTCTCCGTTCATCACACGGGTTCGACGATGGTGAAGGGCACGACGGAGCGGGCGGGGACGGGCTCGCCGCGCGTCTGGGCGAGCAGCAGGTCCACCGCGCGCCTGCCCATCTCGCGCTGGTCCTGCCGTACGTGGAGGAAGGCAGGCCCGGCGACGGGGTCGAGCGGCGAGTCGAAGCACGCGATGACCGGGCCGTCGATCGCCCGGTCCAGCACCCGCGCCAGGTTGTACTCGCAGACCACGAACGCGGTGACCTGGGGTTCGCGGGCCTGGAAGGCGCGGATCCGCTCGATGTCGGCCCGCACGTTCTCCGGGCTGAAGGCGCCGGGCAGGGTGCTGGACAGCTCGGTCAGGTGATGCTGCCGGTCGAGCGGCAGGCCGCGGGCGGCGCAGGCGGCGCGGAAGCCCTCCAGCCGCTCCTCGATGCTGGAGGTGTTCTCCGGCGGAGGTGAGGCGAAGGCGACGTGCCGGTGCCCCTGGTCGAGCAGGCGCTCGGTCAGCGCGCGGGCGGCGGCCGCGTTGTCCGTGTGCACGGCGCACACCTGGATCCCGGCCAGGTAGCGGTCGACGAGGACCAGCGGGTGGCCGTCGAGGATGGTCCGCAGCAGGCCGGCGTTGTAGTACTCGCCGTGGACGGGGAACACGATCAGGCCGTCGGCCAGCCCTGAGTCCACCATCGACTCGATCGCCTTCTCCTCCTCTTCCTGGCTGCCGCGGGTGCGCTTGATCACCAGGGGGATGCCCCGCTCGGCGCAGCGCTCCTCCACCGCGCACAGCAGCTCCAGTCCGTACGCCTCCGACGCGTCCGGATAGATCATCGCGATGGCCCCGGGGACGCGCTCCCCCTCGGCGGGGCGCGCGGCGGGCGTGAGCCGGTCGAGGTCGGGGAGGTCCGTGGCCACGAACGAGCCCTTGCCGCGGATCCGATGGACGACGCCGGCCTCCCGGAGGAGTTCGAGCGCCTTCTTGGAGGTGATGCGGCTGACCTCGAACCGCTCGGCCAGCTCCATCTCCGAGGGCACGCGGTCGCCCGGGGCCAGGGCGCCCCGCCTGACCTCGTCCAGCAGGTAGTCGACGATCCGCTCGTACAGCAGCGGGCCTCTCTCAGCCACTCTTCCCCTCGCCCATTCAGTTGGTATGTCAACCCATCCAGATATATATCATCTTATATCTCGATGTTTCAGACATATTGACTTATGACAACTTGATTCTTACGTTTCCCTCAAGCGACGTCGAAGGGAACCGTGTGAAAGCCGTACATGACCTCGCCGACAAGGTCGAGCCCCGGCTCGCGCGGCGTCACCCCGAGGCCGCCGCGATGTTCCGGCAGTGCCTGCTCAACACGCTGGAGAGCACGGTCAGGCCGCTGCCGGACGGGACGACGTTCGTGCTCACCGGCGACATCCCGGCGATGTGGCTGCGCGACTCCGCGGCCCAGGTCGAGCCGTACGTGCGGCACGCGGCCGCCGACGACGAGGTCCGCCGCATGGTGCGCGGGGTGATCCACCGGCAGGCCAGGTACGTCGCGATCGACCCGTACGCCAACGCGTTCAACGAGAGCCCCGACGGCCAGGGCCACCACGACGACGTGCCGCGCGCGGGGCCGTGGGTCTGGGAGCGCAAGTGGGAGCTGGACTCCCTGTGCCATCCGATCCGGCTGCTGCACCTCTACTGGGGGGCGACCGGCGACGTCTCGGTGTTCGACGAGTCCGTGTACCGCATGCTGGTCGCCGTCGTCGGCACGATGCGCGCCGAGCAGCGGCCCGAGCGCTCACCGTACCGCTTCGTCCGGCCGGATCCGGGGCTGCCCACCGACACGCTGGTCAACGAGGGGAGCGGCCCGGCCTGCGGGTACACGGGCATGGTCCGCTCCGCGTTCCGGCCGAGCGACGACGCGTGCACGTACGGCTTCCTCGTCCCGGCCAACATGTTCGCCGTCGTCGTGCTGGGCCGGTTGGCGAAGTTCGCGCGGGAGATCTACGCGGACGCCGGCCTGGCCGACGACGCCGTACGACTGCGTGCGGAGATCGACGAAGGCATCCGGCGGCACGCCGTCGTCCGCCACCCCGTCCACGGCGAGATCTACGCCTACGAGAGCGACGGCCTCGGCAACCACCTGCTGATGGACGACGCCAACATCCCCAGCCTGCTCTCCATCCCCTACCTGGGATACCGGCCGGCGTCCGACCCGACGTACCGCAACACGCGCGCCTTCGTGCTCGGCCCCGGCAACCCGCACTACGCCGAGGGCAGGTACGCGCGGGGCGTGGGCAGCCCGCATACCAAGTCCGGACATGTCTGGCCGTTATCGCTGATCATGCAGGGCCTGACGTCCACCGACGCGTCGGAACGGGACGAGCTGCTGGCCGTGCTCGCGGCCACGACGGCCGGTACCGGATACGTCCACGAGAGCTTCGACCCCGACGATCCCGGCGTCTTCACCCGCCCCTGGTTCGGCTGGGCCAACAGCCTGTTCGCGCAGTTCGCCATGGAGGTGGCACAGACATGACCCAGACGCTCGCCGGCCGGTCCGCGGCCGGCCGCGCATCCCCGGGCCGCGCCCGGCCCGGGGGCTCCCTGCTGAGCCGGCACCAGGCGCGGGCCGGGGCGCTGTTCGCCGCGCCGCCGATGGTGCTGTTCCTCGTCTTCACCGTGCTGCCCGTCATCGGCGCCCTCGGCCTCAGCTTCACCTCGTACGACGTGCTGACCCCGCCGACGTGGGCCGGCCTGGCGAACTACGCCAGGCTGCTGAAGGACGCCACCTTCGCCCTCACGCTGAAGAACATCCTGCTGTACTGCGCGATGTTCGTGCCCGCGATGATCGCCGTCTCGCTGCTGCTCGCGGTGGCGCTCAACAGCAGGCTCCCGGCGATGGGCGTCTTCCGCACCATCTACTACATCCCCGTGGTCACCTCCCCCGTGGCCGCCGCGACCGTGTGGACCTGGATGCTCAACAGCCACTACGGGCCGGTCAACGAGATCCTCGGCTTCCTGGGCATCCCCGGCCCGGCGTGGGTGGGCGACAGCAGCACCGCCATGCTCTCCATTGTGCTGGTCACCCTGTGGCAGGGGGTCGGCTCCAACATGCTGATCTACCTCGCCGGGCTGCAGAACATCCCCGGCCACCTGTACGAGGCCGCCGCCCTGGACGGGGCGGGCCGCTGGGCGGCGTTCGCCCACATCACGTGGCCGCAGCTGCGCACCACGACGATGTTCGTCACGACGCTGTCGCTGATCGGCGCGTTCCAGCTCTTCGACCAGGCGTACGTGATGACCAAGGGCGGTCCGGGCAACTCGACCCTGACGCCCGTCTACCAGATCTACGAGACCGGCTTCAACCGGCTGCACATGGGCTACGCCTCGGCGCAGGCGTTCACGCTCTTCCTCGTCATCGTGGCGGTCACCGTGCTCAACATGCGGCTCAACCGGAGCGACGAGACATGATCCGGACGATCAGAATCACCCTGTTCTACGCCGTGCTCACCGTCGTCGGGCTGTTCATGCTGCTGCCGTTCCTGTGGTCGCTGAGCACGTCGCTCAAGCCGGACGACGAGATCATCTCCCTGCCCATCACGTGGCTGCCCGACAGGATCACCTTCGAGCACTACGGGGCGGCGTTCACCACCGTCCCCTTCGCCCGGCACTTCGCCAACTCGCTGCTGCTCGCCGTGGCCGGCGTCGCCACCAACCTGCTGCTCGGGTCGCTGGCCGGCTACGCGTTCGCGCGGCTGCCGTTCCGCGGCAGCCGGGTGCTGTTCCGGCTGCTGCTCGCGTCGATGATGGTGCCGTCCGTGGTGACCCTGGTGCCGTCGTTCCTCATCGTCAAGAACTTCCCGCTGGCCGGGGGCAACGATCTCGCCGGCCAGGGCGGCTTCGGCCTGCTCAACACGTACTGGGCGGTCATCCTGCCGGGGGCCGTCGGGGCCTTCGCGGTGTTCATGATGCGGCAGTTCTTCCTCGCGCTGCCCAGGGAACTGGGCGAGGCCGCCCGCGTCGACGGCTGCCCCGAGTTCCGCATCTTCTGGCGGATCTATCTGCCGCTGTGCCGTCCCGCGCTGGCCACCCTGGCGGTCTTCACCTTCGTGGCGGGCTGGAACGGCTTCCTCTGGCCGCTGATCGTGCTCAACGACCCGGACATGAGCACGATCCAGATGAGCCTGGCCGCGTTCTCCTTCAACCGGCAGACCGACTACGGGCCGCTCATGGCCGGATCGATCGTCGCCATGCTGCCCACTCTGCTGCTGTTCGCCTTCGGGCAGCGCTACCTGACTCGCGGCCTGGCCTTCACCGGCTCCGGCCTCCAGTGACACCCCCTCCCAGAAAGGAGCGCGCCGCCGATGCACTCGACCCTGGTCAAGCGGCTGGCCGCCACCGCCCTCGCCGTACTCTCGACGATCACGACCGGCTGCGCCTCGTCCGACGCCCCCTCCTCCTCTGCGGGAGGGGTGGTGCGGCTGAAGTTCTGGGGCGACTGGTCGGGCGAGGGCGAACAGCAGTTCAAGACCATGACCGCCGCCTTCAACAAGACGCACCCCAAGATCCAGGTCGACTACGTCGTCCAGGAGGACATGCTCACCAAGTTCCTCACCGCCTCGACCTCCGGGCAGGCCCCCGACGTCATGTTCTGGGACCGCTGGCGGACGGCGAGCTACGCGCCGAAGGGCGTCCTCACCCCGATCGACGACCTGCTGAAGAAGGACGGCATCGAGCGGGAGCGCTTCTACGGCGAGGCGCTGCGCGAGCTCACCCACGGCGGCAAGCTGTACGGGTTGCCGCTCACGGTCGACGCGCGGGCCCTGTTCTACAACAAGGCCCACCTGAAGGAGGCCGGCGTCGAGCCGCCGCGCACCTGGGCCGAGCTGGAGCAGGCGGCGGTCAAGCTGACCAGGCGCGAGGGCGGCAAGCTCGTGCGCGCCGGCCTGTCGATGGACGACACCGGCCTGTTCAGCATGTACCTGCGCCAGGCCGGCGGCCAGATGGTCAGCGACGACTGCTCGCGCACGACCTTCAACGGCCCGCAGGGGCTGCAGGTCCTCGACCTGTGGAGCCGCCTGGTCAAGGCGGGCGTCTACCAGAGCGGCTTCGAGAAGGGGCTCGGCGAGGGCACCGACGCGTTCGCGACCGGCAAGGTCTCCATGATCCTGACGGGTCCCTGGAACATCACCACGTACCAGAAGTACGGCAAGGACCTCGACTTCGGCATCGTGCCGCCGCCGACCGGGCCGCAGGGCGGCAGCGCCAGCCTCATGGGCGGCTTCGGCCTGGTGATCCCGCAGGCGGCCAAGCACAAGGACGCGGCCTGGGAGTTCGTCAAGTGGTGGACGGCCGAGAAGGACAACGCGCTGCTGTGGGCCAGGACGAGCCTGAACATCCCCGGCAACGTGCAGGCGGCGCAGGATCCCTTCTTCTCCGGCGACCCGTTCTGGAAGCCGATCCTGGACACGCTGCAGTACGCCAAGATCCGCCCCGCCTGCGCGGGCTACGCGCCGATGGAGGAGGAGTCCCTCATCCCCAACCTCCAGCTCCTCATGGAGGGCAAGACCACCGCCCAGCAGGCCCTGGCCAAGGCCCAGGAGCAGGGTGACCGGGTGCTGACGGAGAACAACCAATGAGGGCGCGCGCGGCGACCGCCGGCCTCGTGCTGACCGCGGCCCTCACCCTCGCCCCCGCTCCCGCACACGCCACCGTGCCCGCCGACGCCGACGCGGCGATGTCGGCCTTCGTCGCCGCCTTCTGGGATCCGGCGAAGAAGTACTTCTACACCAACAGCGACCACCAGATCCACGCCGAGCACGCTCACGGCCCGGAAGGCGGCCTGTACACCGACTTCTGGTGGGAGGCCCAGCTGTGGGAGCTGGTGATGGACGCCTACCAGCGCACCGGCGGCGCCGCCTACCGGCAGCTGATCGACGACGTGTACGCCGGTTTCGTCGCCTACTACCCCACTTTCGCCAACGACTTCAACGACGACCTGGGCTGGTGGGCGCTGGCGTGCGCGCGGGCGTACGAGATCACGCGTGACGCGACGTACCTGAACCGGTCGCGTGCCCTGTTCGACCAGATCTGGTCCGAGCAGGACACCACGTTCGGCGGCGGCATCTGGTGGCGCAGGAGCGTGCACACCCAGAAGAACGTGGCCACCAACGCCCCGGCCGTGATCACCGCCACCAAGCTGTACGCCGCGACCGGCGACGCCGCCTACCTGACGCGGGCGCAGAGTCTGTTCGCCTGGATCAAGGCCAACCTCCAGCAGTCCGGGCACGTCTACGACCACATCGAGGGCTCGAGCACGCTCGTGAAATGGGACTTCAGCTACAACTTCGGCACCTACATCGGCGCCGCCGCCGCGCTCCACGACGCGACCGGCACCGCCTCCTACCTGACCGACGCCCGCGCGGCGGCGGACTGGGCCACGACCTACCTCACCAACGGCGGCACCATGATGCACGAGGGCTCCGACGACGCCGGGGGCTTCAAGTCGCTGCTGTTCCGCTCGCTCAACACCCTCGTCACCGAGCACGGCCAGACCCAGTACCTGCCCTTCCTCCAGCGCAACGCCACCCAGGCCTGGCGCCACCGCCGCACCGGCGACGGCCTCGCCGGCCCCGACTGGTCCGCGCCCGCCCCCGCCACGTACCTCCAGAGCCTCACCGCGGCCGCCGCCGTCAGCGCGCTCCAGCTCGTCCAGCACGACGGCAACACCGGGCTCCAGCCGGAGAACGGCCGGTACGAGGCCGAGAACGCGCTGTCGTCGGGCATCGGCGCGGAGAGCACCCAGCCCGGCTTCAGCGGCCGGGGCTACCTCGCCGGCTGGAACACATCCGGCCAGACCCTGACCTTCCACGTCAACGTGCCCTCCGCCGGGGCGCACGAGCTGCGCTTCCGGTACGCCGCCGGCGCCGGGGACGCCTCCCGCCGGATCGTCGTGAACGGCGCCCAGTCCGACCAGTCGTTCCCGTCCACCGGCGGCTGGGGCACCTGGAACACCGCCGTGCTCAACGGTGTCACGCTGGCCCGGGGCCACAACACCATCCGGGTCGAGCTGGGCTCGGGCAACTACCTCAACCTCGACCGCCTCGACGTCTCCGCCCAGCTCCAGGCCGAGTCGGGGACCCTGCACGGGGTCGGCACCGAGTCCACCAACCCGGGCTTCACCGGCACCGGCTACGTGGCCGGCTGGAACGCCGACGGCCAGTGGGTGGACCTGCGGCCCGACGTCAGCCGGGCCGGCACGTACGAGCTCACCTTCCGCTACGCGGCCGCCGCGGGCGACGCCGTCCGCCACGTCTTCGTCAACGGCGCCGGAGCCGTGGACGCCCTCCGCTTCCCCTCCACGGGCTCGTGGAGCACGTGGAACACGGTGACCGTGCCGAACGTCGCGCTCCAGGAAGGGGCCAACACCGTCTCCGTCATCTTCAACGAGTCCAAGGGCAGCGCGAACTGGCTCAACCTCGACGAGCTGACCCTCCGCCACGTCAGCGGCCCTTCGTGAGCCCGGGGATCGGAAAGGGCCTTCAAGCAACTCATGTTGACTAAGACCGGATTAGTCAACTAGCGTTGCTTGTCGTCGCCGGCGCCTCTGCCCGGCGGATGACCACGCCCTTTCCGACCTCCGTGGAGGCTCCATGTCCATGCTCCGTACCGGCCTGCTCGTCGCCGCCCTGACCGCGACGGCCACCACGATGACGATCCCCGCCGCCGCGGCCGACCGGGGCCACGCCAAGCTCCAGCGCGCGCTCGACCGGGCCGTGGCCGACGGCGGCGGCCCCGGCATCGTCGCCGAGCTCAGGGACGGCGACGCGGCACCATGGTTCGGGACGGCGGGGGTGGCCGACCTGGAGACCGGACGCCACCGCCGGCCGGGCGAGCACTTCCGCATCGGCAGCTTCACCAAGGCGTTCGTGGGCACGGTGGTCCTGCAGGTGGCGGCCGACGGCAAGCTGAGCCTGGACGACACGGTGGCGAAGTGGCTGCCCGGCGTGGTGGAGGAGCACCTCGGCGGGGACGGCACCAAGATCACGGTCAGGCAGCTGCTCAACCACACCAGCGGGCTCCCCGACGCCGTCCCCGGCCAGGAGACCCCGCGCCCCGAGGAGCCCGGCAAGCGCTTCATCTACTCCAAGGTCAACTACAACCTCGCGGGGATGATCGTCGAGCGGGCGACGGGTTCGACCATCGCCGACGAGATCGACCGCCGCATCGCCCGCCCGCTGCACCTGACGGGCACGTACCTGCCCGGCGCCGACAACACGATCCGCGACCCGCACGCCCGCCACTACTCGAAGTTCGACGAGGCCGGCGGGCCCACGGAGATCCACGACGTGACCCACGCGGACCTGAGCTGGGCCGGGGCCGCCGGCGGGATGGTCTCGACCACCTCCGACCTGCACCGCTTCCTGCGGGCCCTGCTGCGCGGCCGCCTGCTCGCGCCCGCGCAGCAGAAGGAGATGTTCACCACCGTCTCGACGGAGGGCGCGGACTGGGTCCCGAACACCAGGTACGGCCTCGGCGTCTACTCCCAGAAGCTCCCGTGCGGGGTCACGCTCTGGGGCGGGGGCGGCTTCATCCAGGGCTCGGTGACGTACGCGATGGGCGACCGCGAGGGCACCCACACGCTGGTCGCCAACCTGAACGGCGACTGGAACGACTTCCTGACGACGTTCGCCGCGCTCTTCGAGACCCGCTTCTGCCCGCTCACGTAGCCTTCTCTGCCGGCTTCAGGCCGGCCAGCAGGTTGAAGGAGCCGGTGAGCAGGTTGAGGGCGACCAGGCCGGGGATCTCCGCGATGATCCGCTCGCTCCAGCCATGAGCCCTCAACTCGGCCACGTCCTCGTCCGTCAGCGAGGACGGCTCGGCCAGCACGCGGGTGGCCACCGCGATGAGCGCCGCCTCCCGGGCGTCGGTGGAGGTGCCCTGGCGGGCGAGAGCGATGTCCGTCTCGCTCAGCCCCGCCGCCCGGGCGCCCGCCGCGTGCGCGTCGAGGCAGAGCCCGCAGCCGATCCACTCCTGCAGGGCGAGCGAGATCTTCTCGCTGAGGGCGCGGGGCAGCTTGCTGCGCTTCATGGCCCGCGACAGGTCAAGGTAGCCCTGGAGCATCGCCGGCGAGTGCGCCATGGTGGAGATCATCTCACCGGCCGAGCCGGTGCGGCCGATGATGTCGTTCAGCAACTCCCGGGACTTCTCCGGGGCTTCGGCGGGGTCGAGCGCACCCAGCCTGGGCGCCGCGTTCATGACCGACTCGCCACCTCGTAGCCCGCTTCCTCGACCGCGGCCACGATGTCCGCCGCCTCCACGGGGCTGTCACTCTCCACGGTCAGCAGGCCGCTGGCCAGGTCAACCTCCACCGAAGTGACCCCGGACACCTCACCGACCTCCTCCTTCACCGAACTCACGCAGTGCCCGCAGGTCATACCCGTGACGGTGTAGGTAGCGGTAGCCATATCGATCAACCCTCTCCAGAGATGTCTGTCAGGAACGAACGAGCCGCGCGATGGCGTCGGAAGCCTCTTTGACCTTCGCCTGAGCCTCCGGCCCGCCCTGGGCGGCGGCCTCGGCGACACAGTGCGCCAGGTGATCCTCCAGCAGGGAGATCGCGACCGACTGCAGAGCACTGGTGGCCGCCGACACCTGCGTCAGGACATCGATGCAGTACTTGTCGTCCTCGACCATCCGCTGCAACCCCCGCACCTGACCCTCGATCCGGCGCAGCCGCCGCAGCTGGTCCTGCTTGCTGCCGCTGTATCCGACCATGTCTCCCCCTTCCGGCTCGTCGAGCGTACCATACCCCCCTACCGTATTCAAAACATGAGCTTGTCCGGGGTGATGGGCAGGGATCGGAGGCGTTTGCCGGTCGCGTGGTGGACGGCGTTGGCGACGGCGGCCGCCACGCCCACGATGCCGAGCTCGCCGATGCCCTTGGCGCCCAGCGGGGTCTGCGGGTCCGGCCGGTCGACGAAGCGGATGTCGATGTCGGGCACGTCGGCGTGCGTGGGCACGTGATAGTCGGCCAGGCTGTGGTTGACGATCAGGCCCGTGCGCTCGTCGAGCAGCGCCTCCTCGGTCAGCGCCATGCCGATGCCCATGATGATCCCACCGCGCATCTGGCCGGCGGCCTGCTTGGGGTTGACGATCCGGCCGCCGTCGAACGCCCCGGCCCAGCGCGTGACGCGCGTCTCGCCGGTGTCCTCGTCCACCCGCACCTCGCAGAAGTGCGCGCCGTAGGAGTAGGTGCCGCGCTTGATCGTCTGGTACGGCAGCGCCGACCTGCCCTCCACCTCCACCCCGTCCACCCCGGCCCCGGCCAGGATGCGCTCGTAGGTCTCTCCACCCCGGGGACCGAACAGGCCGCCGTCGCGGGTCTCCGCCTCGCCGGGCGACAGTCCGGCCAGCGGCGAACCGGTGCCGCGGGCCAGTTTCAGCAGCTCGCGGACGAGGTTGTCGCGGGCCGACCAGATGGCCGAGGCGAGCGTCGTGGTGGCGGCCGAGGCGCCGGGGATGCGGGTCCTGGCCACGTCGGAGTCGCCCTGTTCGAAGCGGACCCGGTCGAGGGGCAGGCCGAGCCGGTCGGCGGTGGCCTGGCTCTGCGCGGTCGAGGTGCCGGCGCCCAGTTCGTTGGTGCTGCTGCGGACGGTGACCGTGCCGTCGGCGGACAGGCGGAGCTTGACCCCGGCGATGAGCACGGCGTCGGGGTTGATCGCGGCGGCCATGCCGTACCCGATGAGCCAGCGGCCGTCGCGGGTCGCGCGGGGCACGGGCGGACGCCGGGACCAGCCGAACGCGTCCGCGCCGAGCAGGTACGCCTCGCGCAGGTGGCGGCTGGTGAACCGGTTGCCCGCGGCCGGGTCGCGGTCCGGCTCGTTGCGCAGGCGCAGTTCGAGCGGGTCCAGGCCGAGCCGCCAGGCCAGTTCGTCCATGGCCGACTCCACTGCGAAGGAGCCCGGCGCTACGCCGGGGCCGCGGAAGAAGGCGTTCTGGATGCGGTCCAGGCGTACCACCTGCTGGGCGCTGTGCAGGTTGGGGCAGGCGTACAGATGCCGGGAGGCGATGACCGCGGCCTCGGCGAACTCGTCGGCGCTGCACGACGACACGGCATGGTGCTCCAGCGCGGTGAGCCGCCCGGAGGCGTCGGCGCCGAGCGAGACGCGGCTGCGGGTCGGGGCCCGCCCGCCGGTCATGGCGAACAGGTCAGCGCGCGACAGGACGAGCTTGACCGGCCGGCCGGAGGGCCTGGCCGCGGCCACGGCGAGCCAGACGTGCGGCCAGGCGACGGTCTTGCCGCCGAAGCCGCCGCCGATGAACGGCGCGAGCACGCGGACGTTCTCCTCGGCCAGCGAGAACTTCCTGGCCAGCATCTCCTTGACCCCGTAGGGGTATTGCGAGGTGTCATGGACGGTGAGCCGGTCGCCCTCCCAGTGGGCCACGGTGGCGTGCGGCTCCATCGCGTTGTGGTATTCGAGCGGCGTGGCGTACTCGGCCTCGACCGTGACCGCCGCCGGGGCGGTGCGGGGGTCGCCGATCCTGGTCACCGGCTCTTCCAGTACGGCGTGCGCGGGCGTGAAGGGCCGCTGCCCGGTCATCGACAGCGCGGCGGGCCACCGCTGGTAGTCGGCGTGGATCAGGGAGGCCGCGTGCCTGGCCTGCTCCGGGGACTCGGCGACGACCACCGCGATGGGCTGGCCGTACCAGAAGATCTCGTCGGTGTTGAGCACGGGCAGGCTCATCGCGGCGGCGCCCAGCGGGCCGCGGAGGGTGGCGTAGGCGGCGGTGCGCTTCATCGCGGGCGCGTTGTGGTGGGTCATCACGAGCAGCACGCCGGGCGCGGGAGGCACGTGGATGGCGGTGACGCGGCCCCTGGCGACGGTGCTGCCCACCACGGCGGCGTGGACGAGGCCGGGGAGCCGGTGCTCGGCCGTGTAGCGGACGGCGCCCGCGGCCTTGGCGGGGCCGTCCAGCCGGTCGGCGGGGCGGCCCAGTTCGGCGCGCTGGTGGGCCAGGGGGTCGGGCCTGCCGTCAGGGAGGAGCCTGGCCAGCCTGGCCATCGCCTTGCCGGCGAGGGTGAAGCCGCGCGATGCGAGGGTCATGAGTGGGCTCCCTTCAGGGCTCGGCGGATCAGCCGCCTGGCCAGCTCGGGCTTGAACGCGTTGTGCTCGCGCGGCCGCGCGTCCGCCAGGGCCCGCTCGGCGGCCTGGTCGATGAGGTGGTCGTCGAGCGAGGTGCCGGTGAGGAGCCGTTCGGCCTCGTACGCGCGCCACGGCTTGGGCGCGACCCCGCCCAGCGCGATGCGCACCCGGCTCGCCCGCCCGTCCTCCAGGTGGGTGAACACGGCCACGCTCACCAGCGCGAAGGCGTAACTGGCCCGATCGCGGACCTTCAGGTAGACCGAGTGGCCGGGAGGGACGGGAGGCAGGTCGATCGACGTCACCAGCTCGCCCGGCCGGAGCACCGTCTCCACGTGCGGGGTGTCCCCGGGGAGGAGGTGGAAGTCCACCAGCGGCACGGGGTCGCGGCCGGCGATGTTGACCACGGCGTCGAGGGCGGCCAGGGCCACGCACATGTCCGATGGGTGCACGGCGATGCAGCTCTCCCCCGCGCCGAGGACGGCGTGCATGCGGTTGAACCCGTCGAGGGCGTCGCAACCGGCACCCGGCTCGCGCTTGCCGCAGGCCGAATGGCGGTCGTAGAAGTAGCCGCAGCGGGTCCGCTGCAGGAGGTTGCCGCCCACCGTCGCCCGGTTGCGCAGCTGGGGCGAGGCGCCGTTCACGATGGCCTGGGACAGCAGCGGGTAGCGGTCGCGGACCCGGTGGTCGGCGGCCACGCGCGTGTTGCGGGCCAGGGCGCCGATCCGCAGCCCGCCGCCGGGCAGGTCCTCGATCCCGGCCAGCGGCAGCCGGCCGATGTCCACCAGTCGTTCCGGCGTCTCGATGCCCTCGCGCATCAGGTCGACGAGGTTGGTGCCGCCCGCCAGGTATTTCGCCCCCTCGGCGGCGAGGGCGCGGGCCGCGGCCGGGTCGGTGGCGGTGACGTAGGAGAACGGGTTCATCGGGCGACCTCTCTCACGGCCGCGAGGATCCCGTTGTATGCGCCGCACCGGCACAGGTTCCCGGCCAGCCGCTCCCGGATCTCGGCGTCCGTCAGGCTCGCCGCTCCGACGGAGCTCGGCACCCCCGCGTCGTGCTCGGCGAGCATGGCCACCGCCGAGCAGATCTGCCCCGGCGTGCAGTAGCCGCACTGCAGGCCGTCGTGACGCACGAACGCCTCCCGCAGCGCCCGTCCCGGCTCGCCGAGCCCTTCGATGGTCGTGATCTCCGCGTCCTGGCACTGGGCGGCGAGCACGAGGCAGGAGTTGACCCGCTCGCCGTCCACCAGCACCGTGCAGGCGCCGCAGGCGCCCTGGTCGCATCCCTTCTTCGTCCCGGTCAGGGCGAGGTGTTCGCGCAGACAGTCGAGCAGGCTGACGCGGGTGTCGAGCTCCAGCTCGTGCCGGCGGCCGTTCACCGACAACCGCACCTGTATGGATGGCATCCGAAAACCCCTCTAACTCGTACATCCATGTACGGATTACCGGCCCGACTATACCCCTCCTCCGTATGAGCGCTGTTCCGGAACTACGACCGCGGATAGCATTCGCGTCATGACGCGCGGCCTAGGAGAGCTCGAATCCACCATCATGGAGCGGATGTGGGCCCGGCGGCAGCCTGCCTCCGTCCGGGACGTGCTGGAAGAACTGCGGCAGGAGCGCACCATCGCCTACACGACGGTCATGACCGTGATGGACAAGCTGCACACCAAGGGCCTGCTCAAGCGCGAGCCCGTCCGCCGCGCCTACATCTACGAGCCGGTCGCCTCCAAGGAGGCCTACACGGCCGACCTGATGCGGGCCGCGCTGGCCGGCAGCGGCAACCAGGCCGCCACGCTGGTGCACTTCCTCGAACGCCTCACTCCCGAGGAGGCGACCGCCCTGGAGGCGGCCCTGCAGGTGTTCCCGCCCAAGGGCGGGCAGGCGTGATCGCAGCCGCCGTCCTGGCGCTCTACACGGTGGTCGCCGCGATCTGGCTGCCGCGGCTGATGCGGACCGCGCGCTGGGCCGACCGGGCGCCCCGGCTGGCGATCGCGATGTGGCAGGCGGCCGGCGCGTCCGTGGTCGCCTCCGCCGTCCTGGCCGCGTTCGCCTTCGCCGTGCCCGCCGACGTCGTGGGGCACGGGCTGGCCGGGCTGTTCGAGATCTGCGCGGCGATGTTGTCGGACGGCGACGGCCTGACCGTGGCCGGCGCCGGCGCGCTCCTGGCCGCGGGCGCGGTGCTGGCGCGCCTGCTCTCGTGCGGCGCGGCCGTCCTGGTCAGGACGAGCATGGAACGACGTGCGCACGCGGCCATGCTCGGCCTGCTCGGCCGGCGCGACCGCGACCTCGACGCGATCGTGCTCGACCACGACGAGCGGCTGGCCTACTGCCTGCCCGGCAGGCGCGCCCAGACCGTCATCACCACCGGGGCCCTGCGCAGCCTCACCCCCGAGCAGGTCGCCGCCGTCCTGGCGCACGAGCGCGCCCACCTGCGCGGCAGGCATCACCTGGCGCTCGCCGCGGCGCACACTCTGGCCAGGGCGTTCCCGAAGGTGCCCGTGTTCGGGGCGGCCGAGGCGGAGATCGTCCGGCTGATCGAGCTGCTGGCGGACGATGTCGCGGCGCGGCGCCATCCCCGGGTGCAGATCGCCGCCGCGCTCGTCGGCCTGGCCACCGGGCGGGCACCCGCGTTCGCGCTCGGCGCCGGCGGCGACACCGCGCTCCTGCGCGTACGCCGCATGCTCAACCCCGCCTCCCCGCTCAGGCGCGTGGAGCGCCTGGCCGGAGTGGCGAGCGTGGCCCTGCTGCTGAGCGGGCCGGCGGCGGTGGCGCTGGTGCCCGGCTTCGCCTCGTTCGTGGCCCATCACTGCCATTCCCTCCTCACCTTCTGAGCCCGCGGCCCCGGAACCGTCCGGCCCTCTCCGGTGTATCCCGGGCATGAGATTGCCGGTCGTCCTCACCCTCGCCGCCGTCCTGTCCTGCCCGGCCTGCTCCTCCGGAGCGGGCCCCGGCGACTGCCCGGTGACGCTGCCCAGCCCCGCCCCGACCTCCTCGAACGGCACGCCCGGGCCGTTCTTCGGCAGGGAGAGCTCCCACGGCGCCGGGAGCCTGTGGGTGGGCGGGCTGGAGCCGGACGGCGTCATCGAGGCCGGCGCCGATTTCGTCCGGCCGGACGGCTCGATCTCCATGAAGTACGGCTGGTGGCGGGGGGTCGCGGGCAAGCTGGAGATCAGCGGGCGGCGGCTGGACGGACCGGCCGCGCCGCTGCGCAGCGACGTGCCCGACGGCTACGGCGACACGGGTTTCCAGGCCACGGGCGTGTACTTCCCCGTCGAAGGCTGCTGGGAGGTCACCGGCCGGGTGGGCTCGGCCCGCCTCACCTTCGTCACCCTCGTCACTCGCGCCGGCGCGACCTCCCAGGCGCGGTAGTCGACCTTCCACATCGCGGGTGTGCGGACGGGCGACGGGGTACCGTCACCGCGTGGACGCGCCCGCAGCACGGACCGCCTTGTACGGCGACGCCGTTTTCACCCGCCACACTCTGATCGTCATCGACTTCGAAGGGCTGACGCCGCAGGGGCGTCCCCTGGTGCCGGTCGAGGTGGGGGTGTGCGCCGTCAAGGCGAGCGGCGGCGACCTGGCCGAGGTGTGGCGGTTCGAGTCGCTGATGGCGCCGCCGGCGGGCGTGGCTGTCACCCCGTGGGACGTGCGGCAGACCGGCATCACCGAGGCCATGCTCGCCACCGCCCCACCGGCCGAGCAGGTCATGGCCGCTCTCGACGACCGCCTGACGGCGCCGCCGTACCGGCTCGTCGCCCATCACGCCGCGACGGAGGCGGCCCTGATCGCCGGGCTGCGGTCGTGGTGCCCGCGACTGGCCGCCGTCCCGCTGCTCGACACCGTACGGCTGGCCCGCCACCTGTATCCGCGGCTGCCCTCCCACAGCCTGGACACGCTGCTCGCGCACCTGGACATCCCCCGCCCGGCCGGCCGCCACCGGGCCCTGCCGGACGCCGAGGTGACGGCGCGGCTGCTGCGGCGCCTGCTGGCCGAGGGGGGCCGCACGCGCTGGCGGTCCCTGTACGACCTCGACGCCATCGGCGGCCTCGCGCCCAAACGGCCGCCGCACCGGCCGAGCGAGCAGCCGGGCCTGTTCTGATCCTGTTGCCATCGCCCACCCTTATACGTAGGCTTATACGTATACACGAGGAGGGCGGCCATGGTGCGCGGCACGACGATCGAGATCCCGGACGAGGACCTTCCGCTGCTGGAGCGGGCGCAGGGCCTGGCGGGCGGCACGCCGGCGGCGGCGATCAGCGAGGCGCTGCGGCGCTACGTCGAGGCGGAGGAGGGCCGCCGGCAGGGCTACGACGAGATCGTCATCCAGGTCGCCGGGGACGAGCGGCGCTTCTCGGGGGTGCTGCTCGGCGAGTGGGGCCGCACCAGCCGCAGCGGGCGGGTGGAGACGTTCCGGGTGTACCGCTCGGGCAAGGGCACGTTCGTCCTGCACGTCGATCGCTCGCCCGACTGGGTGAGCGGCTCGGAGCCCGACGACTGGCTCGGCCACCTCGGCCTGGGCGAGACGAGCTGGGGCTTCGTGCCGGGCGATGCCGTCGTGGAGATCGTCGGCACGATCGAGGAGCTGCGCGGCAGGATCCCCGCCGAGTTCCACGACCGGATCGCCGGGATCGCCGAACGCCCCGCCGTCGAGGACCTCGACCTCTGACCGGCGAGCCGCCACGACCGAACAGGAAGGCAAGCATGGAACTCCGGACGCGAGTCTCCGACGGCGACCGCGACATGGTCGTCCAACGACTTCAGCAGGCCTTCGCCGACGGCCGGCTCGGCTCCGCCGAGATGGAGGAGCGGCTCGAACGGGCGCTCACCGCCACCTCCCACGGCGACCTGGTGACGGTCACCGCCGACCTGCCGGAGCTCCCGGACGAGACGGTGGAGCTGAGCTCCACCGGCGGCCGCATCAGGCGGGCGGGCGACTGGCAGGTCCCGCGCCGGTTGCGGATCGAGTCCGAGTACGGCCAGGTACGGCTGGATCTGTCCCGGGCCGTCATCGCGCATGCCGAGATCGAGATCGGCCTCCGGCTCGACTACGGATCCGCCACGATCGTCCTGCCGCGCGGCGCGACCGCGAACACCGACGGGGTGCGCACCGACTGGGGCCGCGTGACCTGCGAGGCGCCGGGCCGTCCACGTCCCGGCGCTCCGCACGTCCTGGTCACCGGGACGCTCCCCTACGGCCGGCTGCGGATCCGCGTCTCCCGGCGGTGGCTCAGCCGGTGAGGGCTCACTCGGCCAGGCGCTCGATGGCGAAGGCCGCCAGGAATCCGATCGTGGTGATGAGCCCCGTGAGGGTGTGCGCGCGCTCGAAGGCTTCGGGGATCATCGTGTCGGCCACCATGGCGAGGATCGCGCCCGCCGCCACCCCCATGATCACCGCGGTGAACGCGGGCGAGGCGGACTGCATGGTCAGGTTGCCGAGCAGCGCCGCCAGGCCGCTGGCCAGCGCGATCCCGCCCCAGATGCCGAACACGTAGCCGGGGCCGCGGCCCGCGCGCTTCATCCCGGCGGCGCTGGAGAGCCCTTCGGGGACGTTCGAGATGAACACCGCGGCGAGCACGGCGAGCCCGATCTTCCCCCCGCCCACCAGGGACAGGCCGAGCACCACGGACTCGGGGACACCGTCGAGCAGCGCGCCGATCGCGATCGCCGCGCCGCTCCCCTGGACGTCGGCCTCGCTCGGCTGCTGGTCGCCCGAACGCTTGCGGTGCCGCGCGCCGTACCGGGCCAGCAGCGCGTTGGCCGCCACGTAGGCGCAGGCGCCGGCGAGGAAGCCGACGGCGGCCGGTAAGAGCCCGCCGGCGCGCTCAGCCTCGTCCATCAGCTCGAACGACAGCGCCGAGATCAGCACACCGGCCCCGAAGGCCATGATCATGGCGATCCAGCGCGCCGGGACCTTCACCGACCAGGCGACCGCGGCTCCCACGACCAGGGCCCCGCCAGCCACCGACCCCCACAGCCCCGCCTCCAGCCATTCCGGCATCACCGCACCTCCACCCGCAGGACTGTACGCGCCGCACGACCCCGTCCAGCCGGAGGGGGCTGCACGACGCGCGGGCCGTACTGCGAACGAGCCGCCCGGGGGCCCGGCGGCTCATCCGAGCGCATGACGCGGTTACCGGGGCTGGTCCGGGGTTCCCCGCAGGGCGTTCTCGAGCCGGCGAGCCCAGCACAGCGCGGTGGCCGCGAGTTCGGCCGTCCGGGGGGCCAGGCGGACGCGTGGCCCTGGACCCGGCCCAGGTCGCTGCCTTGTACTTCGGCGTCCCGTTCGTGGCGATCTGCTACTTGTATTACCACCTGCGCCACGGACGCCGTATGCGTCCCGCCCTTGTCCAGACGAAGGAGAACCAAGCTCATGGAACCCCCTCTGTGGTCGGCCTACCGCGAGCTCACCGCGAAGACGACCTGCGTGGACCTCACCCACGCCTTCCGCCCGGGGCAGCCGCACTTCGCCGCGTTCCCGGACGAGCGGCGCGAGAAGGTCTTCGACATGGATCGCGGGGACGGCTTCAACGTCCACCTGTACACGCTCGTCGGGCAGTGGGGCACGCACGTGGACCCGCCCGTGCACTTCGTGGCCGGCGCGCGGACCGTCGACGAGATCCCGGTGGAGGAGATGATCCTGCCGCTGGTGGTGCTCGACATCACCCAGCGCGTGGAGGCCGATCCGGACGCCACCCCGACGATGGAGGACGTCGCGGCATGGGAGCGGCGCAACGGGCGGATCCCCGCCGGAGCGTTCGTGGCGCTGCGGACCGGTTGGGGCCGGCGCTGGCCGGACCGGGACGCGATGGCCAACAAGGACGCTGCGGGGGTCAGCCACACCCCCGGCTGGTCCGCCGACGTGCTGCGGTACCTGTTCGAGCAGGCCGGCGTCACCGCGATCGGCCATGAGCAGACCGACACCGATCCCGGGTCGGCCACGTCCCAAGGCGACTTCAGCCTGGAGCTGTACGTCCTGGCGCGGGACCGGTGGCAGATCGAGCTGATGGCCAACCTCGACCAGGTGCCCGAGACGGGCGCGCTGATCGTGGCGACCTGGCCCAAGCCCCAGGGCGGATCCGGCTTCCCGGCCCGCGTCTTCGCCCTGTGCCCGACCGGCTGAGAGCGGTGCTTCCGGTCGCGATCATCTCGCCATAGTGCGGATGTGACGGCGAACCCGCCGCAGGCCTCCTCGCTGCGCACGGCCCTGCGGATCGTCAACGCGGTCCTGGAGCGGGAGACCTCCGGCCGGGCCGGGTTCAACGTCGCCCGGCTCGCCCACGAGGTCGGCATCGACCCCAGCAAGGCCTCCCGGATCACCCGGGAGCTGTGCGACCGGGGCCTGCTCGAACGCCGCGAGGACGCCACGCTGCGCGTCGCGGCCGAGTTCTTCGCCCTGGCCGGGGCCCTCGACCACGGGCTGCTCGGCGGGAGCCGCCCGATCCTGCGCCGGCTGGCGATCGAGCACGGCGCGAGCGCCCGCCTGTCCGTGCGCGACGGCGTGCTCGTCCGGCTGCTGCGCGCGGAGTCGACGCCGGAGCAGTGGCCCGCCCGGACCAGCCTGGTCACCCCCTGCTGGTGCACCGGCGCCGGGCGTGCCCTGCTCCTCGACCACACGCGCGACGAGATCGCCGCCCTGCTCGCCGACTACGAGCTGATCGGGGTGGGCGGCCCGAACGCCGCCCACTCCGCCGAGGAGCTGGTCGCGGCCAACGACCGCGACCGGCCGGACGGCATGATCGCCGCGCTGGAGGAGCTCGTCGGCGTCAGCTCGTGACGGCCCGCTGTCTCGGCAGCGCCGCCGTCGCCGTTCCCCAGGACTCGAGCCGCGTACGGATCTCCTCGCGTACGGGGTGCGAGAGCGCGTCGTGGTAGGCGCGGTCCAGCAGCGCGTCGATCTCGATGCGCGCACCCGTCTCCGCGGAGCGGACCGCCGCCTCGACCATCGCGAGGCTGCGGACGTTGCCCGCGATCGCCCCCGGCGGCTCCACCCCCGCGCGCAGCGCCGCCACGAACTCCGCGAGCGCCCCGGCGATCTGCTCCCGGTCACCCCGCGGCACGTCCACGGCGCCGCCGGCGCTGGACGTGACGCGGTCCTCGCCGTCCCAGGTGGCGGTGCCCTGGGCGCCGCTGGCCAGCCACTCCCCGTTCCAGGACGTCTCCGCCCCCTCCGCGCACCAGCTGCCGGTGAACACGTAGCGGGTGCCCTCCTCGAACAGGAAGGTCGCCGTCGCCGCCGCGTCGCCCCGGTACCAGCTCCAGGGCGGGTTCCAGCTCTCGCAGCCGACCGAGACCGGCTCCGCGCCGAGCAGGTGGCGGGCGGCGTCGAAGGCGTGGATGGCCATGTCGACCAGCAGCGGCTGCTCCATCTCGTCGCGGAAGCCGCCGAAGCGCGGGGCGCGGAAGAACCCGGTGGTGAGCAGCCCGATCGGGCCGAGCTCGGCGATCCGGCTCCGGTACGCCTCAAGGGCGGCGAAGTACCGGCGCGACTGGCTGATCATCAGCAGCCGCCCGGTCGCCTCGGCGGCGGCGGCCTGGACGAGCGCCTCGGCGAGGGTCGGCGCGGCCGGCTTCTCGCACAGCACCGGCAGCCCGGCGAACAGCGCCTCGACGTTCACCGCGGTGTGGGCCGCCGGGATCGTGACGTTCACGACCGCATCCGGCCCGGTCGCCAGGAGCTCGCTGAGCGAGGCGCCGACCTCGGCGTCCACGCCGACGGCCCGTACGGCCTGCGCCGCCCGGTCCGTGTCGAGGTCGGCCACCCCGACCAGCTCGACGTCGCCGGACTCCGCCAGGGTCCGCAGCCAGGCGACGCCCATCGCGCCCGCCCCGACCTGCACGATACGGAGCGGACGCGCACCCGAACGGTTCACTCGGCGTGCTCCTTGTTGTGCAGGGCGCCGCGGTAGCCGTGCCCGTTGAAGAAGTCGCCCGTCTCGTAGCGGAGCAGGATCGGCAGCTCGCGCCGCGACCGGTCGCCGGCCGCCCACTCGGCGCCGTTGGCGATGACGTGCAGCACGTCCGGGTGATGGTAGACGGGGTAGTCCTGGTCGCCGGGGCTGAAGTAGAAGATCTTGCCGTTGCCGCGCCGGAAGGTGCAGCCGCTGCGGAAGACCTCGCCGCCGCTGAAGGAGCTGATGAAGATCAGCTCGTCGGGCGTGGGGATGTCGAACTGCTCGCCGTACATCTCCTGGGCGGGGATCTCGATGGGGTGCGGGATGCCGCGGGCGATGGGGTGGGTCGGGTTCACCGTCCAGACCAGCTCGCGGTCGTTCTCGCTGCGCCAGCGCAGCGTGCACGTGGTGCCCATGAGCTTGGTGAAGATCTTCGACCAGTGGCCGGAGTGCAGCACCACCAGCCCCATGCCCGACAGGACGTGCCGGTGCACCCGCTCCACCACCTCGTCGGCCACCTCCGCGTGGGCGGCGTGACCCCACCAGATGAGCACGTCGGTGTTCGCGAGCACCTCCTCGGTCAGGCCGTGCTCGGGGTCGTCCAGCGTGGCCGTGGCGACGGTCGCGCTGTCACCCAGCCAGCCCTCGATCCCCCGGCGGATGGCGTTGTGCATGCCGTCCGGGTAGATCTCGGCGACCCGGGGTTCGCGCTGCTCGTGGCGGTTCTCGCCCCATACGGTGACGTGGGTCTTCACACAGGTTCCTTTCTCATTTGATGGCGCCCGGGATGTGGTTGATCTTGATCTCGACGCCGACGCTCTTCGCGCAGGCTTTGTAGATCGCGTCGTGCGAGGGTTCGTAGTAGTCCTGGACGGTCAGCGATCCGGTGCCGGAGGAGGCCGACCCGCCGCAGGCGGTCAGGGAGAGGAACGAGGGCCGCTGCCGCGACAGCTACTTCGGGCGCCTTTGGGCATCTGTTGGTAAAGCGCTTAACCGCGCTTGCTTGTGAAGTATGTTGCGCTCATCGCACTGTGATGTCAATAACTAGTTAAGCGATTTACCGACGACGCCGCGATAGAGTTGCTCGCGCGTCCTCACAAGGTGGGAGGCGGGACAATCCATGGTCACGATGCGCGATGTCGCCGAGCGAGCCAGCGTCTCCATCGCCACGGTCTCCTTCGTCATCAACGGCACCAAGCGGGTCGCTCCGGAGACCCGGGCCCGCATCGAGGCGGCCATCCGGGAGCTCGGCTACCGGCGTAACGTCGTGGCCCGCGCGCTGGCCAGCTCGCGCACGCGCATCCTCGCGCTGCTGCACCCCTACCTCGAAGCGCGGCCGATCGCCACGGCCAACCAGTTCCTCATGAGCGCCGCCCACGGCGCCCGCGAGCGCGGCTACGACCTCGTGCTGTGGCCCGTGAACGACGACGAGCAGATGTCCCACCTGCTCGCCGGCGGCCTCGTGGACGGCGCGCTGCTCATGGAGGTCCAGCTCCGCGACCCCCGCGTGGACCGGCTGATCGCGTCCGGGCTGCCCTTCGCGCTGATCGGCCGGACCGAGGACGAAGACCTGCCGTTCGTCGACATGGACTTCACCACCACGATCGACCAGGCCGTCGGGCATCTCCGCTCCTTCGGCCACCGGCGCATCGCCCTCGTCACTCTGCGGATGAGGGCCTCGACCGGGAACGAGCCCGGCTGGATCATGCGGGTGAAGTCCGCGTACCTCGACGCGATGGCGGCCGCCGGCGAGCCGCCCACCGTCATCACCGTGGAGGGCACGTCGGCCGGAGGGCGGAAGGCGGCGCGCCGGCTCAGCGAGGACTTCCCGGAGGTGACGGGCGTCGTCGTGGTGAACGAGGGCGCCTCGGCGGGGCTGGTCAAGGAGACGCGGGCGCTCGGCCGCAGCGTGCCGGACGACCTGTCGATCATCTCCGCGGCCACCACCGCCGAGCTCGGCGAGATGATCGAGCCGTCCCTGACCGTCATGACGGCGCCGGCCACCGAGCTGGGCCGCCTCGGCGTGAATGCGCTCATCGACCAGCTCGAAGGGGTGCCGGACGCCCCTCCGAACATCCTCATCCCCTGCACGCTGGTGCCGGGCCAATCGGTCGGCCCCGCCCCGGCTCAATGATGATTTCGCCGACCACGTGTGCGTCATGTTCGGGCCGGGCGGGCTGAACCGGGTGTGCGGGCACGCCGGGATCGAGGTCGCGCTCGTGGAGCTGTTCCGCACCACCGGGGAGCGTCGCTACCTCGACCAGGCGGCGCTGTTCGTCGAGCGGCGCGGCACGGGCACATTGCCGCTGATCGAGTTCGGGCGGGCCTTCGCGCAGGACGACCTCCCCGTCCGCAAGGCCGACGTGCTGCGCGGGCACGCCGTACGCGCGCTCTACCTGGCCGCCGGGGCGGTCGACGTCGCGGTGGAGACCGGCGACCTGGAGCTGCTGGACGCGCTGAGGACCCAGTGGGACAACACCGTCGAGCGCAGGACGTACATCACCGGCGGGATGGGCTCGCACCACATGGACGAGGCCTTCGGCGAGGACTTCGTGCTGCCGCCGGACCGCTCGTACTGCGAGACCTGCGCGGGCGTCGCGTCGATCATGTTCAGCTGGCGGCTGCTGCTGGCCACCGGCGACCCGCGCCACGCCGACCTGATCGAGCGCACCCTCTACAACATCGTCGCGACCTCGCTCGGCGAGGACGGCCGCTCGTTCTTCTACGCCAACACCCTGCACCAGCGCCACCCGAGCGGCGACGTCCCGCTCAACGACGACGGCGTGTGCATCCGCGGCGGGGCCGGCCGTCGCCAGGCCTGGTACGAGGTCTCCTGCTGCCCGCCCAACCTCGCCCGCACCCTCGCGAGCCTGGGCGGCTGTCTCGCCACGACCACGTCCGACGGCATCCAGATCCACCAGTACGCCTCGTCCACCCTCGACGCCGTCGTGGCCGGCGAGCCGTTCGAGCTGGACGTCACGACGGACTACCCGCACGGCGGCGTGGTGACGATCACCGTACGGCAGGCGCCGGCCCGGCCGGCGTCGATCACCCTGCGCGACCCGGAGTGGTCCCAGGACACCCGCCTCAGCCTCAACGGCGCACCCGCCGAGCCCGCCGGCATGACGCTGACCAGGACCTGGCAGCCGGGCGACCGGCTGGAGCTGACCCTCGACCTGCGGCCCCGGGTCGTCCGCCCGGACCACCGCGTCGACGCGATCCGCGGCTGCGTGGCCGTCCGGCGCGGGCCGGAGGTGCTCGCCATGGAGTCGATCGACCTGCCGCCGTCGTGGGCGCTGGAGGACGCGACGCTGCTGCCGGACACCGTCACCGCGGAGCACGGATCCGTCGTGGCCACCGCCCGGCACCACCGGTCCGGCGAGGACCGCACCGTGCCCCTGATCCCCTACCGCTCGTGGGCCCGCCGCGGCTCGTCGGCCATGCGCGTCTGGATCCCGGAGGCTCGCGACTGATCGGACCGCGTCCGGCGCGCAAATATCTTCAAGACCGCCCGGACGCGCGCGGCCGATACTCGGCCGCATGACCGCCCTCGTTCCTCCCGCCGTGACCGTCGCCCGCCGTGGCCCGATGCTGGCCGTGCTGCTCGCCGGCCAGGCCATGGCGTCCATGGACGGATCGATCGTGTCGGTGGCGGCGCAGACCATCCGTGACGGGCTGCACGCCGGCAGCACCGCGATCCAGCTGGTCGTGTCGGGCTACCTGCTGACCACCGGCGTGCTCCTGGTCACCTGCGCGCGGATCGGCGACATCGTCGGGCACCGGCGCGCGTTCCTCGTCGGGCTGGGCTGGTTCACGGTGGCGTCGCTGCTGTGCGGGCTGGCCCCGAACGCGCCCCTGCTGGTGGTGACCCGCGTCGCCCAGGCCGCTGGGGCGGCGCTGCTGATGCCGCAGGTCTTCTCGCTCATCCAGCGGCACTGGGACGGGCCGGCCCGCCGCCGGGCGATCGGCCTGTACAGTCTGGTGCTCGCCCTGGGAGTCGCGCTGGGGCAGGTGATCGGCGGGCTGGTCGCGGGCGCCGACCTGTTCGGCCTCTCCTGGCGCCCGGTGTTCCTGATCAACGTCCCGATCGGCGCGGTGCTGCTGGCGGTCGGACCGCGCGTCCTGCTGGGCTCCGGCCCGGACGAGCGGGTACGCCTCGACCCGGCCGGAACCGCTCTCCTGACCGTCGCCATGGCCGCGTTCACGATGCCGCTCATCTTCGGCCGGGACCAGGGCTGGCCCGCCTGGGCATGGGTCTCGCTCGCCTGCGGAGCCGCCCTGCTGGTGGCGTTCGTCCGCTACGAGACCCGGGCGCGGCACCCGCTGCTGGACCTGGCGGCGCTGCGGCCGCGCGGGGTGAAGCCGGGGCTGGTGGCCTGCTGGATCGTCATGGGCTGCTACACCGTCTTCCTGCTGACCCTGACCCTGCATCTGCAGTCCACGCTGCGCTTCTCCCCGCTCCAGGCGGGGCTCGCGTTCGTCCCGTACGCCGTCGGCTTCGGCGCGCTCAGCCTGACCTGGAACCGCTATCCCCGGTGGCTGCGGAACGCGCTGCCGGTGGCCGGGCCGATCGCGTTCGCGGCCGGGGCCGGCCTGCTGGTGCTCCTCCATCGCGACCAGTGGCATCCGTACGGCGCCGTACCGCTGCTGCTGCTCGCGGGGGCCGGGCACGCCGCCGGCTACAGCCCGCTCATCGCGCGGATCACGTACCTGGTGGAGCCGCGGCTCTCCTCGGCGATCTCGGCGCTCAACTCCACCGGCCCGACGCTGACCGGGGTGACGGCCGTCGCCGGGCTCGGCACCGTCTACTTCGCGGCCCCCTCCTCCGCCGAAGGTCTCCTGCGGGTCGTCGCCGCCGTCGCCGCCCTCCTCGTGGTCGGGGCGGCCTGCGCGCTGCGGGTCACGCGGGCCCGCCGGGGGTCGTGATGCCGGAGGCCGCCTTGGCCCGGACGGCGTCGAGCGAGTCGGCCACCGCCGTGACCTGCTCCGAAGCCGCCGCGATCACCGGGTCCGTGGCGGCGTGGGACGCGCAGCGCTCGGCGATCTGGCGCAGCCGTTCGATCAGCACCGTCCAGGCGGCCTCGCGCCAGGGGACCACGTTGTCCATCAGGTAGTACATCTCGAAGGCCGCCCCGGCCGTGCGTCCCGGATGGGCGGGGCCGGCGGGCCGCCGGCTCAGCTCGGTGCCGAGCGGCCGCAGCACAGCGGCCATCGTCGTGATCGCCGCGCCGATCAGGACCTCGAGCTCTTCCTCGCTCTCGTCGGTGTGCGTGAAGTAGCGGGTGAGCAGCCACAGGATCGCCTCGTAGGCGAGGTTGCACAGCTCGGCCAGCGCCAGGGTCCGCGCGTCGCCGATGAGCGGCTGCGGCTCCCGCACGTCGAAGGGCTGGCGGGTGAAGGCGCCGAGCGCGGGGTGGGCGGGTTCGAAGGCCGGGTCGGCGGCGCGCAGCGCGTGGTACTCCTCCCAGATCTTCAGGAAGCGGCCGTAATGGGCGTCCTGCCAGGCGCCCTGCGCTCCCTCGCCCTGCTCGATGATCTCCTCGATGGCGGCGCACGCCGACGCGAGGTCGGTCACCGCCACCATCTCGGGCCAGCGGAACAGCTCCGGGGTGGCCTGGGCCCGGGGCGAACCGCAGAACACCTGCTCCTCGCCGTACTTGGCGACCAGCGTGGTCAGGCCGTCCTTGATGCCGCGGTAGAGATGGCCGACCGTGGCGAACTCCTGCGCGCGGGGGAAGATCTCGCCGGACGCGATGGGCTCGGGCGGCGGATCGCAGGAGATGAACTCGGCGGCGTCGCGCCGCTCCATGCCCTCGGGCCGTTCGAGGTAGAGGAAGTGGGCCAGGGCGGCCTCGCCGAAGGGCAGCAGCCGCATCTGGATCGAGGGCGGGAACGCGCCGCAGGACTGCGGGAAGTTCGGCCTGCCGAAGGTGGGCGCGGCGCCGATGGACGACATGAGGTTGGCCACCAGGGCGAGATGGAGCATCTCCTGTACGGCGATGCCGTGGAGCTCCTGGCGCCAGCGATCGACCGCGGCCTGCTGCTCGCCGGTGAGCCCATCGGTCTTGAGGCTGAACTCGGCGAAGAGGTACTGGCACATGATCATGTGCTCGAGCTGCGAGGCCTGGACGAGCAGGTACCACACGTGCTCGCGGTGCTCGATGACGATGGGGGGCTCGGTCATGCTTACAGACTTACACAGCGGCCGCGCCTGCGGCAGGGCTTCGCCGCAAGGCCCGCGCCCGCTGACGGGCGGCGAGTACGAGCTCGCGCAGGCCGGTCAGGCACTGGCGGACCTGGCCGCCCGCCGTACCGTCGGAAAGATCATCCTGCGAAACTAGATAACGATGCGATAACGACGCGCCGGCGTGCGCACTAGGTTCGAGCGTGTGAGAGACCGTCTCGTCGTCAAGGGCGCCCGCCAGCACAACCTCCGCGACATCTCCGTGGACCTGCCCAGGGATGCGCTGATCGTTTTCACCGGGGTGTCCGGCTCCGGAAAGTCGAGCCTGGCGTTCGACACCATCTTCGCCGAAGGGCAGCGGCGTTACGTCGAGTCGTTGTCGGCGTACGCCCGCCAGTTCCTTGGCCGGTTGGACAAGCCGGACGTGGACGTCATCGAGGGCCTGTTACCGGCCATCGCCATCGACCAGAGGACGACGAGCCACAACCCGCGTTCCACGGTCGGCACGGTCAGCGAGGTCTACGACTACCTGCGCCTGCTGTACGCCCGCGTCGGCCGCCCCCACTGCCCGGAGTGCGGCGAGCCGGTCCACCGCCGCACTCCCCAGCAGATCGTGGACCGGCTGCTCACCATGGGGAACGGCACCCGCTTCCAGGTGCTGGCGCCCGTCGTACGCGACCGTGCGGGCACGCACGCCGAGGTCCTGCGGCAACTGGCGGGCGACGGCTTCAGCCGCGTCCGGGTGGACGGCGCGATCCACCCGGTGACCAGGCCGCCGGTGCTGGACGGGCGCAAGAAGCACTCCATCGACGTCGTCGTGGACCGGCTCGCGGTGAAGCCGGGCATCAGGCAGCGGCTGACCGACTCCGTCGAGACGGCGCTGGGGCTCGCGGGCGGTGTCGTCGGCGTGGAGTTCGTCGACCTGGAGGCCACCGACCCGGGGCGCGAGCTGAGGTTCTCGGAGCGGATGGCGTGCCCGCGCGGGCACGACCTCGACCTGGAGGAGCTGGAGCCGCGGCTGTTCTCCTTCAACGCGCCGTGGGGCGCCTGCCCCGAGTGCGCCGGGCTCGGCTCGCGGACGGAGGTCGATCCCGGCCTCGTCATCCCCGACGAGGACAAGACGCTGGCCGGAGGCGCCATCGCCCCGTGGACGAACACCAGCGGCGCGGACTACTTCGCCCGGCTGGTCGACGCCCTGGCCGCCGAGATCGGCTTCAGCACCACCACACCCTGGCGTAGCCTGCCCGAAGCCGTCCGGACGATCGTCCTGCACGGGACTCCGCGACGGATCCACCTCGACTACCAGAACCGCTACGGCCGCGAGCGCTCCTACGTCACCCGGTACGAAGGCGTCATCCCGCACATCGAGCGCCGTCACGCCGAGGCCGGCGGCTCCGACGACCGGTTCGGCGGCTACCTGCGCGAGGCGCCCTGCCCGGCCTGCGGCGGCGCCCGGCTCAAGCCGGGCGTGCTGGCGGTCACCGTGGGCGGGCGCGGCATCGCCGAGGTGAGCGCGCTGCCGATCGGCGAGACGGCACGGTTCCTCGCCGGGCTGGAGCTGACCGGCTGGGAGCGCCGGGTCGCCCAGGCGGTGCTCACCGAGATCGACGAGCGGCTGCGGTTCCTGCTCGACGTGGGCCTGGACTACCTCTCGCTGGGCCGCCCGGCCGCGAGCCTGTCCGGCGGCGAGGCGCAGCGGATCCGGCTGGCCACCCAGATCGGCTCGGGGCTGGCGGGGGTGCTCTACGTGCTGGACGAGCCGAGCATCGGCCTGCACCAGCGCGACAACCGGCGGCTCATCGAGACCCTGCTGCGGCTGCGCGACCGGGGCAACACCGTCATCGTGGTCGAGCACGACGAGGACACCATGAAGGCGGCCGACTGGGTCGTGGACATCGGGCCGGGAGCCGGCGCCGACGGCGGGCACGTGGTGCATTCGGGCACCGTGCGGGAGCTCGCCGAGCACCCGACGTCCCGCACCGGGGCGTACCTGTCCGGGCGCCAACAGATCCCGCTCCCTGACCGGCGTCGCCCCAGGACGGCCGGTCACGAGATCACGGTGCACGGCGCGACCGAGCACAATCTGCGCGACGTCACGGTGTCGTTCCCGCTGGGCCTGCTCGTGGCGGTCACGGGTGTCTCCGGGTCGGGCAAGTCGACGCTGGTCAACGACATCCTGTACGCCGCCCTGGCCAGGCGCGTGCACCGTGCGCACAGAGTGCTCGGCCGGCACCGCGACATCACCGGGGCCGAGGCCGTCGAGAAGGTCGTGCAGATCGACCAGGCGCCGATCGGCCGCAGCCCCCGCTCCAACCCCGCCACGTACACCGGCCTCTTCGACCACCTGCGCCGCCTCTTCGCCCAGACGCCCGAGGCCAAGGTACGCGGCTACCAGCCGGGCCGGTTCTCCTTCAACCTCAAGGGCGGCCGCTGCGAGCCCTGCTACGGCGAGGGCACCATCAGGGTCGAGATGAACTTCCTCCCGGACGTCTACGTGCCGTGCGAGGTCTGCCACGGCGCCCAGTACAACCGGGAGACCCTGGAGGTCCGCTACAAGGGCAGGTCCATCGCCGACGTCCTCGCCATGACCATCGACGAGGCCGCGGCCTTCTTCGCCGAGCACGCGATCATCACGCGGCACCTGCGGGTCCTGGCCGACGTCGGGCTCGGCTACGTCAAGCTGGGGCAGCCCGCCACCACGCTGTCCGGCGGCGAGGCCCAGCGCGTCAAGCTCGCCGCCGAACTGCAGCGCCGCTCCCGGGGCCGCACCCTGTACGTGCTCGACGAGCCGACCACCGGGCTGCACGCCGACGACGTCCGCAAGCTGCTGGCCGTGCTCCACCGGCTCGTCGACTCCGGCAACACCGTCGTGGTGATCGAGCACGACCTCGACGTGATCAAGACGGCCGACTGGCTGATCGACCTGGGCCCCGAGGGCGGCTCAGGCGGCGGCCAGGTGGTCGGCCACGGCCCCCCGGAAGCCGTGGCCGCCGATCCGCACTCCCACACGGGCCGTTTCCTGCGCCCGCTCCTGGACGGCCGTCGGGAGCTCGCCGGCTGACCCGTCCCCCGTCAGCCCGCGGCGAGGTCGCGGCGGCGCAGCCCGTACAGGCCGAGGATCGCCAGCGCCGCGGCGAGCACGGTCAGCACGACCGTGGCCACCGGGGCGAAGGACCCCAGCGGGTGCCAGGGCAGGTGGGACAGCACCGACGTGTTCACCAGCCACCCCGGCAGGTTCATGTAGGACCCCAGTACCTGCATGAACCCGCTGTAGACGAGCACCGCCCAGGCCGCGTTCACGGCCCGCGGGGCGATCCCGAGCAGCGCCGCCGGGACGGCGAGCAGCACCAGCACCTCGGGGGCGCGGATCAGGCTCGCCCAGGTGACCTCTCCCACGAGGCCGGGCTCGCCGGTCGACAGGGCTGCCCCTACGCCGAGCGCGGCGCCGTACACCACCGGCAGGACGACCACGGCGAGCGCGGTGACCAGCAGGGACGACCAGTACCACGTCGATCTGCCGGTCGGCCCGGCCAGCACGGGAGCGATCCGGCCGCGCACCTCCTCCGCCCGCAGCCGGATGACCGACAGGACCGCGAAGACGCCGGTGTAGAGGGACCCGGTGAACACCATGAGGCTGATCCAGGCCCGCCCGAAGTCCGCGCCGGAGAAGATGGGGAGGTCGGTTTCGGCCATGCCCCCGGTCATGGCTCCCAGGACGAGGCCGACCGCGAGGAACGCGGCTCCCCACGCGAGGACGGCCGCCTGCTGGAGCCGCAGCGCGAGCGTGAACGGCGAGCGCAGCCAGGAGGGCGCCGACGCCCGGCCGGGACGCGGGGCCACCAAGGAGGCGCCGAGATCCCTGTGACTCGCCAGCGCGTAGGCGCCCGCGACCAGCAGCCCGGCGAGAACGACCGAGAGGCCGAGCGGCCACCAGCGCTCGTCGCCCAGCACCCGGGTCTGCTGCGACCAGCCGATCGGTGACAGCCAGAACAGCGGGCCGCCCTCCTCGCTCTGCAGCGCCCCCGCGCCGCGCAGCAACCACGCTGTGAAGAGCACGAGGCCCGCGAGCCCGTTCGCGCCCCGGGGGTGCTCGGTGACCTGGGCGGTGACCGCGGTGACCCCGGCGAACAGCAGCCCGGTCGCGGCGAGGGAGGCGCCGAACAGCAGGGCGCTGCCGGCGGGGAAGCCGATGCTGACCGTCGCGGCGGTGGTGAGTACCGCGAGCGCGGCGTTGCTGATCACGGCGACGATCAGCGCCGCGGTCAGCTGGGCGTGCCGGCCCACGACGGCCGCCCGGATGAGCTCGGCCCGGCCCGTCTGCTCCTCGGCCCGGGTGTGCCGGGTCATGAGCATCATGTTCATGATCGCGGCGGCCAGCAGGAACTCGACCCAGTAGGCGGCCAGGAAGTAGCTCTGCGTGCTGACCTCGCCGAACAGCGGCCCGCCGAGCACCCTCATGAAGGAGACGCGGATCATCTGCGAGGCCGAGGCCAGGGCCTCGGGCGTCGGGACGACCGCGTTGACGGCCGCGTAGTAGAAGCGCGGGACGAGCGCCGTGATCGCGACCAGCCAGAGGGTGAGCTTGATCCGGTCGCGGCGCAGCGCCAGCCGCACCATCGCGCCGGTGCCGGTCAGGTGGCTGCTCCCCACTCTCGATCCGGTACGGCCGCGCGCCCCCGCGACCGTCGTGGTCATGCCGCCTCCTTGTGCGCGTAGTGCCGGAGCATAAGCTCCTCGAGCGTCGGCGGATGGCTGACCAGCGCGTCGATGCCGAACGTGGTGAGGTGCCGGATGGCGGCGTCGAGGTGCTCGGCGTCCACGCCGAACCGCACGCTCCCACCCTCGGCCTTCGCGTCGTGCACGCCGGGCAGCCGGTCGAGGCCGGTCACCGGGGTGGCGGTCTCGGCCACGACCGTCGTCCGGGTCAGGTGCCGCAGCTGCGCCAGCGTCCCCGACTCCACGACCTTTCCGTCCCGGATGATGGTGACCCGGTCGGCGAGGGACTCGACCTGGGCGAGGATGTGGCTGGACAGCAGGATGGTCCGGCCGGCGGCCTTGGCCTCGGCGACGACCTGCTGGAACACCGCCTCCATCAGCGGGTCCAGCCCGCTCGTCGGCTCGTCGAGGATCAGCAGGTCCACGTCCGCGGAGAGGGCGGCGACGAGGGCGACCTTCTGGCGGTTGCCCTTGGAGTAGGTCCGCGCCTTCTTCTTCGGGTCGAGCTCGAACCGCTCGATCAGCTCGTTCTTGCGCCGGTCGTCCAGCCCGCCGCGCAGCCGGCCGAGCACGTCGATGGCCTCGCCTCCGGTGAGGTTGGGCCACAGCTCGACGTCGCCCGGCACGTACGCCAGCCGCCGGTGCAGCGCGACGGCGTCGGCCCAGGGGTCGCCACCCAGCAGCCTGGCGCTGCCGGAGGTGGCCCGGATCAGGCCCAGCAGGATGCGGATGGTGGTGCTCTTGCCCGCTCCGTTCGGGCCGAGATAGCCGTGCACCTCTCCGGGGTTCACGGTGAAGTCGAGCCCGTCGAGGGCGCGCGCGGGCCCGTAGGCCTTGACGAGCCCGGAAACGGCGATGGCAGGGGTCATGGGTTTCTCCGAATTGCGGTTCTCGTGGAGCCGGAGTTATCTGAGGGAGCCGGTGATGCGCGCGTCGAATTCGCGGTCCGGCAGGGACCTGTTGAGCTGGAGGAGCGCTTCGGCCTGCCAGCCCACGACGTAGCGGGTCTCCGGCCGGTCCGACTCGACGGCCTCCCGGATCGTCGCCCCGACGACAGCGGGGTCGGTGGCCTGGTCGCTCTGGTGGCCCGCCGGCGTCTCGGCGGCGCCGGCCATGGCCTCGGCCATCTGCCGGTAGGCCCCGTTCCCGGAGATCTCCCGCAGTTGCCGGGCGGTCCCGGCCTCGAAGTCGGTCTTGATGATGCCGGGCTGGATGACGACGACGTGGACGCCGAACTGCGCGGTCTCCATGCGCAGCGAGTCGGAGAAGACTTCCAGGGCGTGCTTGGAGGCGTAGTACCAGGCGCCGAGCGGGAAGGCGAGCTCGCCGCCGATCGAGGAGACGTTGACGATCGTGCCCGAGCCCTGCTGCCGCATCGGCGGCAGGACGAGCTGGGCCAGCCGGGCCGCGGCGAACACGTTGACCTCGAACAGGTCTCGCGCCATCGCCAGCGGCGTGTCCTCGACGGCGCCGTGGACGACGGCTCCCGCGTTGTTGACCAGGACGTCGATCCGTCCGTGTTCGTCCAGGACGGTGTCGACGGCGCGCTTGAGGTCTTCTTCCTTGGTCACGTCCACCGGCAGCGGGCGGCCGCCCGCGTCGCGCAGCGCCGCCATCCTGCCCACCCGCCGCGCCGCGCCGTACACGAAGTGGCCGGCGTGCAGGAGCTCGAGCGCGGTGGCGTGGCCGATGCCGGACGAGGCGCCGGTCACGAGGCATACTTTGGCAACCATGCCAGGCTGGGTCATGTCGGTTTCCCTCCGCGTGAACGGCGATCGTTCACGCATGGAGAAACGCTACGAATGCGTTCGCGGATTCGGCAAGTTGCGAACGTCGTTATCCCAGTTCAGAGCGGATTAACTGGCGCAACGACAGTGTCGGCAAATGCAACAATCCCCGATGCGGTGTCGCAATCAGGTCCGCCGGAGGCGATACTTGCGCCTGACGATGACGTGCCGGGAGGGCGCATGCCGGGAGGCCACCTGACGTACGACGACCGCCGCAAGATCTCGGAAGGGCTGGCGGAAGGGCTCACCTACGCGGAGATCGCCCGTCGCCTGGGCCGGCCGAGGTCGACCGTCGGCCGCGAGATCGCGCGCAACGGCGGCCCGCACGGCTACCACGCGGGCCGGGCGCAGCAGGCGACCGGCTGGCGCGCCCGCCGCCGGCCGGCCGCGCCGGCGAGCACGGCCGCGGGGGACGCGGGCAGGCGCGACCCCCAGGCGGTGCGGGAGTTCGAGGAGCGGCTCACGACGACGTTCGGGGGTGTGCCGACGATGGCGGCCAGGGTGATGGCCTGCCTGTTCACCAGCGACACCGGCAACCTGACCGTCACCGAGCTGACCGAGCGGCTGCGGGTCAGCCCCGCGTCGATCTCCAAAGGCGTCGGCTGGCTCGAACAGGTGGGGCTCGTCAGGCGCGAGCGGGACAACCGGCGCGAGCGCTACATCATCGACGCCGAGGTCTGGTACCGGGCGTGGCAGATGGGCACCCGGTCGATGATGTTGTGGACCGAGACGGTCCGGGAGGGTGTCGACATCCTCGGCGCCGACACGCCGGCGGGCGTCCGGCTCGCGACCGCCAGCCGGTTCTTCGAGCTCATCAGCGCCGACATGGCCCAGGCGGCCGAACACTACCGGCAGACCTTCGCGCCCACCGGGGACGTCCCGCGCTGACCGCCGTACGCGACCGACCGCCTCAGACCGCGGCTCGCCCGCCGTCCACCGAGAGGGTGGCGCCGTGGATGTTGGCGGCGTCGTCACCGGCCAGGAACACCACCGCCTTGGCCACCTCCTCCGGGGTGCTGGGCCTGCGCGAGGGGATGGCGGCGATCATCGGCGCCAGGTACTCCGCCATCGCGGCGACCTTCTCGGTGAACGTCGGGCCCGGCGCGACGGTGTTGACCCGCACGCCGGAGGGGCCGTATTCGTCCGCCCAGGACTTGGTCAGCGAGTGGACGGCGGCCTTCGTGGTGCTGTAGAGGGCGGAGCCGCTCGTGCCGAACAGCCCGGAGATGGACCCGAGGTTGATGATCGCGCCGCTGCCGCGGGCCGCCATGGCGGGGGCGATCAGGCCGGTGAGGAGGAAGGCGGCCTTGACGTTGACGGCCAGGGCCTGGTCGATGAGCTCCTCAGCCACCTCGGCCGTGGGGGCGGGGTTGATCAGCAGCGCCGCGTTGTTGACCAGGATGTCCAGCGGGCCGCCGGCCAGCCGGTGCGCGGCGTCGGCGAGCTCGCGGACGGCAGGCAGCCCTCCCGCGAGGTCGGCGCGGACGAACGAGGCCCGCCCGCCCTCCTCGGCGATGGACGCGACGACCTTCTCGCCCTTGGCCGTGTCCCGGCCGCTGACGATGACGTGGGCGCCCTCGGCGGCCAGCGCGCGGGCGATGGCCGTGCCGATGCCGTCGGTCGAGCCCGTGACCAGGGCGGTGCGCCCATGCAGACGTGCGGACATGGTGTTTCTCCCTTGCGAAAGTGCGGATTCGCGGTCCAGGATGCCGAGGCTAAAATGGACCAGCAAGTCCAATCTGGGAGGTCTCCATGCCCACGCTCACCCGCAAGGGGGCCGCGACGCGGCAGCGCATCCTCGAGGGCGCCGCCGCGCACATCCGCGAGTTCGGCGTGGCCGCCACGACCCTGGACGACGTGCTGGCCGCGACCGCCACGAGCAAGAGCCAGCTCTTCCACTACTTCCCCGGCGGGCGGGAGGAGCTGCTGCTGGCGGTGGCCCGCCTCGAGGCCGGCCGCGTGCTGGAGAACCAGCAGCCGGCGCTCGGCGAGCTGACCTCGTGGCCCGCCTGGCAGCGGTGGCGTGACACGGTCGTCGACCACTACCGCAGCCAGGGCCGCCGGTGCCCGCTCAACTCGGTCACCTCGCAGCTGGGCAACCGCACGCCCGCCGCCCAGGCCGTGGTCATCGAGCTCATGCGCCGCTGGCAGGCCGAGATCGCCACCGGCGTCCGGCACATGCAGGACGCCGGCGAGATCGACCCGGGCCTGGACCCCGACCACGCGGCGGCCGCCCTGCTCGCCGGTATCCAGGGCGGCGTCCTGATCCAGATGTCCACCGGCGAGGTCACGCATCTGGAGGCCGCCCTGGACATGGGCATCGCCCACCTCCGCGGCTCTCCCGCCTGAGGCCGCCGCACGGCTGGTGGCCACTGTAGCCGGCGCCGTCAGATCAGCAGCAGGGTCTTCCCCAGGGCGGTGCGGTGTTCGATCGCGGCGTGCGCGTCGGCGGCGCGCTCCAAGGGGAAGGTCTGCCCGATGACCGGCCGGACGAGCCCCGCGGCCGCCTGCGCCATCATCTGCTCCGCCCACCGCACCACGTTCGGGCCGAAGTCGAAGAGCTGCTCGATGCCGATCACATCCACGTCCTCGCGTCGCGCGGGATCGACGACGGTGACCTCGCCGCTGGAGGCGCCGTGCACCGAGAACCGGCCGCCAGGGGCCGTCACCTCGAACGCGGCCCGCCCGATCTCCCCGCCGACGCCGTCGAAGACCACATCCGGCCCGGCCCCGCCGGTCGCCTCCAGCACCCGCCCGGTCCAGCCCGGTTCGGAGTAGTCGACCGCGGCTTCGGCGCCCAGCTCCCGGATCAGGTCGAGCTTCCGCGATCCGCGGGCGGCCCCGACGACGCGCGCGCCCGCCGTACGGGCCAGCTGCACCAGCAGGCTGCCGACGCCGCCGGCCGCCGCCTCGACCAGCACCCACTCGCCGGGACGGACCTTGGCGCCCTCGATCAGTCCCTGCGCGGTGCTGCCGTCGCTGTGCAGGGCGACGGCCTCCGGCAACTCCAGCCCGTCCGGCACCGGGAACAGGTCCTCGGCCGTGGCCACGGCCCGCTCGGCGAAACCGCCGGTCTCCCCCGTCCCGGCGATGACCCGCCGGCCCACCCACGCCGGATCCACCCCTTCTCCGGCCGAGCTCACCCGGCCGGCCACCAGCCCGCCGGGCACGTACGGCAGCTCCGGCCGGGCATGCCACTGGTCGGTGCCGCGCCGGATCTGCGTCTCGACGAACGTCACGCCCGCGACCGCCACCTCGACCACGACCTGCCCCGGCCCGGCCACCGGATCCGGCGCCTCCCCGGGCACCAGCACCTCAGGCCCGCCGAACCCGGTCACCCGAACCACCCGCATCGCCGCTCACTCCTGCCCTCTTTCCGACATGACCCCCATAGCGTGCAACCTCAACCGGAATTGAGGTCAACCGGCGGGCGGCGGCGGTGACGGGCCGAATCAGACGGCGAAGACCTGGGAGTCGTCGGCGAACGCCTTGAACTCCAGCGCGTTCCCCGCGGGGTCGAGCAGGAACATCGTCCACTGCTCCCCCGCCTGCCCCTCGAAACGCACATAAGGCTCGATGACGAACTCGACGTCCGCCGCGCGCAGCCGGTCGGCGAGCCGGTGGAACTCGGGGATCGTCAGGATCAGGCCGAAGTGCGGCACCGGGACGTCATGGCCGTCGACCGGATTGTGGATCCGCTGCGCGCGGGCCGGCGCCAGGTGCGTCACGAACTGGTGGCCGTGCAGGCTCCAGTCCACCCAGGTGTCGGCGCTGCGGCCCTGTTCGAGGCCCAGCACCTCGCCGTAGAAGCGGCGCGCGAGGGCCAGGTCGTCGACGGGCATGGCCAGGTGGAACCGGGGGATCGAGGTCATGGGGACTTCCCTTCTGCCTAGAATGTCCGAATGTTAACATCACGACAAACGCTCGCGGTAGGGGCGCTCGTGAGAGGCTGGAGCCATGAGTGAACAGGGCAGGGTGGCGCCGGCCCGCCGCCGGGGGCTGGCCGACGAGGTCGCGGACCGCATCCGGGAGGCCATCTTCGCCGGGACCTACGCCCCCGGGGCGCAGCTGCGGGAGGTGGAGCTGTCCGGCGCGCTCGATGTCAGCCGCGGCCCCGTACGCGAGGCATTACTCCGGCTTGAGCGCGAAGGCCTGGTCCGCAGCGCATGGCACCGCGGCGCCACCGTCACCACGCTCTCCCCGGCGGACGTCGCCGAGCTCGACAGCCTGCGCGCCGCCCTGGAACAGCTCGCGGTCCGGCAGGTGGCCGCCCATGCCTCGGACGACGACCTCGCGGCCGTCGAGCAGGCGGCCGAGCGCATGAGGCGCGTCGAGGACGAGCACGAGATGGTGCGCTGCGACATCGCCTTCCACGACGCCGTCTACGCCGCGGCCCGGCACCGGCGCCTGGAGGAGGCGTGGCAGGCCATCCGCTCGCAGGTCCACCTGTTCCTGCTGACCCGGATCGGCGTCCGCTCCGCGGACTACCTGGCGCACATCCCCGAGGAGCACCGGGAGCTGGCCGCCGCCCTGCGCGCCCGTGACACCGAGCACGCCCTGACGCTCTTCGCCGCCCACCGCCTCCACGCCTTCGACGTGCTCACCGGCCCGGACCCGAGGACCTGACCCCTGCCCGGGGTCGTCAGCGGGTGGACTCGCGGACCACCAGTTCGAAGGGCGCGGTGTGCTCGCCGGCCGGGCGTGACGGGTCCTGGATGCGGGCGGTCACCAGCTCGACCGCCTTCGCGGCCATCCACCGGTGGTCGGGGGCCACGGTGGACAGCGAGGGCACCATGTACGCAGCTTCCGGGATGTCGTCGTACCCGACGAGGCGGATGTCGTCGGGCACCCGGACGCCGCGGTCGGCGAGGCCCCGGAAGACCCCCTGGGCGACGGTGTCGCTCACCGCGACCACGCCGTCGACCTCGAGACCTGAGTCGACGAGCCGGTGGGCCGCCTCGCGGCCCCCTTCCAGCGTCATCCCGCTGACGGCGAACCGCAGCGCCGGATCGGGAGCCAGCCCCCGTTCGGAGAGCCCGGCGAGGTAGCCCCGGTAGCGGCGCGTCACCACGTTCACGCCGTCGAGGGACTCGCCGGTGACCATCGCGATCCGGCGGCAGCCGCGGTCGATCAGATGCGTGGTCGCCGCTTTCGCGCCTTCCTCGTTGGGCATGGCGACGTGGTCGAACCGCGCGGCGAAGTCCTGCTCGCCGAGCATCACGATCGGATAGTCGCCGCCGGTCAGCCGCGAGTCCTGGGGATCGATCCCGACCGCGCTGAGGATCAACCCGTCGAACTGCAGGGTGGACGAATGGGAGATCGCGTCGATCTCCCCGGCCGCGGCCGCGCCGGTCTGCTCGATCGCGACGTGGAAACCGCGTCCCCGCGCCTCGTCGATCACGTGGGCGGCGAGCTGGCCGAAGTAGGGCCGGTCGATCTCGGGAACGGCCAGCCCGATGACGCCGGTCCGCCCGGACCTGAGGGTCCGGGCGGAGACGTTGACGCGGTAGCCCGACTCGCGGATTGCTTCGAGAACGCGGCGGCGGACCTCGTCGCTGACCCCGGCGCGGTCGTTGATGACGTTGGAGACCGTCATCTTCGACACCCCGGACAACTTGGCGACGTCGCCCATGGTGACCATGCCGCTCCTCAGGTCCTGCCCCATCGGCCGGATCCGATCCGGCCGCTTCCGACTGTGGACGCCGCTGCTTCGAGCCTACTGCGCCCCGCAAGGGTGCCGGTTATGCGACTATGCGACGTCGACCTGCACGGTGACGAAGGAGTGGGCGGGCAGGTGCACCCGCACGCGCGTACCGGTGACCGTGACCTGCTCGTGGGAGCGCGGGGCGACGGCGGCGGGCGCGTCGGGCGTGTTGTGGGTCTGCGGCGCCCCGGCGGTGAGGATCCGCGAGACGACCCCGCCGACGTCACCCCCGCGCAGGTCCAGCTCGACGTCGGCCGCGTCGGCCGTGTCCAGGTTGGACAGCGAGATGAGCACCTTGTCGTCCTTGCGGCTCGCCGACAGCGAGACGGTCGCCAGCGTGTCCGGCCCCACCTCGCGGGTGGGCACGTCCGAGAGGAGATCGACCCGCAGTGACGTGGCGTCCTGGTGCCCCTTGTTCATCTCGAACACGTGGTACGTCGGGGTGAGCACGAGCGCCCCGGAGTCGGGATCGGTCAGGATCATCGCCTGGAGCACGTTCACCGTCTGGGCGATGTTGGCCATCACCAGCCGGTCGGCGTGGCGGTGGAAGATGTCGAAGTGCAGGCTCGCGACCAGCGCGTCGCGCAGCGTGTTCTGCTGGTAGAGGAAGCCGGGGTTGGTGCCCGGCTCGACGTTCCACCACGTGCCCCACTCGTCCAGCACCAGGCCCACCTGACGGCCCGGGTCGTAGCAGTCCATGACGTTGGAGTGGCCGGTGAGGAGCTCGTCGGTGTGGACGGCCTTGACCAGGGTCCGGTAGTACTCGTCCGTGTCGAACACCGTGGCGGCGCCCTTGTCCTGCCAGGTGCCCGGGATCGTGTAGTAGTGCAGCGACAGCGCCTGGTAGAACGGCTGGGGCCGGTAGGCACAGCCCAGGTCGCCCAGCTGCTTCATGAGCGTCTCGGTCCAGGCGTAGTCGTCGCTGTTGGCGCCGGCAGCGATGCGGTACAGCCGGTTGTCGCCGTGGTTGCGGCAGTAGGTGCCGTACCGGCGCGCCTCGGCGGCGTACTGCTCGGCGCTCATGTGCCCGCCGCACCCCCACGCCTCGTTGCCCAGCCCCCAGAAGCGCACCTGCCACGGCTCCTCACGCCCGTTGGCCTTGCGCAGGCGGACCATCGGGGAGTCGCCGTCCCGGGTGAGGTACTCGACCCAGTCGCTCATCTCCTTCACCGTGCCCGACCCGACGTTGCCGCTGATGTACGGCTCGGCGCCGAGCAGCTCGCACAGGGCCATGAACTCGTGGGTGCCGAAGTGGTTGTTCTCCTCGACGTTGCCCCAGTGGGTGTTCACCATCGCCGGGCGCTGGTCCTTCGGGCCGATGCCGTCCATCCAGTGGTACTCGTCGGCGAAGCAGCCGCCGGGCCAGCGCAGGTTGGGGATGTTCAAGGCGCGCAGCGCTTCGACGACGTCCAGCCGGATCCCGCCGGCGTTCGGGATGTCACTGTCCTCGCCCACGTAGAAGCCGCCGTAGATGCACCGGCCCAGGTGTTCGGCGAAGTGGCCGTACACATGTCTGCTGATCACGGGGCCCTTGACGTCGACATTGAGCACGGCGGACACGACAGAGTCACTCATGGTTAGCACCTTTTCTCGGTAAGCGGCGGCGGCTACTTTATCGATAAAGCATCGCGTGGGAAAGAGCCTTTTCCTTGCCTGCCGGCTCGGGAATCCTCGCCCGCTCGCCTATGTGCGACCGGCCACGCGATGCGTACGGTGAGGCCATGTGCGATCTGAACGCTGCGGAGACCCGCGAAATCATCGCATCACTCAGCGCGGTGACCGGCCTGTCCGGCCAGGTGACCACTCACATCGACGACATCGGCAAGACGTCGTACATGGACCACGAGAACCTGGCCGAGCTCCTCGCCGCACTGCGCGATCGCGCCGAGGCGGCCAGGGAGTGGGTCGCCGCCAAGCCTCATCAGCACGCGGGCCACTGACCTGGGCGCCGGCCGGTCCAGAGACCGGCCGGCGCACGTTCACGGTGCGGGTGACGCCACGGCGATGTGCGGGCGGCCGGTTATCGGGTGCGGGCTGATGTGCGCGCGTACGCCGAAGACCTCCTCGATGAACGCCGGTGTCAGCACCTCCAGGGGCGGGCCGTGCCCGGCGACCCGGCCGTCGCGCAGGACGACGACCTGGTCGGCGTAGGCGGCGGCCTGGTCGAGGTCGTGCAGGGCGGCCAGCAGCGTCAGGCCGAGCGAGCGGATCAGGTCCAGCAGCAGGAGCTGGGAGCCGACGTCCAGATGGTTGGTGGGTTCGTCGAGCACCAGCAGCGGCGCCTGCTGGGCCAGCGCTCGGGCGAGCAGCACGCGTTGCCGCTCCCCGCCCGACAGCGTCGGCATCAGCCGGTCGGCCGCCCAGGCCATGCCGACCCGTTCCAGCGCGGTGGCGACCGCCGCGCGGTCGGCGGCGTTCTCCCGGTCGAGCAGCCGCTGGTGGCTGTGGCGGCCGGTGGCGACGACGTCGGCGGCGGACAGCCCATCGGCGACCTGGCTGTGCTGGGGCAGCACGGCGCGGTGCCGGGCGGCCTGGCGGGGTCGCATCCCCCACAGGTCTTGGCCGTCGAGCCGGACCACGCCGCCGGACGGGCGCAGCGACCGGTAGACGGTGCGCAGCAGGGTGGACTTGCCGCTGCCGTTCGGTCCGATGAGCGCGACGAACTCGCCCGGCCCGGCCGTCAGGCTCACGTCCTCGACGATGGGGCGAGCGTCGATGCGGGCGCTGACGCCGGCCAGGTCAAGCCGCATCGGTGCCTCCACTTGATCGGCGGCGCAGCAGCCACAGGAAGAACGGAACGCCGAGCCCGGTGGTGAAGATGCCCACCGGCAGCTCGTTGGGCCGGTCGGCGATCCGGGCCGCCAGGTCCACCAGCACCAGGAACAGCGCCCCGGCCAGCAGCGACACGGGCAGCACCCGGCGGTGGTCGGCCCCGACGACGAACCTGGCCATGTGCGGGATCATCAGCCCGATGAAGCCGATGCCGCCGACCACGCTGACCACGGTGGCGGTCAGCAGCGAGCCGGCCACGAGCAGCCCGATCCGCAGCACCGCCACCGGCACGCCGACGGCGATGGCGGCCTCCTCCCCGGCCAGCAGCGCGTTCAGCGCGCGGGCCTGCAGGGACAGCCAGGCCAGGCAGCAGACGACGATCAGGGCGGGCACGCCCAGGTCGGCCCAGGACGCACCGGCGACGCTGCCCATCAGCCAGAACATCATGCCCTGCAGCTCGGTCGGGTTGAGCTGGAGCTGCACGAACGTGGTGGCCGCCGCGCACAGGTAGCCGACGGCCACGCCGGTCAGCACCAGCCAGGAGTCCAGCAGCCGGCCCGCGCGCTGCGCCAGCACGTACACCAGCAGCGCCGACAGCAGGGCGGCGGCGAAGGCGGCCCCGGTGACGCCCAGCGTGCCGGCCAGCACGGCGCTCCCCAGCGCGGGGACCAGCACGGCCCCGAGCGAGGCGGCCGAGGACACGCCCAGCACGTACGGGTCGGCGAGCGGGTTGCGCACCAGGGACTGCAGCGCGACCCCGGCCACCGACAGGCCGGCCCCGGCGAGCGCGGCCAGCAATGCCCGCGGGGTGCGCAGGTCCCAGACGACCTGGCTGAGCAGCGGATCGGCCTGCGCGCCGCGCCCGGTCAGGTGGGCCCAGACGACGCCCCAGACCTGGCCGAGCGGAAGGTTGACCGAGCCGACGGAGATGCCTGCCACCAGGGCCGCGACCAGCGCGACGACCAGCGCGGCCAGCAGCAGCCCGGTGGCGGCCCCGGAGACGAGGTGCGGGCGCCGCGACGGCGCGGCCCTGGTCGCCGGTGCGGGTGTGAGGATGTCAGTCACCGGGGTGGACCACCTTGGAGAGCTTCTCCACGGCCACGGCGTTGAGCGGGCCGAGATACACCCCGTCGGAGACCACCGCGTACGTCCTGGACTTCGACGCGGCCCAGTGCGGGTAGGCGGCGAACAGCTTGGCCGCCTCCGCCTCGGGCTGCTCGTCCGGCGTGAACTGCCCGACCACGAGCACGTCCACCTGGGCGGTGGCGAGCTGCTCGGTGTTGAGGGTGCGGGTGGTGTCCGAGCTCTGCCCGGCGAAGGCGTTGACGCCGCCGGCCGCCTTGATCACGTCGTCGTAGATGCCGCCGGTCATCACGGCGGGCAGCCCGTTGGCGTTCATCATGGCCATGCCGGGATAGGCGATGAGGACCTTCTTGGCGGGCCGGCCCGCGACCCGCGCCCGTACGGCCTCGACACGGGCGCGCAGCTTGCCGATCAGGTCGGTGGCGCGGTCCTGGACGTCGAAGACGCGCCCCAGCAGCGCGATGAACTCCAGCGAGGAGTTGATCGACTGGTTGCGGTAGGCGCGCTTCTCCTCCTCCGTGGCCGCGGGCTTGCCCATCGCGCAGTTGACCGGGTTGACCAGCGAGGTGATCCCGGCGGCGGCGAGCTGCTCGCGGGTGGCGAAGCCGTTCTTGGCGTCGAACCCGCCGGACCAGGTGGACACCACCAGGTCGGGCTTGAGCTTGAGCACCTGCTCGGCGGGGACGTCGAAGTTCTTGTTCATCGTCAGCCCGCCGGTCGGCAGCGCCTTGATCCGGCCGATCATCGCGGGGTCGTCGGAGACGCCGTAGCTCTGGGCGTTGGCCAGGACGCTCTTGTCCAGGCCGAGCATGATGAAGCTCTCCACCTCGGCCACGCTGGTGCCGTTGAGGATCAGCACGCGCTGCGGCGGCCGCTGGAAGGTGACTTTCGTGCCGCAGTTGTCGAAGGTCAAGGGGAAGCCGGACGAGGTGGGGACGGCGGCGGATCCGCTCACGGAGCCGCCGGGGTCACCGCAACCGGTCAGGGCCATCAGCGCGCAGAGCGCGGCGGCCAGCGGACGGCGCACATGACAGGGATTCATCGATGTTGCTCTCTTCGAGGTCGAGTCTGGAGGCACGCGAGACCGGCGCGGGTCACGACGGTGACCGGCGCATCGCGGCAACGCGCGGCGCCCGGGCGGCGCTACGGCACGCCCGGCGTCAGGAAAGACATGGGGAAACTGCCCCGGGAATCGGCGCTGACGGCCGACGCCGGATCAGGCGGTCCCTGCGTGCGCTCCAGGAGGTGCCCGCCCTACGAGGGCATGTCGGAGGAAGGCGCGAATAGGCGGGGTTTCGTCCTCACCCGCGTACGCGATCGCCCTCGGACCGGTGGCCGTGCACCCGGCCACCGTGAAGACCAGGACCAGCAGCGGGCGCAGCACCCGTCCGGCCACCTGCCGGACCAGGGCGCACAGGCCCGACTCGACCCACCGCAACCAGGCGGAGGTCAGCAGCACGCCCAGCGCGTGCATGACCAGCATCCCGAAGCTCGGGGAGCCTCCGTGATGGAGTTGCGCCGCGCCCGGGACGGCCCCGAGGGAGGCCATCGCGTGGTGGGCGGCGCCCTGACTCAGCAGGACGTGCAGGACGACCTGCGACAGAGCCGTCGCGGGCAGGATGGCGGCCAGGCTGCGCTCACGCCCGGTCAGGGCCAGCGCGACCGGCAGCAGGAGCAGAAAGCCGCCCAGTGTCGACACCGCGTCGAAGTAGCCCCCACCCGCCAGGTGCCCGAGCATGGCCAGGGCGGCGCACGTGGCGGCGAAGCTCGCCGCGCGCACCCACCGCACCACCGACAACGGACCCATCGCGGACAGATCTTCGCACACCGGTGCCGCCGTCCTCAGTTCAGGCGCCTCTCGCCGCGGACGATCAGGAGGCCACCCTGTATCCCGCCTCGACGATCGCCGCGCGCACCTGCGACTCCTCGAGCAGCGGGCCTCCGCTCACGGTGACGCGGCCCCCCAGCACGTCCACCTCCACCCGCTCGACGCCCCGCAGTGGCAGGACCTGTGCCCGGATCGTCGAGGCACTGCAGCCACAGCTCATTCCCTTAACCGCGACGGACAGGGTCATTGGCGCGAACCTTTCCCGTAATACCATCAGGCGCGCTCACGGCTCGCCTTTAGGGGGGATACGCAGGTTCCTGAGGCTGGGTTCAAGCGACAGGCAATGTTTTTTAAGATCCAAATTCCGTATATACGAATTCTCGATCACATGGCACTATGACCGGGTGCATGTCGGCCGGCCCTTCTTGCGCGCAATACGCGCCGCGGTGTTCGCGGCGGTCTGCGTGCTGGTTTCGGCTGCGCTGCATGGACTGGCCGGCGGCGATCCGGTGCGCGCGGGCACGTTGCTCGGCGCGCTCGCACTGACCTGGACGGGCGCGTTCCTCCTCGCCGGTCGCCAGCGTGGCATGGAGGTGCTGCTCGCGGCCTGCTTCGCCGCCCAGTACGGCATGCATCTGCTGTTCGGCGCGGGCGCCGCCGACGTGCCGCCGCCTCATGAGCACGCAACGGGCGTGGGCATGTTCCTGGTGCACGCCATGACGGCGGTCATCTCGGCCTGGTGGCTGGCGCGGGGCGAGTGCGCGCTGGCCGCGCTGCTCCATCTCGCCGTCGCGTCCGTCGGCCGCTGGTGGAGCGCCCTTTCGGTCCTGACGGGCGGGCTGGTCGAGCCGAGCCCGTACGGTGGCCGGCCCGCGGCGTGGGACGACCACGACGCCTTCCTCCAGCGCCTGTTCGCGGCGGCGAACTTCCGGCGGGGCCCGCCGGCGCGTCTCTCCCTCATCTGACCCTTTCCGGGCCACCGGCCCGCGTTCCGCCACGCCCGGTGAACGGCGCGGCGGACCTCGAATCCTTGTCGAGAGCGCGCGCATCCGTGTGCGCTGTGAGTGGAGAAACGCCTGATGACCTCGACCGCCGACGTCGGCAATACCGTCGATCACGTCCCCCCGCCGTCCCGTGAGCGGACCGCCTGGGCCGCGCTGCGCCCGCTCGTGCTGCGGCTGCACTTCTACGCGGGCGTCCTCATCGCCCCTTTCCTGCTCGTCGCCGCGTGCACCGGCCTGATGTACGCCGCCTCGTACCAGATCGAGCAGGTCGTCTACCAGCACGAGCTCACCGCCCCCGCCGGCCGGACCAGCCTGCCCCTCAGCGCGCAGGTCGCGGCGGCCCGCGCGGCCCACCCCCAGGGCACCGTCGCCGCGGTACGGCCCGGCGCCGAGCCGGGCCAGACCACCCGCGTGCTGATCAACCAGCCGGGCCTGGCCGAGAGCACCCAGCTGGCGGTCTTCGTCGACCCCTCCACCGGCCAGGTGCGCGGCACGCTGGAAAGCTACGGCAGCTCCGGAGCTTTGCCCGTACGCGCCTGGATCTCCACCCTCCACCGCCAGCTCCACCTGGGCGAACCCGGACGGATCTACAGCGAGCTGGCCGCCAGCTGGCTGTGGGTGGTCGCGCTCGGCGGCCTGGTCCTCTGGGTCGCCCGGCGCCGCCGCAACCGGCGCCACCTGCTCGTCCCCGACCGCGCCGCGAGCGGGGTGCGCCGCACGCTGTCCTGGCACGGCTCGATCGGCCTGTGGGCGGTGCTCGGCCTGCTGTTCCTGTCCGCCACCGGCCTGACCTGGTCCAAGTACGCGGGAGCCAACGTCGACGAGCTGCGCGCGACGCTCGACTGGACGACCCCGTCGATCGACGTCTCGGGCGGCGACCACGCCGCGCACACCGCGACCGCAGGACACCACGCCGGTGGAGCCGACGTCGGTGTGGACCGCGTGGCCCAGGCGGCCGCCGCCAAGGGCCTGTCCGGCCCGCTGGAGATCACCTGGCCCGCCAAGGCCGGCGCGCCCTACCTGGTGAAGGAGATCGACAAGACCGCGCCCACCCGCCTTGACCAGGTCGCCGTCGACGCCACCTCCGGCCAGGTGAGCGCCGAGCTGCGCTTCGCCGACTACTCGCCGGCCGCCAAGCTCGCCCGGTGGGGCATCGACGGGCACATGGGGCTGCTGTTCGGTCTGGCCAACCAGATCCTTCTGGCGCTCCTGGCCGTCGGCCTGATCACGCTGATCGTGCTCGGCTACCGCATGTGGTGGCGCCGCCGGCCCACCCGCGGCTTCGGCAAGCCGTACCCCCGGGGTGGCTGGCGGAACGTGTCCTGGGCCCTGCTGGCGCCGCTCGCTCTGCTGGCCGTGGCCGTCGGGGTCTTCCTGCCGCTGATGGGCATCTCGCTGGCCGCGTTCCTGGTGGTCGACGTCCTGCTCGGGCTGCGCGCCCGGCTGGGGTCTCAGACGTGATCCTCCGAGCGCCGGGGCAGGAACAGGCCGGACACGCACATGAAGGCCGCGACCAGGAACAGGCCCGCCCGTGTGCCGAGCGTGCTCGCGACCAGGCCGCCGAAGGCGATGAAGAGCGGCTGGGTGACGTTCGTGGCGAAGATCCAGAGCGTCGACACCCTGGCCAGCAGGTGGTCCGGGGTGCCGAGCTGGCGGTAGGTGGTCATGGTGGAGTTCGCCAGGCCGGAGAAGAACAGCACGCCCGCGAAGCCGAACCCGCAAAGGAGCAGGCCCGCGGTGCCGGGTGAGGCCAGCGGGATGAGCGCGTACCAGGGGCCGCGCCAGAGGCTCACCCACCACAGGCCGCGGACCATGCCGAACCTCCTGCTCAGCCTCGGCGCGAGCCGCGCGCCGAGGAAGCCGCCGAGCGAAGGGAGCCCCATGAGCAGGCCGTACTGCCAGGGGGCGAAGCCCAGGTCGCGCAGGTAGAACAGCGAGCTCAGCGGCGTCGCCATCGCACTCGCGCCGGCGAAGACGAGCCAGCTCGCGAACATCCGCCGCAGCACCGGATGCCCGCGCACGAAGCCCCATCCGGCGAACAGCTCCGCCCGCCGGGAGGGGCTCGGCTCGCGCGCGGGCGGCGGTGGCTCGGGCGTGCGCAGCGACCGGATCGACCAGGCGCTCACGACGAACGACACGGCGTCGACGATCAGCGCGCCGACCGCCGACAGGACGCCGATGAGCGGACCGGCCAGGGACGGGCCGACCAGCACGCTCAACCAGCGGGTCGACTCCAGGCGGCTGTTGGCGCTCATGAGCCGCTCGGCGGGGACGAGAGCCTTCAGATGCGCCTGCGCCGCCCCGGACGAGGTGATCTGGCCGGCGGCGTTGCCCAGCGCGGCGACACAGAGGTGAGCGAATGTCAGCAGCCCGGAGAACGCCGCGACCGGAATGCTTAACAGCAAAATACATCTGGCGATATCTGACCAGATCATGACCGGGCGTTTGGCCCGGAATTCGATATACCGCCCCGCGGGAAATGCGACGACGACAATTGTGACCGCCTGAATCACCGACAACAAGGCGACCTGGAAAGCCGAGGCGTCCAGCACGGTGATGGCGACCACGGGCAGGGCGACCATGCTCACCGCCGAGCCCAGCTGGCTCACGGTCGTGCCCGCCCACAGGCGCCGGAAGTCTCTTTCGTCGGCGAGATCCCCGCCTGCACGGGTCATGTCACGGCGCAAGGTACCTCCTTCAGCGATCATCATCGCCGACGGATCGGTGTGCCGCCAACGGTGACGGCAGACCGATCCACGGCGATCCACGGCGATCAGCCGCGGCCGGGGCGGGGCTTGCGGCGCGCGGCGAGGACGACGGCCGCGCCGCCCGCGAGGACCACCGCCAGCGCCGCCCACAACCATCCGGGCAGCCCCGACGTGCCGTCGGCCCGGGTGGCCGCCACCGGTGAGGAGGAGGGCGGCTGGGCGGAGGCGGGTTGCGGCTCGGGAGAGCTCTCCGAAGTGTCGGGAGAACTCGCCGGAGTGGGCGTCTCCTCCGGAGGGCTGGGCGAGGGGTCCGGGGTGGTGATGGTGAAGGCGAGTTCCCCTTGGATCGGGTGACCGTCCGAGGAGACCACGCGCCAGGCGATCCGGTAGCGGCCCTCCGGCAACGTGCCGGTGGGCCGGGCGAAGACCTTGTTGCCCTGAACGCGTGGCTTGTCGAGCGGGACCGGCTTGCCGCCGGGGCCGTCGAGCACGATGGTGGGGAGCTGCATGTGCGAGGTGAATTCGAGCTCGATCGTCTCCAGGCTCTTCAGCTTGGCGCGGTCGGCCGGGTTGCTGGCCTTGAGACGGTCGTGGGCCAGGGCGGCGGGCGAGGTCAGGAGCAGCACGAGTACGGCGCCGACGGCCGGAACGAGGGCACGCCGAAGAAAGGTCATGGGTGAACTCCGAAGTCATGGGGCCCCGGCGGCATGCCGGAGAAGGTCATGGCGCCTGTCGGGGAGGCGCCGGATCAGGCGTTCGCGGACCCGCGGGTCAGCGGCGGGCCGCCGGGAAGGCAGGCGGTCCGCGACGTGGCACGACGACGGCCAGCAGGGCGGGGACGCGAAGGGCCGGCTCCCGCCGTACCGGCGCGGAAGGGGGACGCCCGATGATCGCGAGGGGCGCCAGGACGATGATCACGGCCGCGAGCAGGGTTCGCACGCCTGCCACGCACACGGCGTTCAGATGCAGCAGCATCACCAGGGCCAGCTCGCCGCGAGCCAGCCACCAGCTCGAACACATCGCCGCGGCCAGGTGGATCATCGGCATCGCGAGCCCGGGGCCGTGCTCGTGGCCGGAGGAGAAGACGGGGCTCACCGGGGAGGAGCCGGAGAAGAGCTGGTGCAGGCCGTACTGGGACACCGCGCACAGGGCCAGCAGCTCCGGCCATTCCCGCCGGCGACCGGCCAGCAGGTAGGCGCCGGCCCAGATCGCCGCCATCGCCGCCGCGAGCCCGCCCGGCCGCATCCCGCCTCCGCCCACCAGCACGTGCAGGGCGGCGGAGGCCAGCACGCAGACGGCCGTGAACACCGCGGCGCGCAGCGCGCGGATCACGGGATGGCCGACATGCACGCCGCCATGCTGCCAGAGCACACCGCCACCGTCAGGACATTCGGCGCATCGCCTCACAAAGGCCATCGTTTTTTGTCCAAACGATCGATAGAATAATTCCGTGACAATACTTCCGGGTCGCCGCGTGCGCACCGTCCTCGGAGACGTCGAACCGTCCGAACTCGGCCACACGCAGCCGCACGAGCACGTGCTGTCCGACATGTCGGCCATCGTGCGGCCCTGGGGCCTGGAGCCGGTGGCGGGCGACGGGTCGCCGGCGTCGTCCATCCGGCAGGAGTTCCCCGCGTCGGTCCGCGCCCGCGTCGCCGAGCCCGTTCGTCTCGACAACCACGACTGGATCAAGCGCGCGGTCCTGAACATCGACAACCTGCGACTGCTGTCCGAGCAGGACGCCACCGAGGAGTTGGCCCTCTACCGCGCGGCCGGCGGGGGCGCCGTGGTGGACTCCACGCCGGTCGGGCTGGGCCGGGACCCGCTCGGGCTCGCCCGCGTCTCGCGCGGCAGCGGGGTCCACATCGTGATGGGCAGCGGCTACTACTGCCGCGACTACCATCCGGCCGGGCTCGCCGAAGCGCCACTCGAGGCCGTCCATGAGGAGATCGTCGCGGACGTGCGGGACGGCGTCGGCGACACCGGCGTGCGCGCGGGGCTCATCGGCGAGATCGGTCTGAGCCGGCCCGTGCATCCCGTCGAGGAGAAAGTGCTGCGCGCCGCCTGTCGCGCACAGCAGGTCACGGGCGCGCCCCTGCAGATCCACCCCGGCCGCCACCCGCAGGCGCCTCTCGAAGCCGTGCGCACGGTCCTGGACGCGGGCGGCGACCCCACTCGGGTGATCATGTCCCATCTCGACCGCACCCTGTGGCGGTCCGAGGACCTGCTGGAGCTCGCCCGTACGGGTTGCTACCTGGAGCTGGACCTGTTCGGGCAGGAGTCCAGCTACTACGCCTTCAACCCCGAGGCCCGCCGGCCCAACGACCGCACGCGCGTCGAGTGGCTCCAGATGCTGATCGAGGCGGGCTTCGGAGACCGGCTGCTGATCGCCCAGGACATCTGCCAGAAGGTCTACCTGCGCCGCTACGGCGGCCCCGGCTACCCGCACATCCTGGAGAACGTCATCCCGCTGATGCGCCGCATGGGTCTGACCGAGGCGGAGATCACGGCGCTGACGGTGACGAACCCGGCGACCGCCCTGGCTATGGAATAGTTCAGGATCATGGCGACCACCAACCAGCCCGGAGGCCAGCGGACCAGCGGTGGCCGGATGAAGGCGAAGTCCTCCCGGCGCGCGCGCTCGGTGCGCACGGAGTTCCAGCTGCTCCGCGCCGCCTGCTGGCTCTTCTCCGAGCGGGGGTTCCACGGCACGGGCATCCGCGACATCGCCGAGACCGCGGGAGTCGCCGTCTCCGGGATGTACTACTACGCCTCCTCCAAGGACGAGATGCTGGAGGCGGTCACCCGCCGCGTCATGGACGTGCTGGTCTCCGGCAGCGAGGAGACGCTGCGCGACATCGACGACCCTGCCGAGCGTCTGGCGGCGCTGATGGCCGTGCACGTCGCCTTCCACGCGCGCAACCCGCGCGCTGCCAAGGTCGCCGACCACGAGTTCCAGGCGCTGACAGGCGAGGCCCGCGAGGACATCCTGCGGCTGCGGGACGCCTACGAGGCGGTGTGGGCCGACACGTTGCGGGCCGGCGTGCGCGACGGCGTCTTCCAGGACCGCGGCAGCGTCGCGCGCCTGGCGCTGCTGCAGATGGCCACCGGGATCGCGCACTGGTACCGGCCGGACGGCGAGCTCGGTATCCCGCAGCTGTGCGAGCGGTTCGCCGACATGGCGCTGTCGCTGATGGGCGCGCAACGCGAGGGGCACCTCCTCCAGGTCCAGGACCTCGCCATGCCTGACCCGGACCTGCTGCTGGAGCGGGTCGAGCTGGCCATCGAGCCGCGCGAGGAGCCCTCCGGCGACTGAGTCCGGCGCGGGTCCGGGTCTTGACATCGCGTGTTTTTTGAGCGATCGTTCGATCACATTCGGGAGGGGAGACGCCGTGACAGAGCTGGACCGCGCCGCCGAGATCGCCCACCGGCATTACGGGCTGGAGGGCCGCGTACGGCCGCTCCCCGGGGAGAGCGACCGCAACTTCCGGCTGAGCACGGCCGGCGGGCGGTACGTCGTCAAGCTGCACGCGCCCGGCACCGACCCCGCCGAGCTGGACCTGCAGGACGCGGCGCTGCTGCACCTGGCCGGACGGGCGGATCCGCCGCCCGCGCCACGGGTGGTGCCGGCCGTGGACGGGCGGTGCTCCGTCACCGTCTCCTGGCCGGGCGGCCCGCGCATCGCCAGGGTCCTCACCTGGATGGACGGCCGCCCCTGGGCGGAGGTCGAGCCGACCGGGGAGCTGCTGCGCGACCTCGGCCGCCGGGTCGCCGGCGTCGACCTGGCCCTGCGGGACTTCACCCATCCCGCGATGCGCCGCGAGCTGCTGTGGAACCTGACCAGCGCACCGCAGGTGGCGGAGCTGGCGCCCCTCGTCGCCGACGACCTGCGGCCGCTGGTGCGCGAGGCGTTCGACCGCTACGGCGAGCACGTCGCCCCACGGTTGGCCGCGCTCCCCCACCAGGTCGTCCACAACGACGCGAACGAGCTCAACATCCTGGTGGACGACAGCGGCGTCGCGGGGCTCATCGACTTCGGCGACGTGGTGTGGAGCCCGCGCGTGTGCGGGGCGGCCGTGGCCGGGGCCTACGCGATGCAGGGGCACGACGACCCCCTGCGGGCGGTGCTGCCGCTGGTGAGCGGCTACGACGAGGTGACGCCGCTGCTCCCGGCCGAGCTGGAGGTGCTGTTCGACCTGATGCGGACGCGGCTGGCGATGAGCGTCTGCCTGTCGGCGTACCGGCATCGCCAGGATCCCGGCAACGACTACCTGCTCGTCAGCCAGGGCGGGGTGGCGCGGGCGCTGCGGCGGCTGGCGGGGACGAGCCCCGACCTGGCGCACTTCCTGCTGCGCGACGCGGTCGGGTTCGAGGCCAACCCGCTGGCGCGGGCCGTGCGCCAGCACTTCGAGTCGGGCGCCGCCCGCCCCGTGCCCGTGCTGGAGCCCCGCTCCGACGCCGCGCCGACCCGCCACGGTGAGGAGTCGGACAAGGGCGTTCGCCTGGGCTGCGACCTGCACGCCGGCGAGGCGGCCACCGTGCGCTGCCCGCTGCCCGCCGTCGTCCGCGCCTCGGGGCGGGACTCGTACGTGCTGCTGGAGCATCGGACGGACGGCGGTGTGCCGTTCTGGACGCTCTACCGGCACGTGGACGCGGCCTCGATCACTCCGGGCGACGAGCTGGCGCCCGGCGATCGGCTGGGGACGGTCACCGGCTCGCACCTGAACCTCCGGCTGCTGACCCATCTCGCCGGGGTAGACGTCGGCCTCGCTTCCCACGCCGAGGCCGACGTGTGGACCAGCGTGAGTATCGACCCCAACCTGCTGCTCGGCCGGCCGGACGGCGGCGCGGCCCGGCCGCGGAAGGACGCGCCCGCCCTGCGCGCCCGCCGCCGCGCCACCTTCAGCGGCGCGCTGGGCCTGGCCTACCGCGAGCCCCTGCACATCGTCCGCGGCGAGGGCGCCTACCTGTACGACGCCTCCGGCCGTCCCTACCTGGACCTGGTCAACAACGTCTGCCACGTGGGCCACGCCCACCCCCGGGTGGTCGGAGCGGCGCACCGGCAGGCGGCCCGGCTCAACACCAACACCAGGTACCTGCACGAGTCCGTCGTCGAGTACGCCCGCCGGCTGGGCGAGCTGCTGCCCGACCCGCTGCGGGTCTGCTTCTTCGTCAACTCCGGCTCCGAGGCCAACGACCTGGCGCTCAGGCTGGCCATGGCCCACACGGGCGCCGAGGACGTGCTGGTCCTCGACCACGCCTATCACGGCCATCTGACCTCGCAGATCGCGCTGAGCCCGTACAAGTTCGACCGGCGGGGAGGGCGCGGCAGACCGCGCACGACGCACGTCTGCGAGCTCCCCGACCCCTACCGGGGCCGGCTCAGGGCCGGGCGGGACGACGACCTCGGCAGGCGGTACGCCGCCTCAGTCGCGGAGCGGATCGCCGCCCTGGCGGCCCGCGGACGAAGACCCGCGGCGTACTTCGCCGAGTCGCTGCAGAGCTGCGGCGGCCAGATCGTCTACCCGGACGGCTACCTGCGCGAGGCCTTCGAGCACGTGCGGCGCGCGGGCGGGGTCTGCGTCGCCGACGAGGTGCAGGTGGGCCTGGGCCGGGTGGGACGGCACTTCTGGGGCTTCGAGCTCCAGGGCGTCGTGCCGGACATCGTCACGCTGGGCAAGCCGCTGGGCAATGGCCATCCGCTGGCCGCCGTGGTGACGACCCCGGAGGTCGCGCGCTCCTTCGAGACCGGGATGGAGTACTTCAACACCTTCGGCGGCAACCCGGTCTCCGCCGAGGCCGGGCTGGCCGTGCTCGACGTCATCCGCGACGAGCGCCTCCAGGCCCGCGCGCGCGACCGCGGTGACCGGCTGCTGCGCGGCCTGCGCCGCCTCCGCGAGCGCCATCCCCTGATCGGGGACGTGCGCGGGGAGGGGCTGTTCATCGGCGTAGAGCTGAGCCTGGACGGCCGCGCGCCCGCCACCGCGCCCGCCGCGGCCGTCAAGGAGGCGGTGAAGGCGCGCGGTGTCCTCATCTCCACGGACGGACCGGACGACAACGTGCTCAAGATCAAGCCCCCGCTCGTGCTGGCGGAGGCCGACTGTGACCTGTTCCTGGACGCCCTCGACGAGACCTTGACGTCGGCATTTATTTGAGCGATCGTTCGACTACTTATCTTCACCTGAGGGGCCATCGCAGATGCAAGGCGTGCGAAAAAGGACCATCGCCACCACAGCGGCCGCACTGACGCTGATCACCTCCGGCTGCTACCGGGATACCGGAGGAGCCGCGGGCACGGCGGCGCCGAGCGGCCCGCCGCAGCGGGAGCTCGTCACGACCACCCCGCCGGGATCCGGGAAGGTGGACCGGATCACCTGGGCGCTCTACCGCGGCACCACCTCCATCGACCCGATCACCGCGGGCGACTACCCCGAGATCACCGTGACGAGCCTCATGTGCGAGTCGCTGTTCCGGCAGGCCCCGGACGGATCGGTGGGACCGGGCCTGGCGACGGCGCTGGACTTCCCCGACCCGAAGACGGCCGTCCTGACGCTGCGCGAGGGCGTCAGGTTCTGGGACGGATCCCCGATGACCGCGGACGACGTCGCCTTCAGCATCGAGCGCAACCGCGACCCGAAGGGCGGCGGCTACTGGGTGCCCACGCTGAACCGGGTGGCCTCCGTCGAGGCCACCGGCCCGCTGCGGGTCACCCTGAAGCTCAAGCGGCCGGACTACTGGCTGCGCGACGTCCTGTCGTACATGCCGGGCATGGTGATCTCCAAGCGCTACGCCGAGGCGAAGGGCAAGGACTACGGCACCGTCAAAGGCGGCGCGATGTGCACCGGTTCCTTCAAGCTCGGCCAGTGGCGCACCGGCGACGTCCTCTCGGTGGTCCGCAACGACGCCTACTGGAACCGCGCGGCGGCGCCGCCGGCGCGGCAGATCGACTTCAAGGGCATCCCCGACGAGGCCACGCTGACCGCGGCGCTGCTCACCGGGGAGGTGGACGGCGCCTACCTCGAACTGCCGCTGTCCACCATGGACCAGGTCCGCGCCAGTGACGCCGTGAAGGTCTACCGCGGCCCGTCGTACCTCATCGACGCCCTGATCGTCGCCGACATGGGCAGAGGCCCGCTCTCCGACGCGCGGGTGCGTCGCGCGCTGTCGCTGGCCGTCGACCGCGAGGCCTATATCCAGACTCTCTACAAAGGGAGCGCTCAGCCTGCCCGCGCGCTCGGCACCCCCGGGACGTGGGGATACGAGCGGGAGGCCTTCCAGGCGGCGTGGAACGCCTTGCCCGCGCCCGAAGTCGACCTGGAGGCCGCGCGCAAGCTCGTCCAGGAGGCCGGAGCGACGGGCAAGACCGTGACGTTCGGCATGAGCAACGAGCTCAACAAGCTCGTCACCGAGGCCAACCTCTTCAAGACGGCGGCCGAGAAGATCGGGCTGAAGGCCCAGCTGAAGGCTGTCTCCGCCGACGCCTACAGCGGGTTCTTCCTGGACCCCAAGGCCCGAGCCGAGGTGGACGGATTCTTCACCACCAACTACCCCAACTGGGCCGACCCAGGAGCCCTCTACGCGACCCTCTCCATCCCCGGCGGGCCGCAGGACTACGGCCGCTATCGCAATCCAGAGGTGGCCGACCTGCTCGAACGCGCCCGCGGTACCGAGGACGCGCGGCAGCGGGCCGAGTACACCGTCCAGGCGCAGAAGGCCGTGACCCAGGACCTGCCCTGGATCCCGATCGTAGCCCCGGACACGGTCCTGGTGCTCAACGCCAGGCTCACCGGGGCCACGGTCTCCTCGCAGCACCTGTTCGCCCCCTGGGCGGACCGGCTCGGAGCGGTGGGCTGACCGCATGGCCGCCTACCTCCTCCGACGGGCGATCATGCTGGTGGCGACGCTGCTGGTGTCCAGTTTCGTCGTCTTCGCCGGGCTCTCGGTCGCCCCGGGCAATCCCCTGGCGACGCTCGCCGGCGGCCGGTCGCTGCCGCCCGAGAGCGTTCGGGTCCTGGTGGAGCGCTACCACCTGGACGAGCCGTTCCTCGTCCAGTACGCGAACTGGCTCGGCAACGCGGTCCGCGGCGACCTGGGTGTGTCCATCGTCCTGCGGCAGGACGTGTCCGACCTCATCGCCGCGCGCGCCGGGACGACCGTCGCCCTGATCCTCTACGCCGCCGTGATCGTGCTGATCGCCGGCGTCGCGTTCGGGCTGCTGGCGGCCCTGCGGCCGGGGATCGTGGACTCGCTGGTGGTGGTCTCGACGGCGGTGGCGGTCGCGGTCCCGCCCTTCGTCGCCGCGATCGTCCTCATCGGGGTCTTCGCGGTCGGCCTGCGCTGGCTGCCCGCGCTCGGCGACGGCTCGGGCCTGTGGGACGGCCTCCGCCACCTCACGCTGCCCGCCCTCGCCCTCGCGGGCTCCGCCACCGCCGCCGTCACCCGCGTCACCCGGACCTCGGTCCGTGAGCAACTGGAGCGCGAACACGTGCAGACCGCGATCAGCCGCGGCATCCCCCACGCGACCGTCGTACGCCGGCACGCCCTGCGCAACGCCGCCATCCCGATCAGCACCCTGGCGGGTATGACCGTGGCGTCCATGATCGCCCTGGCGGCCGTCGTCGAGCGGGCCTTCGGCCTCAACGGGCTGGGGGCGTACCTGGTGAGCGCCGCGCTGTCGAAGGACTTCGCCGTCGTGCAGGGCATCTCGCTCGTGCTCGTCACGTCCTTCGTGCTGGTCAACACTCTGGTCGACGTCGGGGCGTCGGTTCTCGACCCGCGGATCAAGCTGGGGAGGCGGCCATGACCGCGCTCACCGCGACGTACCGGACGCCGCGGACAGGCCCGCTGGGCGCGGTGGCCGCGACCGTGATCGTCGCGGCGGTCGTCCTCGCGGCGATCGGCCCGGCGCTCTCCCCGGTCGACCCGAACGCCAGCGACTTCGCCCAGGCCTACGGCGCTCCCGGGCCTGGCCACCCGCTCGGGTACGACGGCCAGGGCCGCGACCTGCTCGCCCGCCTGCTGACGGGCGCGCGGACCTCGCTGCTCGGGCCGCTCTGGGTCGTCGCGCTGAGCGTGACGGCGGGCACGGCCGTCGCGATCGCCGCAGCCTGGCTCGGCGGGTGGCTGGACTCCGTGGTATCGGCCGTGCTGGAGGTGGTGTTCGCCTTCCCCGGGGTGCTGCTCGCGATGCTCGTCGCCGCCGTCTTCGGCCCCGGGCTGACGTCGGCGGTCCTCGCGCTGGCCGTGGCGTACGTCCCGTACATCGCCCGGCTGGTACGCGGCGCCGCCCTCGTCGAGCGCCGCAAACCGTACATCCAGGCTCTGGAGGTCCAGGGGCTGGGGGCCGTGGCGATCTGCCTGCGGCATCTGGTGCCCAACCTGATGCCGCTCATCGCGGCCCAGGCGACGCTCTTCTTCGGCTACGCCATGGTGGACCTCGCCATCGTGTCCTTCTTCGGGCTCGGCGTACAGCCGCCCGGCGCCGACTGGGGCGTCATGGTGGCGGGCGGGCAGTCCGGCGTGCTGCAGGGCTATCCCGCCGAGTCGCTGCTGGCGGGCGGCTGCATCGTGTTGCTGGTCGTGGCCTTCAACGTGCTCGGCGAACGGCTGTCCGGCGGCCGCCCTCGCCCGTGGCGGCTCTTCCGGCGGGGAGGCACGGCATGAGCGACGTTCTCGACATCGACCACCTGACCGTGACGCTGCCGGGCGGGAACCGCCCCAAACCGGTGCTCAACGGCGTGTCACTCTCCATCGCCGAGGGCGAGGCGGTCGGTCTGGTGGGCGAGTCCGGATCGGGCAAGTCGATGACGGTCCGCGCGATCGTCCGGCTGCTCCCGCCCGGAGCACGCGTGGCGGGCGGCATCCGGGTCCGGGGCGTGGACGCCGGGGCGTTGCGCGGGGCGGCGCTGCGCGAGTTGCGCGCGAGCGTGCCCGTGATCTTCCAGGATCCGCGTGCCCACATCAACCCGGTGCGCACGGTGGGCGATTTCCTCACCGAGGCGCTCCGCGTCCACCGGCGGTTGAGCCGGCGGGCGGCCGAGGAACGCGCCGTCCGCGTGCTCGACGAGGTGGGTGTGGCGGACGCGCGGCGGCGGCTGCGCCAGTACCCCCACGAGCTGTCGGGCGGGCTGCTGCAACGCGCCATGATCGCGGCCGCGCTGCTCGCCGAGCCCCGGCTGCTGCTGGCCGACGAGCCCACCACCGCGCTCGACGTCACCACGCAGGCCGAGGTGATGGCGGTCCTCGACGAGCTGCGCCGCGAGCGGGGGCTGGCCATGCTGTTCATCACCCACGACCTGGAGCTGGCGGCGGCCGTCTGCGACCGCACCGCGGTCATGTACGCGGGCAGGATCATGGAGGTCCAGGCATCGGCGTCGCTGCACGAGCAGCCGCTACACCCGTACACGGCCGCGCTCGCCGCCGCCCGCCCCTCCCTGGAACGGCGGGCCGAGCGGCTGGCCACCGTTCCCGGGCGCCCGCTGTCGGCGTTCGAGGCGCCGGACGGCTGCGCGTTCGGCCCGCGCTGCGCGCACGTGCGGGAGAGCTGCCGCGAACGGCGCCCCGAGCTGCGCGCCGTGGTGGACGGCCAGGTGGCCTGTGTCCGCGCCGAAGAGCTGCGGGCGGTGTCGCATGACTGAGGCGATCCTGGAGGTGAACCGGCTCCGCAAGACCTTCGGCGCGGCCGTCGCCGTGGCGGACGTCAGCTTCTCCCTGCGCCCGGCGGGCGCGCTGGCCGTCGTCGGGGAGTCGGGATCGGGCAAGACCACCGTGGCCCGCATGATCGTCGGTCTCGAACGGCCGACGTCGGGCCGCATCACCGCCTGCGGGCACGACCGCTCCCAGCCGGCCGGATCGGCACGGGAGCGGCGCAGGCGCGGCGGCGAGGTCCAGATCGTCTTCCAGGACCCCTACTCCAGCCTCGACCCCCGGCAGAGCCCGGCCGCCGCCGTGGCGGAGATCCTGCGCCTGCACACCTCCCTCGACACGGCCGGGCGGCACCGCAGGGTGAGCGAGCTCGCCGGCCTGGTGGGCCTCGACGAGCGCCAGATGAGCGCCCTGCCGGCCGGGCTGTCCGGCGGGCAGCGCCAGCGGGTCGCCATCGCCAGGGCGCTGGCCGCCGAGCCGCGCATCCTCATCCTCGACGAGTCCGTCGCCGCGCTCGACGTGTCCATCCAGGCCCAGGTACTGAACGTGCTGGCCGACGTACGCGCGCGCACGGGGGTCGCGTACCTGTTCATCAGCCACGACCTCGCCGTGGTCCGCCAGGTCGCCGACGAGGTCGTGGTCATGCGGCACGGCTCGATCGTCGAACGCGGGCCCGCCGGACAAGTGCTCGACGAGCCCCGGCACCCCTACACCCGCCTGCTGCGCGCGAGCGTCCCAGGCCCCGGCTGGCGCCCCGGCCGCCGGGCGATCCCCAAGAAACAGGAGGAACGATGACGGATCCCGTCGGCACCGGCCCCGAGGGCTGGCCGACCGCCACCGAGCTGGCCGAGCACGTCGCGACCGGCAAGGCGAGCTCCCGGGAGATCGTGGAGGGCTACCTCGCGCGCATCGACGTGATCGATCCCGCGCTGAACGCCTTCTGCCACGTCGCCCCGGACGAGGCCCGCCGGGCCGCCGACGCCGCCGACGAGCTGGCGCGGCGGGGCGGGCCGCTGCCGCCCTTCCTTGGCGTCCCGATCGCGATCAAGGACCTGCACCCCGTACGCGGCTGGCCGCTGTGCAGCGCCTCCAACGGCGTCGGCCACAACGTCATGGAGCACGACGCCCCGGCGGTGCGGGCCCTGCGCGAGGCGGGTTTCGTCTTCGTCGGCGCGACGACCTCGCCGGAGTTCGGCACCGTCTCGGTCACCGAGTCGGCCCGCCACGGCGCCACCCGCAACCCCTGGGACCTGGAGTGCAGCCCGGGGGGATCCAGCGGCGGCTCGGCGGCGGCCGTGGCGGCGGGCCTGCTGCCTGTCGGGCACGCCTCCGACGGGGCCGGATCCATCCGGGAGCCGGCCAGCTACTGCGGGCTGGTGGGCATGAAGCCGAGCCGCGGTCTGGTGCCGTCCGACGCCCACTACATGGAGGGCTTCGCGACGGAGGGCGTGCTCACCCGCACCGTGCTCGACACCGCCGCGATCCTGGACGTGCTCGCCGCCGCGCCCCGGCCCACCTGGTACGCCCCTCCGCGCCCCGGCGTGCCGTTCCGGCAGCGGGCGGAGCGCGACCCCGGCCGGCTGCGCATCGGGCTCAACCTCCAGCCGGCCTTCCCCGCGCAGGTGCACCCCACGGCCGCCGCCGTGGCCCGCCGCGCCGCCGACCTGCTCGCCGACCTCGGGCACGAGGTGGTCGAACAGGACGTCCCTGGCCTCGACCCCGACTGGTTCACCCCCCGGTTCGACATCCTGTACGCCACCGGCTCGGCCGACTGCGCGGTGATCGACGAGTCCGCCGTCGAACCGCTCAACCGGACGCTCCGTCAGGCCGCCCGCGACACCGACTCGCTGACGTACGTGACCACCATCCTGGAGTTCCAGCTACGCTCGGCCGAGATGTACCAGGCCTGGGACGCCGTTGACGTCCTGCTCACCCCTACCAACCCCGTCCTCGCTCCCCGTGTGGGCTCGCTCTGGGAGGGGCAGGAGGCGGACCCGTGGGCTCCGCTGCGGCGCGCGGAGGAGACCGCCTCCCTCACCGTGCTGGCCAACATGCTCGGCCTGCCGGCGATCTCCGTCCCGCTCGTGGAGCGGGCCGGTGACCTGCCGCTCGGCGTCCAGCTCATCGGCGGCAGATGGCAGGACGGTACGGTCCTCGCCCTGGCGGGACAGCTCGAACGCGCCCACCCCTGGCGGCACCGCCGACCGGCCGCTCTCCCCCTGTGACCTGGAGGAACATTCCATGAATTCGACGATCATCGACTTCCGCGTACGGGTGCCCAGCGTCGCCCGTCCCCCGATCTCCGCGGGAGGCGACGTCTACACGCAGTACGAAGCGGTGCTCGACATCGGCGACGGCTGGCACAAGGACATGGACGAGCTGCTGGCCGAGATGGACGAGTCCGGCATCGGGCACGCCGTGCTGCACGCCGAGTACGAGCACGGCGACTACGCCGACGCGCTCAACGAGGAGGTCGCCGAGCAGGTCCGGCTGCGGCCCGAGCGGTTCTCCGGCTTCGGGACGGTGACGCTGGAGCCCTTCTCCGTCATGCGCGCGGTGCGCCAGATCGAGCGGGTGGCCGCGCTGGGGCTGAAGGGGATCAACGTGCAGCCGTCGTTCTTTGGCCACACGATCGACGACCGCCTGCTCTACCCGATCTACGCCAAGGCCACCGAGCTGGGCCTGGCCGTCGCCATCCACACGGGCGTCAACTACTCGCGGCGCCACCCCATCGAGGCCGAACGCCCCGTCCGCCTGGACCAGGTGGCCTGCGACTTCCCCGAGGCCACGCTCATCGCCTGCCACGCGGCCTGGCCGTGGGTGCCGGAGATCGTCGCGGTCGCGCGGCGGCACCCCAACGTGCTCATCGACTTCGGCGGCCTGGCACCCAAGTATCTGGGCGTGCCGGGGTCGGGCTGGGAGATGATGTTGCGTTTCATGGACCGGCTGCTGCGCCACCAGGTGCTGTTCGCCACGGACTGGCCGGTCTTCCCGCACGGGCGGGCGCTGGAGGAGTGGCACGGTCTCGGCCTGCGGGCGGAGACGCTGGACGCGCTGCTGCACGGCAACGCCGCCCGGTTGTTGTCGGCTCGCGAGCAGGCGGTGCTGGTATGAGCCTCCCCCGGCTGCCGCGGATCACCGACTATGTAGAGCATTGGGCCGCCCACCGTCCCACCGGGGTGGCCCTCGTCGGTGAGAACGGGCGCTGGACGTACGAGCGGCTGCGGGACGACGTCGACCGCTGCGCGGCGGCGCTGCTGGCCGCCGGCGTCAGGCGTGGCGACCGGGTCGCGGTGCTCGGCCATCCGCAGCCGGAGTGCTTCGTGCTCTTCCTGGCGACGGCGAGCATCGGCGCCGTCTGGGTCGGGCTGAACCCGAAGTACACCACCGCCGAGCTGGCGCACGTGGTCGCCGACAGCGAGCCGGCGCTGCTGTTCGGCATGCTCGGCCCGGACGACCCCACACAGCGCGCGCTGTCCCCGGGCCGGGCACGCGTGGTGATCCACCAGTCGCCCTCCTACAAGGAGTTCGTGGAGGCGGCACGGCCCGACGATCGCCTCCTGGCGGCCCGGCGGGAGGTGGAATCGCTGGACCCGGCGGCGATGATCTACACCTCGGGCAGCACGGGCAAGCCGAAGGGCGCGCTCGTCCCGCACCGAGGGCTGGCGTACTGCGGGGTCGTGCAGGCGGGCCACTGGTACGGCGACGCGCCCCGCAAGCTCTGCGACCTGCCGCTCAACCACATCGGCGGGCTCGGCGACATCAGCGCCTCGGTCCTGGTCGCGGGCGGCACGGTGGTCTACATGCCCCGCTTCGACCCGGCGGGAGCCCTGCGCACGGTGGAGCGGGAGCGCCTGACCCACCTCTACTGCATCCCCACGCAGCTGCTGGCGATGGTCTCCACGCCGGAATGGCGGGAATGCGACCTCGGCTCCCTGGAGTACATCCTCTGGGGCGGGGCCGCCGCGCCGCGGAGCCTGCTGGAGACGCTGTCGCGGACAGGGGCCCGGCTCGCCACCAGCTACAGCCTCACCGAGTCGACCGGCTCGGTGACCTACACCGATCCCGGCGACTCCCTCGACGTGCTGTCCTGGAGCGTGGGCCGGGTGGACCCGCACTACGAGGTGACGCTGCGCGCCCCGGACGGCGCTTCGGGAAAGGCGGCCGAGCTGCTCATCCGGGGCGATTTCATCACCCGCGGCTACTTCCGCGACCCGGCGGCGACGCGCGCCGCCATCGACGCCGACGGCTGGCTGCACACCGGCGACCTGGCGGTGGAGGAGCCCGGCGGCCACATCCGTCTCGTCGGGCGGCTCAAGGAGATGTTCAAGTCCGGCGGCTACAACGTCTACCCCCGGGAGATCGAGGCCGCGCTGGAGGAGCATCCGGCGGTGGCGCTCGCGGCCGTGGTGGGCGTGCCCGACGAGCGCTGGGGCGAGGTGGGCCACGCGTTCGTGGTGCCGAGAGCGCCGGTGACCGAGGCCGAGCTGCGCGAGCACGCCCGGTCGCGGCTGGCCAACTACAAGGTGCCGAAGGTGTTCCGGCTGGAGGGCGAGCTGCCCAAGCTGGCCGTCGGCAAGGTCGACAAGGTGAGACTGCGCCTGCTGGCGGCGTCCTGACATGTGGGAGACAGACATGCCCGACCTCCGCGTGCTGCGGAACTTCATCGACGGCGAGTCCATGGACCCGCTGGAGGGGCGCTCGGCGCCCGTGCTGGACCCGGCGACCGGCGAGACCATCGCCACCGCGCCGCGCTCCGGCCCCGAGGACGTCGAGCTGGCGGTGGCCGCCGCCACGGCGGCCTTCCCCCGCTGGTCGGCCACGACGCCGGGCGAGCGGGCGCACGCGCTGCTGCGGCTGGCGGACGCGATCGAGGAGCACGGCGACGAGCTGGCCGAGCTGGAGTCGGCCGACGCCGGCAAGCCGCTGCACGTGGTCAAGAGCGACGAGATCGGCACGATGGCCGACAACCTGCGCTTCTTCGCCGGCGCGGCCCGCTGCCTGGAAGGCAGGTCGGCGGGAGAGTACGTGGCGGGCTACACCTCCATGATCCGCCGCGAGCCCGTGGGCGTGGTCGGGCAGATCACGCCATGGAACTACCCGATGATGATGGCGGTGTGGAAGATCGGCCCGGCGCTCGCCGCCGGGTGCACGACCGTGCTCAAGCCCGCGCCGACGACGCCGGTGACCACGGTCAGGCTCGCCGAGCTGGCGGCCGGCCTGCTGCCGCCGGGGGTGCTCAACGTCGTCGTCGGCGGGAACGAGCCGGGCGCCGCGCTGGTCGAGCACCCGGACGTCGAGCTGGTCTCGCTCACCGGCTCCGTGGAGACGGGCAAGTGGGTGGCCGAGCACGCCGCCCGCACGCTCAAGCGCGTCCACCTGGAGCTCGGCGGCAAGGCCCCGGTCGTGATCTTCGACGACGCCGACCTGGAGACGGCCCTGGAGGTGGTCGCGGGCGCCGGCTTCTACAACGCGGGCCAGGACTGCACGGCGGCGACCCGCGTGCTCGCCTCCTCCCGCCTGTACGACGACGTCGTGGCCGGGCTGGCGGACCAGGCGGGCAAGCTGGTGCTGGGCGACACCCGCGACCCCGGCACCACGCTGGGCCCGCTCAACAGCCTGCGCCAGCGCGAGCGGGTGGCGGGCTTCCTCGACCGCCGCCCCGCGCACGCCGAGGTCGTCGCCGGTGGCCGCGCCGCCGACCGGCCGGGCTTCTTCCACGAGCCCACGGTCGTCGCGGGGCTGCGCCAGGACGACGAGCTGGTCCAGAAGGAGATCTTCGGCCCGGTCATCACGGTCCAGCGCTTCGAGACCGAGGAGGAGGCCGTCGCGCTGGCCAACGGCACACCGTACGGGCTGGCTTCCTCCGTCTGGACCCGCAACGTCGGCCGCGCCCTGCGCATGTCGAAGGCACTGCGGTTCGGCTGCGTCTGGATCAACGACCACGTGCCGCTGGCGTCGGAGATGCCGCACGGCGGATACAAGCAGTCGGGGTACGGCAAGGACCTGTCGATGTACGCCCTCGAGGACTACACGCACGTCAAGCACGTGATGGCCAGCCTGCGCTGACCTCCCGTCACGCCCCCCGGAACCGGAGCGGCGCGTCCAGAAGATTTATCGAACGTTCGAACTGGTGATGAACACGATGCGGATGAAAACCACGGCATGCCTCCTGCTCGCGATGGCATTGCTGGTCACCGGCTGCGGGGGCGGCACGGCGAGCGACTCTCCCACTGACGGCTCGGCGAGGCGCGGTGGCAACCTCACCATCCTGCGGGCCGCCGACATCGACGGCTGGGACCCCGACAAGGCGATCCAGCTCGCGACCTTCCAGACCCTGCCACAGGTGATGGAGGGGCTGGTGCGGCCCTCGGCGGACGGCACCTCCATCCAGCCCGGCCTGGCCGAGAAGTGGAAGCTCGACGCCAAGGCGAAGACCATCACCTTCACGCTGCGCCCGGGGCTGACCTTCAGCGACGGGCGGCCCCTGACGTCCGCGGACGCCGCGTTCTCCGTCGAACTGTGGCGCAAAGAGCTGTCCATGGGCTCGCTCTACGCCGCCATCACCGGCACCGCCACCCCGGACGACCGGACCCTGGTCATCAAGATGAAGAAGGCGAGCACCTTCACGCTCACCTGGCTCAGCAACGGCTCGGCCGTCGTCGTGCCGAAGGACTTCGGCGGGATGGGCCGCAAGGACTTCTTCGCCAAGCCGATCGGCGCCGGGCCGTTCGTGGTGGCCGCGTACCAGCCCGGGCAGCGGCTCGTCCTCGAACGTAACCGCCACTACTACGACCCCGCGCGGCCGAAACTGGACCGCCTCGTCTACGAGGTGGTCGCGGATCCCAACCAGCAGATGCTCCGCTACCAGAGCCGCCAGGCCGACGCCATCGAGGCCGTCCCGCTGGACCTGGCCGGCCAGATCCCCGAAGCCGAACGGGTGCTCGTGCACCCCTCGGCCACGATCCACGGCATCTTCGTCAACGCCGCCAAGCAACCGGGGAACGACATCCACTTCCGGCGCGCCGTTAGCCTGGCCATCGACCGCAGCCGGTACGCCCAGGCGGTCTTCGGCGGCCTGGCCGCACCGGCGACCGGCGGGCTGCCCCCGGGCGTGCAAGGGTCCGTCGGCTGCGGCTGCACGTACGAGACCGGGGTCGAGAAGGCGAAGGCCGAGCTGGCGAAGTCGTCCTACCGGCCGGGGACGAGGGTCGAGCTGGTGGTCGACGCGACGACCCCGTCCTCCACCCGCGCCGGCGAGACCGCGGCCGCACAGCTACGCGCCATCGGCGTCGACGTCGACCTGCAGAAACTGGAGGTCCAGGTGCTCGTCGACCGGCAGGCGAAGGGCGCCTACGACCTCTCCCTGGGCGAGGTGGGGAGCGTGTCGCCGACCGTGGGCGACATCTTCGGCCTGATCGTCGCCACCGGCGGGCTCTACTCCGGCCTGCCGATGAAGACCATCTCCGACGCCTTCGACCGGCTGGAGGTCGCGCAGACCGACCAGGAACGGGCCGCCGCCGTACGGACCGCCGAAACGTGGATCCATGAGAACCTGCCCTACATCCCGACGGCCTTCCCCGACCGGCTCTTCGCCGTGTCGCCGAAGGTCAAGGGCCTCCAGATCACGCCCTTCCTGTTCTATCCCGCCGACCTGCTGTGGGTGGGCTGAGCATGTCCGCCGGACGATTGCGTTTCGTGGCCGGTCGGTTGATCCAGGTGATCCCGGTGCTGGCGGCGCTCCTGCTCATCGTCGTCCTGCTCCAGCAGCTGATGCCCGGGGATCCGGCGCGGGTCATCGCGGGGCCGCGGGCGACCGCCGAGCAGGTGGCGCAGGTCCGCCGGGACTCGGGCCTCGATCAGCCGATGTTCGTGCAGTTCTGGAGATACGTGATGAATCTCGCCGACGGGGATCTCGGCCGGTCCAATCGAACCGGAACCCCCATCGCCACCATCGTCGCCGATCGCGCCGGCGCGACGGTTTGGCTGCTGGCCGGCGGGCTGCTCGTCAGCACGGCGCTGGCGGCGCCCGCCGCGCTGCTCATGGCGCTCCGCCCGCGATCGAGGGCCGCCAGGCTCTGCGCGCGCTCGCTCACGGTCCTCGTCAACTGCCCGCCGTTCTGGATCGGCCTGATGCTGGCCTCGCTGCTGGCGCTGCGGACAGGCTGGCTGCCCGTGGGCGGCTTCGGCGAGACCTTCGGGGAACGGCTGCGTTCGATGGTGCTGCCTTCGCTGACCATCGGCCTGGCCGCGATGCCGCTCCTGGCCCGCAGCGGCGCCGCGAGCCTGCGCCAGGTGCTGGCCGCCGACCACGTGACGACTGCGCGGTCCCTGGGGCTGTCCGGGTGGCCGCTCATCCGGCGGCACCTGCTGCGCAACGCCCTGCCGCCCGCCGTCACGCTGCTGGCCGTCCAGGCAGCCGCGCTGCTGTTCGGGGCGGTGGTCGTCGAGCAGACCTTCGGACTGCCCGGCCTGGGCGCCGAGATGGTGAACGCGGCCGGCCAGCGGGACTTCCCGGTGGTCCAGGCTCTCACGCTGATCTTCGGCACGGCCATCATCGCGATCAACCTGCTCGCCGACCTGGTGGTCGCGCTGCTCGACCCGAGGACGACCTGGTGACGGCCGCCGTCGTGGCGCATCCCCGGCGCGGGTTCGCCTGGCTGCGCCGGCCGGCCGCCGGGGTGCTGGCGCTGGTGATCCTCGCCGCCGTCCTCGCGCCGCTGCTGGCCCCGGCCGATCCGGATCTGCAGACGCTCGACCAGCTCCGGCCGCCTAGTGCCGCCCACCCGCTCGGCACGGACGCGCTCGGCCGGGACGTGCTGTCCCGGCTGCTGTTCGCGCTGCGTACCGACCTGCTGCTGATGCTGTTCGCCGCCGGGCTGCCGATGCTGCTCGGGACGCTGATCGGCGCCGTGGCCGGCTATTACGGCGGCTTGCTGGACGCGGCGGTGCGGTGGGTGGCCGACATCTTCCAGGCGCTGCCCGTGTACGTGCTGCTGATCGCGTTCGTGTTCGTGCTCGGCCCTGGAACCCCGTCCCTGCTCGTCGCGTTCGGCGTGCTGGGCTGGGTCGTGTACGCGCGGCTCATCCGCACCGAGGTGCGCCGCGTCCGCGAGCGCGAGTTCGTCTCCGCGAGCTACCTGCTCGGCCTGTCGCACGTCGCGGTCCTGGTCAAGCACGTGCTGCCGAATTCGCTGCGGCAGTCGCTGGTCTACCTGGCCACCGACATGGGCATGGCGCTCCAGGGCATCGCGGTCCTGTCGTTCTTCGGGCTGGGCGTGGCCGCGGGCACCCCCGAACTCGGCGCCATGGTGTCGGAGGCTCAGTTGTTCCTGCGCAGCCATTGGTGGCTGGCTGCCTTCCCGGGGCTGACCATCGTGATCCTCGGATCGAGCGTCGCCGCCCTCGGCGACCGGTGGAGCGAGCGGGGTGAGGCGGGATGACGCTGCTGGAGGTCGACGGGCTGCGCGTGGCGGTCCGCCGCCGGGGGAAGGCGCTGACGGTGCTCGACGACGTCTCGTTCGCGGTTGGGGCGGGGCAGTGTCTGGGCATCGTCGGTGAGTCGGGCTGCGGGAAGTCGCTCACCCTACGCGCCGCGATGGGCCTGCTGCCGCCGGGCGCCGTCCGCACCGCCGGTGACGTCCGGGCCGGGAGCGGGCTCGCGATGGTGTTCCAGGACTCCCACGCCTCCCTCGATCCCACGATGCGGATCGGAGCCTTCGTCGCCGACGTCGTACGCCGCCGGCAGGGGGCCTCGCGGGCCGCCGCCCGGCGGCAGGCCGTCGAGCTGCTGGCCGCCGTCGGCGTACCGGATCCCGAGCTGCGCTCCCGCGCCTATCCGCACGAGCTCAGCGGCGGCATGCGCCAGCGGGTCGCGATCGCGCTGGCCCTCGCCACGGATCCGGGCGTGCTGCTGTGCGACGAGCCGACCACGGCGCTGGACGTCACGCTGCAGGCCGAGATCCTGCGGCTCCTCGACGCGGCGCGGAGGGAGCGAGGGCTCGGCGTGGTCCTCGTCAGCCACGACGTGGCGGTGGTCCGGCAGGTGGCCGACACGGTGGCCGTCATGTACGCCGGGCAGATCGTCGAAGCCGGCCCGGCGTCCGAGGTGCTCGACCGGCCGCGGCACCCGTACACCCGGGCGCTGATCGACGCCGTGCCCACGCTCGACGGGCCGCCGGGTCCCTTCAGGCCGATCCCCGGCGCGCCACCCGGCCCGGCGGCCTACTCCCCTGCCTGCCGGTTCCTGGCGCGCTGCGCCCATCGGGAGCCGGCCTGCCAGGAGGTCGTCCTCGGGATCCAGGCACTCGACGGGCTGCACCGGTCGGCGTGCGTCCATCAGGAGGGCATATGAGCGTACGAGTCGAGCGGCTCACCGTCACCTACCCCGTACGGGACGGGCTGTTCCGCAGGCGGGTGCACGCCGTGGACGGGGTCGACCTCGACCTCGCCCACGGCGAGATCCTGGGCCTGGTCGGCGAGAGCGGTTGCGGCAAGTCGACACTCGGGCGGGCGATCGTCGGCCTCGCCCGACCATCCACTGGCAGCGTGCTGCTCGACGGCGTGCCCGTCCCGCGGCGGCGCCCGCCGGACATGCGCCGCCGCGTCCAGATGATCTACCAGGATCCGGGCGCCTCCCTCGATCCGCTGCGCACGGTCGCGCAGACGCTGGCCGAGCCGCTGCGACAGCGGCCAGCCGATCAGGTCGCACGCCGGACCCGCGAGCTGCTGGAGATGGTCGGGCTGGGCGTGGAGCACGTGCGGGCCCGCCCACGCGAACTGTCCGGGGGCCAGCGGCAGCGCGTCGCGATCGCCCGCGCGCTGGCCGCGGAGCCCGACGTGCTGGTCGCCGACGAGGCGGTGGCCGCGCTGGACGCCTCCGTGGCGGGCGCCGTGCTCAACCTGCTGGGCGAGCTCCGCGAACGGCTTGGGCTGGCGGTGCTGTTCATCTCCCACGACCTGGCCGTGGTGCGAGGGCTGTGCGACCGGGTCGCGGTGATGTATCTGGGGCGCGTCGTGGAGGAGGGGCCGGCCGCGGAGGTCTTCGCACGTCCCGGGCACCCGTACACCCGCGTGCTCCTCGACGCGGTCCCCTCCGCCGACCGGCGCCGTCCCGTCGTGGCCGTGGGCGAACCGCCCAGCCCGCTCCGCCTGCCGGCCGGCTGCCGCTTCCATCCGCGCTGTCCGGTCGCGGTGGCCGGGTGCGCCACCGCCGAGCCCGAGGAGGCTCGGCGGGGCGGGCATCGGGTGGCCTGCCACCTCGCCTGGCAGGCTCAGGAGATCTGAGCGGTCCTGCGCGCCCATGAGGGGCCGTACGAGCGCTCCAGGTTGTCGCGCATGAACCGCACCACCTCCGCCGGAGCCTTCGCCACCGAGCCCGCGTCGTGCGGCGGCTGGGGGTCGTACTCGATCCCCAGCTGCACCGCCTGCGCGTAGGCGGCTCCCTGGAGCCGGTCGCAGACCACCAGCGCCATGTCGATGCCGGACGAGACGCCGGCCGCCGTGATGATCTTCCCGTCCTCGACCACGCGCTGGGACACCGGCTCGGCGCCGAAACAGCTCAGGCTCTCCAGCTCGTACCAGAACGTCGTGGCCCGGCGGCCCTCCAGCAGCCCCGCGGCGCCGAGCAGGAGCGAGCCCGTGCACACGGACGTCGTCCAGAGGCTGGTCCCGTGCGCCTGACGCAGCCAGGACAGGACGGGTTCGTCGTCGAGGAACCGTGTGGTCGTGCTGCCGCCGGAGACCACGACCACGCCCGGCCGCTCCATGCTCTCCAGCGGCTCGGCCACGAGGCCGAAGCCGGGCTGGTCGGCGGCGCACATCCCCGGTGTGGCGGCCACGAACCGCACTTTGGCCTCCGGCAGGCGGCTCAGCACCTCGAACGGCCCGGTGACGTCCAGGGCGGTGAACCCTTCGTAGATGAGGATCGCGACGTCCATGCGCCGTACCTGCCTCTCTAGTTCTTTTATCGTTCGATCGATTAAACTTTGTCCATGGTAAACGACTCAGACCCGCGGGTGCGAGCGGACGTCGCGGTACTCGGCGGCGGCACGGCCGGCGCGGTCGTCGCCGGGCGCCTGCTCGAGAACACGTCCCTGTCCGTAGTGGTCGTCGAGGCCGGACCCGACTACGGCGCCTTCGACTCGGGACGGTGGCCTCACGAGCTTCTCGACAGCTCGACGCTGCCGGACACGCACGACTGGGGATACCGCGGCCCCGGTGCTGTCTCCACCCGGGAGCTGGCCTTCGAGCGGGCGCGGGTCATCGGCGGCTGTTCTTCCCACAACGGCTGCTCCCAGACTGTGGGCCATGCTTCCGACTACCGCTCATGGGGCCTCTCCTGGACCGACGCATCGCTCACCGGTCTGCTGAAGGAAGGCGCGGCCAAGCTGCGCGTCAGGCACTACACGGATGAGGAGCTCACCCCCTTCCAGGCAGCGGCGATGGACGCCATGGTCGACTGTGGGATCCCGCGTACGGACGATCTGGACGACCTCTCCGGCGGTGCCGGCTGCGGGCCCTCACCCGTGAACAACCCCGGCGGCGTGCGCTGGAACAGCGGCTTCGCGTATCTCGACCCGGTTCGGGGCGACGGCCGCCTGCGCATCGTCGACCGGGCGCTGGTCGACCGGCTGGAGTTCCGCGGCTCGGCCGTCCTTCGCGCCCACGTCCTGCGGGGACGGGAGCGGCTGGTCGTCGAGGCCGACAGATTCGTGCTCTGCGGCGGCGCCTACGGCAGCCCCGAGGTGCTGCTGCGCAGCGGGGTCGGCCCGGCCGGCGAGCTCCGCGCCCTCGGCGTGCGACCGTGCCTCGATCTCCCCGGCGTCGGTCGCAACCTGCACGACCACCCGACCCTGGAGCTGCGCTTCGCGGCGAGCGACGAGCTGGCGCGCCGGCTCACCGCGTACGAACGGCTGCGGCCGGTGCCGGACGAGCAGGTCATCGGCAAGGCCCGCTCGACAGGCGGCCATGCCCCGTACGACCTGCACCTCCTCCCGTGGACCACCCGCACCACCGACGGCTGGGCCTGCGTGCTCCCCGCCGCCTGCCTCACCCCGCGCTCCCGGGGCACCCTCCGGCTCTCCTCCCCCGCCCCCGGCGCCAGGCCCGTCATCGAGCACGCCTACCTGGCGGACGGCGACGATCTGGCGGTGCTGCGCGACGGCATCGAGCTGTGGCGGAGCATGGCCGCCTCCTCGGCGCTGGCGCCCCTGCTCGGGGCGCCGCTGGACGAGTTCAGCGCGGACCCGCGAGCCGGTGAGGCTTCGCTGCGCGCTTCCGCCGCCCATTACTGGCACCCGGTGGGCACCTGCGCGATCGGCGCCGATCCGGCGGAGGGCGCCGTCGTGGACGGCACCGGGCGGGTGCACGGCAGCGACAACCTGTGGGTCGTCGACGCCTCGATCATGCCGGTGATCCCGCGGGCCACCACGAACCTGCCGGTCGTCGCGCTCGCCGAGCACCTCGTCCGCACCCTGAGGTGAGGGCCGGCCCTGACCGATGACCCCGCATCGGTGCTCATAATCACCACCGACACACACCACACTCACCGTCACCACCGACGCGGGCATCGCGCGAGGCGGCCCCCGTGTCAACGCCTCGGCGAGTCGTCGCCTCCAGCCACCGCAGCCGCCGATCAGGCGAATGCGCAAGAGACGGCCGCGCAGCCGGCGTACGACGGCCTCGCCTTGGGCGTGGCGCCGTCGGATGCGGGCCCGCGGTCTATATAGTGACCGGCACATCGAACGGCGCGGCGTTCGGCGCTGTGACCAGGCATTACGCCCCGAATCGGGGCACGTCCGGCGGTCGCATGGCAAGGTGGCCGGCCGCGGACGTGATGGGCCGATCGTCAGGGGATGTCGATGCTCGACCAGATAGCCGCCGGCACGTCGCGGGCAAGCGCGGACGACCTCGATCTGGCCGAGGCGGGTGTCGTCGGAGTCACGATCGTCTGGGCCGACAACAACGGGATCCCCCGGTCGCGCACGGTGCCCGTCGGTCAGTTCGGCGCGGCGGTCGAGCGTGGGGTGGGTGTCACGCCGCTGTTCGCGGTGTTCGACTCCCACGACGGCATCACCTTCGGGCATCCCCCGCTGGGCACTCCCTCGGGCGACATCCGGCTGATGCCGGTCGCCGACCGGCTGGTCCGGCTCGCCGGTCAGCCCGGGTTCGCGTGGGTGCCGGGCCGGCAGGTCGCGGCGGATGGTTCGGCGTGGCCGTACGACCAGCGCGGCGTGCTGGAGCGCCAAGTCGCCCGGGCCGCGGCTCTCGGGCTGGACTTCCTGGCCGGTTACGAGATGGAGTTCCACCTCAGCCGGGCGGACGGGGGCGACGGCGACGACGTACGGCCCATCTACGAGGGGCCTTCCTACGGGCCGGCCAAGATGCTGGCCGTCGACGCCTTCGCCGAGCAGCTGCTGCGCGACCTCGACCGCAACGGCGTGCCCGTCGGCCAGTTCCACGGCGAGTACGGCCCGGGGCAGTTCGAGTTCAACATCGCCCCCGCCGACCCGGTCACCGCCGCCGACCGGCAGTTGCTGGCCCGGCAGACCGTTCACGCGGCCGCCCGAGCGCACGGCCTGCGGGCGAGCTTCGCCCCGTTGGTCACCCTCGGGCAGGTGGGCAACGGCTGGCATCTGCACACCTCGCTGTACCGCGCCGGGACGAACCTGCTGTCCGGCGGCAACGGGCCCGCGGGCATGACCGCCGAGGGCGGCGCCTACCTGGCCGGCCTGCTCCGCGACCTGCCCGCCGTCGTGGCCGTCACCGCGCCCAGCCTGTCCTCGCTGCAACGGCTGCGGCCCGGTTACTGGTCCGGCGCGTACACGTTCTGGGGCGTGGAGAACCGGGAGGCGGCGCTGCGGCTCGTACCGGCCACTCCCCTGCTCGGCGCCGCGCACGCCAACGTCGAGCTCAAGCCGTCGGACGCCTCGGCCAACCCCTACCTCGCGCTCGCCACCGTGATCGCCGCGGGCCTCGCCGGCATCGAGGACGGCCTCACGCCCCCCGACCCGGTGCAGGAGGACCCCGGCACCTGGACCGACGAGCGGCGGGCCGAACGCGGCATCCGCCGGCTGCCCACCACCGTCGAGGAGCAGCTCGGCGCGCTGCTGACCAACGAGCGCATCCGTTCCGCCCTGGGCGAGGAGCTGGCCGACGCCTTCCGGGCGGTACGCGTCTCCGACGCCGCCTGGGCGGCCGACCGCGACGCGGCTGCCGTGGTCCGCTCCCACCGCTGGCTGTACTGAGCCGCCGCGTGGCCGGACGCTTGGGGCTGAGCAGGGGGCGACAGGTCCGTGTGCCGTCGGTGTTAAATGATCACGTCGTCGCAGAGGACCGCGATGAGATCCACTTCCCGTACGGCGCCGAACCGGCGGGAGATGAGCAGGCTCGCACGTCCGGCCTGGATCTCCCGCTCACGACCGTGAGCGGCCCGGCGTCGAAGCCGACACACGAACCCGGTTCCCCCCGCTCATCACCATGACCGGCCCGACCCCGAAGCCGAATCCCCCGCTCATCACCGCGAGCGGCCCGACCCCGAAGCCGGATCCCTGCTCGTTACCGTGAGGGGGCCGCCCCCGAAGCCGGCGCACAAACCCGAATCCCCCTCATCATCGCGAGCGGCCCGAACACGGAGCCAGATCCCCTGCCCATCACCGTGAGGGGGCCGATCCCGAAGACGACAGACGAACCTGAATCCCCCTATTCGCAGCCGTTTTCACTCGTCGCCCAGCGACAGTTCGTCCAGTGACAGTTCGTCCAGCGGGAGGGACCGCAGGAAGTCCTCGGCGTCGAAGAGCTCCCCGGCGGTGACGACCCCGGTGGCCCGGCCGCGGCCGGTCAGGATCCGCTCGGTGGCCTCCACCACGATCGGCGCGGTGATGGCGTAGATGTCACGGCCGCGCGCAGCCACCCGCCGCCGCTCGTCCCCCCTGCGGACGACGACCTCGACCAGGAAGACCTGGGCCGATCGCCCGTCGGCGTCGGCCGCCTGCGGTCCCTTGGTCTCCGGGTCGCCGAGGTCCTTCAGCGGGGCGACGTTCAGGAAGGCGTCGATCCGCGGGGTGTCCAGGTGACGGGAGACGGTGACCACGTCGGCGTTGGAGAACTGCCCCACGACGTCCTGGGTCCCGAACGGTTCGGCGAACGTCCACGTCCCCTTCGGCGGCGGCTCGTCGCCCGCGACCACCTTCAGATGGTGGTCCGAGAAGACCACCCGCCGCCCGGCCCGGCGCTGGCCGGCCAGCACGGTGCCCCGGGTCGGGTGCCAGCTGTCCAGGGCCACCGCGATCGAGATGTCATCGGCCGCCGGCCAGTCACCCATCGCGACGGTCGCGAGCAGGTCGCCCAGCGCACCGTAGAACGCCATCACCGGTGCCACCACGATGCCCGCCTCCTTCACCCGCGGGTCGTCCCGGTAGGTGTCGAAAGTGTTCATCGCGACCAGGGTCTCGCCGGTGACGTCCAGGTAGTGGATCCCGGCACGCAACGCGGCCTCGATCAGCGGCGGCGCGGTGTCGCCGAACGGCCCGGCACAGTTGATCACCGCTGCCGTGCCCGCGATCGCGCGGTCGAGCGAGGCCGGGTCGTCGACCGAGGCGATCCGCCACTCCACGCCGGGGTGGGCGGCGGCCGCCGCCTCCAGCTTCACCGCGTCCCGCCCGGACAATACCGGCGTCCAACCGCGCTCCAGCAGCTCCGCCGTCACGAACCGGGCGGTGTGCCCGTAGGCGCCGAACACCGCCACCACCGGCTTCGCGCTCCCGCGACCGGGCCGGCCGTCGATCTCCGTCATCAGGTCTCCTTCAGCTGTTCAGGCTCCCTCCGATCTTGCTGAACGGTGCCGCCGGGAGCCACCGTCGCGTACGTCAACGTGCGCTAGATTCGCGACATGCGCGCCCATCGCGTCGTCATGGCCGTCACCGACGACATGCCGATCTTCGAAGCAGCCGTCCCGTGTCAGGTCTTCGGCGTCGACCGGCCGCACCTGGCCGATCCGTGGTACCAGTTCTCGGCGGTCCCGGTCGGTGACACGCCGGTGCGGCTGAGCCCGGGATTCACCCTCGCCCCGGTGAGCGGCGGGTGGGATCTGGACTCGGCGGACACCCTCGTCATCCCGGCCTGTACGAATGTGCACGACGACCCACCGGCCGAGTTGGTGGACGTCGTCCGGGAGGCGTACCGGCGCGGGATCCGGATCCTGTCCATCTGTTCCGGCGCCTTCGTCCTGGCCGCCGCCGGGGTGCTCGACGGTCGCCGGGCCACCACGCACTGGCTGCACGCGGAGGAGCTGAGCCGCCGCTACCCCGCCGTCCGGGTCGACCCGTCCGTGCTCTACGTGGAGGACGCCAACGTGATCACCTCCGCGGGGACGGTGGCCGGGATCGACGCCTGCCTGCACGTCGTACGGGTCGACCACGGTGCCGCGGTGGCCGCCGAACTGGCCCGCCGCCTGGTCACCCCGCCGCACCGGGACGGCGGGCAGGCCCAGTACCACCGCCCCGCCTCGCCGGTGGTCCGCGACGACTGGCTGGCCGCCCTGCTGGACTGGGCCACCGAGCAACTGCATCTGCCGCTGTCCATCGCCGACCTGGCCGCCCAGGCCAATGTCAGCGTGCGCACCGTCGAACGCCGGTTCGCCGAGGCGCTCGGGATGTCGCCGCTGCGCTGGCTGCTGCAGCAGCGGGTACGCCGGGCCCAGCAGTTCCTGGAGACCAGCGACCGGCCGATCGGATGGATCGCCGACAGCTGCGGATTCGGCGGACCGGCCAGCCTACGAACACACTTCGCCCGAATCGTCGGGGTATCCCCCACCACCTACCGCCGAACATTCCACGAACGGACGGGCACGACCCGCATCGCCAGCTAACCGCCCCAACGGCACAACCCACACCGCCAATCGACCAGGCCCGACAACACCACCCCCACCCAACCAGGCCCGACAGCACCATCCCCGCCCGGATTGACCCGGCCCGACACCACCCACCACCCGCTCATGCCCCACAGCACCACCCGCCGCGCCCGCCAGCATCACCCCGACCACCACCCGATCGACCCACAGACCCGACCACGCCCCACCAACAAACCGACCTCACAGCGCCGCCACCACCAGCCGACCGACGCACCGGCGCAACCCAGATCGTCAACTGATGCGCCCGACAGGGGCGCATCTCGCCGTTGCGTTACCGTCGCCGATCGGCCAGAGGTCCGGGTATTGACATCCACTCCGCCCTAAAGGATGGAGACTCCCGTCTGCCGCGCGTGTGGCTCCGGGTGGGTTACTGCTTCTTCGCGCGGTGCCGGAACAAGTCCCGGTCTTACCTGCGCTCCACAGTCGTTTAGTCTCTCCGCCTGTCCGGCGGCGAGAATGTTGATCGCTGCGTTGACGTCCCGATCGTGAGCCGCCCCGCACGGGCAGGTCCACTCCCGGATGTTCAGCGGCATCGACTCGGCGATGGTCCCGCACGCCGAGCACGTCTTCGACGACGGGAACCAGCGGTCGATCTTGCCGAAGTGGCGGCCGTACCTGACGGCCTTGTACTCCAGCATGGCGACGAACTGCGACCAGCCCGCGTCGTGCACCGACTTCGCCAAGCGTGTGCGCGCCAGGCCGGACACCGCAAGATTCTCCACGTACACCGCTTGGTTGTCGCGGATGATCGTGGTGGAGAGCTTGTGTGCCCAGTCTCGGCGCGTGTTGGCTACTTTGGCGTACGCCTTGGCGGCCTTCACCTTGGCCTTGATGCGGTTCGCCGAGCCTTTCTCCTTACGGCTCAGCGCCTTCTGCGCCTTGCGGAGCTTCTTGGCTGCCCGGCGCAGGATACGCGGGTTAACCACCTTCTGGCCGTTCGACATCACCGCGAAGTGCGTCAGACCCAGGTCGATGCCGATCTCGGAGCCCGTCTCGGCCAGCGGCTCGGGCAGCGGCTCGTCCGACGTCTCGACCACGAACGACGCGAAATACCGGCCTGCCGAATCCTTGATCACCGTCACCGATGATGGATCGGAGGGCAGCGAACGCGACCAGCGGACCGGCACGTCTCCGATCTTCGGCAACCGCAGGCGACCCGACTCGGTGACCTTGAACCGGGCGTTCTTGGTGAACCGGATGCTCTGCCGGGAGTCCTTGCGCGACCGGAACCGGGGCGGGGCGACCTTTCGGCCC